>NZ_JAKUDS010000043.1 GCF_023221775.1 Enterococcus cecorum | reverse complement strand
TGAACAAGAGAAAATTTGGGAATTTTTTAACACGCTTGATAAACTCATTACCCTTCATCAGCGTAAGTAGATATTCAGAAATAAAATTACATCCATATCCTTTCATGGTATAATTATTTACATAAAAGATGGCAATATGGATAATTAAATTTGGAAATGTAAGGAGAACTGTAATGAATAAGCAACAATTAGCTACAAAAATTTGGGAATCCGCCAATAAGATGCGGTCAAAAATTGAAGCAAATGAATATAAGGACTATATTTTAGGATTCATTTTTTATAAATTTCTTTCTGAAAAAGAAGAACAATATTTAAAACAAGAGGATTGGGAGGAAGAAGATCTACAATATCTAGATGAAGAAGAAGATGAAGTAGTAGAAAGCATCAAAAAAAATATAGGATACTTTATTCCTTATAAGTATCTATATTCTACTTGGATTAAAAAAGGTAGAGATTTTAGTATTCAGGATGTAACAGAGGCACTTTTCTCGTTTAATAGACAAATTAATCCAATTCACAAAAAAGTATTTGAAGGAATATTTGAAACACTGGAAACGGGATTAACCAAATTAGGAGACACTGATGCATCTCGTTCTAAAGCAATTAGTGAGTTAATATATTTAATTAAAGATATACCTATGGATGGCAAACAAGGATATGATGTTTTAGGTTTCGTTTACGAATACCTAATTGAAAAATTTGCAGCTAACGCAGGGAAAAAGGCTGGAGAATTTTATACACCACATGAAGTTTCTTTATTGATGTCAGAAATAGTTGCTCATCATTTGAAGGACAGAGAAACAATTGAAATTTATGACCCAACAAGTGGTTCAGGGTCATTGCTTATAAACATAGGTAAAAGTGCATCTAAGTATATCGAAAGTCAAGATAAGATAAAGTATTATGCACAAGAGTTAAAGCGAAATACATACAATTTAACTCGTATGAATTTAGTGATGCGCGGTGTTAAGCCGAATAATATCAATACGAGAAATGGGGATACTTTAGAGGAGGACTGGCCTTACTTTGAAGAAAGTGACCCAATTTCTACATATGAGGCATTATACGTAGATGCGGTTGTTTCCAATCCCCCTTATTCACAAAACTGGTCACCAGAAGATAAGGAGAATGATCCCAGATATTCTGGATATGGATTAGCACCTAAAGGAAAAGCTGATTATGCATTTCTTCTTCATGATTTATATCATATTAAACCTGGCGGAATTATGTCTATTGTTTTACCTCATGGTGTTTTATTCCGTGGAGAAGAAGCAGAAATTCGAAAAAATTTAGTAGAAAAAAATAATATTGATGCCATCATTGGTTTACCGGCTAACATTTTTTATGGGACGAGTATTCCTACAATTATTATGGTTTTAAAGCAAAAAAGAACTAACACAGATATCTTGATGATTGATGCTTCTAAGGGGTTTGTTAAAGAAGGAAAAAACAATAAATTAAGAGCATGTGATATTAAAAAAATTGTAGATACTGTAATTCAAAGAAGAGATGCTGAAAAGTATGCAAGAGTAGTTAGTCGAGATGAAATTAGATTGAATGACTACAATTTAAGTTTAACCCGATATGTAGATTCTTTCGAGGCAAATGATGTTCATGACATTTATGCTTCTATGTTCGGTGGGCTACCGATTGCTGAATTGGACCAACTTCAAACTTACTGGGATGTTTTTCCTTCGCTTCGAGATAAATTGTTTGTGAATACTTCAGCTGAGTATTGTCAATTAAAGGAAGAAAATATCAAACAAGTAATCTATTCAAATGAAGATGTAAATAATTTTATTTCGAAATTAACAAATAATGTAGAAGATTACGGTCTTTTTTTAGAATCAAAATTGCTGAAAAATATCAAACAAGTAAATGTTCCAAAAACTGAAGAGATTTTAGCTAATCAATTGTTTAAAGAATTAGAAGGTTATTCAATAATCGATAAATATGTAGCATACCAATTACTCGATGATAACTGGATAGGAATTTCAAATGATTTAGAGATGATAAATACTGAAGGTTTTGCTACAACTAAGGTAGTAGAACCAAATATGGTTATTAAAAAGAAAAATAATAAAGAGCAAGAGGTCCAAGAGGGATGGAAGGGACGCATTTTGCCTTTCGAATTAGTGCAACAACATTTATTACATCCAGATTTACAAGAGTTAATGTCTAAGAAAAATAGATTGAATGAAATTAATGATAAATTTGAAGAGCTCATTTCTAGTTTGACAGAGGATAATCAATCAGTGTTAAATGATGATAACTCAGGATTTGACTCTAAGGAACTAAAAAATGTTTATAAAGATGTAACTGAAAATATTTCTTCACCTGAAATAGAAGTATTATCGTATTATTCAAAATTATCGACAAATGAAAAGAAAGAATTAATGGCTGCTCATCCAGAAATAAAATGGGAAAACATGAAAATAAAAAAAGATGGGACAGTAGCTGCTTCAAGCGTAAATACTGAAATTGCTAAATTAAAAGCTATGTTCAAATTTGCCGAAGATTCCTTCGAGGGCATTGTATCCTTGGCTGTTGAACTGTCCAATGAAGAAAAGATTATTAAAAAAGAAATTAAAGAAAAAGAAGAATTGTTACATCAAAGAACTAAAGAAACAATTGAAAGTTTATCGGATGAGCAAGTTGTAGATTTATTAAGTGTAAAATGGATAGCTCCAATCACCGAAGACCTAATGAAGATACCTGAAAGAATTATTGTTGACCTAGAAAGTAAAATTAATCATATAGTTAAAAAGTACGAAACCACTCTTTCTGAAATTGAGTCTCAAATAAAACAAACCGAAAATGAATTAGTAAGTATGATTGATGAACTTGAAGCAAATGAGTACGATATGCTTGGATTGATGGAATTCAAAAAATTGCTTGGGGGAATATGATGATGGATGATAAAATGCATGCGCCTCAAATTAGGTTTAGTGGCTTTAGTAATGATTGGGAACAGCGGAAGATTACTGAATTAGGGAAAATATACATCGGATTAGTTACAACAATGACCGAACATTATGTAAATAAAGGAACTCTTTTAATAAGAAATTCGGATATTAAAGAAGGGAAATTTGAATTTGGAGAAAATCCAATATTTTTAGATGAATCATTTTCTGAAAAGAATAAGTCTCGTATGCATCAAATTGGGGATGTTATAACGGTTCATACTGGTGATATTGGAACATCAGCCGTAATAACTGAAAGAGAGTCTAATTCGATCGGATTTGCAACTATTGTAACTCGCCCTAAAAAAGAAGTGATTTCCTCTCAATATTTATGCACCTTTCTAAATACCGAACAACATAAGAAGTGGGCTTTATCTGTTTCGACAGGGGATGGTAGAAATAACTATAATTTAAAAGACTATTACAGGTTAAAAGTACCAACACCTTCTATAGAAGAACAACAGTGTATTTCAGATTTTGTTGGTAACCTTGATACCCTTATCGCCCTTCATCAGCGAAAGTTAGATAAATTAATAAATATTAAAAAATCTATGTTAGAGAAAATGTTTGTTGAAAAAAATACAGATATGCCAGAAATTCGCTTTAAAGGTTTTACTGATACTTGGGAACAGCGAAAGTTAGGGGAAGTAGCAGATATTATTGGTGGAGGAACACCTGATACATCTAACCCCAATTATTGGAATGGAAACATAGATTGGTATTCTCCGGTAGAAATTGGAAACAATATTTATATTTCCGATAGCATCAAAAAGATTACTGAATTAGGACTGCAAAAGAGTTCTGCAAAGTTATTACCAATTGGAACAGTATTATTTACATCACGTGCTGGAATCGGAAATACGGCAATACTATCAAAAGAAGGATGTACAAATCAGGGGTTTCAATCAATTATTCCACACCAAGGAATATTGAATAGCTATTTTATTTTTTCAAAAACCGCTGAATTAAAAAAATATGGAGAAAGAGTGGGGGCGGGCTCTACCTTTGTCGAAGTTTCTGGAAAACAGATGAGGAAGATGTCAATCTGTATTCCGAGTTACGTTGAGCAGCAACGTATTGGTCATTTCTTTGAAACACTTGATAAACTCATTACCCTTCATCAGCGTAAGTTAGAGAAGTTGAATAATATAAAAACGTTTTGCTTAGAAAAGATGTTTGTATGAGATAGGCTGATGTACCTATACGCCCATTTTATTTATTGGAGAGCAAAAAAGTAACATTAAGCATTTTTCTATAGGGAGTTTATAAAATGGTATTTACAAAAGAAGCTGATTTTGAAAAAGCATTGATAGAAATTTTAACCAAGAAAGGTTGGGAGAAAGAAGTTCTAAAACATTACTCAGAAAAGGATTTAATCATTAACTGGGCCAAAATACTATTTGAAAATAATCGAGACAGAGACAGACTGAATGATTATCCATTGACTGACGGAGAAATGCAACAAATATTGGAACAGATCAATGAATTAAACACTCCGGTCAAACTGAATAGTTTTATTAATGGGAAAACTGTCTCTATAATTAGAGATAATCCAGATGATAAGGAGCATTTTGGCAAAACAGTAAGTCTGAAGATATATGATAGACATGAAATTGCTGCTGGTCAGAGTCGCTACCAAATTGTTCAGCAACCTAGATTTTCTACAAAATCAAAAATATTAAATGACCGACGTGGTGATTTAATGCTGTTAATCAATGGAATGCCTGTAATTCACATTGAGTTGAAACGAAGTGGTGTACCCGTAAGTCAAGCATACAATCAAATAGAAAAATATGCTCGTGAGGGGGTATTCACTGGCTTGTTTTCGTTGATTCAAATTTTTGTGGCGATGGAGCCAAATGAGACAGTCTATTTTGCAAATCCAGGGCCAGACGGGAAGTTCAATCCTGCCTACTATTTCCATTGGGCAGATTTTAATAATGAGTCGATTAATGAGTGGCATAAAATTGCTTCGACTTTACTTTCGATACCAATGGCTCATCAATTAATTGGTTTTTATACGGTTGCTGATAATTCGGATGGTGTACTAAAAGTTATGCGTAGTTATCAATATTATGCAGCTAGTAAAATTTCGGATAAAGTGGCAGAAATAAAGTGGGGAGCAAACAATCAGTTAGGTGGATATATATGGCATACGACCGGTTCTGGAAAAACAATGACCAGCTTTAAGTCTGCGCAGTTAATAGCTAGTTCAAAAAAAGCAGATAAAGTTATCTTTTTAATGGATAGAATAGAATTGGGTACGCAATCACTAAAAGAATACCGTGGCTTTGCGGATGAAAATGAAGATGTGCAAGAAACAGAGAATACATTTGAGCTCATCCATAAATTAAAAAGTAATGACCCTGCAGATACGTTGATTGTTACTTCTATTCAAAAAATGAGTAGAATTAAGGGAGATAACGAGTGGAACGCCAATGATATCAAGGTCATAAGTGGTAAAAGAATCGTTTTTATCATTGATGAGGCACACCGTTCTACCTTTGGGGATATGCTTGCTAATATTAAGCAGACATTTCCTGATGCTGTATTTTTTGGATTTACAGGGACACCCATTCAAGAAGAGAATCAGAAGAAAATGAATACCACATCTACTGTCTTTGGTGATGAATTGCATAGATATAGTATTGCAGATGGTATCCGAGACAAAAACGTATTGGGGTTTGATCCGTACATGGTCGCTACATTTAAAGATAGGGATGTCAGAGAGCAAGTTGCTTTAAGAAAAGCTGGTGCAAATAGTGAATTTGAAGCGATGTCAGATAAACAAAAGCAAAAAATTTATTCGCGGTATACAGATTCAAGTCAAAAAAAGATGGCAGGATATTTAGATTCATCAGGCAGATATATCAAAGGCATTGAAGACTATATCCCAGCTGCGCAATATCAGACAGAAGAGCATACTCGGAAAGTAGTTGAAGATATTAAAGAGAATTGGCATCGATTGAGTAGGTTAGGTAAGTTTCATGCAATCTTTGCTACTAGCAGTATATCAGAAGCTATCAATTATTATAGACTTATCAAGCAAATGATACCCGATTTGAAAATCACGGCTTTGTTTGACCCTAATATAGATAATAATGGCCAATCAGAATATAAAGAAGATGGACTTGTAGAGATTATTGAGGACTATAATAAGAGATATGAACAACAATTTACGCTTGCAACATTTCCAAAAATGAAAAAAGACATCGCTAATCGATTGGCACATAAAAAGCCATATCAAAGAATAGAGATTACTCCCGAAAAGCAATTAGATTTGTTGATTGTTGTGGACCAAATGTTAACAGGTTTTGATTCAAAGTGGATAAATACATTGTATCTGGATAAAGTGTTGGAATACGCAAATATCATTCAAGCTTTTTCTCGGACCAATCGCTTATTTGATGAATCGAAACCTTTTGGGACTATCAAATATTATCGTAAACCGCATACGATGAATAGACTTATTGAAGAAGCAGTTAAATTATATTCAGGTGATAAACCATTCGGATTATTTGTTCAACGTTTACCGGAAAATTTAAGAAAAATGAACGAAATCTATCAAGATATTTCTAAATTATTTCTTGAGGCCGGGATTCAACATTTTGAAAAATTACCTGATGAAAAGATTAAGGTAAGAAAGTTTGTTAGATATTTTAATGAATTCAATCGTTATTTAGAAGCAGCGACGGTTCAAGGGTTTCATTGGGGCTCTAGTCTTTATTATGGCGAAACAAAAAATGAAGATGTAGAAGTTTTAATAAATAAGACAACGTATGATATTTTGGTATTAAGGTATCAAGAATTAAGCAAAGATAACCCTCCAGGATCCGGTGGAAAAGGTGAAAACTCAACATATGATTTGAAAGGATATATTGTTGAAATGGATATGGGGCAAATTGACGCCGACCATATGAATGAGCTGTTCAAAAAGTATTGTAAGCAACTATTAATTGAGGGAGCAAGTCAAGAAGAAACTCAGGAGTTAGTGACTCAAATTCAATCATCCTTCGCTACATTATCTCAAAAAGAACAAGAGGCTGCTAACATAATTTTACATAGAATACAAAGTGGTGATATCCTTCTTGAGGATGGTTTTACTTTGAGGGACTATGTAAATGAATATATTTATGGTGAAAATGCTAAACAAAGACAAAATTTAGTTGCAGTTTTAGGTCTAAATGCAGAGCTACTTGACGAACTTATGAATGATAACTTAACAGAAAAGAACTTGAATGATTTTGGAAAATTTGATGAGTTGAAAAAAACTGTGGATAAGAAAAAGGCAAAAGAATATTTTGAAAAAATCGGAAATACTACATTAAAAAATAGTAAAGTTGGTATTAAAGTCGATAATTTGCTTCGAGATTTTATCTTAAGCGGTGGCAAGAATATTCAAATGCCAAATGACTGATATCTATTCATTGTAGTATAATAACGGATTTGGCTTAGTTTGTATAAGCATCTTCTAAGTCTATAAATCAGTTTTTAGAGAATAGCCCCAGCGCTGTTCTCTTTTTTGCAATTAAACTTTAAATTTGAATTTTTCCCTTGAATTCGGTATTATCTTTAGGTATCGAGGAAAAAGTGAAAAGAGCCAAAGGAGGAGAAAAATGGCTGATTATTTAGTAAAAGCGCTGGCCTATGATGGTGTGGTACGTGCCTATGCGGTGAATGCCACAGATACCGTAGCAGAGGCGCAAAAAAGACATGAAACTTGGCATACGGCATCGGCTGCTTTAGGTCGTGCCTTAGTGGGAACCTTGCTTTTAGGATCGACTTTAAAAGGGGAAGATAAATTAACCGTAAAAATCTTAGGCGACGGTCCAGCAGGGGCAATCATTGTCGATGGAAATGCCAAAGGAGAAGTTAAAGGATATATCCAAAACCCTAAAGTTGCCCTACCATTAAATGCGCAAGGAAAGATTGATGTCAGAGGTGCGGTGGGTACGCAAGGGTCATTTGTCGTGATTAAAGATTTAGGCTTGAAAGAACCATTTACCGGTCAAACACCTATTGTATCTGGTGAGCTAGGGAAAGATTTCACCTATTATCTAGCCTCTTCTGAACAAATCCCTTCAGCAGTTGGTTTAAGTGTCTTGGTAAATCCAGATGACACGATTCAAACAGCTGGTGGATTCATGCTACAAATCATGCCGGGTGCAAGCGAAGAGTTGATTTCACGCTTAGAGCAAAAATTAGCCAGTCTGCCACGTGTATCTAGTCTTTTAGATAGTGGGATGACGCCAGAACAAATTTTAGAAACCATTTTGGATGACACGACCATTTTCTATCTTGAAACTCAACCAGTTTGCTTTAAGTGCGATTGTAACAAAGACAAATTCGCCACAGCACTGATTACTTTAGGGACCAAAGAATTACAAGAAATGATAGATGAAGATCATGGCGCAGAAACAGTTTGCTCATTTTGTGGGAATAAATATCACTTCTCTGAGCAAGACTTACAAGGATTAATCACAGAAATTGAGGAAAACAAATGACAAATACTTGGAAAATAGGCGATATTGAAATTAAAAACCGAGTCGTAGTAGCGCCAATGGCAGGGATTTCGAATGCGGCATTTCGGGTGACAGTCAAAGAAGCAGGGGCCGGTCTGGTCGTGTGTGAAATGATTAGTGACCAAGGCATTCATTTCCGCAATAAAAAGACGCTAGATATGCTTTACATCGATGAGCGTGAATATCCATTAAGTGTGCAAATCTTTGGTGGCAATAAAGATAGCTTGGTGGAAGCGGCTCAGTTTGTTGAAGCGAATACCAAAGCAGCCATTATTGACATTAACATGGGTTGTCCGGTAAATAAAGTGATCAAAGCTGAAGCCGGTGCTAAATGGTTATTAGATCCAGATAAAGTCTATGAAATGGTCGATGCGGTATCTTCTGCGGTGAAATTACCCGTAACTGTGAAGATGCGTACCGGCTGGGATGAAGCCCATTTATTCGCTGTGGAAAATGCCAAAGCGGCTCAAGCAGGGGGTGCAGCGGCTTTAGCAATGCATGGTCGAACACGCGTGCAAATGTATGAAGGTCATGCAAACTGGGAAATCTTGCGTCAAGTCAAAGAAAATATTGACATTCCATTTATGGGCAATGGTGATGTACGTACGCCAGAAGATGCAAAGAAAATGTTAGAGGAAGTCGGTTGCGATGCGGTTATGATCGGTCGGGCTGCTTTAGGTAATCCATGGATGATTAAACGCACGGTCCATTATTTAGAAACGGGTGAATTATTACCAGAACCAACCCCACGTGAGAAAATCGATATTGCAAAAGTCCATTTTGAACGATTGATTAACTTAAAAGGGGAAAAAGTCGCTTCTCGTGAATTCCGTCAACACGCAGCTTACTATCTCAAAGGCATCCCACGGGCGGCTAAAGTCAAAGCGGCGATTAACCAAACGGAAGATAAAGCGACAATGATTCAATTATTGGATGACTTCTTGAAAAAAACCGAGGAAAATCCTGTTGTACGATAATAGATAGATGAAAAAAATCAAGCAATTCCTAAATTTCGCTTGATTTTTTCGTCTTTCATTGGCAATATTATGAATGAGTGCAAATTTTGAAACGGAGGAAAATATCTTGACTGAAATTGAAAGACAAGAAGAGTTGAATGACCAAATGTTGGTTCGTCGTGAAAAAATGGAACGACTAATCGAACAAGGCATTGATCCATTCGGTAAACGTTTTGAGCGTACCCATAACTCAAAAGAATTACACGAAGCTTATGATGACAAAACAAAAGAAGAATTACACGACTTAAACTTAAAAGCTAGCGTTGCCGGTCGTATGATGACCAAACGTGGGAAAGGAAAAGCTGGTTTTGCGCATTTACTAGATCGCGAAGGCCAAATCCAAATCTACGTGAGAAAAGATGAAGTCGGCGAAGAAGCATATGAATTATTCAAACAAGCTGACTTAGGGGACTTTTATGGTGTGACTGGTCAAATTATGAAGACCAATACCGGTGAAGTGTCCATCAAGGCAGAAACTTTTGAAATTCTATCTAAAGCATTGCGTCCATTACCTGATAAATATCACGGACTAACCAATGTCGAACAAAGATATCGTCAACGTTACTTAGATTTGATTAGTAACCGCGAAAGTTTCAACCGCTTTATGAAACGTAGCCAAATCATCAGTGAAATCCGTCGTTACTTAGATTCTCAAGGCTATATCGAAGTTGAAACACCAGTCTTACACAATCAAGCAGGTGGTGCAGCGGCTCGTCCATTTATTACACACCATAACGCTTTAGATACGGACCTTTACCTACGTATCGCTTTAGAGTTACACTTAAAACGTTTGATTGTCGGTGGTATGGAAAAAGTATACGAGATTTCTCGCGTGTTCCGTAATGAAGGGATTGATACGACTCATAATCCTGAATTTACCATGTTAGAAGCTTATACTGCTTACACTGATTATAAAGATGTGATGGATTTAACAGAGGGCATTATCCGCAATGCTGCTCAAAAAGTGTTAGGTACGACTGAAATTAGTTACGATGGAGAAGCGATTGATTTGACTTCACCATTTAGACGTTTACACATGGTAGATGCCGTGAAAGAAAAAACAGGTGTCGACTTCTGGCAAGAAATGACGATTGAACAAGCACGTCAATTAGCCAAAGAACACAATGTAGAAATTACCGATGCGATGGAAGTAGGCCATATTATCAATGAATTCTTTGAAACATTTGTAGAAGATACTTTACGACAACCTACTTTTGTTTATGGTCATCCAGTGGCTGTTTCTCCACTTGCGAAGAAAAACCCTGAAGATCCTCGTTTTACAGATCGTTTTGAATTGTTCATCGTGGGTAAAGAGTTTGCCAATGCCTTTACGGAATTGAATGACCCAATCGACCAAAGAGAACGTTTCGAAGCGCAAGAACGTGAACGCGCAGCTGGTAATGATGAAGCACATGGTGTGGATGAAGATTTCCTAGAAGCACTTGAACATGGTCTTCCACCAACCGGAGGCCTAGGAATCGGTATTGACCGTCTAGTGATGTTGCTAACTGATTCTCAATCAATCCGTGACGTCTTACTATTCCCAACCCTTAAAAACGTCGAAAAATAAGCATAATATACAAACAACGCCTAGAAGTACAGGATTCAAACCCTGATACCTCTAGGCGTTTTTGAATAAAGGATGTGAGGTGGGTCGGTCAGACATGAAGAAATTCGTGTGTTTACCTCACGCTGAGAAAATCGGATGAAAGGAGATTTTCTCAAGCGGGAGGGCGAATTTCACAATGTCTAGCTGCTGAACGCCGTGTATAAAGGGTGTGAAGCGGGTTGTAAAATCTAGCTTTGTGGTAAAATAAAGAGGACAGGAAAGGAGGATTGGCGGATGGCTTATAGTGAATTGATTAAAAATTTCAGTAAAATTCGTAGTTATATGCGCGATTTTTATGTGTATGGTTTTAAGAGTCGTGAGGAGTTTACACAAAAAAGTAGTCGTTCTTATGATGATGAACGCAGAAGAGTAGCTAGCTGGCTGGATGAGTATATGCAGTTTCATCAAGATAAAGAAGGCAAGCAGGTGTTTTTAAGTATCGATAGTCGCCAAATTGTCCATAATCCTTTTTATAAAGCATGGAAAGCTAAGAGTTTTACGCCAGGTGATATTACCTTGCACTTTTATCTGATGGTCATCTTGAGTCAGCAGTCAAGGTTAAATTTATCAGAAATAATGAACGAACTGGATGAAATTTTGCAGCAGTTTCCCAATACGCGGCTTTTTGATGAATCCACTATCCGTAAGAAGTTAAAAGAATATGTCACTGAAGGGCTAGTTCTTCAACAAAAGCAAGGACGTAAGATGTATTATACTTTATCCCCAATTGACAGCTTGCCCCAGACGGAATTTTTGGATTTTTTTGCGGAAGTAGCGCCTTGTGGGGTGATTGGCTCGACAATTTTGGATAAGCTTCCTTTGCATCAAAGTCCGTTTCGCTTCAAACATCATTATTTGACTAGCGCGCTAGATAGTGAGATTTTGTATCAATTTTTGCAAGCAATTAGTCAGCAATGTGAAGTAGAAATTCAAAGAGTATCTCGCGAGCATACCGAGGCGATTATCCCTTTAAAAATCTTAGTTAGTGTGCAAAATGGTCGCCAATATCTGATGGCCTATAGCAAGAAATATGAGCATTTGATTTCTTTGCGCTTGGATTTAGTCGAATCAGTGAGCTTAAAAGAAGAGTGTCCGAAGTTTGAGGAGTATTTGGCATTTTTCCAACAAGCAAAGAAGAAAATCTGGGGAGTGAGCTTCGGCAAATTAAGACAAACTGCTACTGAAACGGTCACCTTTACCATTCATTTTGAAAAGTATGAAGCACATATTTATCAGCGACTATTGCGAGAAAAACGGCTAGGTACGGTGGAGTTGCTCGATAGTTGTACGGCTAGATTTAGTGCAGAGGTCTATGATAGTGCAGAATTATTGCCATGGATTCGGACCTTTATTTGTCGGATTACGGCGATTTCGTTTTCTAATCCAGAGGTAGCTCAGCGTTTCCAACAAGATTTAAAGCAGATGTATCAATTATATGGAGTGGAGTGAGACGATGTTTTTCAATGAAATTTATGGCGTTTACTATCAAACGCTAGCGGCTATTTTAAAGCAAGCCTGCAAAAAGCCGATTACAACAAGTCAAATCCAACAAATCATTCGCCAACACGCTTTTTTAGAAAGTGGCTTAACGATTGAACAAGCTTTAAAAGATCAGACTTGGCCTTTTCTTTTGCCAGATGGTCGCGCGTTGATGGATAAGGTACCACAAACACCATTGACAAACTTACAGAAAAGTTGGTTAAAAGCGATTTTGCAAGATCCACGCATTCGCTTATTCTTTACAGATGCGCTTACTTCTCTTGATTTGTCTGGAGTTGAACCGCTATTTTCTCAAGAGGCGCTAGATTATTTTGATTGCTATCAAGACGGCGATGATTATACCAATCCTGAATATATCGCACACTTTCGCTTAATTTTATCTGCTATTACGCTTCGTCACCCTTTAAAAGTCAAGCTGCATAATAGTTATGGCAAGGTCATTCGCCGAGTTTTTGTGCCGCAATTTTTAGAGTACTCCGAAAAAGAAGATAAGTTTCGGGTCTATTGTCGGACGGAAAAACAGGGCTTTTATTTAAATGTTGGCCGCTTGCTAACTTGTGAGGTGTTTGATGGCGAGCTGACAATTCAAAAACTTAAGGCTAAAAAGTCTCTCGTGACGATTAAAATTACTGATGAGCGAAATGCACTGAATCGGGTGTTGCTACACTTTGCTCATTTTGAAAAGCAAGTGACGCGGCTAGATGACCAAACCTATTCTATGGATTTGTATTATTCGCCAAAAGATAAGACGGAGCTTTTGATTCGTGTACTTTCATTTGGTCCATTTGTTGAAGTAGTGGCCCCGGAAGATTTTCGCCAGCAAATAATTACGCGTCTATCCCAACAAAAAAGGTTTGATTTACGTTAAGTTCGCAACTTTTTTTCCGTGATAACGCCCATTCATTAGGCTAGAATCATCTTGTAAGCAAAACAAAGGTGCATACAGCAAAATTACTTAATTTGGCTACTTCCTGTCACGAAGAATGTCGCACCTTGAATAAAGGCACATACAGCAATGATTAACAATCAAGTATGAAAAATGGAAAAGAGATGATGGGTGCCTTGTGCTTACCTTATAAAAGAATGGGGGACGAGCAGATGTTAGCAGAATTAAAACAAGCCAACAGCTACACAACAACCGAAAATGGAGCGATAACCTATCAATCTACAATGAGTGACTGTTTGGACTTATTTGCAACTATTGGGGCATTACGTCATGAAGATGAGACAGAGATTACCTCCCGTTTTATTCGTGCCTATGCCGAAAATGCTGATATCGCAATGAAAATTCTCTTCTTTGCTCGTGATATTCGTGAAGGGCTTGGAGAACGCCGGATCTTTCGCACAATCCTTCATAAACTAGCCTTTACGCATCCGGACTCTGTGAAGAAAAATTTATCGTTAATCGCTGAATATGGTCGTTTTGATGACTTATTGTCTTGTTTGGATACGCCGTGTGAAGAAGCAGCCCTCACTTATTTATTTGAACAATTTCAAGCAGACCAACAACGTTTAGCCAATGAAGAAGCTCTCTCGTTATTAGCTAAATGGCTACCTTCGATTAATGCTTCGAATGCGCAAACAATCAAACATGCTAAAAAAATTGCCCGTTTCTTCCAATTAAGTGATAAAGAATATCGTCAAAATTTATCCGCGATGAGAAAATCCTTACATTTAATTGAAAATCATTTACGCGAGCAAGACTATACCTTTGATTACGCCAAACAACCGTCACGTGCACTGTTTAAATATCGTAAGGCATTTTTGCATAACGATGAATTACGCTATCAAGCTTATTTAGACCAGGTAAAAACGGGACAGAAAAAAATGAATACGAGTCAAGTGATGCCTTATGAAGTGGTGCAGCAAGGATTGGATTTATTTGGCCCACGCTATTATTATGGGGTGGGTGCTCCGGAAGTCTCTATTGATGTAGCACAAAAAGAACTACTTAACACCATTTGGGAACAACTACCAAATTATGAGACCACTGAGGATACGTTAGCGGTGATCGATACTTCAGGTTCAATGTATTTCAACTATAAAAAACCAATCCCAGCAAGCGTGGCATTATCTTTAGGGTTATATTTTGCCCAACATAATCAAGGGGCTTTCCGTAATCATTTCATCGAATTTTCGAGAAAACCACAACTCATCGAAATAAAAGGGCAGACATTTATGGACCAGTTGGAATATTTAGCGACCTTTAATGAAGTGGCTAATACGAATCTAGAAGGTGTCTTTGATTTGATTTTACAAACAGCGGTAGAGTATGAGCTACCACAAACAGCCTTGTCAGCAAAATTATTAATTATTTCTGATATGGAGTTTGATGCATGTGTGGACAATCATGAAGTGACCAATTTCGAACAAGCTAAACAAAAATTTGCTTCATTTGGTTACACCTTACCCAAAGTTGTCTTTTGGAATGTAGCTAGTCGCAATAATCAGCAACCAGTTACCCAAAACGAAGCAGGTGTCTACTTGGTTTCCGGTGTCACGCCGAAAATTTTTGAGTTAGTTGTTTCTGATACCTTAAATCCTTATCAATTTATGTTGGAGGTTGTTGAAAGTCCTCGTTATCAACCAATCACAGCTTAATGATAGAAAGTAGGTTGGCCCAAACGATGAAAGTTAACCTACTTTTTTAGGCTAAACCAATAGAAATGATGAACGAAAGAGGAGTGGCTTTTGCAGAATCAGCCTTTTATATCTTAAAAAGCGAATAATAAAACAAATATAGTTGTGAATGTACCAGTTTTTGTAAAAGTTTTAAAAATGACAAAAAAACTTTAAATTTCTTGTTGACCGAAAGCTGAAATCTTGGTATAGTATTACTTGTCTTTGAGATAGAGCCTTGATTTGATAAAGGTTTTCTCAAGTTAATAAAGAATTTTCAAATCACTCAAAAAAATATAAAAAAACTTGTTGACAAAAAAGTTTCAAGATGATATATTGATTGAGTCGCTGAATTGAAAAACATTCAGAAAATTATTTGAAAAAAGTTGTTGACAAACAAAATATAAAGTGTTAAACTTTAGAAGTTGTCAATGCAACGCAGTAGACCTTTGAAAACTGAACAAT
>NZ_JAKUDS010000042.1 GCF_023221775.1 Enterococcus cecorum | reverse complement strand
ACGCTATTATCAATCACAAATTGATAATGAAACCTTAATGAAAGGACAAACCTACCACGATTTAAAGGAAAGCTTTGTTATTTTCTTATGTGCGTTTGATCCGTTCGGCTATGGTTTACGCCGCTATCAATTCCATCGCTATGAAGACAGTATCCGAGATTTGTGTTTCGATACGCATTCGCATGATATATTTATCAATTCGAAGGGTACGAAAGGAGAAATATCAAATGATTTGGCGGGGATTATCGATGTGATGAACCAAAAGCCAAATCAAACGAATCACCTAGCAAGCAAATTAAAGAAGGAAATTGATTATTATAACCAAGATTCAGAAAAGAGGCGAGAATTGATGGACTATGAAGCAAGACTGCTAGACGAACGCTTAATTGGTGAGGAAAAGGGAAGACGAGAAGGAAGACAAGAGGGAAGAATAGAAGGAGAAAAAATCGGCGAAGAAAAAGGAATAAAAAAAGAAAGACAAGAAGGAGTACGAAATATTATTATTGAATTTAAAGCGAATCAAGCTGCTCCTAGTTTTATCTTTCAATTTGTCAAAAATGCATATAAAGGCAAACTTACCGATGAAGAGATTCAACAAATGATAGATGATGTGGAAGAAAATGAGTAAGTAATGTCGTCTTATTCAACAACGAATTGCGAGAACCAAGATTCAGAAAAGAGGCGAGAAAGAGGACGTGCATCGTTCTCAGTTGCTAACAGCCTCCTTATTTGAAAAAGTCGAGGTGATTGTTAGCAGAGGATAGTACAACCAAGCAAACTACATCAAGCAAAAACAAGCTGTAGCAAACCTTATAAACTTGCTACAGCTTAAATTTTATCTCTTTGGTGCACGGAAACCGGCTTGTTCGGCTTCGGAAATGGTCTTAAACATCCGCACGGGCCGCGTCGTTTTGTCATAGTATCTTGATCCAGGAATATGATAAATCCCGCTAGATGAACCTTTTATCAGCCCATTTCCGTTGGCATCGACATATTGCGTCTCTCCGTTGGCATTGGTGGTTGCAGGGGCTGTCGGAGTAGCGGCTTGAGCAGGTGGGGCGGTATGATAGCCATTTTCATCCGCAAAGCCTTCTGTACTCCAAATATTTAAGTGGGCAGCCTTAGCACGATTTTGAGCCGCTTGTACTTGATCGAGATATTTGGTATTCGGTGGCGTGACGTAGCGAACCATGGCTAATCCTTCCCCGGCTAGCATTTCCTGAACGAGCAAACCATCCGCAAAGACGTACATCAATTCTCGACCATAATGATCTTGCTTTTGACCGATATCATAAGCAAGTTCGATGGTTTGTGCTTGGGATAAAATCTGCGTCAAACGATCTCTTGCTTGAGCCGCATAAGGTTGGTTTCCCGAAAGTTCTGGGGTATCGATTAACAAATAGCGCACTTTAATCATCTGCGAGCCAACCATGAAATAAGTGGTATCGCCATCGACAAATTTGCTAACAGTAACTGCAATTTTTTGATTCGCAGGCTTATGAATCAGAAAACTTGCCGGATTCATCGCTGCTTGTTGCGTGGTGCTTGTACTTGCAGTAGTTGCTTGACTACTCATCGAAGTGCTCTCGCTAGTCGTATCTGTCGTTGTGCTTTGATTGCTTGTACTTGTAGATTCTAAAGGGGGACTTTCCTCGTCTTGCTCCTCATTTTGACTAAAACTGGCAACTTCTTCTATCTCGGCCTTACGTTCATTTCCTTTTACCTGATGGCCTTGAATCAGATAGCCACCCAGTCCCAAACAGAGTATCAGTGCCAAACTCGACCCCACGACTCCGGCCTTCGCTTCATGCTTACCATAGTAAAAAATGCCGTAAGCTGCTGCGACAATCCCAATAACGACCAAAATCGGTAACAGAATCTTAATGATGTAAATGATGACTCCAATCACCAACAGCGCCCCAATCCACGAGCCGCCCCCACTTTTTCTAGCATAACGCCTTGCCATATCTTCGCACTCCCTATATTCACATTTCCATTCTTGTTAAATAAAATTATATCAGTTTTTAAAGCGCTTTTCTATGTAAAAAGAGAAGGGAGTTGTGCTCGAGTGAAATGTTTAGTTTTTTTTCTCATGCATTTATTGAATTTTATGCTAAAATGAATGCATAACATGCTTGTTTTTTTCTACTATCTGATTATTTTGAAGCGAGCACTATCTTTATTTTAAAGGAGTGGATGAAAATTGAAAAAATTAATTAGTACCTTTGTGCTTGGTCTTGGTTTATTTGCCTTTCAAGCGATGAATGTCCAAGCAGATGATACTATGCAGATGTATCGCTTATATAATCCAAATAGTGGAGAGCATTTCTACACTGGCTATACGAGTGAAAAGAATCACTTAGTAGAGGTTGGCTGGAAAGATGAAGGAATTGCTTGGTATGCACCACTTACTGGTAATCCTGTTTATCGTCTGTATAATCCAAATTCAGGGGATCATCACTATACCATGAGTTACCAAGAAAGCCAAAATCTAATTCAAAAAGGTTGGAAGGACGAAGAAATTGGTTGGTATTCAGATGTTGATGAAACGATTCCGCTTTATCGTTTGTATAATCCAAATGCAAAAGTCGGTACCCATCATTACACAACGAATATCAATGAACGCGCAAACTTAATTAAAGTTGGTTGGCAAGATGAAGAAATTGGTTGGTATGGGGTATTGCCTGAAACAACGGATGAACCACAATCTGATGACAATCTCAAAAATCCTTCAGCCATCGAACAAGGCATCTTTAAAATCATCAATGAGGAACGTGAAAAACGAGGCTTGATGCCTTTAGAGTGGAGTGAGGAAGTCTATGAAGCGGCAAAGGCTCGTGCAGTAGAAGCGACTCAATCAGATGAAGAACACTTAAAAAATCATTTACGTTTAGATGATCGTGAAGCAAGAAGTATCTTTGAGGATTTAGGCCTTTCTTATGAGTTTATCGATGAAGCTATTTCAATGCGTCAATTTACGAAAACCAATACTCAAACGGCACAAAGTTTTTATGATGGCTTAGCGAATGGTCCAAGCTATTTAAAGATGATGATGGAACCAAATGCTTTATTCTATGCGGTGGCGGTTGAAGATACGGATGTTGCAACAATGGGACCAGGATTATATGCCGTACAAATATTTGCGAGATAAAATGCTAGGAGTCTTTACTATATAAAATAGTAGAGACTCTTTTTGCGGATTAATGAGAAAAATAGTGACAGGGTGATGAATAATTTTCACCCTAAAAATTTCGGGTGTATTCTTATATAATATTTTAGGAAACTTTCTTTATGAAAATTTGTCAAGTAGTAAAAATGTTGTAATGAAAATGTAATATTATCTTTAATGAAATCTAAACGCTTAACTGTGCCGTTTATAATTAAGAGAAAAATAAATTTTCGGTTATTTTCTGAAAATCTATGTAAACAAAATCTTGATATGCCAATATGTAAATGGTAATCTATTGGTATGGTCTGTATGTTAAACTATTGACAACATATATATCTTTTTGATATACATAAAACTTTATTGGAGCGAATGAATAGTGTGTAAAGATATGGGGGATAGCAGAATGGAATATAGTGAATCTATTGAACCTATTACAATTGATAGTTCAGAGGTTCAACCACTAAAAGAGTACTTATTACATAAAAAAGGATATCTGGTAGCAAAACGCTTAATTGATATTATTGGTTCAATTGTGGGTGTTGTTCTAACGATACCCTTTATTTTTGTTGTCGGCATTGCAATTAAATTAGAAGCGAAAAGTTTGAAAGCAAAAGTCTTTTTCGTCCAAGAACGTGTCGGAAAAGATGGAAAACTATTTAAGATGATTAAATTCCGTTCGATGCAAGAAGATGCCGAAGAACAACTTAAGAACTTATTACATAAAAATGAAGTCAAGGGTGCCATGTTTAAGATGAAAAATGATCCTCGCGTCACTCGAGTAGGAAAATTTATTCGTAAGACAAGCATTGATGAGTTGCCGCAGTTTTTTAATGTACTAATTGGAGACATGAGTCTTGTTGGTCCTCGTCCTCCATTGATGCGAGAAGTAGTACAATATTCTGAAAAAGATAAAGCAAGATTATTAGTTAAACCAGGTATTACTGGATTATGGCAAGTGACTGTAAGAAATAATGCCGATTTTGATGTAATGGTGCGTTTGGATATCGAATATATAAATAATATTAGTTTCAAAGATGATTTGAAAATATTGTTAAAAACTATATTAGCTGTTATTCACCCAAATGGCGCATTTTAGTGATTGGAGGAGAATTTAAATCTATGAAAGTATGTTTAGTTGGTTCTTCTGGTGGACATTTAACACATTTATATATGTTGGAACCTTTTTGGAAGGATAAAGATAGATTTTGGGTTACATTCGATAAAGAAGATGCAAGAAGTTTGCTTAATAATGAAAAAATGTACAAATGTTACTATCCAACGAATCGAAATGTAAAAAATTTAATTCGTAATACATTATTAGCTGTAAAAATTTTTTTTAAAGAGAAGCCAGATTTAATTATCTCTTCTGGAGCAGCAGTGGCAGTACCTTTTTTTTATTTAGGAAAGTTATTTGGAGCAAAAACAATTTATATAGAAGTATTTGATAGGATAGATGCTCCAACTTTAACTGGTAAGTTGGTCTATCCGGTAACAGATAAATTTATTGTTCAATGGGAAGAAATGAAAAAAGTTTATCCAAAAGCGATAAATTTAGGAAGTATATTTTAAGGAGTAAATATGATTTTCGTTACAGTTGGAACACATGAACAGCAATTTAATAGACTGATTAAAGAGATAGATTATTTGAAACAAAAAAAAATTATTTGTGAAGAAGTATTTATTCAAACTGGTTTTTCAACATATATTCCCAAATATTGTAGGTACAAAAAATTTCTATCGTATGCTGATATGATTGATAATGTCAAAAATTCTAGAATAGTAATAACTCATGGTGGACCTTCGTCATTTATTTTGCCTGTACAATTTGGAAAAATCCCAATCGTGGTGCCGAGACAACAAAGGTTTGATGAACATGTAAATAATCACCAAGTAGATTTTTCTTTAACCATTGAAAAAAGACTTCATAATATTATTGTTGTAGAGAATATATCAGAATTGGAAAAAAAGATATCTGAATATTCATCTATTCAAGAAAATAGTGCAATTCAATTTATTAGCAACAATAGTTGTTTTTGTAATAGTTTATCAGACATAGTTAAGAAGATGATGTAAAGAGGTTAGATGCTTAATGAAACATGCTTTTTTAATTATTGCACATGATAATTGGTGGCAGTTAAAAAATTTAATTCAGCTATTAGATTATAAAAATCATGATATTTATGTTCATATTGATAAGAAAAGTAAAGATTTTAATGAGGATTTTTTCAATAATATTACAGACTATTCAAATGTATATTTCTTTCAAGAATATGATGTTTATTGGGGAGGGTTTTCGATTGTGCAAGTGGAACTATTATTATTTCGAAAAGCAAATGAGAAAAATTATGATTATTATCACCTGCTGTCTGGGATGGATTTACCTCTCGTAGATAATAAAACTTTTGATAATTTCTTCGAGAGAGAGGAGAAAAAAGAATATATTCATTTTGATGAAAAAGCACTATCAACTAATCCTGAGATAAATAGAAGAACAAGGTACTATCATTTTCTTCAAAACTATCGCCGAAGATATAAACAAAAATGGAAAAATGAAATTTTTACTTTTTTTGAACGGACATTGTTAGTATTACAAATAGTATTTAGAGTAAATAGAGTAAAAAATAATGATTGGCAAATAAAATATGGTTCTCAGTGGGCTAGCATTACAGATGAGCTCGTAAAAACGATATTGATAAATTGTGAAAAAATAGAGAATACATTTAAATATACAAATTGTGCCGATGAATTGTTTATTCAGACAATAGCTTACAATTGCGGCTTTTTAGATAAAATATATACATCATCTACGGGAGATTTTTCAAACTTACGATACATTGATTGGCAAAGAGGGAGCAAAGGAAATCCATATACATTTAGATGTACAGATATTGTTGCTTTAGATGAACAATTTAATAAATATTTATTTGCACGTAAATTTAATGAAAAAATCGATAAAAAGGTGATTGAATATGTTACATCAGTAATAAGTGATAAAATTAGTAATAAAACTGAAATAGTATTGTAATAAGTAGATTATTTAGCAAAGGAAGTGTTATGTATATGAGAAAATTAAAGATTGCTGCTGGTGTAGTACTCTTTAATCCTGAAAATATAGATAGACTGAAAATTTTATTAAATAAATTAGAACAACAGTTTGACAAGGTATACATATTCAATAATGGGGATGATATTAGTCTTTCTATAAATTTTAATAAAATACATTATATAACTAAGAAAGAGAATATGGGGATTGCTTTCGCGCTGAATACTATAATGGAATATGCAAAGAATGATGGCTATAGTTGGGTTGTTTCAATGGATCAAGACTCGTTAATTCCAGATGGATTGATTGATGGTTTTGTATCAGCAATTAAAACATATGAAAAAATTGGTATTGTTTGTCCTCAAGTTGTAGATAAACGCAGAATTTTTTCTGATATAAAGAAAAATAAAAATCATGAATTTGTAGATTTTTGTATCACTTCTGCTTCATGCACATCAATTGAAGCATGGGAAATGTGTGGTAAATACGATGAATGGATGTTTATCGACTTAGTTGACAATGATTTTTGTAAAAGATTAACTATTACTGGTTATAAAATTCTCCAACTAAATGAATGGGTTTTAGATCAAGAATTTGGGAAAATAGTTCCAAAGAATAAAAAAAAGCAAATTTTCTGGTTTAAAATAAGCAAACTTTTTCGAAATGAGAATATAGCTAAATTATCATATAAAAAATATGTAAGTCCAATGAGAGTATATTATACAAATCGTAATATCATATATCTAAATCGAAAATTATGTTTATATGGAAATGTTGGATACAGAAATTATAATTGTAAAGGATATCTCGGATTTGTTTTTTCGTTTATTATCCCTAGTATTTTAAGGTCTCAAAATAAATTTTTAGTTACTAAATTAACATTAAGAGGGATTAAGGATGGGTTGAAAGAAAAAACTGAGTTATGGGAAGCTAGAAACAACGAGGTGTAACTATGAATGATATTTATGCTGGGATTGTTTGTTTTAATCCAAATATAGAGAGATTTAATGAAAATATACGTTCCATCTGTAGTCAGGTACCGTATGTAATAGTTTTTGATAATGACTCTAAAAATATTTCTGATATAAAAAAAGTGCTTAATAACTATTCTAATGTAGAACTATTGACTTCTGAAAGAAATGTTGGTATAGCAGCTGCTTTGAACAAATTGATGCAGTGGGGGTTAACAAATGGATATAATTGGATGTTAAGCTTAGATCAAGATTCGGTGTGTGATGATGATTATATATTTAAGATGAAAAAATATTTGTATTTAGATTCGAATTGGGGAATTGTCGCACCAGTGATTATTGATAGAAATATTGGGTTAATAGGACATAATCCTAAAAATGAGTTCGAAGTTGTTAAGACTTGTATTACTTCTGGATCTTTTACTAAAATTAAATATTGGTCTGAAGTAGGTAGGTATGATGAAAGTATGTTTATTGATTCAGTTGATTTTGAATTTTGCTATCGAATGAAAAAATTTGGACATGAAGTTGTACAAATACGAGATATATGTTTATTACATGAAATTGGAAAGAGTATAAAGAAACGGTTCTTTTTTTGGTCGATAAACGTGTCGGGTCATAGTTCTTTTAGAAAATATTATATAGCTAGAAATAATGTATATTATCCTAAGAAACATGGTTTATGGTTTCATTTTCTTCGCGGAAACTATAGAAATTTAAAAATGATATTAATTGTTTTATTATATGAAAATGAAAAATCTGAAAAAATAAACTCCATTTTAAGTGGATGGAGGGATGCAATAAAACAAAAAAATAAATAATATAAAGGATATTTGTGTAAAAATGAAAATAAATATTATTTTACCTTCAATTGGAACTTCAGGGGGAATGGAAGTTATTTATAGATATGCCTCTTTATTGAATGATATGGGGCATGATGTCGTAATATATAAAGAAATAAGAGCTTTTGATGTGAGACGATTTAAACTTAAAAGTATTAATTTATTACATCAATATTACTGTACTTGTAAGGCGGTTATAAGTCGTTTGCATAAAGAAAATAAATTTGATAAGTTTGTTTGGAAACTTACTGATGATACAGTTAGAAATGCGGATATTATTGTAGCTACTGCTTGGCCTACAGCGTTTATTGTCAATAAACTATCAAAATCAAAGGGAAAAAAATATTATTTTATCCAAGGATATGAGGTCTATGATAATGAGAAAATGGCTGCAGAATCATACAATCTCCCATTACGGAAAATAGTTATTTCAAATTGGATAAATTCATGTTTAAAAAAGGATTTAGGAATCGGACCATTTCCAGTTGTTTGGAATGGAATAGACACCGATATATTTTATGATTTAAAAGTTCGAAATCATAATAAACAGATTAATTTTCTAATGCTTAATCATATATTGCCTGAAAAAGGGGTTAATTTTGGCTTAGAAGCATATGCAAAAATTTTAGAAAAGCATCCAACAAGTAAGTTAAGAATGTTTGGAATGTGTGATAATTCTAACCTGCCAAAATTTGTCGAGTATTATAGAAACCCATCAAAAGAAAAGTTAGTAGAATTATATTCAAAATCTGATATTTTTATTTTTCCGAGTATAGTAGATGGATGGGGGTTAACTCCTATTGAAGCCATTGCATGTGGTTGTATAGTAGTTGGTTCGAATGTAGGTGTAGTTTATGATTTAGGAAAAAATGAAGAAAACATGATGATATCATCCCCAGGTGATGTTGACGAAATGTACAAAAATATTGAGAAATTATTAAAATATCCAAATTTATTTGATAATATTCAGCAGAATTCTAAAAATGTTATCTCAAAATTAGATTGGAATTTATCAGCTAAAAAATTAGAAAAAATATTTATCGAGGGCTAGAATGATTATCGCAATTATAACTTCTGTTTTTTTAATGCTTAATTTAATTTTTAAGAAGAACAAATTCTTGTTTATATTATTGATGTTTTGGATGTGGACAATAATGTCGTTTACTGTAGGAATAGCTGATGAACAGATATACATTAGTAGATACACTCATCCGGATCTTTGGAATGGTAGCACTGAATTTTTTTATTCACTTATCATTCGTATTTGTAATAGCTTTGGATTAAATTTTCTACAGTTTAAAATGTTGATTACATTTATCCAATTATCGCTTATTTATAGCACAGTATGGAAATACTCTAGGTATCCAAATATTGTAGCTTGTCTTTATATGGTGTACCCGTTTTCTTTGAATGTAGCTCAAATGAGAAACGCATTAGCTGTTTCTGTTTTTATATATTCCATTAGGTTTTTACTAGAGAAGGATAGTGATATTATATTAAAGCCTAATTTTACAAAAAATGACATAAAATACATAGTATCCATTTTTATTGCTTCAAGTATTCATTTTGCAAGTATTTTGTGGATTGTATTAATTTTGGCAAAAAAAATCAGTCTACGCTCTAGTATTATTTTTACTTTTTTTGTTAATCTTTTTATTATTTATGTTTTGACTCCAAATACGATATTAAGTTTATTAAGTATAACAGGTTCTAGAGATAGACTAGGTTCGTATTTAACGCTAGAGTATCAACATTCGGAATGGCGTCATTTAGGATTTGCATTGATACAAGTGCTAGTTACAGCAATTATTGTGATTTCAATATGCATGTATATATATGAAAAAAATACCTTTTTAGAAAGAGATCAGATTTTGTTCTTAGCAAAAATGCATGTATTAATATTAATAATTGTTGGATTAATTATTCGATATACTACGGAGGTATATAGATTACAGGAAGGTTTGATGGTTATTACTATAATGATTATCACCAACTCATTTAATCCAGAATATTTTGTTAAAAATAAAGTATCAATTTATTATTTAAAGGTATTTTGTACTCTAATAGTCGTTCTCTTGGGAATTGCCTATCTCTCAATAGGTTTGTATTTACTTCCTACTATAGTATGCCCAATATTGAATAATAATATTTTTATTAATTACCTTTTTTATTGATGTAATAGATACTTAAATAAAATTTTATTAAATCTTGAAATAGAAATGGAATTAAATAATCATGATAATATTTGTAATAATTGTTTTTTTTGTACTAATTTTTAGCCTAAATTTTAGATATAATAAAGAGAAATATTTGAATAAAAATGACACAACTGTAATTAATGGAATATGTACACTTTTAATATTTTTTTCACATTCTACGCAGTATTGGTTTTTGTCAACAAATTTTTCGGATAGGTTGTATCAACATTTTCAAAATTTTCATAATCAGTGGATTGTTGCACCATTTCTTTTTTTCTCTGGTTATGGTGTAATGTGGTCAATTCAAAATAGAGAGAGTTATCTGAAATTTTATCCATACAATAGAATTATTAAAACCCTATTAAATTTTGATATTGTTGTAATAATATATATTATTGTGTCTTACTTATTAGGTTTCAATTATTCACCTACTACTATCCTTTTATCTTTGGTAGGAATAAAGTCTGTGGGTAATTCAAATTGGTATATTTTTGCAATATTATTTATGTATACCGCTTCATATATTTCTTCACGTATTACAACCAATAAATATTTTTCTGTTGTTATTTTATTTCTTGTTACCATAATATATTGCATATGTGTATCATCAATTAATATGGGCGATAGATTTTATTCCACTATTTTTTGCTATCCATTTGGATCGTTTGTTGCAATCTATAAAGATAATATTATGAATATAATTCAAAACAATAAAATTAAAGTTCTTCTTTTGTTACTGTGTATTTTAATATTGACATACAATTTTCGTATATATCCAATGATAATGAATCTTAGTTCTGTTGCAATAGTAATGTTGTTAATTTATTTTCTTTATTTCTTTGAGATTAGTAGTAACATTTTATACTTTGTTGGAAAACATGCATTTAGTATTTTTATTTTACAGAGAATACCTGGAATGTTATTACAAAATATTTATTTTCAAGATGATTATATGAAGTATCTAATGATTATCCTTGATTTATTATTTACAATATTCCTAGCTATTTATTTTGATAAATTGATAGTGAAGTTTGACCAAACTCTTTTTTTGAAATTAAGGAGGCTAAGTAGATTTGAATAAAAAATTTAAATCTCTAAGTAAAAATACGCTGATATTTGGTGTTAGTTCATTTGGTACGAAAGCTCTTTCTTTCTTACTTGTACCATTGTATACATCAATCTTAACCACTACTGATTATGGAATTGCGGACTTAATAACAACAACATCTATGTTGTTGATTTTTGTATTAACAATAAATATATCGAGTTCTGTATTAAGATTTACACTAGAAAAAAAGGATTTAGGGGAAAACATATTGTCGTATGGCTTCAGGATAGTTATGATATCTACAATAATTTGTACAATAATTATGATAATGCTGTACATAAGTGATTTATTTAGTTGGCCATCGTATTATTTTGGGTTTGTTGTTTTATATTTTTTTTCTAATGCATTATATGAATTAATGACCAATTATTTACGAGCTCTAGACAAAATTACAGAAGTTGCAGTGACAGGTATTTTATCTACTGTAATAATCATTATATCGAATGTTATATTTTTATTGTTTTTAAGATTGGGAATTATCGGATATCTGTTATCCATGGTACTTGGGCCATTTTGTTCTTCAATTGTATGTATGTTATATGCGAAAGCACCATTAGTTACATATTTAAAAGTTGATTGTCCAAGGTTTATTAGAAAACAAATGATCATTTATTGTATACCGCTAATTTTTAATAATATTGCTCTATGGATTAACGCTTTTATGGATAGATATTTTGTAACATATTATTGTGGAGCGTCTTCAAATGGTATATATTCGGTGGCAAGTAAGATTCCAACAATACTATCTACTTTTTATAGTATCTTTTCTAGCGCGTGGACGCTATCAGCAATCGTGGAGTTTGATCCTGAGGACAAGGATGGCTTTTTTTCACAAACATATAAAATATATGCTGCAATGATGAGTATTGTATGTTCTGTTATTATACTGTTCAATATTCCGCTTGCAAATTTTTTATATGCGAAAGATTTTTTCATCGCTTGGAAGTATTCTTCCGTATTATTGCTATCCGTTTTATTTAATACACTTACAGTTTTTCAAGGAAGTATTTTTAGTGCTGCAAAACGTACTGGGATAGTTGCTAATACAACCCTTATTTCAGCAAGTATTAATTTAATATTGAATATACTATTTATTCCGAAGTATGGAATACTTGGAGCGGCTGTTTCAACAGCTTTTTCCTATTTCTGTATGTGGATAATAAGATATTTTTATTTAAAAAATATTATCTCTATGAAAGTTAATTTAATAAGAGATTTTATTACATATATACTGCTTTGTATTCAGATAGTATTTGAACATACTAAGAATCATTCATATATTGGACAAATAATATGTTTAATAGTTATAATATCAATTTATTCAAAAAATTTTCTGTTTTTTTGTAAAAAAATCGTTATGAGGTAGGTTTGATATGAAAAAATTATTCTTTATAATTAAGAAAAAGGGGATTAAACATATTGTATTAAAAACGATTCCTTGGTACTTAGATTTTTATATTGATAAATGGATTACATTTTTTATTAAATTAATATGTTTAAAAAGTCAGTTACAAGATATTATTATCATTGAAAGTCATAATGATTTTGATTCAAATGGGGGTGCTTTTTTCCAATATTTGATTGATAAGGAGTTAAACAAAAAATATAAAATTGTTTGGTTTCTAAGAAATAAAAAAGAATATAACCTACCCGATAATGTTGAATATTTTTTTTATGAAAAACCTAGTATAAAAAAATCATACTATTATGTTGTTGCAAAATATATTGTTTGCGGTCATCAAATAATTCCATCGATTAGAGATGAGCAAATTTCATATTATACGACTCATGGAGGTTTTAGTCTGAAAGCATTTAAAGGCAATGTGTGTATTCCTGATAACATGACGTATATTTTAGCCCCAAATTCTCATTTACATGAACTTTTAGCTGATAGTTATATGCTAGATTTTCCAAACAATAGAATGATTTCTATAGGTTTTCCAGTTCATGATATTTTATATTCCAACAATTCGGGAGATTTAAGTAAATTAACTAAAACACAGTATAAAAAAGTGATTCTTTGGATGCCAACTTTTAGAAAGTCTGTTAATGGTAGAAATGACTTGAAATATGAACAAAAATATGGAATACCTATAATAAATTCTATAGAAAACTATGAAAAATTAAATCAATTGTTGGTAAAGGAAAATGTATTGCTGATTATTAAGATTCATCCTATGCAAGATTTGCGAGAAATTAAGTTACCTTCATTATCTCACATTAGAATATTAGATGGCAAATCAGTGAAAGAATTGAACATTGATAATTATCGGTTGATGAAAGATACGGATGCACTAATAAGTGATTACTCATCTGTTGCATATGATTATTTACATTTAGACAGACCAATTGGTTATACGATGGATGATGCAGATGACTATGTTGGTTTTATTGTTGATAATCCTCAAGAATATATCGCAGGACCAATTATTTATTGCTATAATGATTTATGTAATTTCATAAAAAGTGTTATCAATAATGAAGACTTATATATTGTTGAGCGACAAAAACTATTTAATAAAATTTGGGAATACAAAGATGGAAATAGTTCACATCGTTTAGCAAAACATATGAATTTAATATAAAGTAAGAAAGGGTGAAAGAAATGAATATTGCAGTAATTTTTGCCGGAGGAGTTGGAAATAGGATGCATAGTAAAGAACGACCAAAACAATTTTTAGAAATGTATAATAAACCAATTATCATACATACATTAGAACATTTTGAAAATCATCCTGAAATTGATGCAATTGTTATATCCTGTATTGAATCTTGGATTCCTCATTTAAAAACATTGTTGTATAAATACAGGATAAATAAAGTGTTAAAGGTGGTTCCTGGGGGAAAGACTGGTCAATTATCAATATATAATGGATTAAAAGCTGCGGAAGAAATATCTAAGGATAGTGATACTATTGTATTAATTCACGATGGTGTGAGACCATTAATAAATAATAGTGTTATTTCAGAAAATATTTTGAGTGTAAAGGAATTTGGATCAGCAATAACAACTGCGAAAGTTAAGGAGACAATACTTGTTGTTAACGAAGCAGATTATACAATCGATTATGTACCAAGTAGAAAAAATTCCAGAATTGCAAAGGCACCTCAAAGTTTTTGGCTAAATGAAATATTAAAGGTACACGAGACAGCTTTAAAAAATGGGGAAACAAATTGTATAGATTCTTGTACAATGATGCAAGATTTTGGTTATAGGTTACATTTAATTGATGGTCCGGATGAAAATATGAAAATAACAACTCCAGATGATTTTTATACGATGAGAGCAATATTGGAAGCAAAAGAAAATGCTCAGATATACGGTTTAGAATAGAAAGGAAAATATAATGACACCATTTGAAGAAGACTTAGAATATGTTAAGAATTATCCTCTACCTTATGATTTGCTAAAAAGAAAAAATGTATTTATCACAGGTGCTACAGGATTGATTGGTTTCCAATTAGTAAAAGCATTGCTAGCCATTGAAGATATAAATGTAATTGCATCAGTAAGAAATATGGAAAAGGTAAAAAAAATATATAATCCGGATGAAATAAATAGAATAACGTTTGTTTTAGGTGATATTACTGAGCCAATTGAGTATGATGGAAGTGTTGATTTTGTAATACATTGTGCTGCTGTCACTACTTCTAGCTATTTAATTAACAAGCCTGTTGAAACAATTATGACTGCTGTTATTGGAACAAATAATGTCCTAAGATTTTCTAAAGAAAAAAAAGTTATTTCTGTAGTGTATATATCATCGATGGAGGTGTATGGTACGTTCGAAAATGAACAAAATGAAATTAGAGAATACAATATTGGGTATATCAATCATTTAAATGTTAGAAGTAATTATCCTGAGAGTAAACGGTTGTGTGAAAATATGTGCATTAGCTATATGAGCGAGTATTCATTACCAGTTAAGATTGCGCGATTAGCTCAAACTTTTGGTGCAGGTATCTTTCCATGGGAAAATAGAGTGTTTTCGCAATTTGCTAAAAGTGTAATAAATGAAGAAAATATTATCTTGCATACTGAGGGAAAATCTGAAGGAAATTATTGTTATTCTCGCGATTGTGTGACGGGGTTATTAACAATATTACTTAAAGGAAATGATGGAGAAGCGTATAATGTTTCTAATCCTAAAAGTCATGTTACTATTGCTGAAATGGCTAATTTAGTTGCTGATAAGATTTCTAAAGGTAGAATTAATGTGGTGTATGATATTCCAGAATACAATCAATTCGGTTATGCTGCAGATGTAAAACTAAAGTTAAATTCAGATAAATTACAGCAGTTAGGATGGAATAATTCGGTTGATCTTGTTGAATCATATGAAAGAATGATTAGACAACTTAAGATTGATTTGAATAAAATATAGGTTAAAATATTAGAAAGTAATATCCTGCGAAATTATTTCAATACAGATGGGGTGCGAGGAGAAGCAAATGTGGAACTAACCCCAGAATTAGCATTTAAATTAGGTCGATGTGGTGGCTACGTGTTAAGTCAGCATGAAACGGGGCGTCCAAAAGTTTTAGTAGGACGCGATACACGTATTTCAGGCGAATTATTAGAATATGCCTTAATTGCTGGTCTACTTTCTGTGGAGATTGAAGTGTATCGTCTTGGAGTTATTTCTACGCCAGGTGTGGCTTATTTGACTCGTACACAAAAAGCAAGTGCAGGCGTGATGATTTCTGCTTCACACGACCCAGCACAAGATAATGGAATTAAATTCTTCGGTAGTGATGGTTTTAAACTGGTTGATGATCAAGAACTTGAGATTGAATCTTTATTAGATGCTGAAGTGGACGAATTACCACGACCTTCAGCACAAGGCTTAGGAACTGTTAATGAAATGTCAGATGGCTTAATTAAGTATGCTGAGTTTTTAGCCGAAACGATTCCTGGTGATTTATCTGATATGAAAATCTGTATAGATGCTGCACATGGCGCGACTACTCCAGTTGTAAATCGCTTATTTAAACAATTAAATGCAGATTTTTATACAATTGGAGCGAATCCAGACGGCTTAAATATTAATGACGGTGTTGGATCGACTCATCCAGAAGCTTTAAGTGAATTCGTTCGTGTCAAGGGTGCGGATGTTGGTTTGGCCTTTGATGGGGATGGAGACCGTATCATTGCTGTAGATGAGCTGGGTAATATTGTGGATGGCGATAAGATCATGTATATCTGTGCAAAATATCTTGCGGCTAACCATCGATTGAAGAAAGATACGATTGTGACCACTGTGATGAGTAATCTAGGTTTCCATCGTGCAGTTGAAGAAATTGGCTTGAAAGATGTTGTAACTAAAGTCGGTGACCGTTATGTAGTGGAAGAAATGCGCAAAAACGGTTATAACTTTGGTGGCGAACAATCCGGTCATATGATTTTCTTAGATTACAATACAACAGGTGATGGTATTCTTTCTGGTCTACAGTTACTAAATATCATTAAGGAAACTGGTAAAACCTTATCTGAGTTAGCCAGTGAAGTCACGATTTATCCGCAAAAGTTGGTTAATGTTCGCGTGACGGATAAAAATCATGTCATGGATCATCCAGTGATTCGCGAAACAATTGAAAAATCGGAAGCTGCATTAGGTGAAACAGGCCGTATCTTGGTTCGCCCATCCGGTACCGAGCCACTATTACGCATCATGGCTGAAGCACCAACCGACGAATTGGTGAATTACCATGTAGATACTATTGCCAAAGTCGTTAAAGAACAGATCGGCTTAGAAGACTAACGGAGCTCATTGCCACTATTCACCCTTTTGGCAATTTAGCTTATATAGATGATTCTCCCCATAAGTTTAGGTCAGTTGTGATTCTAGCTTGTGGGGAGTTTTTATATCTGAATATGTAAGCGTTTTTTATTCTATCTTCGTACAACCCTGACATGTCCACTTTTGATTTACAAATATGTCCTCATAAGTAGAATGTCATTGAGAAATTGAAAACTTTTAATACTGATTGATAAAAAAATTATAGATGGTTTACGTTAAATATTATCAAATACAAAAAGTATGTATATAAATTATTGTATTCGGTTACATATTTTATTGAAATGTAGCGTACATGGGAGTATATTTAGATTAAGGAATGGGCAATTTTATTCTGCAAGGAGTGGTTTATTATGTCAGTATTAAAATATAAGCGCAAGACTAAAGAGAATAAGCCTGTAGTTGCTATCTGCTATGATTTTGATAAGACTTTATCACCTGATGACATGCAAGCACAAGGATATATACAGAGTGTTGGTTACAACGTTAATGAGTTTTGGAAAGAGTCGAATACACGGGCTACAAAAAATGAAATGGATCAAAATCTTGCATATATGTTCACAATGAAAGAAAAATCTGAAGGTAAAGTGCTTTTTACAAAGAAACAATTAGCAGATTATGGTGCATCTGTTAAGTTATTTCCTGGTGTAGAACAATGGTTTGAACGGATTAGAGATTTTGGCAAGAAAGAGGGTGTCATTGTTGAACATTATATTATTTCTTCGGGGTTAAAAGAAATGATTGAAGGTACCTCTGTTGCTAAAAAAGGTGCATTTGAGAAAATCTATGCTAGTTCATTTTATTATAATGAAAATAATGTAGCAGTATGGCCGGCCCAGGTTGTAAATTATACGAATAAAACTCAATTTCTATTTAGAATTGAAAAGGTGTACTTGATATTAATGATCCTGGTGTGAATGATGCATTTCCTCCTGATATGATTAGAGTACCTTTTCGAAATATGATTTATATTGGTGATAGTGATACAGATATTCCATGTATGAAACTTGTTAATTCACACGGTGGACATTCTATTGGTGTATATAATGATGTTATAAAAGACAAGTCTAAAGTTTACCAAATGATGAAAGATAAGCGAATAAAATATTTTGCAGCTGCTGACTACAATGAAGGAACTGATTTAGATAGACTCGTTAAGCAGATAATTCATCGTACAGCAGCAAATGAAGAACTAGAAACATGGCATTATGAAAATGAAAAGGAAGTATATGAATCTTGATAATGAAGGATGAAGTTGTTATGACTAAAATAAGTGCCGTTATATTTATATATGGTTAGAGGAGAAATAATATGGATAATAACGTATCAGATCCTATATTTAATGCTGTTAATGCCTATCTAGAGAGCGATGATAAGCTTGCATTTCAAATCAATGGTCCTTGGGGAATTGGAAAGACGTATTATGTTAAAAATGTTGTAATTGAAAGTATAAAAAATGATTATAAAGTTGTGTATCTTTCGCTATATGGAATTGGAAATCTCGATTTATTAAAAAAAGAATTACTCATAGAAATATTGAATATAATGTATCCTGTCATTCCTATGAACTTCCTTAAACGTCATAGTCAACAATATAGAAGAGTAAAAAATATAGCTAGTGAAATTTATAGTAAAAGTGAATTATTTTTTCAAGCGATAGAGTTAGGTTATTCTTTTTTTCAAGAGGATATACTAAAAAAAATAGATGGACAAATGGTTTTTGTTATTGATGACTTAGAACGAATTAGTAACAAAATCGATTTGCGTGATTTGTTAGGATTTATTCAAAGTGAATTGCTTGAAAGGTTGAACAGTAAGGTAGTTTTAATTTCTAATGAATTAGCATTGAAAAAGGTAATAGCAGATTCAGCAAAAACTGGTACTCCAGAAAATAATGAAAATACAAATGAAAGTGAATACTTTAAAATTAAGGAAAAAGTAATAGGAAA
>NZ_JAKUDS010000041.1 GCF_023221775.1 Enterococcus cecorum | reverse complement strand
GAGCTTCTTCTTTTATTTATTATGCTAAGTAGTTCGCCACTTCATTTAATGCATCCGGAATACCTGCTGGATTTTTACCACCAGCTTGGGCCATATCAGGACGGCCGCCACCGCCACCACCAACTTTTGGTGCAATAGCTTTAATTAAGTCACCTGCTTTAATTCCTTTTTCTAAGCCATTTGGACTTACGGCAGCTAATAGATTGACTTTGCCATCATTTTCTGTCGCTAAAACTAACACATCAGAAATGGCTTTTTGTTTCCATTGGTCAGCGAGTTGACGTAATTGATTCATATCCTTTACTTGCACTTTAGCAGCAATATATTTTACATCATTGACCACTTTGACATCTTTAAAGACATCGCCTGCTTGTTGGTTCGCTAATTTACTTGCAAGTGCTTCGTTTTCTTTTTGCACTTCACGTAATTGTTGTTGAAGTTGTTCTACTTTAGTTGTAGCTTCTTTATATTGAGGTGCTTTCACTAAACTTGCAATTTGTTTTAAAATTTGTTCTTGATTTTCAAGTAATTCATAAGCTGCTTTACTTGTTACGGCTTCAATACGACGCACACCAGCTCCGATACCTGATTCAGCAACAATCTTGAAGATACCAATTTCTTCAGTATTTGACACGTGATTTCCACCACATAATTCAATAGACCAGTCAGACACATTCACCACACGTACAAATTGGCCATATTTTTCGCCGAATAAAGCCATCGCGCCCATTTGTTTAGCAGAATCAATATCTGTTTCAATGGTTACTACAGGTAAAGCTTCCCAAATTTTCTCATTTACAATACGTTCCATGCGAATTAGTTCTTCAGGAGTTACTTGACCAAAATGTGTAAAGTCAAAACGTAAATGATCCGGTGTTACAAGCGAACCTGCTTGATTGGCATGGCTTCCTAATACTTCTTTTAAGGCTTTGTGTAGAAGGTGGGTTGCTGTATGATTTTTGATAATACGGTTGTGACGTGCTTTATCGACTACTAATTGATAAGTTTGCCCCACAGTTAATGCTTCTTTTACTTCAAGTGCATGTAAGAATTGGCCGTTTGGTGCTTTCTTCACATCAGTTACATGAGCGATCACTTGTCCACTTCCATCAATAATATCACCGGTATCAGCAATTTGACCACCCATTTCAGCATAGAATGGTGTTTGAGCAAAAATCGCTTGAACTTCACCTTCAGAAACGCTATCGACAATTGCTTCGTCTTGGATTAAAACTAATAATTCACTTTCAGCTTCTAATACTTCATAACCGACATATTCACTTTCAACTTTGATATCGGTCAATAAGGCAGATTGAACCCCCATAGATAATTCTTTGCTACGAGCATTACGCGCACGTTCTCTTTGGGCTTTCATTTCTACTTCAAATCCAGCATGATCAATCTTAAATCCTTCATCACTGGCAATTTCTTCCGTTAATTCAACAGGGAAACCATAAGTGTCATATAGGCGGAAAATATCGCTACCTTGCAAAGTATCTTCGTGATTTTCTTTTAATTGGGCAATGACTTGGTTTAAGATAGCCAGACCTTCATTGATTGTTTCATGGAAGCGTTCTTCTTCATTTTTGATAACTTTTTCAATGAAGTCTTTTTTAGCAAGAACTTCTGGATAGTAGCTTTCCATAATTTTTCCAACAACCGGTACTAATTGATATAGAAAAGCTTGCTTAATGCCTAGTTTTTGACCATGCATGACCGCGCGACGTAATAAACGACGTAAAACATAGCCACGGCCTTCATTTGATGGTAATGCTCCATCGCCAATCGCAAAAGATAAAGCACGAATATGGTCAGCAATTACTTTAAAGGAAATATCTGTTAATGGTGCTTGGCCATATTTAACGGTACCACTTAATTTTTCCACTTCTTTAATGATTGGCATAAATAGGTCAGTTTCAAAGTTGGTTGGTGCATTTTGGACGATAGAAACCATTCGTTCAAGCCCCATCCCCGTATCAATATTTTTATGAGGAAGTGGTTCATAAGTATCATCTGGTTTATGATTGAACTCTGAGAATACAAGGTTCCAGATTTCTAAGTAACGTTCATTTTCGCCACCAGGATAGTTTTCTGGGTCATCTTCAGCCACATTGTTAAATTCTTGACCACGGTCATAGAAAATCTCTGTATCCGGACCACTTGGACCCGCACCAATATCCCAGAAATTATCTTCAATTTCCACGATATGATCTTTAGGTAGCCCCACTTCTTCATGCCAAATACGTTTAGCTTCCGTGTCTTTTGGATAGACAGTCACATAAAGTTTTTCTGGATCAAAGGCCATCCATTCAGGTGAAGTTAAAAATTCCCAAGCCCAGTGAATGGCTTCTGTTTTGAAGTAATCACCAATTGAAAAGTTACCTAACATTTCAAACATAGTATGATGACGGGCTGTTTTACCTACATTTTCAATATCATTGGTACGAATGGATTTTTGAGCATTGGTAATTCTTGGATTTTCAGGAACAATTGAACCATCAAAATATTTTTTTAATGTCGCAACCCCAGAGTTAATCCATAATAGTGTCGGGTCATTCACTGGGATTAATGATGCACTTGGTTCGATATTATGACCTTTTGATTTAAAAAAGTCTAAAAACATTTGGCGCACTTGAGCACTAGATAATTCTTTCATAATTCTCCTACTTTCTTTAAAATTAAAAAGACATCACTGCATGCAAGGACGAAACTCGCGGTACCACCCTGCTTGCAATGATGTCTGATCATTACCTCTTTATATCTATTAACGCTAGATTCACGTTGATATTTCTACCAAAGGAATAAAGGGAGCAATATTTAACGGCTGTATCTTACTTCCACCACCATAAGACTCTCTAAAACAACTATCTTAAATACCATATCCTTTACTTTTCATAGTATAGGCAATTTTCAAAGTCTTGTCAATTCATAGTTTGCAAAATAAGAGAATTTTACCAATTATTATTTTGATCACTATTTTCTGTTTCTGGAGCAGGAGTCGGCTCTACTTCTGGCGTAGGAGTCGGTTCTGTCGGTTGTGGACTCGGATTAGGCGTTGGTGTGGGATTGACTGGCACTTGATTTTGTTGTGGAACTGATGGTGTAACTTGATAATTTGGTGCATTATAACCCTCGTAATTTGTTGTACCATCATTATTCGCTATATTATTGTTTTGATTTTGTTGCAAGTCTTGAATGGATGATTCGCTAGTTTCCGAATTTGTTTGAGCTTGAGACTCTGATTCCGTATTTGTCGCACTCGAACGTATTTTTTCCTCAATTGCTTTTAGACCTTCATTAAAACTTTCTTTTAATTTAGTATTTTTTATTTGCTGAATGAGTTGTAAAAGATTTTGGTAATTCTCTGCGTTCACTTGATCAGTTGGTTTTTTATCCTTGTAAAGCTGAGCATATAATGACATCGCTTGATTATATGCATCTAGTTGCGATGTAGCAAATTCTATTCCTTTATTTAATGCTTGATCAAATGCTGAGCTAGTTTTTTGTTGATGAATATTTTTCTTTACTTGCTCTATATCAGTTTGTTTGATATTTTGCTTGATAGCTACTTCATGATTTTGCTGGTCGCCATTGAGGTAGGCTTGTTCAAACAATTGATTAACCGCATCTTGTCTGTTGAACTTAACTTGTAATTTTTGAAATAGCGTAACTATTTTTTTTGCATTAGCCTTTTGTGAAATTACTTTAGCTTTATATTTTTTTACGTCTTCTTCCTTCAATAAGGACAAGCTGTTTAATGCGGCTTCGTATTCATTTTTAAAATTATTTGTCTTATGTTTCATTTGATCAATTTGGTCACTATTTAAATTTTTAGCAAGAAATATTTTATCTTTATCCAAATAGCTCTTCTCAATGTTTTGATGAATTTCTTGATAAGTTTTATCAGCGTTCAAAGCAAAGTTCTCGACAATATCCAAAGCTTGGGCATTTTTATATCGTTGCGCATATTTGTACCCAGAAATGCAAATAAAAGCAACAATTAGTATTGTAGCACCAACGATTAATACTTTATATTTATTTTTATACATACTTACCTCCTTGAAAAAAGTACTATTTTATACTAGCATTTTAAAATTAAAAATACGAATCACAAAAATGGATTGATTTGTTTAAGCGCTCATCTGTTAAGAATCGATGATAATTGCTTTTCTGTAAGTGTAGTCTTTGGGAGATAAGGATTCATTTTTTGAAATCAGTTTTCTTGGTCGATAATAGGTTGATAAAGGTAAATAATCTAATAATGGAACCTGACAATATTGCCATTTATCTAATTTAAGTTGTTTTCCAGAAGTGATCTCGTAACGTTTTAAATCGCCAGCAAAGCACAAACCAAACATATTAGGGCGACTGACGATTTTATGTGTCTGATTTTTCCAGTAAGAATGATCTTCAAGAAGTTCGTTGCCCCATCTAAAAAGTCTTCTTGTTGTTGCCCCTACTGCATACTCCCATTGATCCTCATTCAATAATTCAAATACCTGATTATGTAAATTTTGGATTAATTCTTCTTGTGTATGTTCGGTATGTGAATAGATTTGATAACATTCATTTTCTGGATCCAAACAAGCATAGAATTTATTTTCATGAAACAATTCTGTTGGAAATTCAAAGAAAAGTGAATCTTCAAAATTTTGTGGAGGAACTAATTGCTGATGAATTTGTTTTTCATACTTTGTATATTCTTCAACTTGACCAATAAATTCTCCAGTAACAGCATTTAAAGTCCCTAAATATTGACATCCAACAGGAATTGCATATTTTGCAACTAACATTGGCGGAATATCAACTTGTCGCAAGCCTGAAGTGGATTCATTCACAAAAACATCCCATTCTTCTGTAGTTTGTAATCCATAGTTTTTTTGATAATCTTGTACACGTTTATGGTAGATTGCATTTTTCATATCCCAATAAAAAGCGGGTAATGGCTGAGTCCCTGAATCCCAACCTAAAATCGCACCTTTCTTACCTGGAAGAAAAACAAATGCTTCATCATCTAGACGAACTTCAAAAGTTTCACATTTTACACCAGCTAATTCAAATTGACTGAGAGTTACCTGACTGACTTGCTTTAAAGGACTAACATAATACGCTAATATTTGACTAAATAAATCTCTCTTTGTGCTAACTGGATAATTTTTCCAATTTGACCAATCCAAAGTATCAACAACCTTCATAATATCTCGCTCCTTTTCTATTTCAAGCTACTTATTCACAGTATATCACAAGATAAATTTTTCTGACAAAATATTTTCAAAATCATAAAACAAAAAGACAGACCCAAATTGAGTCCGCCTCTGTACTATATACTTGAATTTTTTTTATGCTTTCTCGCTGTTCGATTATTTTGACGACGTGCCATCTTACGTTTTTGCTTGTTAGTTTTTTCAATTTCTCTTTGAATTTGTTTTTTATATCCTGGTTTAATTTTTTTCTTTTTCTTCTTTACTAAACCGATTAATGTTGTATCTAACTCATCACGTTTCTTTTCACGTTTTTGGCGTCGATTTCTATCATAAGAATCAACTATTTCTCCATTTTTTATTTCTTTTGGTTGAAAATGAATTCCTAAAGCTTCAATTTCAGAAATCTTTCTTTCATCACTTGGTTCATATAAAGTGATTGCTGTCCCAGGTAATTGGTTTCGTCCTGTTCTACCCACTCGATGGATGAAAAATTCTAAGTCATCAGGAATTTCTGCATTGATGACATGTGATACTCCTTCGATATCAATACCTCGAGCTGCTAAATCCGTTGCAACTACATACTGATAGTCAAGATTTTGAATTTGTTTCATTACTCGTTTTCGTTCTCTTGGTAAAACATCACCATGAATAGTCGCTATACTCAACCCTTGTCCTTTCAGATAGTTGCTAATTTCGTCTACTCTTTGTTTGGTATTTGCAAAAACAATGGCTAAATATGGGTGTCCAATAGTTAATAACTGATAGATAATTTGATTGACGTCTTTACCTTTAGTCGAGATTAGCCAATTATCAATGTTTTCAGAAATAATCGTTTTTGGTTTAATTTCCTCAATCAGTGGATGATTCATATATTTTTTCAAGAAAGGACGTAATTTTTCAGGAATTGTAGCAGAAAAGACGAGCATCTGTAATTCAGCGGGCATTCTTCCAGCAATTTTATCGACATCAGCTAAAAAACCTAAATCTAATGTCATATCCGCTTCATCTACAACCATTATTTTTGTTGTATGAATGAGTAGATCACCTGAACCAACTAAGTCTAAAATTCTTCCCGGAGTTCCGATTACAATTTGAGGTTGTTTATTTGCTAATCTCTCTATTTGTCGTAATTTATCTGTGCCACCTACAAAATTCATGATAGATATCTCATCTTCAGAAAAGCTTGCAAGTTGTTTGGCTGCTTGATAAATTTGTGTGGCTAGTTCACGGCTAGGAGCAGTAATTACAGCTTGCACAATTTGTTGCTGCACATCTAATTGATTAAATATTGGTAATAGAAAAGTATGGGTTTTCCCCGTTCCTGTTTGTGATTGTCCTACAACACTTCGGCCAGATTGAATAACCGGAATTAGCTTTTCTTGTACTTCTGTTGGCTTTGTAAATCCTTTTTCAGTAATGGCTTCTAGTAAATATTTGTCTAAATAAAAGTCTTCAAATTTCATCACATTTCCCCCTCTACTATTTATTTTGATTGCGTGGTGGTCGTGTTCCCCAAAATTGGAAATAATCACATCGTAAAGCACCGTTATAAAGTTTACGTTTTTTGGTAGCCTTTTGACCGTAATATTCTTCAAAAGATAAGTCACTTGTCAAAATATACTTACTCCAAGTAGTGAGTGGTTTCATAACCTTTCCCATCTCTTGATATAATTTTCTTACACTTTCTCTTTCACCCAAGCGCTCACCATATGGAGGGTTAGCAACGATCACACCATATTCTTTATCCGTTCTAAAATCTTTCACAGCTTGTTGCTTAAACGTAATCGATTCACTTAATCCTGCTTCTAATGCATTTTGTTTAGCAATTTCAATCATGTTTTCATTGATATCCATACCAAGAATATCTAACTCTATATCATAATCAGCTTGACTTTCAGCTTCTACACGTACTTGTTCAAAAACAGTATCATCAAACCAACTCCATGATTCACACGCAAATTCTCTATTGAATCCTGGAGCGATATTATGACCAATCAATGCGGCTTCTATACATAGTGTTCCCGATCCGCAGACTGGATCGATAAATGGTCGGTCTTTTCGCCAATTTGTTAGCATTACCATAGCAGCAGCCATATTTTCTTTCAACGGTGCACCACCCTTATCAATACGATACCCACGTTTAAATAAACTAGGACCAGTTGTATCTAAAGTGATGGTTACTTTATCCTTTAGAAGCGAAACTTCCAATTTATATAATGCACCAGTTTCAGGTAACGGCATATGACTTGGCCGATGATAGTATTCACGCAAACGATTCACAATTGCTTTCTTTGTAATAGCTTGACAATCTGAAACACTAAATAATTTCGATTTAATTGATTTTCCTTCTACAGGGAAATTAGCATCTAATGGCAAGTAATCCTCCCAAGGAAGGTTCTTCACACCATTAAATAATTGTTCAAAACTAGTCGCCTCGAATTCACCTATGATAATTTTAATGCGATCGGCACATCTTAACCATAAATTTGTTTTTGCAATTGTCTCCATTGTACCTTGAAATCTAGCTCGACCATTTTCAACTTGACATTCTATTCCCATTTCACGCAATTCTTTACCTACTAACGCTTCTAATCCGCTAGCTGCTGTTGCAATTAATTGAAAGTTTTGCTCTTTTTGCATAATTTCCTCCTATTTTCACTAAAAAAAACGGCTGAACACTGTCAGCCTTCCCTGTCTATTGTGATTTTCTATAAGCCATGTTTTGTCCTATCTTTTCCAGGGAAAAAAGATATGGATAATCATCTATCTGCATTTAATGCCCCTTTGACCCGTTCATTTCCGTTCAAAAGGCGCCCCTACCATAATTTGGGTTGCTCACTCGAGGGGTTTACCCGTTTCACAATAAGATTTCTCTTATTTATCGTCACTGTTGCACGTTAAGGAATTCTTTGGCATAGAATCAATTCCGTAGCCATTACTTCCGCCGTTATAGAAAAAACTATACCTTAGCTTATTGTTTCGCTAAGCACGAACACTACAAGCATCGCAGCTTGTGTGAGCATGGACTTTCCTCAGAATATCTAAAAATACTCCGCGATTATCCGAAAACCACAATGAATACTACTAGAATAAACGAGTTTTATCTAAATCGTCATCGCTTGAATTTGTATAGTTATCACTAAGTTTTGAAGAAGCAGATAACGAGTCAAGCGATACTTCTTGATCTAATTTTTTTCCAAAAACTTCTTTTTCCAAATTTGATAGACGTTTTAAAATATCAAAATTCGTAACAGTTTGACTCTTTTGACTTTCTGGTTGAATTTTAGAAATTACTGCTTGACTTTTGTTTAATTGATTAATTTTTGCATTTAAGCGATCATTTTCCTCTTGTAATGCAAGAATTTCTTTATTAAAAGTCTCATAATCCTTCATAATATTATCTAAAAATTCATCTACTTCATCTGGATCAAAACCACGCATCTTCACTTTAAATTCTTTATTAAAAATATCGATTGCTTTATAATTATACTTTGCCATTATATTCACCTCTATTAGTCTTTTGCACACACTTCTTTTTCTATTCTATATAAAACAGAAGATAAAAGCAAATGAATTCTAGAAATTTTCTACAGATTTTCATAAAAATTTAACGAAAAATACTTCTTGCTTTTTCTAAAAATCATTTAAATCGTTGGCAAAACTCTGTAAATCATCCATTGAACACAATTGAAAATCTTTTCCTGTTGCTATCCAATCTTGAATAATATATTGTGCTTTTCCTGGAAATTCTCTATCATAGATTGCCCAAAGCATGTCAGAATGCTCAATTAAAAATTTGGAATGATTTTTTAATTGAAGTGGTGATTCATATTCCTTATGACTAACAAAATTCAAATAATCTGCTTGGGTTATAACTTCTTCAAATAATTGTTGATTATATCCTTTCCAGTTTTCGCCAAAATTTTTGAATGGCAAGAAAACTGCAACTTTTACATCAAAGCCTTCATTTTTTAATTCATAAGCCATTTTTGCACTCCACAGTTCAACACCAAGATTACCTCCTATAATCAACCATTCTCCTCCATTTTCAAGTAATTGTCGTAAAGAATGTTTAATAAATTGATAAAGTATATCTAATTTAGCATCTTTTTCTTGAAAAATTCCCAATTCATAATTACGATATCCAGTGATAGTGATAATATTATGTTTTTTCATCAATACTTTTCTTTCTATTTTATTTTTTGGTATAATGGTAAAAGGAGTGTGAAGTCTATGAATTTTCATTATCCCAATGGAAAAGTCTATCATAAAACGAATATAAAGTCAGTTAGTACTTCTCAACTGACCTTCGCAAACCGTGGCATGCGATTTGAAGATGCGATAAATGAAAGTAATGAATACTATAGAAACAAACGCATTGCAGTCATTCATAAAAAACCTACTCCTATTCAAATTGTCAAGGTTGATTATCCTAAACGCAGTGCTGCAACAATAAAAGAGGCATACTTTAAAGAAGCCTCCACTACTGACTATAATGGTGTTTATCGAGGATATTATTTGGATTTTGAGGCTAAAGCAACGCAGAATCGAACCTCATTTCCGTTAAAAAATTTTCATGTCCATCAAATTGAACACATGAGAAGTTGCATGGAACAGTCAGGAATATGTTTTGTCCTACTCTATTTTAGTTCGCTTCATCGGTGCTTTTTTCTAGACGCAAAAACATTAATTGCCAAATGGGATTTACAAAAAACAGAACGAAAATCAATTCCAATCGATGAAATTATTGAAGTTGGAATTGAGATAAAAATGAAAATAGCTCCACGTGTAGACTATCTGGAAGCTGTGAATCAATATTTAAGTAATAAAGGAGAACAGTAAAATGTCGAATCAAATTTCATCACGTAAAGCTAGACATCATCAGCATAATAAGAAATCAAAGAAAAAGAACAAGTCGGGAAGCTCCTTTTTTGTAAAACTGATAACTACAGTCTTTGTCGCCTGTATGCTTGTCTTCTTATGTGGTGTTGGTCTTTTCTTTTTTTATGCTAAAGATGCACCTGAATTAACGGAATCATCCTTGGACACGACTGTCTCATCAATCATTTATGATGCAAATGGTGAAAAAATTACTGACATCGGCGCGGAAAATCGAGAAAAAATTAACGCAACTCAAGTACCACAGTTATTAGCTGATGCAGTAGTGTCTGTTGAAGATAAAAGATTTTACAAACATATTGGCGTCGACCCTATTCGTATCATTGGCTCATTTGTTTCTAATGTGCGTTCTGGAGGATTACAAGGCGGAAGTACACTTACACAACAATTAATCAAATTGTCTTTCTTCTCTACTAAATCATCAGATCAAACATTAAAACGTAAAGCTCAAGAAGCAGTAATGGCAATTAAGCTTGAAAGAATGAAATCAAAGCAAGAAATATTAACTTACTATATCAATAAAGTTTATATGTCAAATGGAATATATGGCATGCAAACAGCTGCTAAAGCTTTTTATGGAAAGCCCCTAGATCAACTTTCGTTACCACAAACAGCTTTACTTGCTGGTTTACCAAATGCCCCTACTTTGTTTGATCCATATGCTAACCCTGAAGCAGCAAAGAAACGTAGGGATGTAGTTCTACTTACGATGTTACAAAATAATAAGATTTCTAAATCGGAATATGAACAAGCAGTCGCTACCCCAATTAACGATGGATTACTTACCACGCCTGCTACTCAAAGTGCAGATTGGAAATACTATGATAATTACATTAAAGAAGTCATTGATGAAGTAAAAGAAAAAACTGGGAAAAATATTTATACAGATGGTCTGAAAGTATATACAAACTTAAATGTCAATGCTCAAAAAAGACTATATGAGATTGTGAACTCAGAAAATTATGTTTATTATCCAGATAAAAATATGCAAGTAGCTGCAACATTGATGGATGTACATAATGGTAAAGTTCTTGCCCAAATTGGTGGAAGAAATATTCCAGATGGTACGATACTCGGTTACAATTTAGCAGTTAGCACTTCTCGAGATTTCGGTTCTACAGTGAAACCAATTACCGACTATGCGCCAGCTTTTGAGTATTTGAAATATTCTACTGGAAAGACGATTGTTGACGAACCGTATACTTACGCTGGAACAAATATTCAATTAAAAAACTGGGATAATCAATACTATGGTACTATGACTTTGCGCAAAGCTTTGTACCTCTCACGAAATGTTCCTGCTGCAAAATTATTCATGGATGTTGGCGTGAAAAATGTTAAGAAATTTTTAAATGGTTTAGATATTGATTATGCTGATTTACAACAATTTAACGCCATTTCAAGTAATACTGGTACACAAGATGGAACTAAATATGGTGTTTCTAGCCTCAAAATGGCTGCGGCATATGCAGCATTTGCAAATGGCGGAACCTATTATGAACCGCAATATGTTAATAAAATTCAATATCAAGATGGTAGCGAACAAACTTTTGATGCAGATGGTACAAAAGCAATGGAAGCAACAACTGCATACATGATAACAGATGTGTTAAAGGACGTTATTACTTATGGAACTGGTACAAATGCACAAATTGATGGTTTGATTCAAGCAGGAAAAACTGGTACATCAAATTATACAAATGATGAATTAGAGTCAATTGATACATCTAGAGGTGCATATCCTGATATTTCTTTTGTCGGTTATACCCCGAATTATTCTTTAGCTGTTTGGACAGGTTATAATGATAGAAAAACACCGATTACTGATGATTCAACACAGGTTGCCTCAGATGTTTATCGAGAACTTATGAGTTACCTTACTGCAGGTAATGAAAATACTGATTGGAAAATGCCATCAGGACTTGTTCGATATGGTCGGGAACTGTATTTGACGAATTCTAAAAGTTATTCTTCGGTAAAACGAACTACGCCTTCTTATTCCCAATCTAGTACCCAAAGTAGCGGTTCAAGTACAGAAACTACACAAGAAGAGATTGAAGCCAATACATCTACTTCTAATGAGTCAACGAATGAAGTTGAACCAACAAATCCGAATACAAATAATGGATCGGAAAATAATCAAAATGGCAATGGAAACAATAACAACGTTCCAAACAATAATGGTACACCTCCTACAAATAATAATCAAAATAGTAACCAAAATGCCAATCAAAACAATTAAGTTGAGCGGTATAAAAAAAGAAGTCAAAGATAGAGTAAATCTAGCTTTGACTTCTTTTTTACTTAATATTTAATTTCTTCTTACCTTCCTGGCAATAGTTAAGAACTGGACAACTTCCACATTTAGGACTTCTAGCTAAACAGTGATACCTTCCAAAAAAGATTAAGGTATGATGCGATTGAACCCATTTATCCTTGGGAATTTTCTTCATCAAAGTGTTTTCTACGTCTAATATACTCGCATCTTTTTTTACAATGGCTAGACGTTTACTTACTCGTTCAACATGTGTATCTACTGCAATTGCAGGAATACCAAAAGCTTCACCTAAAACTACATTTGCAGTTTTTCTTCCCACCCCCGGTAACTCGACAAGCTCTTCTCTCGTTCGTGGAACTTCTCCATCATATTTTTCAATCAATTGACTTGCGCATGCCTTGATATTTTTGGCTTTATTTCGATACAAACCTATGGATCGTATGCAGTCGATAATATCTTCAATAGATGCGCGTGACAAACTCAATGCATCAGGGAATTTTGCAAATAATGCAGGAGTTGCTTTATTCACTCCAACATCTGTCGTTTGCGCACTTAATATTACTGCGATTAATAATTGGAACGGCGTCTGATAGTTTAATTCACACTTCGCATTCGGAAACATTTCATACATTATTTCCAATACTTCTTGCGTACGTTGTTTTCCTAACATTATTTTTCCTCCAACCAATTATGTAATGTTATTTGAGGTTTGTTTCCTTTAATGGTAGATGTACTATCTTGTTTTTTTAGGTGAGTTTTTCGTTTTCTCTGTTCTTCTTGTACTTGTTGCGGGGTTGAAATATTTTTTCTTTCCCAACTTAATAAAACCCGATCAATATAATTTAAACTATATGCCTGATTAATCACTGCTTCTTTAAGAGCAAAATAGATTAATTCAGCTGAATAGTGATCTTCTTGTAACCATTGATTAATTCTTTGATACTCAATTGCAGATAATGGTCGTCCAAATTCTTCTTCAAAGCTTTGAAACAACTCTTTGATACGCTCTTGTTTATTTTCACTTGATTTTCGTTGCATATTTTGATTCATAAAATCTTCAATTCGTTGATAGATAGGTGATAAATCATAATAATCTACTTTTTTACCAACTTCATCTTCCGACTGAGCAATCAAAATCAATTCTTTTTGTATTAAGGAATTAATGATTGTGAATACTGTATTCAAGGGAAGATTTAATTTTTGAGAAATTAAATTGGCATCTGGAAAATAGTTGCCTTCTTGAGCATTGCGATATAACAGTAACCAAATAATAAATTCATCATTAGTCATTCCCAATTGTTGAAAGTTATCTAATATTAGATTATTGATAACTGTTTGTCCGTTTTGCATAAATTCTTTTATCATTTAATATTGCACCTCATATATCATAGTTATAATGAGAAAAAAACTGGTTCAAAATCCCTTGAACCAGCTAAACATTAAGCAACTGCAGCAATTATTTCAATTTCAACCAAAACGTCTTTAGGTAGTCTAGCAACTTCTACAGCAGATCGTGCAGGCAGCTTATCACTGAACATTGTTGCATATACTTCATTAAATGCAACAAAATCATCCATATTTTTCAAGAAACATGTGGTCTTTACTACATTGTCTGCAGTAAGATTCGCTGCTTTTAAGATTGCTTGAATATTTTTTAAGACTTGGGTGGTTTGCTCTTGAATACTTTGACCAACAACTTCCCCAGTTTTTGGATCAAGGGGTACTTGTCCAGAAGCAAATAAAAATCCATTTGCAATTCTCGCCTGAACATATGGTCCAATGGCTTTAGGTGCATACTCTGTATGAATAATCATTTTATTTCTCTCCCTTTTTTTGACATTCTTCACAAATACCATAAACTTCTAAACGATGGCTATGGATTAAATGATTGGTAATTTTTCCCGCAGCCATCTCCACATCGTCTAAACCAGGGTAAAAAAAGTCGGTGATTTTCCCACATTTTTCACAAATAACATGGTAATGTGGTTTAATTGTAAAATCAAAACGACTTGATGAATCACCATAGCTCATCTCTTTTAAGAAGCCTAAATCTGTAAATAATCTTAAATTATTATATACAGTTGCCACACTAATACCTGGAAAATTTTCTTTAATTCCATGGTAAATTTCTTCTGCTGTGGGATGTATATGATGATTCTCCAAATATTCTAAAATAGCCATACGTTGTGACGTTAATCGAACATTTTCTGATTCTAATTTAGAGATTGCGTGTTCTAAAGTTGTACTCAAACGAATCCCTCCATTTCTGACACTAATTGTATTTTACTATTAATTTGTGAAGAATGCTAGTGATTTTTAATAATTCTAAATATTTAAAGAACAAAAAAATCCAGCCAACATGTTGTAGCTGGATTAATAACTGAAATTTAATCTTCGAATTGATATAAAGCAGTTGATAAGTAACGTTCACCATTATCTGGTAATAAAGCAACAACTTTTTTACCTTTACCTAATTTTACAGCTAAATCATAAGCTGCTTTTAGGGCTGCTCCAGATGAGATACCAACTAGAATGCCTTCTTTTTGCCCAAATGTTCGTCCAGTAGCTAAAGCATCATCGCTCTTAACAGCAATCACTTCATCATAAACTTCGGTATCAAGTGTTTTAGGAACAAATCCTGTACCAATTCCTTGGATTTTATGTGGACCAGCATTTTGTCCACTTAATACGGCTGATTCTGCAGGTTCTACAGCAACGACTTTAATTTCTGGGTAAGCTTTTTTCAACGCGTGGCCGACACCAGAAATTGTACCACCAGTTCCCACACCAGCGACAAATGCATCAGGTGCATCTTCACCAAAGGCTTCGACAATTTCTTTCCCAGTTGTTTCTTCATGAATTTGAGGGTTCGCCGGATTTTCAAATTGTAATGGTAAGAAATAGCCATTTTCTTTTGCTAATTCAGTTGCTTTTTCAATAGATCCTTTAATTCCTTCGCTACCAGGAGTTAAGATTAATTTGGCTCCATAAGCTTGCATTAATTTGCGACGTTCAATGCTCATAGTATCAGGCATTACAATAATAACTTTGTAGCCCTTTGCTGCCCCTACCATTGATAATCCAATCCCAGTATTCCCAGAAGTTGGTTCAATAATAGTATCGCCTGGTTTTAATTGACCATTTTTTTCAGCCGCTTCAATCATCGCTAAAGCAATACGATCTTTCACACTGCTTCCTGGGTTAAATGATTCAACCTTCACATAAATATCAGCACCATTTTCAGGAGCAAAATGACTTAGTTTTACAATTGGGGTATTCCCAATTAGATCAGTAATAGAATTATAAATTTTACTCATTACATTCACCTTCTATTCTTTTGTTGATTCTATTTTAGCGAATGAAATAGAAAAACACAAATCATTCAATTTGTTGTGATAAATAATTTCTATCGACTAAATGTAAGGAAAATAAACAAGGATAGCTTCAAAAACGAAACTATCCTTGTTTCTCATAAATATTTTAAATCAGTCATATTAGAAAGATTTGAAGGTATTTACTACGTTTTCTACATTAAATCCAAATGAATCAAGTACTAAATTACCTGGAGCAGAGGCACCAAATTCATCAATAGAAATAATCTTGCCTTTACATTTTACATATTGTCTCCATCCAAATGAAGAGCCTGCTTCGATAGCGACACGTTTTTTAACACCTTTTGGTAAAACTGTATTTTTATATTCATCACTTTGTTTTTCAAATAGTTCCATACTTGGCATAGAAACAACAGATACATCAATGCCTTCTTCAGCTAATTTTGCTTGTGCTTGAACTGCAAGATTAACTTCTGAACCAGTTGCAATTAAAATACCTTCTGGCGTTTCGTTTTTAGCTGGAGAAACAACATAGGCACCTTTTGCAACCATTTCGTCTGCATGTTCTTTCGTTCCTTCAATGACTGGTAAGTTTTGGCGACTTAATACTAATACAGTTGGTGTTTCAGTAGATTCCATTGCTACTTTCCAAGCTGCACGTGTTTCGTTACCATCTGCAGGACGAATAACATTTAAATTAGGCATGCTACGTAAGCTTGATAATTGTTCGATTGGTTCATGCGTTGGTCCATCTTCCCCAACAGCTACAGAGTCATGGGTTAATACATAAGTTACTGGAAGTTTTTGTAGAGCAGCTAAACGAATAGCTGGTCTTAAATAGTCGACGAATACGAAGAAAGTACCACCGTAAACTTTTGTACCACCATGAAGCTGAATACCATTCATTGCGGCTGCCATTGCAAACTCACGGACACCAAACCAAATATTACGGCCTTCATAACTACCAGGTTCGAAATCTTTTTCAGCAGCAACCATTGTATTATTTGAAGCACTTAAGTCAGCTGAACCACCCCAGAATGAAGGCACTGCTTTAGAGATAGCTTGAATCGTTTCTTTACTTGAGACACGACTTGCTTGGGCAGAACCCACTTCATATTTTGGCAAATCAAGATCCCATTTCACTGGAAGTTCACCACTGAAAGCTTGCTTGAATTCTTTTGCTAATTCTGGATAAGCTTTTTCATATTCAGCAAATAATTGATTCCAAGCTTCTTCTGCTTTTTGACCTTTTTCGACAATTTCTTGTTGGAAACGAGTTTGAACTTCATCCGGAACTGTAAATTCAGGATATTCCCAACCATAACTTTCTTTAGCAGCTTTGACTCCTTCTGCTCCAAGTGGTGCCCCATGAACTGCAGAAGTACCTTGTTTTGGTGCGCCGAAGCCAATGATTGTTTTGACTTCAATAAGTGTTGGTTGCTCAGTGTTTGCTTTAGCTTCTTCAATTGCTTTAGAAATTGCTTCTAAATCATTGCCGTCTTTAACTAAAATATGTTGCCAACCATAAGCTTCAAATCTTTGACCAACATTTTCTGTGAAGGCCTTACTTGTTGGACCATCTAAAGAGATATCATTTGAATCATATAAAACGATTAATTTACCTAATTTCAAGTGTCCTGCTAATGAACTTGCTTCTTGTGAGACACCTTCCATTAAGTCACCATCACCACAAATAGCGTAAGTGTAATGATCCATCACATTGAATTGATCACGATTGAATTTAGCAGCTAGATGTGCTTCTGCCATTGCCATACCTACAGCCATTGCAATACCCTGACCTAATGGACCAGTAGTTGCTTCTACGCCATCTGTATGATTTACTTCAGGGTGACCAGGTGTTTTGCTTTGCCATTGACGGAAGTTTTTCAAATCATCAATTGAAACTTGATAGCCAGCGCAATGTAGTAAACTATATAATAAAGCTGAACCATGACCGGCAGAAAGGATGAAACGATCGCGGTCGACCCAATTTCTAGAAGTTGTTGGATTTACTTTTAGGTGTTTTGTCCATAGCGCATAAGCCATTGGTGCAGCACCCATAGGTAAACCAGGATGTCCAGAATTTGCTTTTTGGATAGCATCCATACTTAGTGTACGTAAAGTATTGACGCCTAATTGATCGATTGTATCAAACATAGTAATATTGCCTCCCAGCATTTTTAGTTTTTTTTACTTTAATTACGCTTACATTATAGCGAAATTTACTAAAAATAGCAATAGATTGATGAAACCATTTTTATAATCAATTATCGATTATGCAATCCTTTTTGTTTTTGGATTTGTTTTAATTTTTCAGGTGTTACATCATTTCCTTGTAAATCAACAACTTTCATACCTTCAATATGGTGACGCATCCCACCTCGGAAAGCTTCTAAGTATTCTTGACGCAATAAGTGTTGCTCTTTTTGTTCTGCTTCAGTGAGACCTTCTTCCTTCTTCTTTTTTGCTAATTCATTAATTCGTTTAATTTTTTCTTCTGATAACATTTTATTCCTCCAAATGTGTGTGGTATCTATATATTAATATAAATGTTCCCCAAAAATCAATAATTTGCATTAAATTGCGAACGCTTGTTTGATTTAACTTTTCTAGTATGTTATAATTGTAAAAAAATAGAAAAGGTGATAAAAATGCCTAGATATAATGAAGAAAGACAATTGAATATCTTAAAATATATTCATGATTTCTTACAAGAAAAGAATTATCCACCGACTGTGAGAGAAATTGCCCAAGCAGTAAATTTAGCGTCATCATCCACTGTACATGGACATTTAGAAAGGCTTGAGAAAAAAGGTTTAGTTCATCGTGATCCAACGAAACCACGTGCACTAGAATTAACAGCATTAGGTTTAGAAAAGATAGGCGTTGTGAAACAACAAATTCCAATTGTTGGCGTGGTAACAGCCGGAAATCCAATTTTAGCAGTTGAACAAACCGAGGATTACTTCCCTGTTCCACCAGAATTAATGGATGAAAGTGAACCTTTATTTATGCTTACGATTCGTGGAGAAAGTATGATTAATGCTGGGATATTAGATGGTGATCAAGTCATCGTTCGTAAACAATCCTCTGCACGTAATGGTGAAATTGTCATTGCAATGACAACAGATGATGAAGCTACTTGTAAGAGATTCTATAAAGAAGCAAATCATTTTCGTTTACAGCCTGAAAATGATTTGCTAGAACCAATAATTTTAGATGAAGTAACGATTCTAGGCGTTGTTGTGGGCTTATATCGAAATTACTAATTGCTATAAAAAATCTTCTATTTATCTCTCTTAGAAGATTTTTTATTTTTTTCTTTACATTTCGAACAAACATTCGTATAATACTTATATACAAACAAACGTTCGAAAAGAGGGGTTTTTATGAAATTTATTCGACAATTAGGCCTATTACTTATCATTTTCTTTCTTGGTTTATTCATTGGAGATTACGGTAATCATCAAATCCCAATCTATTTAGCACCTATTGTCATCTTGTGGATTATGGCTTGGGATGATCGTCGTAATCGTATGTTAAAACGTAAAATGAAACAACAAAAGACAAAAAATCAATCCAATTATTTCTATATTTATGATCAAGAATATCCTACTGCACATCATAGATATTAATACTGTCGCAATTGATGTTGCGACTTTTT
>NZ_JAKUDS010000040.1 GCF_023221775.1 Enterococcus cecorum | reverse complement strand
AAATAGGCCCATCTAGCTATAGAAACTAGATGAGCCTTTTATTATTTTGTTTCATTAGACCACTCAAAGCCGTCAAATTGTTCGCCGTCATAATATTTCAGCAATTCTTCATAGCTAAGTAACGAAGAAGTCATCGGTTCTTCTTCTAGATCTTGGACATATAATTTACGTTGTTCCTCGACATAAGCATAGTACTGCTCCATCAAAGCTTTATTGAGTTCGCGCTTGGAGTTGGCTATGGCTTGCATATACGGGAATTCTTGGATAAATCCTTGATAGACAGGCTTGCCATCTTGGACTTCTACAGGTAATTCGACAATATGTAAATCAATTTCTGAAAAATGTTCGAACATCACTTTCACCTCAAAACCATTATACACAAAACTCCTGCGCAATTATAGACTATGATGGCGTCTGGCTTGGCGTGAAATCGTCGGCACTTCCTTGACCCCTTGATTTTTGGCCATTAATTTTAGTTGATAAGGTTCGTGGAAAAGTTGGCCATTCATATAAAAATCGCCACCAGATAAGAATAATCCCACTGGCTTCAAATCTTGTTCTTCGTTTAAGCGAATCATCCCGACTTCAAATAAACGTTGATAACTCGATCCGATGCGCACTACATATTCTTTTTGTCCGACTTGGGCCAAATCATAAAATGGAAAGAGCGTATTTTTTTCTAATGCATAGCCTTGTTGCTGCTTGATAAAAGGCTCAGCAAGTGGCAATTGTTTGGTTTGGATACATTGTTCAACCACTTGATTGACTAGGAGTTGATAGTCTTTGCCAAAGTGAATTGGTACTTGTGTTAAGTCTAATTCACCGGCAAAAGCATTATTTTTCTTAGAGGGGCTCGTTTGTATATTCAAAGCATCCTCTGGTAAATATTTGGCAAAAAGTTGCGTCACATCATATTTAGAATTCTTATCTAGAAAATAATAAAAACTATTCAATACGATAAAATAAACCAAAACTAAAAAGACTAGGCTATATAAAAGCATTTGTAGATAGTGTTGATTTAAAAATAAGCCATAAATAATCCGCAAAATATATAAAGTCGGAAAAATACTAAGAATCGTATAAGCGCGATTTAAATATTTGGGACTGATTTCCAAATAACCTAGAAACTTATGAAAAGAACTGATGAGATCAATTAATAATGTCAATTTCATTCACCTCTTATGGCTGACTTGCTACATTAGCATTTGCTTGCGTGCCTGTTTGAGCATTTTCTTGTGTGCTACTCGTTGATTCTTGCGTCTTTTCTTGGTCGCTTTCAGTCTTATCTTGATTGTCTCGATTGGTATTTTGGTTATTGGTATTTTGATTTTGTTTCTCTTCTGTTGCGTTATTTTGATTCTCTGTATCTTGACTAGTCGTCGTCTGCTCTTTATCCGTTGTCTTGTCTTTTTGTGTCGGTGTACTTTCCGTCGAACTAGTTGTTGTTTGCGTTTTTTCTTCTTTTATCGTACTCGTTTTTGGCGTGGAAACAACCGTGCTCGTAGTCGTTGTACTCGTTGGTGTTTTTACGCTTGGCTGACGGTAACTTTCACTATTGATAATTCCTGTTGTGGTCGCAATTAATACCGATAAAGTTAAGACGGCAATAGGTTTTACGATTGGCGCTACTTTCTTCAAAGCCTTTCCCTCTCTTCTTTGATTTCTTATTCTTTATACGCCGATTTGCTGAAACTTTCAATAAGTCCGCCTAAAACTTAGCCAACTTTTAAGAGTCTTAAGATTAACTTTACTTTTGTGAATTTTGCATAAAAAAAGCACCGGCACAATCACCGATGCGCTTAAGAATTATATTTTTGTTTTACTTTGTCCGCACTTACAATATGACCCTTTTCATAATCATCCAATCCTTTTTGAATTTCGCGGTCAAAGGCTTCTTTGGTTAGGGAATCGTAATCTACTGGTTTTTGCGGTAGTTTTATTTCAAACGGGATTCTCTGTTGATTTACCACTTGTTGTAAAAACATGCTTAACGCGGTTGACATTGGAATTTGTAGCTGATCGAGAACTTTTTCCGCTTCTTCTTTTAATTCGGGCGTTACTCTGGTAAAAATACTAGCTGTTTTTTTTGATGATACAGACACACTTATCGCCTCTTTCTTTTCTTCTTACCGTAAATTTAACACAGTAAAAAGCAAAAAGCAATCATTCGATATACAAACGATTGCTTTTAGTAAAAAAGATATTAAGCAATTTGTGATTCTTGCCTAATATCTTTTTATCCTTATTGATTTATCTTCTAATTGGCATATACTCGGTTAAATCATAAAACTGTGATTTATCCACTGCATTCGCGCGATATTGCCGATTGAGTCCTGCTTCATTGGCATAATGGTTCAATTCATTAATCAATCCTTCTTCTTGCGGTGTAAAATGTAAACGAGCATCCACTGCGGTTAGATAGATATAGTTGACTAGCTTGCTAACCAAAACTGGCGGCGAAGGATTGGTGTCAATTTTTTTGTAAACTTGCAAGAGACAATCCGTAATATCTAGCCATGATGTTGCTTGTTCTTCCTTCGTATGCGCAATTAGTAAATTATACAACTCATGTACCTTTTCTTTTACAGCTGATACTTCCATCACAAACCCTCCCCTCTTTAGCTATACTATCACTTTGAATTTCTTTGCTCACCCTATATTTAAGCGTTTACATTTCATCCGCTTAAAAAAGGAAAATCAAAAAGTCAGAATTCTCCTACACACTCATTTTACTCCTATTTATCTTTTTTCTCAAGCCACAAGCAAACGATTTCACAAAGAATTGAACCATTTTTTCATTTTCTTAAATTATCCCTATTAGCAAAGAAATCATCCCGCAAAAGCACTTCAATTCGCACATTTACGGGATGTATATTGCTTATTATTTAAATTTTACAGCAGTCCCATATGCAACCACGCTTTGCATCTCTTGCATGATTGAGCCGCTATCAAAGCGCATCATGACAACCGCATCGGCACCCATGGCTTTGGCGTTTTCTTTCAGACGGTCAATCGCTACTTCTCGTGATTCTTCTAACATCTTCGTATAGGCTCTGACTTCTCCACCAACTAGACTCTTCAAACTTGCGCCAATATCTGAAAAGGCGTTTTTCGATTGAGTCGTTAAGCCAAATACTTCGCCAATAATTTCATATTCTTTTCCTGGAATTCTTTCTGTTGTTGTAACAATCATCTTTATTCTCCCTCTTCTTCTATCTTTTCTTTTACTTCTGGTTGTACTTTTTGTCCTTCAAGTGCTGCAACAATTTCTTGGTTGGCTTGTTTTCTAGACATCGTTTCGTTGATTAAATTCACCAAATCAAGGCCTGTGGTTTCTTTGATGGTTTCAAAAGTACGTGCCAAACCAGCTTCTCCCATTTGATGAACGCCATCGCCAGCTCCAAAGCTAACCACTTTATCGATATTGCTAATTGGCGCGTTGACTTCTTTAGCAATTGCAGGTAAGACTTTGATAAATTCGACTAATACCCCAGCTTCGTTTAATTTTTGTAAAGCTAAGGCCATTTGTTCCTTGCTTTGCGCTTGTGCTTGACCGACTTTGGCAATCTTTTCGGCTTCAGCTTGACCTAGTTTTTCAATTCTTTGGGCTTCAGCTTCGGCAGCTAATTTGATTTTTTCGGCTTCAGCTTGGGCATAGGCAATTTCTTGAGCTTTTTTCGCTAAGGCATTTTGTTCCACCACATATTTATCGGCTTCAGCTTTTTTGCGAAGTGTTGCGGTTAATTCTTTTTCAGTTAATTCGGCTTGTTTTTCTTGAATTTCGATATTCTTTTCTTGTTCAATCAAACGAACCTTCATCTTTTCACCCACAGCTACTTGTTCTGCTTGTGCCACAGCTACTTCTTGTTCTTGTTTATAGTGTGCTTGTTTTAAGGCCATGTTTTTATTCGCTTCAGCAATTTCGGTTTTGCGGCGAATTTCTTCTTGTTGCGCCAATTGTTCGTTTTCGGCTTGTTTGATACGAGTTTCGCGCAACGCATTAGATTCTGCAATCTCAGCATTTTTCTTCACTTCGGCAATTTGTGGACGTCCTAGCGCATCTAAGTAACCATTTGGATCACTCACATCTTTAATGGTAAAGGAGACAATTTCTAGACCCATTTTTTGTAAGTCAGTAGAGGCCACGGCTTGGACTTGTTCCGCGAAGTCATCACGGTTTTTGTAAATGGCTTCTACAGTCATGGTCCCTAAAATCGCACGCAAATGACCTTCCAATACTTCTTGCGCTTCATCTTCTAGTTCAGCGGTTGATTTGCCTAAATATTGTTCAGCGGCTGTTTTAATCGCTTCGGTACTATTGCCCACTTTTACTAAAACGGTCGCACTGGCTTTGATTGGCACGCCTTGTTCGGTATAAACTTCTGGTGTGCCGATTTCTAATTTGTGGGTAAGTAAACTCAATTTATGCGCTTTTTGCACAATTGGAATTACGAAAGTCCCACTGTTTTTTAAAATCTTGATGCCTTCTTTACCCAAGAATGAACCGGTTACAATCAAGGCTTCATCGGGTTTTCCTATGCGATAACGGATCATCAAGAAAATCACTAAAGCTAAGACAACGAATACAATCCAAAAAATCGGATTTCCCAAAAAACTAAACATCTACACCACTTCTTTCTTTTTTAACGCGGATAATTGACGACGAGCGCCCGACCTTCAGCATCAAATTCGACAATCAAGACCTTACTACCAGCCGGAATTTCAAGGTTTGCTTTAATATCTTTTGGACGGAATAATTTGGCAGGAAAAGTCGCACGTGCATGACCACTACCTGTTTCCATTACTTCACCAATCGAATCCCCTTTAATCTTGACAGTCAATTCACCTAGCAAATAATCTTCCTTTGAGAGTGAATTGCTTTGATTGCGGTCGGTCCACTTATTATAAAGATACATAAACGGCGCAAAAATTAGACTAAAAATCAGGTAAAGTCCGATAAGCCCCAAACTAATGATACCTACCCACACCAGGGCTTGCATCAAATCCGGTAAGGTGGCTATTGACTGATTTAACCAATTGATTAGTGCTTGCATTTTGCTCATCCCTTTAAGTTCTATACCTGTATAATAACACTGTTTAATTTTCTGTTCAAGTAAGTTAAAGGAAAATCCATCTTAAGACCTAGACATCAATCCTTATGATGCAAACAATTGAAAGAGATTTATCTACAATTCAAACAATTTATTCAGACGTAGTAAAAAAACAAATATAGGTAAAAACGCACTTTTTCTTTCTATATGTATAGCACAAAAAAAGACCGCCAATAAAGCGATCTAATGTTGATAATCGATTTGAATCGCAATGCCGTCTGTATCTAGCAATTGAAGTTGGCGGGTGGTTTGATGCTTGATTTGAAACCCTAGCTTAGGGGCGCGACTGGCGATGGCTAAAAGTTCGGCTGCCTGGTCACTTACAAAACCGATTTTAGAAAGTCCAGCTTGCTTGTCTTGATGCACTGTATGACGTCTTTGCCACTGATTAAAAGCTAAATGATGATGATAACTTCCACTCGCAATCCAGGAAGCCTTGGCATATTGGTGTTTTTCTTGCATATCGAGTAGCGCTTGATAACGTTTGGAACTTGCCAATGCATCGCCTACTGCTAAATGAACGTGCCCCATCTTAGTGCCTTGAGGTAAGAAAAAAGGCTCGGGGGCTTGCGAAATCATGTCATAAATCTCTTGAGCGGCTAATTCTTCAGTAACGCCAATAATCCGCCCATCGCTTCTGACATCCGATGCGAAAAATATATATATTTCTAATTGAATATTTATATTTCTACTGTGGCACAACTTATATCCTAAGAATTTCGTTTTGTGCCTTGCTCATTCATCCTGTCCGATTTTGGAATCCCTACTTTCGTTTGATATAACAGTCCAGAGCCTTAAATTCCCTAGCATCGATAGGTACATATTTAAACCATCTTTTGAGTGATTCAGTTTAAATTTGATAATTCGCTAAATTTATCGAAGCATTTAAATCTCTATCTAGCGTAAATCCACATTCACAATGGAATACTCTATCACTTAGTTTTAAATTCTTCTTTATTTTTCCACAATGCGAACAAGTTTTTGATGAAGGATACCATCTGTCTGCTTCTACAAATGCCATTCCTAGTCTTTCACATTTATATTTCATTTGTCTTTTAAATTCATAAAAGCACTGACTAGCAATAGACTTAGCTAAATATTCGTTTTTCATCATACCTTTTACATTTAAATCTTCCATTACAATTCGATAAGGTTTGGTTTTCACTATATCGCTTGTTGTTTGGTGTAAATGGTTTTTTCTGATGTCTGAAAGTCTTTTATGTAGGCTTTTAATTATCTCTTTTTGTTTGCCTATATTTTTTATTTCTTTTAATGGTTTCTTATAGATAGGTTTTCTATTTTTAGTGTAACCTGATATATTGCGTTCAATCTTTCTGCTAAGCTTTCGTTGTTCTCTTTTTAGCTTTTTCTCAAGACGTCTCACTTTTTTGGTCTTGTTAATGTTTTTGTATACTTTGCCATTACTTGTAACAGCAAGATTCTTTACTCCTAAATCAATCCCTAAACTTTCATCTGTTAGTTCAGCTTTCTCAAATTCTTTTTCGTAACCGACAGATAAATACCAATTTTTGCCATCAAATGATATTCTAGGGTTTGAATAATGTTCACCTTTTTTAATCTTAGGTAATGAGCCACACGTCTTAACGTTTCCTATTTTTTCTCCTCTGAAACCATCTTTTGTTCTTTTTAGACTTTCATAATTGACATAAAAGCTATCCTTACATCTATGTTTGCTTTTAAATTTTGGCTTACCGCTTATTCCCTTCAACCATCTTTTTAGAGCTAAGTCCGCATCTTTTACAGCTTGTTTCATCACATTGCTTCCGACTTCTTTTAACCATGTGTGCGTAGTTGGTTTTAACACATTATTAATATGCTTTCTAACTTCTGTTTCTTTGAGCGTTTTTTTATGTTCTGCATAATATTTCTCGTTTTCAGCTAGAAAATAATTATAAGACCATCTAGCTACACCACATGATTTCCTAAATAAGATTTCTTGCTCTTTTGTTGGTTTCAATCTTATTTTAATCGCTGTTCGCATTGTTTTTCACCTCGTCAATCAAGCACTTAGTTTTTTTAGAACCTTGACCGTATAATCTATTCGCAAAAATAGTAATGATTTTTATTAAATCATCAGCTTACATATCTATGTATATTTAAGTATATTTGTATAAATTTATCATAACTGTTTTGTTGCCCAAAAGATACCTTTGCGAAAAATCAGACTTGCGAAACTGCCTAGAAATATTTTTCGGCAAACTTTATCTGTTCTATCTCATTTTCAAGACTTACTAATTCTTTTACTAAATTCAATTTTAATCTATTCACTTGCAATAAAATAAGTCCTAGGCTCAGGCAAACGATTTTGAGATTTTCTCTCTTTTTTCCCAATTTTTTTAGGCATGTAATCCCTCCATTCTTTGTAAATGTGGGATAGATTTATATCTTCCTAAAATATAATCTTTGCCATAGCTTGCATCGTTTCTTACCTTCTTATTATGATCATCTACATAGTCTACTAATGAATATAATTGAGATTCACCATATTGATTTTTATCTACAAACCAAATTTCATCTCTTCGTAAATTATCTTTGTCTAGTGTAAAAACTTCTTGAGTCGAAAATACAAGTTGCGCATGATTGACATTGATTTTTGTATCATGAAACATAATTAATATATATCTGATTAATAACGGGTGAAGTTTGGCATCCATCTCATCAATAAAAATAACCCCTCCAACAGCCATAATTCTTTTTAATTCAACATAGAGCATAAGCATTTTTTTGGTGCCACTAGACTCACTATCTAATGATGCTGTAACTAATTGGTTTGTTTTAGGGTTTTTATGATAAGTAACAATCTTCTTTTCAATTGTATCATTTTCAAAAATGCTATTAGAAAAATCAGATTTAATAATATCAATTCCATATATACCGACATCAATTGCTTTTAAAAATTTTTCTAAACGCTCTTTTTCTTCTTGGTTCTCAATAATCTGAACAAGTGGATTTTCTGATAATGTATAATTATTATCCATTATCAAGTACTGAACTCGTTCTTTTTGATGGTTCCCATAATCGGATACAATACTATTTTCGAACCATTGTACAACGTCTTGAATTGCTTTAATTTTGAACTTAGACAATACAGAAATAAATAATGTATGCTCATCCACTAATGTTAAAATGCTATCTTTTCCAATTTCATCCAAAAGCATACCTGAAAAACCATCTTTATCACGTGACACTAATTGATGATATTTTTCTTTTTTCTGTTTGTGATCACGTACATATAAATATTCTTCTACCACACGTCCTTTAAGTAGATAAAAGCCATATTGATAGATTCTTTGGTTTGCTAAAAACAACACATCAAATTCAGTAGGTACCCTTTCATCTTCAAACCAATTAGGCTCAGGTAGCACCTGAGTCCAATGTGTACCATTAAATGAGTTTAGCACTAAATATCTCATACATTGAAAAGCTTCAATCACGTTACTTTTTCCAGAAGCATTTATCCCATAAATGGCTGCGATTTTTAACAATTTTTCACTCATAATATCTGTAACAACATCTGTCTCATGTTCTTTAATGGAGGCAGCTAATAAATCAGGGGTGGGTGCCTCTTTGAATGATTTGAAATTTTTAAATGTAAATTGATACAACATTGACCTCACCTCACTTATAGCATAGACTAAGCAATTGCAAAAATTAATAATTTGAGAAATTTTCTCATATTTAATATTCACACTCAAACTAATTTACTGAAGATGTTTTTATATTATTAGGAACAGTTTAAAACCATATATTAGTATGCTATTATAATGTTAATGCCGATTTATACATATAATTATCTAATATAAATGGAGGTGTTTTGATGATTGATGGAGAAAAAATAAAACAAGCAAGAAAAAGAAAAAAAATATCTCAAAAAGATTTGGCTGAAGGGATTACAACTCAGGCGACAATTAGCCTATTAGAAAGAAATAATATTGAGCCTAGCGGAACAGTTCTGGGATTAATATTAAATAAATTAGACTTGCAATTAGACGATGTTTTGATTAATGCGGACACTAATGTGAATATATCCAACAAACTTAGACAAGCTGAAATTTGTTGCATGAAGTATGAGTACCAAGATGCAAAACAATTATTAAACGAGATAAAAGATTTTGTTACAGAAGATTTCAAGACTAGATATCTGTTTTTAGAAACAAATACAAAAATGTGGTTAGACTCTGATTTCGATAGTGCAGTTTTTGGATATAATATTATTATCCAGCAGAATAAAAATGATATATATACTGCATTGGCAATGTGTGAGTTAGGAGTTGTCTATGCTAAGAAAGATATGAATGACAATGCATTATACTATTTTAGAAAGGTTGAAGAGTTGTTAAGTGAATTATCTTTAGAACGAACACCATTTTGGTCGTTGTTTATTTACGACAACATAAGTAAGTTCTATTCCAACATACTGGATCACAACAAATGTTTGTCTATATTGAAAAATGCTGAAAATTTTGCCCAAAAATTAAATGTGGTGTTTTTTTTGGATCAAATCTATTTTTTGTTTGCCACAACAATAAGAGATGTGAATGGTGGTTGGAATGAGGAAGCTATTCATTACTTGTTACAATCATATGTTTTTGCGAAATACTTTAATAATAGAACTGTTTTGACTAAATCATCTCAATATTTAAAAGAAAATGTACAATTAATCCATTTTGATTGATGGTTGATAGAACTGAATGAATCGCTTATGGTTCTTCGGTTCTTTTTTATTATAAATTATGAGTAACAATTCTTCAGTAATCATAGGATAGTTTAACGGTCTTTCACCTCCTTCAAATCCAGGTAGTATAAATCTTTTAAAATATAAAAGGTATTTCTATGTTTCAATCACAACTTATTCCAGTAAACCTTACTGACAACGAGAAAAAGCGTAAGAATGAAAATACACACAAAGAATTATCAAAAAAATTGCGTGCACATATCAAGGCGTGGAATGACTATTATAAGAAGTTTGCCCACAATTAGCACAAACAAATCTGGAGAAAATATGATATGTTAATCGATTATACTACTGTGAAAAAACGTATCCTTGTATCTAAAAGAACAATTACACGTTAAGAGATCAATACGGATTTGTATGATGTCGCGATTTCCATATTTTGTAGCAGAAAATTGGATTGTTTCAAGATAGTCTATTTCTTCAGTTATAAAATATAATAAAATTCATAAAAATATATTAAGACTATATTTTTCAAAGATGTAATTCCAAGTTTAAAACTCAGAACATAAAAAATAGACTCAATCTCTTGATACATAAGAACTTCAGCCTATTGCTAACGTTGTATATTGATTGATTTGATGTAAAAAACACACTAATCAAATCAATCATCTAGCACTAGTCTAAATTAGATTTTAGCACATTTTTGGAAAAATCAACCCATACTTACCAACAAAAAAACAGTAATTCTATTAGATTTCAACCTAATATATCAACGCTTTTTGGGTATTTTAGAGTTTACAGCTATCAGATTCCAAACGATAAAACGGATAGATATATTAATACAAATTATTAAAAAAATTATAAAAAAGTATTGAAAAATAAATTCATTATCAGTAAAATACGTTTATATAAATCAACGGAGGTTAATATGGAGAAGGCTTTAAAGTAACTTATCTTTGTTAGGAGGGAATTAATAGAAAGAATATCTGTCAAAGAATTTATTAGTATTACCTTTAAAGAAGAATTGCCTTACGAAAAATTAGTAGAGAGTTTTATGACAGATATTATGAAGAAATATGATGAAGAAAATTTTAATTTATAACAGTTTTTCAAATATGATGCCTGAACTAATAGTTTGGATGATATATTTGCAAAATTTTGGATGGCATATTGCTGAGATAGCAATTTTACAAGGGGTATTTACATTTTTTTCAGCGATATTTGAAGTTCCATCAGGAATTATTGCTGATAAGATAGGATATAAAAGAGCGTTACAACTTGGAGAATTAATATGTATTTTCTATTTGATATCTTACTTTTTCCCATATAATCATATAGTCGTTTATATTGGATTTGTTTGTTTTGCATTAGGACTATCTCTCATATCCGGAACTGATACTTCACTGTTATACAACATTACGAATGACAATAAATTTCTAAAATATATGGGATTCTTTAATTCTTTAGGGATATTATCAGTTGCTTTTGGAAATTTAATAGGGGGATGGCTAGCGGAAAAATCTTGGATATTATTATTTTTTATATCAATATTATTCCGAGTAGTTGCTCTAATCTGCATAACATTATTTGATGCTCCTAAGATAACAAAAAGGGACTCGATTTCAAACAAAAATAAAGTCATAAAACTTTATTTAGAAAAATTATATGATTTTGTCAGATTGAAAAGAACGTTCAAATATATATTAGTATCATCTGCATTTTTAATGTCATCTGTAACGTTAAGTTATCAGTATATGCCAGTTATTCTAAAACAATTAAAAATAGCTACAGGGCATGTATCATTAATTTATGCAGTTGTATCTGTGCTAGGTGCTTTATTATCATTTTTTAGCGCAAAGTTAACAAACCGTTTATCTAGTAGAGTGGTTGCCTTTATTATATTTTTTATTTCTTCACTGTTGTTTGTAGGTCTGGGAATTTTTCCCTATCACTCAATAATTACAATACTGTGTTTTATGATTCCTAATATTTTATACGAACTATTATCTGTTATAATTGATTCTGCAGTTCATGAAGATTTGATAGATGATATTAGAGCATCATCTATATCTCTAATTAATTTTGTTAATTCTATTTTGTTAGCTGCCGGATCACTTTTAGTAAGTTTATTGTCTAATTTATTAAATTTACAAATTACCCTTTGCTTAATTTGTACAACTTTAATGCTATTATCATTATTATCGTATATAGAATACGGAAAGAAATAAAATGAGTAATAACAATTGCGACAAAAAGATTTATATTAAAATTTTTCTTTATTTTATAATAAGCAATAGAGTAAGTTTTTATGCGCACCCTCTCATCGAACCATACTTGGTACGCAAAAAAAGCATTATAGTCAAGGGCTATCAGTTGATTATAATGCTTTTTACTATTTTTCAAATATAATGAGTGGTTCGTTTTCTGAATTTATTTTTACTTTACTAATTTTAATGACTTCATGTGAATGACTGAAAGCTTTAGATTGTCTTTTTTGATTGGAAGTATTTAATGCTAACAATGATTGTGGTTGATAATTGTTTGGAGTTTCAACGCAAGTTAAAGCAATAATCATTTTACCGGAACGAATTGCTTTATTAAATTGAAGATTGTAAAAAGAGCCCTTATCACAAATCCTAACACCAGAAGAAGTTAATAAATGTAGTAGAGAAATTACTCCTAGCTTTTGGTTGGTAGAACCATCGTTTTTAGGATAGATGTCCTTTAAAGATATACGATTATTTTTAAGTGCACGATAGAATTGTGTAGCTCTTGTTTTATAGGTTACTCCACATAAATGCATGAAATTTTTTGCAGTAAAAGATATCCTTAACTTTAATAATTTGTTGGATTTTCTATGTCTATAAGTATATGTAAATTCATAATTGTTAAAGTCTCTTTCATAGATTAGAAAAGCTTCTTTTATTATATTGAATTGTCTTTGATTAATCATGTATTCTCCCAATTTATAGAAAAAAAGAGCCATAAAGGCTCTTCAAAACAAAATAATCAGGTTTTTCCGTTGCTCGCCAACTATTGGTCCAAAGTCCAATATTACTATCGAGTTTTTCCGTTGCTCGCCAACTATTGATCCAAAGTTCAATATTACTATCGAGTTTTTACAATGCCTGCCATTGAGATATAACACCTATATCCATATTTATGATACCATAATTAGTTTTAAAATACAATATACAGTCTCTTTAGAAAAATCCAGCAAGGTAACCAGATCTAATTTATCTTTGAAAAATGAAATTAGAAAATTACCTTCCTTCAACTGCCCTTATCGAAAAATTGCGACCTGTGCTATAATGAAACCAAAAAAAAGAAAGGGTGACAGCATGAACTATTTAATTGTTGGCGCGGGACTTTTCGGGGCAACGATGGCACACAAACTCGCTAAAGCTGGACATCACGTCACCATCATCGAAAAACGCGACCATCTCGCCGGAAATATTTATACCAAAGAAGTAGCCGGTATCCAGGTCCATCAATACGGCGCGCACATTTTTCATACCTCGAATGAAGAAGTTTGGCAATTTGTGAATCAGTTTGCCGAATTTAACCATTTTATCAATTCGCCGTTTGCCTTCAGCCGTGGTGAACTCTACTCTCTGCCTTTTAATATGAGCACCTTTTATCAGCTTTGGAAATTAACCAAGCCTAAAGAGGTTCAAGCAAAAATCGACGAGCAGCGCCAAGTCCTTCATGGGAAAAAACCGGAAAATTTAGAAGAACAGGCGATTGATTTAGTAGGAACGGATATTTACGAAACGCTAATTAAGGAATATACCGAAAAACAATGGGGCCGTAAATGCAGTGAATTGCCACCGTTTATCATCAAGCGTCTGCCGGTCAGATTGACTTTTAATAACAATTATTTCAATGATAAATATCAGGGAATCCCGATTGGTGGCTATACTAAAATGGTTGAGAAGATGCTTGATTTACCAAACATTACCGTGCATCTCGAGACAGATTTTTTTGCTAAGAAAGAGGACTATTTGAATAATTACGATAAAATTATTTTCACCGGAATGATTGATCAGTTTTTTGATTACAGGTACGGTCCTTTAGAGTATCGTTCTTTACGCTTTGAACATGAATTACTAGATGAGGCTAATTATCAGGGGAATGCGGTCATTAATTATATTGATGCCAAATATCCTTTTACGCGCATCATCGAACATAAGCATTTTGAATTTGGTCAACAGGAAAAAACGGTGATTACCAAAGAATATCCCGCGAATTGGCAAAAAGGCGACGAACCTTATTACCCGGTACAAACACCGGAAAATGCCGCCTTGTATCAAAAATATTGTCAGCTTGCTAAGGACTATCCGAATGTGATTTTTGGTGGGCGTTTGGGTATGTATCAGTACTTTGATATGCATAAAGTCATTGAAGCTGCCTTAAACGTAGCGAAACAAGAATTAGCTCAATAAACCCTTCCCCGCACTTTGAATAAAAGTGGTGGGGATTTTTTATGCACCAAAAACTTTCTCTGTACTGAAAATTTTGTGGATTTTCCTAAAAACTTTCTCTTAACTGAAAACTTTTGCTATTTATCAAAAAATTTGCTCTGTACTAAAAATTTACCTCTACAGTCCTCCTTGTTTCTTGGCATCATTTTTGCTAGAATCTACTCATTCAATCATTTTGAAAAGAGGAGTATTTGTGCCAGTAGGAATTATCGTCAATAGTATTGCCATTTTTCTAGGAGGAATTTGTGGCGGATTATTAGAAGAACGGCTATCAGATCGTTTCAAACAAGAAATCACCCTTATCTTTGGGTTATGTTCGATGGGAATGGGTGTCAGTAGTATTGTCTTAATGAAAAACATGCCCGCTGTGGTATTTGCGGTCATTATTGGGACTGCTGTTGGATTAGCCTTTCATGTAGAGCAACGATTACGAGGCACAGCAAGTGTGATGCAAAAGCCAATCAGTAAACTAGTCGGTGAGCAAACCCATATGAGTCAAGAAGCTTTTCAAATTCAACTCGTCACCATCATCGTGTTGTTTTGTGCTTCAGGTACTGGGATTTATGGAAGTTTGGATGCAGGGATGACTGGCGACCACACCATATTGATTGCAAAGTCGATTTTGGATTTCTTTACCGCGGCGATTTTTGCTTGTAATCTTGGCTATGTAGTATCCGTGATTGCTTTGCCACAATTTGTCATTTTCTTTTTATTATTCCTTGGTGCAAAGCTGATTTTTCCACTAACCAATCCAACAATGATTGCGGATTTCAAAGCAGTGGGTGGCTTTTTAATGTTAGCTACCGGATTTCGCATGGTCAATATCAAACAATTCCCAACCGCTGATATGATTCCTGCGATGGTGTTCGCGATGCCTTTTAGTTATCTCTGGACAGCAATCATTATGCCGATGCTATAATTTTAACCAAAAAGTCACTCAGTTTGTGGGCTGAGCGACTTTTTTTATTTCAATATATTTTCGACTTGTTGTTTTAAACAAGGCAAAACTTCTTGGTCAAACCAGGGATGTTTTTTCTGCCAAATTTGATTTCTTGGCGAAGGATGGATCAATGGAAAATACGTAGGCAAATAACGCTGATAATCTTGCACCACTTGTGTTAAGGGAGTGCTTTTTTTGATGCCTAGATATCTTTCCATCGCATAATGTCCGATTAAAAGGGTTAGTTGAATATCCGGCATTTGTTCTAATAGCAGAGGATGCCATTTTTGCGCAAAACCTTTTCTAGGTGGAAGGTCCCCTGATTTACCAGCTCCTGGAAAGTAAAAGTCCATTGGCAAAATCGCAATTTGACCACTTTCATAAAACAGCTCCTCATCTACCCCTAGCCATTCTCTCAACCGTTTCCCACTCGCATCCGCAAATAATTTTTGACGATCTTGGGCTTTTTGACCAGGTGCTTGCCCGATAATTAGAATCTTGGCTTGCGGACTGACTTGAAATAATGGTTCAATCTGTTGACAAGTGTAACTTTGATTGGCCTCATCTTGCATAATAGCTGATTTAATCGCTGCGATATCCATTAGCCAATTCGCCCCCACTCGATTAACTGTGCTTGATTTTCCGTCACATCCACAATCGTCACACTCGCATTAGGTAGTAAGCCGTCTTTACGAAAATCAGCTATTCTATTTCCTAACAAACGTTGAATCAGCAATGTCAAATGAACACCATGGCCGACTACTAACACTTGACCATCAGGAAAACGTCCGCACAATTCATCCACCACAGCCTTACCACGAGCGAAGACTTCTTCATAAGACTCCATCTGATAGTCTGCAGTCGGAAAAGCTTCCGGATGATCACGATAAAGTTGGCGCGTTTGTATAGGCACTTCTTCAAATAAGATTCCTTCCCAATCGCCAAAATAAAACTCACGCAAACGTTCATCGACCACATATTGCTTAGGATTAACAGCTAATTGCAAGGTAGTCTGCGCTCGAAATTGTGGAGAGACGTATATCGCATCAAAACGTAAATTAGCAAAAAATGGACGCAATTTTTTCGTCTGTTCGATGCCTTCTGGTGTTAACGGTGAATCCACACGCCCCCCATTAAAGCGCCGTTGTTCATTAATTTCAGTAATACCATGTCGTAAAAAATAAAATCTTGTCATACTTACACTCTTTTCTTCGATGTTTTTCTTTTATGATACAGGAGTTTGCTTTTATTGACCAGTTTTTGCCCTTTTAAATTGACGTATCGATAAAGTTCGATAGAGAAGGTCATCTAGGTCTGCCTGCTTTGCCTGGTGGTGAAAGTATTCGTTCGCTGCACATCGGACGTTTTGATATGTATCGTAAAATAGAGTAGGGTGAGTTCTTATCATTGCACCGTACGTATGGGTCTCGTATACGGCGCTACATCATTATAGACTCAAGCGTTGTTTCTCATAGTATTTTAGTGGGTTGATTAGTGCGGGTTTCTTCCCTATTTTCTTCTCTAGCACTTCTGGCGATAGAAGAAAGTTAACGACGCTCAGCCCACATTGTCTATATAATCCACTTGTTGCTCCTCCATCTCTGTGTAGAATTATCTGGATATAGCTCTCTCTACTTTTTGCCTCCATTGACATACGTTTCAATTTGTTGGGCATATCCTCGAATCCAAACCATCCAGACTTTACTTCGAGCGATTTGCAATATAATGACATTCAGTCCTTCCTGACGCGTCTATTATCAGTACTATGACTTCAGCTGACTCCCAGATATAAGCTTCTTTCGCACATGAAATCTTTCATGCTATCTGGGACTCCCAAGGTAAGATACAATTCTTTCGTCACACAACCTCTGGATTTACTGTCTTGGTTTTACGTTTACCTTTCGGACTTCGATTTGTTTATCAATCTCATCCACCATTTAGCCTTGTATCCAGTTTCTGTTAGTAGGCTTGTTGACTTTGCTATGCCGCTTTCTCCCCCTAGGCATTACTGCTATCGGCTGACACTTCGCTACACTTGGCGGTAAATACCCGTGACTGGACTTTCACCAGTTAGAATTGCACCATACTTGGCACACTACTAAAAAAGGATAAGACATTCGTTCTTATCCTTTTTAGTACTCTATTAATTGATCCTCGTGTGACTTCATTATTAAAAGTAATAAGTTCACTATATAACAGATATGGTTATCTAAGCGCTAACAACTATTAATGTTGGAATAAACGATTTAGAACGTACAACAGAGAAATCCACTCCTTAAAATCCTTACTTTTAGGGTCACTGCAAGTATATAATTAGCTATTTTGGTCTTGTATCCTGAAATAATATTCACTTCATTAAACTAATCTCTTTAGATTTCTATTTTATTAATTTGGTGAACTTGCTTTACAAGCAGTTCATATTATTGTTATTTTAAAATAACCTTTCCTACCAAATCATTAGCAGATATATTCATACTACTTACCATTTGAAGCTCTATATCTTCACCGCTTGTAATAATAACTAAAATATCACTTTGTTTATTACTCACATTTAACATAGCTAAATCTATATCTGCTATTTTGGTTGAAGGTACAACCAAATCCCCTTCTTTAACAAATACCTCAAAAGGTTTTCCTTGCAATTCCACTGTATCAATTCCCATATGAACTAATACTTCAACACCTGTTTCTGATTTCAAACCAATAGCATGTTTCGTCGGAAAAACAGATGTGACTATACCACTAATCGGTGAATATACCTCTTTTATATTAGGTCTAATAGCAAAACCATCCCCTAACATTTTCTGAGAAAACACATCATCTTTCACTTCTGTAATTGGAACAAATACCCCTGTATTTACGCTATGTAGGGTTAATTGGTTCGTCTTCTTTTTAAATTTTTTAAATAAATTCACACTTTATCTTCCCTTCAAAGAAACAATTACTCCATTTCTAGTAATTCTCTCATTTCTGTCTTATAGACTGCTGCTTTATTACCATAAATAATTTGAATACCAGTTGGAACATTAACAACACCGTTTGCCCCTAGTTTTTCCGTGAAATGAGTACTTGATTCAACTTTACTTGGCTCTTTTAAAGTTATTCTCAAACGTGTAAAACAAGCATCTACTTTTTCAATATTATCTTTACCACCGACAGCAACAACGATCGCTTCTAAAAGCTCTTTAGAATCTGTAGTATTTTCAACAGTACCAGAAATAACAACATCCTCTACTTCTCTACCTGGAGTTTTTAAATTCCATTTAATAATAGCAAATTTAAAAATAAAATAATATAAACAAAAATATAAAGCACCTAAAGGTATCACCCATAACCAGTTAGAACCTTTATCCGCCCCCATAATTCCGTTGAAAATAAGCGACATAAATGGTCCCCCAAATGAAGCAGAACCAACTACGTTAAATGATACTATATAAGTTAATAGGTAAGCTACTCCTGATAAAATTGCATGAATACCAAATAACATCGGTGCTACAAATAAAAAACTATACTCTAAAGGTTCACTAATTCCCATTAAAGCACAAGGAATAACTGCTGCTATCATTAAGGATGCAACTTTTTTCTTGTTAGCTGGTAGAGCTGTTTTATACATAGCAAACGCAGCTCCCGGTAAACCAAACATCGCAAAGATTACTTTTCCATTCATTAAAAAACGGCTAACACTAATATCAAAGTTTGCCCCTGGCGTATTTAAAATAGCATTATAAATATTAACCGCACCTTCCACTACTTGACCGCCAATCTCCTCTACACCACCCAAACTAGTAAAGAAGAACGGTAAATAAATAAAATGATGTAAGCCAAATGGTAGTAGTAAACGTTCTGATGTTCCATAGACAAAAGATCCTAAAGATCCAGTTGACACGATAAATTTAGACATAGCCCCCAAAGCATTTTGAATTGGTGGAAAAACAAATGCCATTATTAAACCAACAAAAGAAGAAGCAATAATAGTAATAGCTGGAATAAAACGTGTCCCATTAAATAGTGAAATAACAGATGGTAGTTCAATTTTATAATATTTATTATGCAAGTAACTGACTAAAAGTCCAATGATAATACCTCCAAAAACTCCTGTATCTAAAGTTAGAACTCCTAAAATACTCCGCTGACCTGTTAATAAATTATCGGGATCAATGGTTCCCTTTAAGACCAAGAAAGAACCCATCACAGTGTTGAGCGTCATGTAACCTAAAAAGCTAGCTAAAGCAGCTGTTCCTTTCTCGGATTTAGCAAAACCATACGCAATTGAAATAGCAAAGATAACAGGAATATTATTATTAACTACATTTCCAGCGTCCTTCATCAAACTAAATAAATAGACGAAGAAAGTACTGCCTAAAAATGGAACTGATTTAATTAAGTTAGGATTGGAAAAAGCACTTCCTACGCCAACTAAAATACCTGATATCGGTAAAATCAACACTGGAGCCATTAAAACTTTTCCTAATTTCTGAAATGATTCTAAAATCTTCTCTTTTGTCATTATTTTCCTCCTAATAAAACGATTTCATTTGCTTGTACTAAATAACAGAAGGAGCTTAAAGCCCCTTCTTATTATTTTAATTCTGGCCAGTAATCTACATTTGCTTCAATTAAAGCATCTAAAATCTTTCTAGCTTTTTTAGCATCTACTATAGTTCTATTTAAAGTTAAAGCTTGTAATGCTTTTGTATATGATTTTTCTAAATAAGCTTCACATGTTAATTTTTCGTAAGCATATTGGCCTTCGATTAATCCTTTGTAAAAAGTACCTATTTCACCTACTGCGTATGGTTGTGGTCCATTAGCACCTAATGATGCTGCGACTTCAATCATTAAATCATTTGGTAAATTAGAAACAATCCCATTATTTCGAACAATCACAATAAAGGTTTTTCTTAAATTACCATAGATAGAAGCTGCAACTTCAACAATCATATCTCCGTGGGCATCATTATGAACAATATGGGAGTCTTTTGCTGTTCCAACCTGAGCAATTCTCTCACACTCTTCAAACACACGTTTTTCACGTCCATCCATTACCTCATTAGCTCGTGTATAATTAGGATCTAATTTAGATAACTTGTATTCAGGATATAAATAATACTGTAAGTAAGTATTTGGTAGATAATCTGGAAAGTCTTTAACCATATCTTCCACCATAGCATAAGTATCTAGCCATGATTGATCACGTTGTTCTGCATCAACAGGTAAGAAGCCATTCTTAATCGTATAGTTTTTGATTTCAGGTAATAAATCATTTCCTTCTTTATCATACACATGTGTGAACCAACCAAAATGGTTCAATCCAAAATAAGTTGGTTCAAATTCGTTAAAATCACGATTGATTAAACGTCCAAACGAACGCAATAGATTGACGGGCTGATCACAAATATTTAAAATACGTTTATCATCTGGGAACACCATATTTAATGCATGGGCAACAATAGCCGCTGGATTTGTGTAATTTAAAATCCATGCTTCTGGACTTAATTTACGAACATCTTCAACTAATTCTATCATGTCTCTAATTGATCTCATTCCATAAGCAAACCCACCTGGTCCACATGTTTCTTGTCCAATAATACCCATAGACAAAGGAATTTTTTCATCTTTTTCGCGCATTGGATAGCCACCCGTACGCATTTGACAGAAAACAAAATCAACATCTCTAAAAGCTTTCTCCTTATCAGTTGTATAGATAAACTCTATATCTGGTGTTTCCTCCCTAAATAAAATCTCACCAAATTTCCCAATAACTTCTTGTCTTTTTTCATCAATATCATACAAAGTTATTTTATCAAAAGGAAAGATATCTTGATGTTTTGTCAAAGCTTTTAAAATTCCTGGAGACCAAGTAGATCCTCCTCCAACAATAACAATATTATTCTTTTTTTTCATTCGAACCACTCTCCGTTTCATTTGATAATCCTAGTCTATGCAATTTTTAATCAAAAAAAAAGCTTTTTTGGTGACTCTATATCAACAACACCCATGAAATAAAATAAAACACCGTTGTGTTACTCAACACAGCGGCGCTAATTCTTCAAAAATATAATTTAATACATAATAAATACCTAATCTAGAAGAAACATCCATATCGGCGTAAGTTAATTTGTCATAAAAAGTATATATAGTGACATCAGCTAACTGAGAAATTGAATTTTGAGAAAATCCTGTAATCGAAATCATCTTTGCCTTAGTCAGTTTAACTAAACGAGCCGCATCTAAAGGGGTTTTAGTCTCCCCACTTAAACTTACTACAAATACTAAATCATTTTCTTTCAGCTTTTTAGCTCGTTGTCTCATCACATGGGGCTCATAATAAAGAGAAGATTCAAAACCTAATATTCTTAATTTCTCTTTCATTTCCTCGCAAGGAAACTTAGAAGGTCCACAACTAAAAAAGTAAATATGATTAGCAGCTAAAATTAATCGTAATACTTCTTTTACTGTATTCGAACTCAATAACTCCTCCGTTCGATTCATTTGATCAATAAGTTTTAGCTGGTTCCCTTTTTTCAAAAAATTACTCTTATTATGTTCCGTTTCAATAGCTAATTTTAATTCAGTATACCCACGATAGTCCAATTTTTTTGCCATTCTGACAATCGTATTCGGCGAGACATAGAGTCTATCTGCTAGTTCTTTCAATGTACTATTCTTTAATAAAGAAAAATTTTCTTTATCCATCATATAGTTTAAATGTATTAACTCTTGTTCATTTAATAGATGCTGATTGGCTTGAAGATGCCTAAATAATCCCATGATAAAATCTCTCCTTACTTGTCATCATTGCTTATCTTTATTATATTTTAACACATCATACACAATTAGATACTATTCATTGCTAAATTATATCAGACACATTATCATGAAAAAATTTATATTTAGATTTAATAAAAAGTTAGAAATAGTTCTCAATACATATAAGGGGCTGACCCATTAGTCCCATTTGAACAAAAAAATCGAAGGCATCCATGAAAGATTCCTTCGATTTTTTGTTTTTTGGGATGAAATATAGAGGGT
>NZ_JAKUDS010000004.1 GCF_023221775.1 Enterococcus cecorum | reverse complement strand
TAAAAAAGTACGAACAGTCAACTCGCCATTGCACTCAAAGAATATGAAAAACTTATAGTATAATATTGGGATAATAAGTTTTTTGCTGCTATTTATTAAATACGCAAAATATTCTCAAAAGCGCGAAAAAACCTCCCAAAAATTTTTGGAAGGCTAGTTGATTTATTTTCATATTAAATAATCATTCTGTTATGTATCACATACAACACTTTTTTATGTGAATCAAATCCATATATCCGTTGGTGCGCAAGACTTACAGCGATTTTTACACCTTACAACTGTCAAACCCGAGATTATACATATAAACCATACTACTTGGCAATTAGAGTACTAAAACAAACCACAAAAGTAGCTAATCTACCTTTGTGGTTCTAAAATAATTTATTTGATTGTCCAGCCCCCATCAAAGGGAACAATGGCGCCGTGGAGATAACTACTTTTTTCACTGGCTAAAAACAAGGTGAGTTCAGCGACTTCGGATGCTTGGGCCCAGCGCTTGACCGGCGTTTCATCGGCGACCCATGCAGCCATCGCCCCATCGCCTATAAAATCTGCCGCATTCATCGGTGTTTGAATCGCACCAGGGGCAATTGCTTTAATGGCGATATGATCTTTCCCGTGGTCATAGGCAAGCTGTTTGGTTAACCCCGCCACAGCATGCTTAGAAGCGGTATAACTCACTCCGCCCCCACCTGCGACAAGGCTAGCAACGGATGCCATATTAATAATTACACCGCCACCTTTAGCCATCATATCGGGAATAACGAGTTTGCAAAAATAAAACATACTATCCAGATTTATACGCATAATCCGATGCCATTGTTCAATCGAAGTCTGTTCAATGGTATCATACTGATCGAGCACCCCGGCCGTATTTAGCAAAATATCGACTTCACCCAAAGTATCTACACAGGTATTCAGGGCATTCTGACAGACTTTTGGATCACTCACATCGCCTTGGAAAAAGACGAATTGTTCAGCGTCCCCTAGATTTTCAGACATTTCTTGACAATCGACACCAAAAACTTTCGCCCCATGTTCAATAAAGATTTTCGCCTGCGCCAAGCCAATCCCCGAAGCTACTCCTGTAACCAACACGATTTTGTCTTGAAATTCACTCATTTCGCATATTCCACTATTTGCCAGTCATTTGCAAGGATATCACAAACGGTTGGGGCAAAACTTGAGAATCCTTCATCTGAGGTTTTGATTAATAAATAAGGGGTGACAGGTGCACCATCAAAAGTCTGTCCCTCAACTAAAGTGACATACAACTCAAAGCCACTCCAACCTTGGCGGATAATTTTCGCTCCTTTTTTTAATTCTGGTAACACTTCTTCAAATGTCATGTTATTCAGCCTCCACTTTTCTCAATGTATTTGGATCAATTTCATCCACTTCTTTGGTAATCAAGGCAACTCCATCCCCCAGTGGTATCAGGGAAGTGGTTAAATCCGGATGCGTATTAATCACGGCTAAAAATTCATTTAGCTTACGATGAATCGCCCGTTTGCCACGAGGAATCGTTTCATATGAATCTAAAATGGTGCCCCCTTGGAAAATATCGTCTACCATTAATACGCCACCTTTTTTCAATAAACGTAGACACTCTGGCAAGAACTCAATATATTTCGACTTGGCACTATCCATAAAAATAAAATCATAAGGACCTGTTAAAGTCGGTAAAAGGTCTGCAGCTTGGCCTTCGAGTAGCGTGACTTTATCTGTTAGACCCAGACGTTCATAGGTTTTCTTAGCCTTTTCAATCATAACATCGAAACGGTCAATCGTAGTAACATGACCATTTTCTCCAACGAACTGTGCCATTAAACTCGAGGAAAAACCAATCGCACAGCCTATTTCTAAAATGTTTTTAGGTTTCAATTGACCAAGTAAAAATTGCATAAAGACCACGGTTTCATGTGGAATAATGGGTACTTCCTGCTCATTAGCCTCGCGTTCAACCTTGCCTAATTCTCCTGCTAGAGGTTTTTGAGCCGTTCGTAGGTATTGGACAAGTTCTTTCATCACCACAGGACGGTGCATCATTTCATTTCTCAAATTATTTAATTCCTTTCCATTGATTATCGACTGCTTCTATTATAGCGAACGACCAATTTCTTTACAACTTTCATGAAGACAAAATAGACAAAGCCTTTTTATGTCAGGAAAAAACATAAAAAGACTTTGTCAATGGCTAGTAGTATATAGTTTAAATCTGAAATTACGAAAGCTGGTGGATAGCAGCCTCTAATAATTTCATCTGAAGCAGTGTTTCTTCATCTTTTACGAGTTTGTCTTTACCTAACACAATCGTATCGTAAAGCGCCTCGTAAAAACGGCTATAATCGCCCACTTCTGAGATGACTTTTTCTTCATGGTAATTCCCACAGTCATCTACATAAGTCAAAGTGCCATAATGCTCTGGCAAATCAACCCCAAAGTCAGGATGAGTCGGCATATAGAACATCTTCAAGTACTCTTCTTGGCGATCTTTGGTTTCTTTAACAAACATGCCTTTCGTTCCATACACGATGAAACTTGGACGAGGTTTGATGCGGAAATAGCTCGACTTAACCGATACTTTTAATTGACCATAATATAAATCAAGATCAAAATAATCATTCATGCGGTTTTCACCAAGCAATTGGCGCGCTTCTGTTCGGACTTCATCCGGCTCACCAAAATACGAAATAACCTGATCAAGTGTGTGGCATGCATGACCGTATAGGAAGCTATCAGCAATTGAAAAATGATCGGCAGCAAGGGGTACTTCAGGACGGAAATAATCAAAATGCATTTCCACTTCTAATAAATCGCCCAATTTGCCACTTTCAATCACTTTTTGTACGGTTAGAAAATCAGAGTCAAAACGTCGATTCTGATAACATTGCACGAAAAGGCCTTTTTCATCGGCAATTTGAAATAATTCTTGTGCCTCAGCATAACTTAGCGAAAAAGGCTTTTCCACTAGAACGTTCTTTCCATGTAACAAGCAATATTTAGCTAATGGATAGTGAGTCGCATTAGGGGTAGTGATAATGACCAGTTGAATTTCAGCATCTTGATAAATATCTTCAATCTCAGTCGTATAATTCACACCTGCAATTGGCGTCCAAACTTGCGATAAGTGTCTGGCATAAATCGTCTTCACACGAATTTTGTCTTTTTGTTTCAAGGCAAACGGTAGATGATAACGATTGGTACTCTTTCCATTTCCGATATATGCAACTGTTAACATGAAAGCCCCTCCCATTCCGAAAATGATTATAAGGGCGAGCAAGTGGTATAGACAATTATTTTTTCTTGTTTCGGCAATATCTTTTAGCAAACTCATCTCTATTCGTTAAATGGATGAACATTTTGTTTATATGTATTTTCGTTAGTTTGTTCATTTTTTCACTTCAAATAGCAAGTACATTTGAACAAACCTTATTAAATTTACAGGTAAAACATTTTACATATCTTCTGAAAAATTTCACAAATCATCAAAATAACATTAGTTTTTAATTCGAATTGTCCACTGAATATGATATAATGAATTGACAATAAAATATGAATGAGGGAGAATTTTTATGTTTTTGCTCGATAAATTACAAGCAACGAACAATTTAACTGCCAATGAGCAGCGTATCGCTAGTTTTATTTTGGGGCATATTGATGAAGTGCCACAGATGACCATTGAAGATTTAGCAAAGAAAACCTATACTTCTCACTCTGCCATTGTACGTCTGGCCAAAAAGCTAGATTATGATGGCTTCAAGGAATTTAAAGCTGAAATAGTGGAGATTGTATACCGGAATTTACACAAAATTGATAACGTCAATGCGAATTTTCCATTTGAACGTGGGGATAATTCGGAAGTCATTGCAAAGAAAATGGCGACGTTGTATACAGAAACCATCCAACGAACGGTTGTACAATTAAACTATTCACTCATGGAACAAATGGCCAAAGTCCTATTAAAAGCCAAACGTATCTTTATATTTGCTCAAGGAGATACGCAGATTCGTTGTCGTGGATTTCAAAATAAATTGATGAAGATTAATAAATTTCCAATTATTGGTGAAGAATATGCTGATGAAGATTGGGTAGCAGCCAATGTGACCGCAGAAGATTGTGTGTTAATCTTGTCGTATAGTGGCCGTATCAAGCAGTATGAACGCTTTTTACAACTTTTCCATGATAACAAAATTACAAGCATGCTGATTACTGGCAATGCTAAGGGAGCATTAAATCAACTGGCTGATTATGTGCAAGTAATCACGCAAACAGAATATGACTTTTGGAAGATTGGGACTTTTTCTTCTCAAATCGCCTTTCAATACGTTTTAGATACGCTATTTTCGATTATGTATAGCCAAAATTATCAAAATAACGTGGTGAATTTAAAAAATAAATATCAATTGCTGAAAAAAGGTCAACTCGCCGGCGAGAATCCAGCAGAAAACGAACAATTAAATGAATAAGTAACCCTCTCTTCTTTTCCAACGCGGATGAAGAAGAGAGGTTTTTCATCAGTTACTCGTTGATAATCAACATTATTGCGAACAAGTAACCTAAATTTTTTAACATTATTTTCTTATTTCATAAAATATTGCATAAATAAACTTGCGATATTGAAATAAATCAACACACTGGTCAAATCAGAAAGAGTCGAGATGAAAGGACCACTAGCTACTGCCGGATCAAAGCCAAGTTTATCCATTAACATCGGAATAAAAGTCCCGGCTAAATTCGCCACCGTAATGGCACACATCATCGCAATTCCAATGACAAACCCTAGAATCGGATTATGCTTCCAGACTGCAACCAAAGCAAAAATAACTAATCCGGTAATCAAACCGATAATTAACCCAGTAATTAATTCACTAATGACGGTAATCAAAAAACTACGATCTTTGTCTTCAGGCATCGCGATACGGCGGACAGCTACGGCGAGTGCTTGCGTTCCTGCATTTCCGGCCGTCCCGGTAATTAAGGAGATAAAGACCGCCAAGATGCTGGCTTCACTCACCAACTCTTCATAGCGGTTAATCATGGTGGCAGTAATCATCCCTAAGAATAACAAAGCAACCAACCAAGGTAAACGCCGACTAGCAGCTTTTAGGGGATTTTCATCGACTTCTTCAACGTTAACGGCCGCCAAACCTGAGTAATCGGCCGTCGCTTCATCATCGATAACGTCAATGATATCGTCAACGGTAACAATCCCTACTAAATGTTCTTCATAATCGACAACTGGTAAAGCTAAGAAATCATAGTCACGGAAAGTTTGGGCGACATCTTCTTGATCATCGCCTACTCGCACGCTTCGAACCCGTTCACTCATCACGTCTGCAATCAAAGCATCATCGTCATTCACAATCAAATCACGTAAAGAAATAACTCCAACGAGATGATCATCTGCATCGACGACATAAATGTAATAAATGGTTTCGGCTACATTGGCTTCGGATTTTAAGACATACATTGCTGAACGCACGGTTTGATTAGCAACAATAGAAACATATTCGGTCGTCATAATAGATCCGGCAGTTTCGTCTTCATAATGGAGCAATTCGCGAATATCACTGGCGACTTCTTTTTCCATCAAGGATAGATACATTGCTTTTTGTTTTTTATCTAGCGTGTTTAATATATCCACGGCATTATCGCTATACATTTCCGATAACATATTAGCTGCATAACTTGGACGCATCTCAGAAAGGTAATCACTCATATTTTCGTTATCTTCTTCTAAGACATCGAACATATCCGCCATTTCTTTGGGAGACAGTAAGGAATACAGCATCAGACGTTCCTCGGTTGTCAGCGATTGATAGAATTGACCTTGTTCATAGTAGTGCATCTCCAGAAAATCATTCCTAAATTCCTGAATCTCATTATTTACCAATTCTTCTTTCAAACGTTCGAAACGACTTTGTAATTCTTGTTCTAATGTTTCTTCCACTGTTCTCACCTCATTTTTCTTTTCACAAGTTCAATCAGCGAAATCTTTCGTGGACAGCTAAGTCGTTAACTGCTCACGAAAAATTAGGATTGGATTGTGTATTTGATAATTTTTGTGCTAAATGTGCCATATCTGCAGGCATCTCTTGTTTAAAATGTAAAACTTCACCGGTAAATGGATGGCTAAATTGTAACTCATAACAATGTAAAGCCTGGCGCGACATCTCTTCATCTACCACCCCACCATATAACTCATCGCCGCGCAACGGACAACCAATTGCCGCAAAGTGTACCCGAATTTGATGGGTGCGACCGGTATGAAGCTGAATATCAACCAAAGCGAGTGTCTCATTACACTTTTCGAGCCAATACTCTGTTTTAGCATATTTTCCACTTTCATCAATTTTCCGTTTTAACAACGAATCTAAGTCTCTGGCAATAGGCAATTCAATTTGGCCATGAACTTTTAATTTCTTGATTTGTCCAGTGACTAAGGCCTGGTATCGCTTGATGAATTGTTTATTTCTCAGCTGGGTATCGAGCTTGGCATGCGCAAATCCATGTTTGGCAAAGACCATTAAGCCAGAAGTATCGCGATCGAGTCTGGTCACCACATGAATGACTTGATTGACATAGTTTTGACGTTTGTAATAAGCTTTCACACGATTGGCCATCGTACCATTGGGATGGTATTGGGCCGGGATGCTAGCAACATTGGCTGGTTTATTCACAACTAAAATATGCGCATCTTCATAGACGATATCTATCGGGGTCTCATCCAGTAACACCGTTTCATGCTCGCCCTCAGGTGGAATGGTAATCTGAATCATATCTCCAAAAGTCAGTTCATATAAAACATTTTCGATTTTGTCATTGACTTCGATTTTACCACCTTGAAACTTAATCTTTGCCAACAAGCCCTTTGAAATACCTTGTTCTTTTAAAAAATATTTCAATTGCTGAGGATGTTGTTTTTGATAATGATATTGAAATTGCATTAAACCTCTCCAATAAAGGAATCACGTACTCTGCGCCAAAAATGCGTGTGGCGATATGAAGCAAAGTGAATCCGTTCTTTAGCAATCTTATAGACGATACATTTGACTTGGGTGCGTTCTAAAGCCACTTGGTCAATCGTAATCGTATAATGGGTTTCATCGTTAATCACAGGCAGATCCAATTCTATCCACTCCGTTGGTGACAGGACAATTGGCGAACCTAATGTACGAAAGACGCGATTATTCAAAGAAGCAATCTCAGTTAGCTGCATCGCGTTAATGCGAGGATGCAAAACGGCCCCTCCGATACTTTTATTATACGCAGTCGAACCAGTGGGCGTTGCTACAGATAAGCCGTCTCCCCGAAATTTTTCAAACAATTCGTCTTTAATATACACGTCTGCTTCTAGCGTTTGCGTACTCCGGCGGATAGTTGATTCATTTAGTGCGAGAAAATGTTGACTGGGTTTGCCATTACGATAATGAATCGTCACGTCTAATAACGGATAGCTTATAGCTTTTTCCTCTTGCGTGCATAAAGAGTCCACTAACTCATCTAATTCATAATCACGCCAATCCGTATAAAAACCCAGATGCCCTGTATGCACGCCTAAAAAGCGCACTTGATCGAGCTTATGATTATATAAGTGAAAGGCGGAAAGTAACGTCCCATCCCCACCAACGGTAATGACTAACTCAGGATCTTCTTGGTCAAGCTGATAATTCGCTTTTTGCAATAAATCACGTAACTTCGCGGCTACTTCCAAAGATAGTGCTTCTTTATTATGAATAATCGCTACCCGCATAGGACCCCTCCTATTCTTCTTTTTCTATTTGTTCTTCTACTGAGGTGACAAAATTTTGTTCCAGTTCTTGGTCTAAGCTGCCAAAATCAGCATGGTCCAATTTTGTCGTCGATTCAACCGGTCCGCGCTTTCCTTGAGAAAACAGACGCTGGGCTTCTTGAATTTCTTCTCGAATACTGGACATCTCTTCATCTAATGAATAAGCTGCCTCGGCTGCTCGTTGTAGACGTTGCCCAATTTCTTCTGGGAAGACACCTTGATATTTATAGTTCAGAGAATGTTCAATCGTTGCCCAGAAATTCATCGCCAAAGTACGAATTTGAATTTCGGCTAAAATTGTTTTTTCTCCATCCACCATCTGTAAAGGATATTCAATCACCAAATGGTAGGAACGATAACCACTTACTTTTTTATTGGTGATATAATCACGTTCAATAATAACTTTCAAATCCTTGCGTGCGCGTAATAATTCAACTACAGTATGGATATCTTCCACAAATTGGCACATGATTCGTAATCCGGCAATATCTGACATCTCCTCTTCCAAACGATCAAGCGGAATGCCACGCAATTGTGATTTGGCCAAGATACTTTCAACGGGTTTAACACGTCCAGTAACAAATTCAATCGGCACATGTTGCTTTTGATCTCTAAATTGTTTACGAATACCGCGTAATTTTACTTTTAATTCACTCACCGCTTGTTCATACGGTGCTAAAAAATCATTCCAATTACGGTCCATTTGCACACCTACCTAAAAAAAATCCACTCTTTTGATTATAACATACAAAAAGATTCAACCATAGAGTAAAAAAACGCAACCAAAAGAAATTTAAATAGTTTTTTGTTACTAGACGATGAGTACTCTACTTTTGTATAATTCACTTAAATGAAAGGTGGCAAATAAGATGGCAGAACAAATTGAAATTGAATATAAAACGTTACTCACTGCAGAACAATTTCAGGCAATCAAAGCAAAATACGCGCCAAATCAAGCGGCTTTTGTACAAGAAAACTACTACTTTGATACGCCTAAATTTGACTTAAAGCACAAGCATTGCGGGTTAAGAATTCGACGTACAGAAAATAGCGCAGAATGTACTTTAAAAACCCCTTTATCTGAAGGACTGTTAGAAACAACTGACAAGCTAACGATACAAGAAGCAGAAGAATGGTTGTCAGCAAAAAAAGTTCCCAATAAAGGTAGTGTCGCCGAGAAGTTGACAACATTGGATATTTCCCTAAGCGAACTACAGCTATTGGCTCAGTTAAAAACGGCTCGCATCCAAATAGTGCTACCGATTGGTGAATTAGCCTTAGATGAAAGTTGGTATGGTAACAATCACGATTATGAACTAGAATTAGAAGTATCTGAGGCAATGCAAGGGAAGCAAGACTTTCTCAACTTACTAGAGGAATTTCAAATTGACTATCAACCAGCGAAAAACAAAATCGTGCGTGCCTTTGAAGCTACAATTGTGTAAAGACAAGCAAGCTTTTTATTTTCATTTTCTGAAAAGATTTGTTAGAGTGAAGATAGCTAGTAGTATTGGAGGAGAAAATTTTGAATGAGGTCTATCTCTTTATTAATCCTCTGGAACAATCTTTTATCCAATTAGCGCCTTACTTTGCTTATTTTCGCCATATTTATCATGAAAGTTCGCGCCTACAAGTTGTTCCATTGGTGAATTTGCAAGTGATTCGATCCTATTTACAAACAAGGCAATATCCTTTAGCACTTCAGGTTCAAAATGAAACTTTACAGCAGGCCTATCAATTGGCTTTGGATTTTAAGGCGGCTCAATTACAAGGAAAGAAATGTGCGCGCCAGTTTTTATTACAAATGCAAGCCCAAATGTCTGAGGGCTATTCAGTTGAGTTAGCCAATCAAGTCTTTCAAGAGATGGATGCTGACTTTGAAATGTTTGCTGAAGATCGCGAATCTGCTTTATGTAAACGACTATTTAGGCAAGATCAACAATTGGCCTGTGAGATGAAAGTAAAAAATGTGGATACTTTGACTTGGTTTAATTATCAGTATGATCAAAAATATGGTTATTTAATTGAAGGTTTGGAAAATATCAAAAACCTTCCTAAATTCATTCAACCAGAAAAAAGCGGCAAAATGACTTTTCTTGACTTGCGCGCCTACAAATAAAAAAGATGCACCTGACAATAATGTGCATCTTTTTTATTATTCGCGTTTTTAATTATTGAGAAGTGAAAGCCACTCATCCCAGTCACACAGCTTCTTAACCATCGTGACTTTTAGCATTGGTTTTCAATTACTATGTATTGAATATCCGTTTGACTTGGGTTATCGCGTGGTCTGGCATAATGACGTGTCCATGTTCTTCTAATAAGTCTTGTGTTAACGGTGTTAAAATACCGAATTCTCTAAAGACGGCATTTTTCGTTTCAACAAATTCACGTTCGGCATGATCTTTGGCATAATTCACCACTAAGAAATAAAAAGCATCTAGCTGGTAAAGACTCGAATTATATCCGACTGCATTCACCTTGCTTGAAACTTCGATAATATCCTCAAAATCTTCAAACATAAAGACGAATTGTAACTTCTTCATCATCTTGCTTGGAGCTGAAGTTGGTAAATGTTTAGGTTGGTCTTGTGATTGATCCTTGTCTTGGCCATTTAACTTGCCACCAGTCACTTGATTCATCCAATCTAAAAATCTAGGCATTCCATCTTGTTGGTTTTCAGAAGGAGCGGTTAAATCATCTACTTCGAATATGTCATCATCATCCACATCTTCTACGTCATCGTCATTCGCTTGTTGTAAATCTAATTCTTGTAAAAAAGGTAGCTGTGAAAATTTTTCCATGGTCATATTTTTGGAGATATACAGATCCAATCCATCACCTTTAGGAACTACTTGGAATGTCACTGCCTCACTACCTCTGAATTGATTATCGACGTCAACTTCTTCCAAGATGGCATAAAAGAAACGCTCAATCTCTTTATGTCCACCTAAAAGATCGACAAAAGTAAAGCCACGTTCGGCTAAATCTTCGCTACGAATGTAAACGCGAACCGTATCATCATTAATATGTTCTACTTCCATGTCGTTTACACCTCACTTTGTTCTAACTATATTTTAGCGTATGTATGCAAAAAGTAAAGAAAAATCTCTTCACACGTGCTTATTCCATTTCAGCGGAAAGGTACAACTAAAAATCTTATGTTTAAGGCAAAAAAATCGAATATTCAACGAAATCTGATAAGCAAATCACAGTTGAATATCCGTTTCTCTTTGTATGAATCATGTGCTGGACTTTATGTAATACTAAAATTTTCTTATAACCCGGCCATCAATTGAGCTTGTCTTAACTCTAATTGACGGATATCCCGTGGTAAGAAGCGACGTATTTCATCTTCATTAAAGCCAACTTGTAATCTCTTTTCGTCAATCATGATTGGTCTTCTTAATAGTCCGGGATTTTCCTTCACTAACTTTAGCAAATCTTTTAAGGATAATTCGTCTAAGTTAACATTTAATTTTTGGAAAACCTTTGAACGAGTTGAGATAATTTCTTCTGTCCCTTCTTCGGTCATTTGTAAGATAGCTTTCAACTCATCGATGGTTAACGGTTCAGAGAAAATGTTTCGTTCAACAAAGGGAATATTATATTCTTGAAGCCATGCACGAGCTTTACGACAAGAAGTACAACTCGGCGATGTATAAAGTGTCAACATATTACCTCTTCCTCCTTTATTGCAAATTAAAACATCTACTGAAACTATTACATGCCCATTATACTCAATTATCAAGTCAATTACTAGGGGCTATTTTGTCATTTATCAGCTAAAATGTATACAAACTTGCTTTATTTACTTATTCCTTGTGCTTTTCATAATATTTGCTATAGATACTTAAATAATTTTTTAGGCACATGAAAGTATAAAACATTCACAGAAAACGCTTTATATTCTTTTGTTTTTATTTTGTTTGTGAAACCATTTTTTACTTTTATTTACGTAAGAATAGCAACAGGCATAGATGTCTCTTCATTTGGCTAAAACAATCTATGCCTTTGTGCTTGTTCCGATTTTTTATCTTTTATCGCAAACTTCTTTGCAGATTTTATGGTTTTACATGCATTATTAGCTATGAATCATAATTTTACTTTGGCCATTTCCTTGTTTTTTCACTTGAATTTGGCGCGGAATTTGCTCTTTTAACTCACGAACATGACTAATAATGCCAATGAGTTGTCCTTGTCCTTCTAGTTGAGCTAAGGTTTGGATTGCTAGTTGAAGCGTCTGTTCATCTAATGTGCCAAATCCTTCATCAATGAACAACGCTTCGATTTGAATCCCTCCACTTTGTTGTTGAATGACATCAGCTAAAGATAGTGAAAGGGCCAGTGAAACAATAAAGCTTTCTCCACCAGATAATGTCTGTACACGCCGTTCTTCGCCTGTATGGTCATCAAATATCATCAATTCCAATCCTGTTGAACGTGAAGTACGACCTTTTTCCGTACCAATCGACAAACGATAACGACCTTGTGTCAAATCTTGTAAACGAACATTGGCTAATTGTAGGACTTTTTCGAAGTACACCTGTAAGCAATACCTTTCTAAGGACAACTTCAATGCATTCTCTCCTGTCATCCCTTTGGCTAAACGAGCAAAAGATTGAACCTCTACTATTGTTTGTTGATTCTTCGTTAATAAATCTGTATATTCCTTATGAATTTGCTGATTTTGCTCATAAATAAATTGCTGTTTAGAAATGGTTTTCGTTAGTTGTTCCACTTGCTGGCTACTCTTTTCCAACCGCTCATTTAATGGTTGCAAATCGACTGGTGGTTGCTCCATAATCGTTGCTAATTCTGCGAGTCTCGTTTTGACATAATGACTTTCCTCTTGGTACTGCTGAACCCTTTGTTGCATCGCCGGTAAGTCTTGCACGCTTTCCCATAGGTCCGTTAAATCTACGGGTTGTCCTTGCTGCCAAACTTCATAGCATTGACGGTGAAATTTTTGATCGATTTCTAAATAAATTTCTCTCACTCGCTCCTTTAGTTGTTGGCAAATTTTTTCTTGTTCATTAATAGAGTCTGCCAAACTTTGCTTTTGAGTTTCTAAACGCACATGAGTCGTTTTTAATGTTTGTTCTTGATTAGCCGCCATTTCTAATTGTTGCGATAATTGAGAGATTTCTTGCGTTAGTTGGGTAAGAGACGCCTGTAAAGTTGATAATGTTCTTCCCGACAATCTTTGTTCATAAGCTTTCAGTTGACTTTCTTGTTCGATCAGTTCCTTTTGAAGTTGCTGATTTTTTGCTTGCTTTTGCGTATATTCTTTTTGATGTTCAATAAGAGAGGCTTTTTCTTGTGCAATCGTTGCTTGTAATGCTTTGGCCTGTTGGGTGCTTTGCTTGAATTGCTGTTTAAACGCATCGATAAACTGCTCAACTTGGCGCGCTGAAGGATTGGCAGCTTGTAATTCTTGGAAAGCAGGCCATTCTCCGGTAAAGTGGACCTGGCTTAAAAATTGTTCCATAATCTGTTTTTGTTTTGCAATCAACTGCTCGATTTGTTCTGCATTTTTCGCCTGTTGTTGTTGCGTTTGTATATCTTGCGTCTCATATCTTCCTAGCTGATTTTGTGCTTGTTGCAGTTCTTGTTCTAACGCTTGTAACTGCTGTTCATTTTCAATTAATGCTTGTTTATCCTCCTGAACAGGACCGATGACTGGGTGTTCTCGTGATCCACAGACAGGACAAGGTTCCCCAGGCTTCAGTAAACGTTGTAAACGAGCACTCAATAATTCAATATTGGTTTGCCGCTGATGCTCTAGCTGTTGTTTCGTATGAGTAATTTTTTGTAACTGACATGTTTTTTGCTTTTCAATCTGAGATAAACTTTTAATCAATTCCTGTTGTTGTGCTTTTAGTTGTTGTATTTGAGCATCTGCACTCAGCCAATTTTGCAAATGACTCACTTCTTCAGTCGCTTGCGTATATTCTTGAATTTGTGCATTACATACACCCCAAGCCTCTTCAGTATCGGCTAACTGCATCTGTTGTTTTTGTATCTGTTGCTCTAGTGCGCGTTCTTTTTCCTTTTCATGTTCAAATTTTTCTTGACTTGCATGTAATATTTTTTGTTGCGCTACGAAGGCTTCAGCGATGGGCATTAATGCTTCCAATTGAAATTTTTGTTGCTCATTTTCTGCCATTTTTTCTTGCCAAGCATTTCTTGTGGATTCTTGTTGTCTAAAAAGCTGCCACTCTCCTTCATTTTGAGCGAGTTGTTGACAGGTCTGCTGTTGATTTTTCTTAAATAATTGCAATTTTTGTTGTTCTTTTGTATATTGCTCCAAATCATGCTGTTGTTGATTTAACCAATTTAAATTTTGTATTTTAGTCTGTAAAGTCGCTATTTTATCTGCCTGTAATTGTAGGCTCGCTTGCTGAGCTAATAATCTTTGTCCTTCTGCTTGTTGGTTAAAAATGGTTTGTGCTTGATGGAAGGTCGTTTGTAATTCAGCATGGTTGTGCTTGGCTTTTTCCAATTGAGTTGATTGTTCTTTTAATTGGCCCTTTTGTGAAGATAAAATTTGCAGCATCCGTTCTGGCCATTTTTCCAAGCTGATTGCTTCAGTTGAGACAGGTAGTTCTTCACCATCAAAGGCCTTTAACTGTTGGCTCAGTCTTTGCAACTGTTCAACTTGATGATTGACTAACTTTTCTTTTTGTAAATAATTTTGCTTTATCGTATCTGTTAATTGTTGATAAAGTTGGGTGTTAAAAATTGTTCGCAAAATTTGTGTTTTATTTTCACTATCTGAGATTAAAAATTCCTGAAATTTACCTTGAGGAAGTAAGATGATTTGGTTAAATTGTTCACTGGTTAGTTGCAATAATTCGCTCATAAAGGCATCTACTTTTTTGACGCCGGATTTTGTATCCATTAATTGGCCCTTTTCATCAAAAATCTCAAGGTAGGCTTTGGCTTTGGGATTTGAAACCTTCCCATTACGCTTTTGAATCTCCATCGTTGGTTGTCGAGTAATAATATAAGTATAATTTTGATGCGTAAAGGTAAATTTCACCTCACATTTAGCTTCAATATCAGCGAAATGACTACGAAACTCCTTAGCCATCCGCTTCTCTCCGGTCGTTTTACCAAATAATGCAAAACTCATCGCATCTAAAATCGTCGTCTTACCTGCACCTGTATCTCCGGTGATTAAAAATAAACCTCCAGATAATAACGCTTCAAAATCAACGGTTTCATCCACATAGGGGCCAAAATTTTTCATCTGTATTTGTTTAGGTAACATTTACTCAGCACCTTCTTTTCCCTGAATTTCACTCAAAGTTTCCTCTATCCACGCTTGTTGCTGATCTGTCAAAGGCTCATCTGATAACTGTAAGAAAAAATCCTTAATTAACGCTAAAGGCTGCTCCACTTTGACTAATTTTTCATTTGAACTTTCTTGCTCTCTACGTTGCGATTTTCGACTAACAGTCAGTAGATTCTGATAAAGCGGCCGTAATTGATTCATCAGTTGGACAATCACTTCTTCATTCGTCAATTCGATGGCCAAAAAGTCTGTGGCATATTTTTGTAGCACGCCTCTTTGATAGAGCAAATCTTCAAAGCTGGCTTCAATTTTACGGACTTCCCGTAGTGGCTTTAAGGGGACAAATCGAACAGCTTTAGAAAAATCAGTTGCCAATAAATCCGTATCGATAAGCTGTACACCTTTTTGATCAGAATATTCGCCAACGGAATATTTTAAAGGCGCACCACTATAACGTACTTTGCCTTTTTGAATCGCTTTAGGAGAATGAAGATGACCAAAAGCTGCATAATGGAAACAATCAAATAATTCTACAGCTACACTTTGAAGTCCACCAATTTCCAGCGGAGTTTCCGAATCTTGTCTTAAACTCCCAGCCACAAATAAATGACCGACAAAAATCTGTTTTTTATTTGGATTAAAGGTCTTTTTCATTTCATCGATAATAATCTTTAGCACTTGTGATAAATCATTTGGTGCATCTTCAACCAAGCCAGCCTTTTCAATAAATAATCTTGCTTCCATTAGCTCGATATAAGGTAATAGATAAAATTGGCAATCCCCAAATTCTACTGGCTGCAAGCTTTCTTGAATGGTGGTCTTTAAATAATATTGACTAGACTTAAACCACTCTTTTCCAGTAGCCAAACGAATGGCCGAATCATGATTTCCTGAGATTACTAAGAGCGGAAATCCTTCTTCTAAATTCCACTGATGTAAGACTTGATTGCCTAATTGGATTGCTTCACTGCTCGCCACTGCCCGGTCATAGATATCGCCGGCAATGATGATGGCGTCCACTTCTTCGGACTTTGCCACGGTTAATATTTCGTCTAAAATATATTTTTGGTCAGCGATTAAATCATAACCATGCAATTTTTTACCTAGATGCCAATCCGCTGTATGTAAAAACTTCATCCTCTCACCCACTTTATTCTTATTTGCTCTAATTATAGCACTTACCACTTTAAGCGTCTATATGTTCTTATTTCATCTGTTATTACTATTGTTAAACGATTTATTTTGTAAAATACCAAAATTGAATATCATACAAATCATTCTATTCCAGTATATCAATTATTGTTATTTTAACGATTTTGTTGTATGACGAACAGTTTGAGGGAGCAGCGCAAAACGTCATACATTCCCCCATTCTTATATTTTCATTCGTTTAGTGCCTGTATTGTCAGAAATCATTTAAATTATTGTTATTCTTGCCTTCTGCTGTCGTTTGCCTAAGACTGATTGGATTAATGCCATCAGTCTTTTTTCAACCAAAAAAGCCAAGAGTTTTGCCTACTCTTGACTTTCTACTTACTTTTTCTTTTTTTCTGGAATCACATATTTGAAATCTGGATTCACTTCATAGTCCAACTGATTAAAAGCCTTAGTTAAACGTTCATCCACCATTTGAATCCCGGCTTTATCCGATTTTTTCACATCAGAAATATCAATCGGATCCCCAAAACGGATAACAATTTTCTTCCGCAAGAATAAGCCACCTAATGTTAAAGGCCCTTGATAGACACATGGAACTATCCGCACTTTTGCCATTCTTGCAATTACGGTCATGCCACCTTTTAACTCTGAAGAATAACGACTACCTGAAGGGAACATAATCAAACTCAAATCGGTATTCTTCAATAATTTAACTGGTGTTTTGATTGCACTTGGACCAGGTTTTTGACGATTGACAGGAAATGCATTGGAATGGACCAAAATAAAGCGAATAATCGGATTTTTAAACAGCTCTTCTTTGGCCATAAAAGCGAATTTTTTCGGACGTGCAGCCACCGCTAAATACAAGGGATCCCACCAAGTACGATGTGGGGCAACCAAAATATAATTTTCGTCCTGAGGTAATTTTTCTTTATTTTGAATTTCTAAATTGCCATTAATGACAAAGAACAATACACGACAAAAGCCACGCATAAAACTAAAGAACATTTAAGACATCCTTCCTTTCCTTATAACCCTAAGTATAGCTTGTTAATTAACTCCTTGACAAGTATTTTTTTCTTTTTCATTCATTCATTTCATAGTATAATAGCTTGTGAAAAAGATAGAATCTATCAAATAACTAGGTATGATAAAGTAACAGATATTATTACCTATTTTCATAATGTAAAGCTTTTAAAAATAACTAAGGAGAAGTCTATGTCAAGTGAGGTCCAATTATTTCAAAACGAAAGAATCGATCAATTATTTTCCGAAGACATTCAAATCATCCAAAGTCGCGAAGTGTTTTCGTTTTCCTTGGATGCTGTTTTATTAGCAAACTTTCCTAATATTCCTAAGCGTGGAAAAATTGTCGATATGTGCGCGGGTAATGGGGCAGTTGGCCTTTTTGTCAGTCGGCATACGCAAGCGGATATTATTCAAATTGAGTTACAAGCTCGTCTTGCAGATATGGCTCAACGAAGCATCCAACTCAATAATTTATCTGAACAGATGACGGTGATTCAAGATGATTTAAAGAACGCCCCAAAATATTTAGGTCATGACTCTGTGGATTTAATTTTATGCAACCCACCATATTTTAAAGATTTGCCGACCAATCACAAAAATCCCAATGAGTATCTTGCCATCGCGCGACACGAAATATACACCAATTTAGAGACCGTCATTCAAACCAGTGCCCACTTACTTAAAATGAATGGACGTCTATGTTTAGTTCATCGCCCTGAGCGTTTTCTTGAAGTGATTGAGACCATGCAACAATACAAAATTATGCCAAAGAAAATTCAATTTATTTATCCTAAAGAAGGTAAAGAGGCGAATATTTTATTGGTTGAAGGCATTTATCAAGGAAAAAAAGATGGACTTAAAGTTTTGCCACCAATCTATACCTATGATGCAAATGGCGAATATACTCCAACGATAAAGAAGATGCTCTATGGAAAGTAAAGTTCATTATTTTTATGTATTATTATGCAAAGATGGCACATTTTATGGGGGCTATACGACGGATTTGGCACGCAGATTGAACGAACACAATCAAGGCATTGGCGCAAAATATACCAAATTATCCAAACGACGCCCTTTAAAAATGATTCACGCTGAAAGTTTTGCTACCAGAAGCGAGGCCCAAAAAGCGGAGTATGCCTTTAAACAATTAACGCGTAGACAAAAAGAAACTTATCTTCGCACACATCTCAGTGTAAAATTACCTAATGAAAAGTAAAAAATTCCCGCAATAAGTTCAATTTAGTCATACTTATTGTGGGAAAATTATTATTAAAATTCTTTTTCGATTTTTTGTAGGCTGTAGATGCTGCGGTTTCCGTTACATAGATAACCGATTGCACAAACGATAAAAAAGTAAGGAATCGCATCAAAGCCAAATACTTCAGCACCGATAAAGATTGGTGCCAAGAAGGTATTCGTCGCACTACCAAAGACACTGGCAAATCCTAGTGCCGCTACAAAATCCACTGGCAAACCAAAAATACCGGCTAAAGCTGCTCCTAAGGTTGAACCAATCGCAAACATCGGTAACACTTCCCCACCTTGGAAACCACAAGCAAGTGTCAAGGCGGTTAAAATCATTTTTAAGAACCAGTCGCAAGGATAAATCGTTCCACCATGAAAACTATCCACAATCAAATTCGTTCCTAAACTTGCATAGCGTCCATCATGAAAAACAAATAACAAAATACTAACAATAATACCAACGATACCGATTCGCCATACAGGATTAGGGAAATGATTGGTTAAAGTTAGCCGAGTTAAGCGCATGGTTCTTGCAAATAAATAACCGACTAAACCGAAAATAATACCTAAAATAACTAAGCGTACAATCAAAAACCACGGTAAACGATCATCTAATACCAGATGATAGCTAAATTTACTTAATCCTAAAAATTCAGAAGTAAAGCTCGCGGTAAAAGAAGCAACCATCGTAGGAAGTAATACATCATAGGTTAAATGCCCCACAACCAAGACTTCCATCGCAAAAAAGATTGCAGCTATTGGTGTTTGGAATAATCCAGCAAACCCTGAAGCCATCCCGATAACAATAAACCGCTTATAGTTCATGCCTTGAAATTGTCGACCAAAAGCATGCGCCACTGTTGCCCCGATTTGCACCGCTACCCCTTCACGACCGGCTGAACCACCAAATAAATGGGTTAACCACGTCCCGCAGATGGCAAAGGGCACTAATCGTTTAGGTACCTTGCTGACCTCTCCATACCCTGCTTTAAAAATCAGCCCTATCCCTAAATGACTATCTTTCCCATATTTTAGTTGAATATGAACAAATAACATCCCAGCAAACCCTAGAAAAGGGAGTAAAATATGCTTATGTTGATGAAAAAAGATACTGATATAATCTAGCACACGTCCAAATCCAGCATCCAATGCCCCAACTGATAACCCGATTAATACGCTTAATATTAAAACTAATCCAACGTGCTTCATCTTTTCTAAAGAATAACCACGCACTGAAAACACCTCATTTTATGCAATTTTCTTATCTAATTTTTCACAAAAGAAAGTACAAAGATTGTTATTAGCTAGCTTTCTCGGTATCAATCAACTAAATACTCGGAAAATTCACCCTCCTACTTAAGAAAATCTACTTTCATCCGATTTTCGCAGTGGTAGGTAAGCACATGAATTTTCTCGTATTTGCCCAAGTTGATTGATAACCTTTTTCTTGTAGCTGATTGCCCCACTTCACAACCTTGCTTTTGACGGTGTAAATCGACTAGCTACTTCGGCGTATAAGCCACCACGTCTTGGAAAGTCTTTACTTCTCGGACTTTCCAGACGTGTTGGACAATCTTATCCGCTCGTAGCTGACCAAGTCGATTTACAACCTTATGTAAAAAGGGATGCGATTGGCTCACATCCCATTTTCTCAGTATTACTTAGTTGCGCGTTTTACGTAAGTTCCTTCAGCAGTGTTGATTTCTAAGTATTCGCCTGCTTCGATAAAGTCTGGTACGTTTACAACTAATCCAGTTTCCATAGTAGCTGGTTTACCTGAACCAGTTACCGTTGCACCCTTGATTGATGGTTGTGTTTCTTCAACTTTTAGGACTACAGTTGTTGGTAATTGGATACCTACGACTTCAGAACCAAAGAATTGAATCTTAACTTCCATGTTTTCAAGGATATATTTCATTTCAGTTTCTACAGTTTCAGTTGGAATTTCGTATTGTTCATAACTTTCTAAATCCATGAAATACGCTGTGTCATCCATTGTGTAAAGGTATTGAACTGTTTTTGTGTCAATGTGTGCACGTTCGAATTTTTCTTCAGGACGGAAAGTTGTATCGTAAGTTGCCCCACTACGAACGTCACGTAATTTCATACGCATTACTGTATTTCCTTTACCTGGTTTGTGATGGCTTGCTTCTAAAACTTTAATTAATTTGCCATCTTGTACAAAAGTCATACCAGCTCTTAAATCACTTGCTGAAATCATTTAAATGTCTCCTTTAATCTTTAAAATAGTTCATTCCCATTGTAGCAAAAACTTTGCCATTTAGCTAGTACGATGAAACAAATTTAGGTAATTTCCATGATTTTGCCACTTTTTTCGCTACAAATATTAGCTGAAAAGTAAAGCTAAGAAATCCTCATTCGTTAAGTTATGGATATATTCACTTACCTTGATTTGTTTTAATGCTTTTTCAATCGCTTCAAAACGATACTCTTTACCGACTAAAAATGCGCTAAGTTGTTCAACTGGTTGTTGACCAAAGAAATCGCCAAAAATCTTAGCTGCAGAAATTTTGCCATGAACGACATTTAATTTTACATCGACAATCCCAACACTAGCAATGCGCGTGCGTTTGCTGTACTCAAAGGCCGGCGCTTCTCCAAAAATCCACGCATCATTGGCATATTTTTCATCAAATAATTTTTGAATTACTTCACGGTCAGCTTGCGTTAATACCAGTTCTTTATCTTTAATCTCTGCTAGACTTTTTACGCCATATAATTCGCACAATAATTGGTCACGGAAATCTTCTGTACGTTCGAATTGAAATTCTGGTTTGAGATAGCCTTTCACATTCGTTACATTTTTCTTCACGGATGGGGTTGCTTTTGAGGCAATTTTTTCCTTAGAGACGGTCAAAATTCGATCTAATACACTTAAATCCACATCATACATTAACGTTCCATGCGAATAAGTGCGATTATTTTTGCTATACATCGCATTTCCCGAAAATTTCAAACCATCAATGTACAAATCATTCCGTCCGCCACTTTCTGCACGTGTTGCACCCATTTTGTGGAGCGCCGCCAAAATCGGTTCGGTCACATTCTGATAATCCCCAAATTGAACCTCATCGCGTTTTTTCACAAAGCTAAAACTCATATTGCCTAAATCATCAAATACTGCGCCACCACCAGATATACGGCGAGTAAGTGTAATCTGATTTTCACGTAAATAATTTAAATCGAGTTCCTCATAGGCATTTTGATTGCGGCCAATAATGACACAAGGTGATTGAATATAGACTAAAAATAGTGGTTCACTGACATCGGCATGATTCATTAAATATTCTTCTGTTGCTAAATTCATGCGGATATCATTGCTTTCCATAATATGATAACGCACTTAAATCCCTTCTTTCTGACAACTGTTACCTTATCACGAATATATAAAAATAGCGAAAATCTTGCTTAAAAAAAGCCCCTTTCCTTCTTTACTAAAAGGAAAAGAGGTTTGTTATATCAATATTTAGCTTTCTCGGTATCAATCAACTAAATACTCGGAAAATTTCCCCTTCCGATAAGAAAATCTCCTTTCATCCGATTTTCTTAGCAGTAGGTAACACATGAATTTTCTCGTATTTGACCAAGTTGATTGATAACCTTTTGCTTGTAGCTAACCGACCCTTATCACAACCTTATTTGACGGGGTAAATCGACTAGCTACTTCGGCGTATAAGCCCCCACGTCTGGGAAAGTCTTTGCTTCTCGGACTTTCCCGACGTGTCGGACAATCTTATCCGTTCGTAGCTGTTCAAGTCGATTTACAACCTTAGATACACGGCGTTCAGCAGCTAGACATTGTGAAATTCGCCCTCCCGCTTAAGAAAATCTCCTTTCATCCGATTTTCTCAGCGGTAGGTAAACACACGAATTTCTTCATGTCTAAGCGAGCTGCTTCACGATCTTATTTTACATATGCGAGTCGGTAGGATACGGTGCGTCCGAATGGGAAGACTTGTAATCCGTGTAGGCGTTCTGATTTAAGATAGGCCACGCTTCCTTGGTAGAATGGTAAAACGGCGGTATCTTTTTCGACTAATTGTTTTTCCATTTCAATTAATTTTGCCCAACGTTTGGCTGGATCTTTAGCTAAAGTGGTGCGAGCTTCTTCTAATCCTGCATCATATGCTTTATTGGCATAACCTGATGAGTTTAAGCCACCTGTTGAATCATAGAACTCTAAGAAATTGATTGGATCTGCGTAGTCTGGCGTCCAAGTACCATACACTAAATCAAATTCACTCTTATCTTGTAAGTCTAAACGGTTTTGCAATGGTACGTTCTTAATGTCAATTTTCAAACCAGGTAAGTTTTGTTGTAACTGACCTTGTAAGAATTCTACCGTCTTTTTAGAAGTAGCGGTATCAGAAGCGAGTAATTCCAACTCGATTTCATCTTTACCTAATTCTTTTTTCGCTAATTCCCAGTTCTTTTGAGCGGCTTTTAAATCATAAGGCATCAAGTCGCCAGCTTCTTTACGATAGTCTTCACCAGTTTCTGGATTTTTCGCGAAGTTAGTTGGAACAAAACCATTTAACGGTTGAGAGCCATCGGATAAGACATTTTTTGTATAACTTTTCTTATTAATGGCTTGTAAAATAGCTTGGCGAACATGTACATTCCCAGTTACTGGACGCTTATGGTTTGCACTGATATAACCAACCATCGCTTTAGGGACAAAGTGGGCTAATGGATTCTCTTGATTACTTTGGGCGTAAACATCACTTAAAGTCGTATAGTCTAATTGACCATCATTAAACAAGTTGACGCCTGTCGCAATTTCTTTTACAACTTGTACTTTTACTTTTTTCAATTTGACATTCTTCGCATCCCAGTAAGTAGGATTTTTTTCTAAAGTCCAGCTTTCATTATTGCCATCCCAGCCTTTAATCACAAAAGGTCCGTTGCCGACAAAATTCTCTGCACTTGTGCCATACGCTTTTCCCTTTTCAGAGGCAAATTTTTCTTGTTTAGGCATAAATGGTGTACCTGTCAAGATTTCTGGTAAGAATGGTGCAGGGGCTACTAAATCTAATTCTAACGTTTGATCGTCTAGCGCTTTAACACCTAGTTGATCAACAGGTAGTTCCCCATTGCGGATTTTCTCCCCGTTTTTAAAGATATCCATGCGGTGACTTGAACTAGAGGTTGTTTTTGGATCGACCACATTTTGGAACGCATACACAAAATCTTGCGCACGAACTGGAGTCCCATCACTATATTTAGCCTCGCGTAATTTGAACGTATAGGTTAAGCCATCTTCACTCACTTTTGGCTCTTCTTTGGCCATCGCAAGTTCAGGATTTCCCTCTTTATCTAAACGGTATAATCCTTCTGAAACTTGACCAATCATATCAGAACTGTTCACATCAGTATATTGTGCACTATCAAGTGTCGATAATTCACCTGGTGTAGATACGGCAATTTCTTGTTTGGTTGATTTACTTTCCTTAGAAGTTGTTGCTGAATTGCCGCATGCTGCTAAGAAAAGACTTGCCACAAATAATAAACTAACAATTTTTTTCATTTCATTCTTCCTTCCTTTTTATAGTTGCTGGACGACATAATCAAATACTTCTTGTTCTTGCTTTAAATGCGTATAAGCAAAATCTGGATGCCATTGAACACCTAGAAGATGGCGCTTTTTATTTTCAATCGATTCAATCATGCCATCACTGCATCTGCCGGTTACTTGTAATTCTTCGCCAAGGCTATCCACGGCTTGATGATGAAAAGAGTTGATTTTCCCCTGATTGCCATAAATAGTATGTAAGCTACTTGTTTTTTCTAAAAGTAGATTATGTGAAGGCTCCTCCCGAGGGATAGGATCTTGCATATGTTCGACATCACTCAAGGGTCCAATTTCTTGATACAGCGTGCCACCAAAATAAACATTTAGTAACTGCATCCCACGACAGACCGCAAAAATAGGTTTTCCTTGTTTTAGGGTTTCAGTAATTAAGGCTTGTTCAAAATCATCACGTGCTTGGGAATAGTGACTCGTTGTTTGACTCGTTTGCCCATAAATCTCTGGTGATACATCTTGTCCACCCGCTAATATTAATTTGTCGATTTGATTCACGTACATCTTGGCATAATCAGGATCGGTAATCGGTAATAATAGCGGCACACCACCAGCATTTTGTACGCCTTCAATATACCCTCTAGGTGTGTAACTAATAGGTAAATGATAAAGCGTACTTCCCGGATCAAATGTCTCATTAGCTGCAATGCCGATAATTGGTCTGGTCATTCTCATCATCCTTTCAAAGAATTTGAGGCTATTATATAAGATTCATTAAAATTTTCGCAACTAATTTGAAACTTTTCAGTGATAGTAAATCTTTATCGCTGTATTTTCGATAAATATCCATTATTTATACATCCGTTTTCAATAGTTTATATAATAGGAAATATTCAACTTATTAATGTATTGGCATTGTGATAGACAAGATTTTATAACAAAATATCCATTTACTCAAAATGTAAATCATGTTATAATTATTCTACTTTGTAAAAAATCAAAGTCCCTCTTATGTGAACATGTAACTCCTTATTAAACGCTTTTACATCATCCTATTTTCACATAAGAAGGCAAAACCCCCAGCTAACCATCTCAATCATGGCTAACTGGGGGTTTTGATTCATTCTGAAAGTGGGCTAATATAAGTGGATCATATTTTGGACAAAGCCAATAATATTCGTATTCTCGATTAATAATCGCAATACAATTTGTAACACGATGAAACTCATCACACTGTACAAAATAAAAGGTACCATCGTAATATAGAAACGATTATAGCCTTTTGGATTTTCCACTAACCAGATACTTCCGTCAAAACTGTAGCGTAAAAGTAAGAAGTACAAAATCGAAAGTAATACGGCAATCCCAGTAAAAATACTGCCCATTAACGCTAGAACAAAGGCCACAATCCCTACAATCACTAACAAGCTTAATGGTTCGAAAATTTGATTTAGCGCGTGTTTAAAACTAGCATTTGGCACTTGCATAATCATTAAAAAGATCCAATAGACAATCACAAGTAACGTTTGAGTTAAGAAAACGGCAGCGAAAAACAAGAAAAACATTGGAAAACTGTGAATGGTTGGAACATTAGGCATCATCGAATCAGAATACTCACCCATCATCCCTGAAAATTGGTTCATTGTCGAAAACACACTTCTTAATAGTACCCCTAAAATTCGTGAAAAAGTTAAGGAAAATAATAACCCAATGACCACAAAATTAATTACGCCAAGCAATTGATGTCTTGCTTTACCAATAGAAGGATGTAAAATGCCTTCTTTTAACTCTTGAAAATAATTTTTAGCTTGATTAAGATGTGGCTTTAATAAATCTAGATCATCTAATTCTGTGGAAGGCGCTTCTTGTGTAGAGTGAGAGTGAGATTCAGAACGACTTGACCGAGTATTTGTTTCCTTCTCTAACTGTTGGTCTGTCGTGAATACGTCTTTTGGTTGCTCATGAGTGGTAGTTGCCTGTTCATTTTGTAGGCTCACCTGATTCGTTAGCTCCACTTCTGCCTCAGATGAACTGTTTTTTTCATTTGACAGGGATGACTTGTCTGTAGTCTCAGTGATATTAAGTTTTGTATTCTTTTCAGTTACTGCTTCGTGTAAAAAGGTAAGATCTTGACCACAGTGCGGACAGACTTTATCTTGTGTTTCTACTTTCATTTGACAGTTTGGACATTGCATAATGTTCCCTCCAATACGTAGAAATATTTTCAATTAGATAACATAATTATAACACAATCGCCAGTTTTATACAAAAAGAGATAGAAGCATAACTCCTATCTCTTGTGTATCCTTATTTATCGGAGTAGTAATAATAACTACTTTCATTCACTTGTTCAGCACCATTATAGATAACCCCTAAAATACGTGCCTTCGCCTGTAATAAACGATTTTTTGCCTCTAATACAGAGTCTTTTCGAGTTACGCCTTCACGAATTACAAGTACAGTACCGTCTGTTTTAGATGCCATGATTAATCCATCGGCAACCGTCATCACCGGTGGTAAATCAAAAATAATCAAATCAAACGTTTGGTATAACTCTTCCATCAAAACATTCATTCGACGGGAGTTCAATAATTCTGCAGGGTTTGGTGGTGTTGGACCACTTGTAATAATGGATAGATTGTTCACATCAGTGGCTTGGATTACTGAAGAAGCCGCTTGCTGACCACTCACCAAATTACTTAATCCCATTTCATTGCTTAATCCAAACGTTTTATGCACCGTTGCTTTACGCATATCGGCATCCACTAATAATACTTTACGACCAGCTTGGGCAAAAACTACTGCTAAATTAGCCGCTGAAGTAGACTTTCCTTCACCCGGACCAGAAGAAACCACCGTCATGCTACGTAAAGGTTGATCCCCTGCGACTGCAAATTGTAGGTTCGTTCTTACTGTACGATATTGTTCTGAAATAGGCGAATTCGGATTTAACAAAGTAATTAAGTTAACGGGTTTAGTAGCCCCTTGATTCTTCTTATCATATTTTTTAGCCATTCTTCTTATTCCCCTTTCCTACACACGACTTCTAGAGCGACGATGCGGTTTACCATCACTACTTGAATGATGATTATTGCCACCGCCTGCTGATAATACACGGTTGGAATGACGGCGAGTATTATCTTGTAATTCTTTCGCACTTAGTTGTGGAATGGTTCCTAAAATGGTTAATCCTAATTCATCACGGACAAATTTTTCAGCTTTTACTGTTCGGTCTAAGAATTCAACGGCAAAGCTCATCCCAAAACCTACAATCATCCCAGCTAAAATACCAATTAATAAGTTACGAGTATTGTTAGGTGAGATTGGTGTATTATTGACCGTTGCATTAGAAATAATTGAAATCTTATCGACGCTTTCTCCCAATACTTCTTTTACTGTATCTTTAAAAATAGTTGCTGTGGTATTGGCTAAGCGTTCAGCATCCAAAGCTTTAGTAGAAGTGGCCACTAAAGAGAACATTAATGAGTTTTCTGACTGAACGACATCAATAGCATTATCAATTTCTTGAACCGTCATATTGATGTTATAGTTTGCTTTTAACTGGTCTTTTACTTTGTTTAAGATTAAGTCACCTTTAATAAGATTTTTATAGGTGTTAATCATTTGCAAGTTCACATTGACATCATTGGTATTTGTATTTTGATTTTGTGGCAACGTAACGACCAATTGTGCTTGTGAGCTATATTTTGGTGTTAATACAAAGAAGGTTAATCCCCCTGCCAATCCCAAGCCAACGAACATACAAACAATAATTGTAAAAACGTGCTTTTTAATAATCGTGAAAATATCCTTTAAATCAATTGTTTCTTCGACTTCCATCAACTTATTTCCTTTCTTATACCTTACCAGCTGCTTGTAACTGGCCTTGAATTTCTTGTACTTTTTGATTTAAACTATCTGCTAAGTTCGCATTTGTAACATTATTTAAACTTGCCAACAACTGATTAAACATTTCACCGTTAGCATCTGGTGTCAATTGACCATTTTGTTGAAGCTGATTGATTAAATCTATCGTATTCATCGCTTGATTATATTGATCTTGGGCCATATTTAAATAGCCTAATGCAATATTTTTCCAATTTCCTTCTGGTAGATTATTCACTTTTGCTAATAGATTAGTAATCGCATCTGGGCTCAAGGTCCAATTAATGACAGCCTGATCATTCACCCCTTGAAAATTGACTTGGTTTTCTTGGTATAGGGCAATGATTTTTTCTTGGTATGTCGCTTTATCATATGCTTGCGAAATAAGACGAAGTAAGTCTTCTTGCTGATTGATTAACTCTGGCGTTGCTTGTGGTAAATCTTGAGCCTTGAGTTGATAACTTTTGGCAGAAACCTTAATCCCATCAATTTCTGTTTTAAGTTTTTCAATTTCGCCAGTGGTTACTTCTGGTTTTAATAAATCCGCCGTATCATCTGTAAACAAATCATTCACTGCTTGATTTAATTCATTCAACCGACTACTTTCTTGTTTAATGGTCACTTTGGCACTATCTAGTCGTTGTTGATAATTTTTTTGCTGGTAAGTCTTATAACCAAACACTACAATTGATAAAGAGATGGCCACTACTAGTAGAAAGCCAAACACTTTTCCAATTTTTTTCAAATAAATCCCTCCACATTCTTATGATCGAAACCACGAAAATTTCGACCGTTTCATTTCACGATAGGGTTCAAAATGGACTTGATCGCCATTCACTAAATCCTTCGTTACTTGTTGCATTTGATTGACTAATTCGATGCCATGATCTTTATGAATCGCCTCATAAGCTTCTTTTAAGTAAAAATTACGTTTGTTAATCCCATGGGCGTCTGAAGCAACCATTTGCACCATACGATTTTCAACCATTAATTTCGCCGTTTTTTGAATTTCTTTTCCAAATTTTCCAACATAGCTTGGAGCCGTTAACTGAGCTAAACACCCCATATCTAAAAATTCAGTTAATCGAATAGGTTCCTTGATAAAGCCTGCATTTCTTTCCGGATGCACTATGACGGGGATTTTCCCTTTGTCCAACAACTGATAAAAAATGTTTTCCGCACTATCAGGAATACTATTGCTAGGGAATTCAATCAAAATATATGTATCATCTAAATCGGTAAACAATAAACGATCTTGTGCCAAATCCTCCATCAATAAGGTCGTTAAACGTACTTCCTGTCCTTCGAGTAGGGTAATGGGAATTTGCTCTTGATCAAAGCGTTCCTGTAACAAGGCAACACGTTCAATAATTTCATGCTTGGGATTCATATACTTTCCATTATTGTGATGGGGAGTACACAATATATGCGTAATTCCTTGTTTTACTGCATATCGAGCCATGTCTAGACTATCTTCAATGGTTTGAGCACCATCATCAACCCCAGGTAAAATATGACAATGTAAATCAATCATGAACTTACCCTCTCTCTAAGCTTTTTTACACTCTTTTTCCATTATACAAAAATTTAGCACTAAAAAAAGCTTTATTACAATATTTATTAGTTTTTTTTTTACGAAGTTAGTAAACCGTCTGATTGAAAAAGGCGACAATTCCCTATTTTGAGATGAAAATCGGAAAAAATCTGTAGAGAAAAAATGACATTCTCTACAGATTAATAATTTATGCGCCTTCTAGTTGTGTCTTCAATTCTTTTTGAACACGTTGTAATTCTTCAGGGCTGACATTTTGGTAAGAAACGCCATCTTTCATAAAGCCTGTCCCTTGTAATTGATCTGTTTTAACATTACTGAAGGCATCACGATAATCTAGAGCTAGTTTTTGGATTTGATCTTGATTTAGGTCCGTTTGCATGTTATCAGAAACAGCAGCTAATAAATCTTTATACTTGGTCACTCCCTCAAGACTCATTACCTTCTTACCGATAGCAGCAACCACGGCACGCTGACGTTCTTGACGGCCATAGTCCCCACGTGGATCTTCATAACGCATACGGGTGTAGGCTAAGGCTTTTTCACCATTTAGCTCAACATTCCCTTTTGGAAAATGGAAATTACTGTTTGTAAAATCTAAATTATTATGTACTTCTACGCCGCCAACAGCATCTACTAGTTGCTCAATACCACCCATATTAATGGCTACATAATGATTAATTGGAATATCTAGGTATTTTTCTAGGGTATCCATCGACATTGCCGCACCACCGAAAGCATAGGCATGGTTTACTTTATCTTGAGTATTATGGCCAACGATTTCCATATAGGTATCACGCGCAATACTTACAATAGTCGTTTGTTTTTTGACTGGATTGACTGTAGCGACCATAATTGAGTCTGAGCGTCCATGTTCCACACGACCCAAAGCCCCCGTATCAACCCCTAATAATAGAATACTAAATGGCTGACTATTTTCTATTTTATTTTCTGAATCTGCTTTTGTTGTATTCTGACGTTGAACTGGCTTATAAGTTTTTTCAACCGTATTTGAAAAATCACGATAAGCAAATGCGAATACTCCACCTACAATAATAGCGAGTGCTAAAATAATTCCTAAAATTGTAGCTAGAATTTTCTTCCATAATGCCATCTTTTTTCCTCCTCATCCATAAATATGACGAACATAGACATTTTAACAGATTCCGCACAAAATTTCATTAGCAAATCACTTTAAATAATCAAATCATCCATAAATTGTTCGTGATTTACAAGAAATGTAGACAAAAAAATAATAAAAAAGGCAAACTTCAAAGTCAAATGGGCTTGAAATTCACCTTTTTTATTTCTTATTACTTCCTATTTAGCTTAATATACGAACCTGTACCATGCGGCGTCCCCATTGTCTACATTTTTCAACATTATCAAAATGCACATCGATGATATTGCCCTTAATAGCACCACCAGTATCTAAGGCCAAGGCCACTCCGTAACCTTGAACTTCAACTAATGTGCCTAATGGAATGACACTTGGATCAACTGCAATAGCTACTGGATTTGCGCGTAAATCTGTCCCACTCGCCGTAAAATAGCTTGCCCCAGCTTCTGCATACGAATAAGCAGTAGATTCCATTATCCGTACATTGCCACTTTGACCAGAAGTAGATGGACTACTTGGAACTGCCGCAGAATTTGTGCTTTGTCCAGAAACCGAAGTACTTTGAGAAGCTCGTGATTGATTGGCTTGTTGCGCCGCTTGCTGGGCTTCACGTTCTTGTCGGGCTTTCTCAGCTGCTAAACGTTGACTTTCAACCTGTTTATCCGCAGCAATTTTTGCCAGAGCATCCTTGTTATCTGCTAATTGTTGACGTAAATTGGCCATTTTCGCATCTAATTGTTGGACTTGTTCATCCAATTCTTTTTTATTTGCTTCTAATTTATTTTGAGTCTGTGTTGCTTTCGTATTTAAGTCTTCTAGTGTATCGACCGCTTGATTTAAACTGGCAAATTTTTCATTTTCAAAGTTTTGAATCAACGTCATCGCATAAATTCTTTGAAATAATTCACCGATATTTTTCGAAGCAAGTAAAGCTTTTAAATCTATATCTGCCGCATTGTTTACTTGAATAGATTGTAGACGTTTTGCTACCACTTCTTTTCGTTTTGCGATAGTATCTTGCGTATCGATGATTTCTTGTTGCGTCTTTTCTAGTAGTTGCTGATTATTCTCAATTTTTTTCTTGAGCTCTTCTACTTGTGCATATTTTTCGTTGACATCAGTTAATGTAGATTGAATTTGCGTACTAATCTGATCACTTTGTTGTATCAATTGTGATTCTTGTTCATTCAACTGATCCATGGTATCCGCAATAACTGGCATATTAATTAATGCTAAGCTTAGACAAGTAAGCATAACCACTGATTGACGAAATCTCTTCAATGACACACATTTCAACACCTTTCTTACTTTTTGACTTTCTCATTATACAAAACAAAGTGGCAAAATGTGTTGCAAATACTTTACATTTTGTTACAAGAATTCCGATAAAGTGGGGTTTAACTCCCTTTTTTTTAAAAAATTTTAAAGAAAAGTGGGTCACATCTTTAATTTTCTTCTTTTTCTCTGTAACAAACTCGTAATAAAACTTTTAAAAAACTTTGATAAAACTTTCTATCGTTTGTTCAACTTTTTTGTGTTTTCTTGAAATTTTCATTGTTTTGTTGTTTTCTCGTTGAATTAAGGTACAATAATATACGTAAAAAGAATGTCTTTTCAAATTTATCCCTATATTGATTGGAGGAATTCCATGTTTCGTTTATTCCGCTATGCCCGTAATTATAAAAAAGAAGTCATTTTAGGGCCCATTTTTAAATTTCTAGAAGCGGTTTTTGAATTATTACTTCCTTTATTTATGGCAAAACTTGTCGACCAAGGAATTAGCAAGCAAAACATTTCTATGATTTGGCAAGCAACCTTTGAGATGATTCTCATTTCGATTATCGGGTTTGTCTTTGCCATCATTTGTCAGTACTATGCTTCTGTAGCTTCTCAAGGCTTAGGTACCGAACTTAGAAACGTAATGATGAAAAAAATCAACACACTTAGCCATCAAGAGCTGAACCAATTTGGGACAGAAAGCTTGATTACACGTCTAACCAATGATATCACGCAGATTCAATGGGCCTTAGCTATGTTAATTCGCTTAGTCTCTCGTGCTCCTTTTTTAAGCATTGGAGCAGTCATTATGGCTTTTAGTATTGATTTTCAAGCAGGACTTATCTTTTTAGCCGTCCTACCTATTTTTTGTCTACTATTATATTTCATTATGACTCGTTCCTTTCCAATGTATCAAAAAGTACAGGAAAAATTAGATCAACTCAATCAAGCCGTTGACCAAAATCTAAGTGGGATTCGTGTTATTCGCGCTTTTGTACGAACAAACGATGAAATCCATCAATTCAATCAAGGTGTAGATGAATTATCCAATGCCTATTTACGTGTTACACAACTATCTGCACTATTATCCCCAGCAACCACCTTGGTTATGAATTTTGGTATTGTCGGCATCTTTTTAATTGGAGGTCAGAAAGTAAATCTTGGACATTTACAAGCTGGGGAAGTTTTGGCTTTGGTCAATTATATGAACCAGATGTTACTGGCCTTAATTATTGTCGCAAATTTAGTCATACTATATACTCGGGCACATGCTTCAGCTAAACGTATCAATGAAGTTTTAGATGTACCTTATGTAGAAGAAACAGTAACCACTGCTTTTCCTGAGTCCAATCAACAGCCTATTTTTTCCTTTCATCAAGTAAATTTTCGTTATGGTGAACACTACGGACTTGCTTTAAAGAACCTTAATTTTCAAATCAATAAAGGCGATACCATCGGCATTATCGGTGCGACCGGGAGTGGAAAAACGAGTTTGATTTCGCTCTTACCACGTTTTTATGAAATTGCTAGTGGCAGTATTCGTTACTTCGGTCAAGATATCCGAAAACTAGATAAACATTTATTACGTGAACAAATCGCCCTAGTCCCCCAAACAAGCGTCCTTTTTAGCGGGACCATACGTGAAAATCTGCAATGGGGAAAAGTGGAGGCCACAGATGAAGATTGTTGGCGTGCCCTAGAAATTGCCCAAGCAAAAGAATTTGTAGAAAACCTACCAGAGAGACTAGATACCCCGATTTTTGAAGGGGGAAAGAATTTTTCAGGGGGCCAAAAACAACGATTAACCATTGCTCGAGCGATTATTACTCAGCGGCCTATCCTCATACTGGATGATTCTTTAAGCGCGCTAGATTATCAAACAGATTTAAACTTAAGACAAGCCTTGCGAAAACTTGATTGTACGACAATTATTATTTCACAAAGAATTCGTTCTATCCAAGAAGCCAAGCAAATCCTTGTTTTGGATAATGGTTCTTTAGTTGGCTGTGATTCACATGAAAACTTATTAGCCAATTGTCCAACTTATCAAGAAATTTATCATGCCCAACAGGAGGAAACGTATGAGACAGCGTAAAATGAAGACCCAATCCATCACAGCTTTTATGCCTTACTTACGACAATTTCATCTGCAAAATTGGTGCGCCTTACTGTTAGGAATGATTAGTGGAATTGCTAGTGTACTGCTAACCTATGCAATTGGACAGATTATTGATTTGATGCAAGCTGCTGGGAAAGTAGAATTCCAGCTAATGTATCGTGCTATTGGCTATTTTATCTTATTAGTGGTCGTTAATGTTTTGGGTCAATATTTCATCCAACGTATTGGCAATCGCGTGGCCTATTTAAGTGTGGCAAATTTACGCAAAGACGCCTTTAAACATTTGAATCAACTGCCTGTTAGTTACTATGATCGCACGCCCCACGGAAACATCATGAGTCGCTTTACAAATGATATGGATAATATCTCTGCAGCCATTCAAGCCATCTATACGCAGGTATTCTCTGGGGGGACCATTGTCGTGATTTCACTAGGGATGATGTTTTATTTAAACATTTGGCTAACTTTGGTTGTATTAATTGCCACCCCGATTATCGTAATGAGTAGCTGGGGCGTTGCCAAATTATCCCAAAAAAATTTCGTCGCCCAACAAAGTATTCTTGGTGATATGTCAAGCTTTATTACGGAAATGGTTGGCAATCAAAAAATCGTCAAAGCTTTTCAACACGAAACTATTAATCAACAGAAATTTGAGGAAATGAACCAAATACTATATGTAAAGGGTAAAAACGCCCAATTCTCCTCTGCGATTGCTAATCCACTATCACGCTTTGTTGACCATCTAGCCTATGTGGCCGTTGGGTGTGTCGGTGGGATTCTAGCTATTAAACATCCAGAACTCGTCAGTATCGGAACCGTCTCTAGCTTTACGATATATTCTAGTCAATTTTCCAAACCATTCATTGAGTTAACAGGATTAACGACGCAAATTCAAAGTGCAATGGCGGGAATGGAACGCACAATTGATTTATTAGCACAAAAACCGATTCATGAAAAGATTACCCAAGAATTGCCAAAAGTAAAAGGTGAAGTGGTCTTTGATCATGTTCATTTTAGTTATGTACCCACTCAGCCTTTGATTGAAAACTTTAATTTCACTGCTAAACCAGGACAAACCATTGCTATCGTTGGAAAAACTGGTGCTGGAAAATCGACTTTGGTTAACTTATTAATGCGATTTTATGAAGTGAATGCTGGAAAAATACTAATTGATGGCGTTGATATTGCTAATGTCAGTCGTGATCAACTTAGAAAGAACTTTGGCATGGTACTACAAGATACTTGGATTTTTGATAGTACTTTACGTGAGAACCTCGCTTATGGACGACCAGATGCAAGTGATGAAGAAATTTATGAAGCATTGAAAAAATCCTATATGTATGATTTTGTAGCACGATTACCACAAAAATTAGATACACAACTAGGTGAAAAGAATTTAAAAATTTCTGATGGTCAACGACAATTATTAACGATTGCCCGCACCATGATTTCAAATCCACCAATGCTCATTTTAGATGAAGCTACTAGTTCAGTCGATGCTTTAACAGAAAGAAAAATTCAAGATGCCTTCTTAGCAATGATGAAAGGGAAAACTAGTTTCGTAATCGCCCATCGCCTTTCTACCATCCAAGCGGCAGACCAAATTCTGGTTATGGATCATGGTCATATTGTAGAAATGGGGACCCATCATCAATTGCTCAAACAAAATGGCTATTATGCCAAACTCTATCACGCACAATTTACACAAACGAGCGAATAATAAAATTTACCTTTTGCCTATAGAAAATCCACTATTGGCAAAAGGTTTTTCGTTTAGTTTGTTAAGCTCTAAGTTTACATACCATACGACAATTCATCAGAGCTAGCCATCTATCAATCCATGCGTGAAAAAGGTTTTCAACGAATTATTTTTGATTTTTTCCTTCTATCTCAAGCTGATAAAAAAGCACTGAAAAAGCGCAGCCAGCCATATGCTATTATGCACATTGACTCATTGAGAACATAAAAATATACAAATAACCTAGCAAAAGTGGGATGTATCTCTTGCTAGGTTGCTTTTATTTATGTTAATTTTCGTTTTAATTGTGCCATAGGTAGAGCTTTACCTACGATGTATAACGTTGCCACCTCTAGCGGAATGGTAATCACTAGTTTCATTAGACGAACAGACCAAATTGCCCAACTATTTAACGGAATATTATACATGATAGATAACCAAATAGGCGTTAATATCAGAGTAAACAAGACTGTATTCGTCAAAACACAAGCTATACAACGTTTTAACGTTACTTCCTTGTTATAGAAGTATAGGCCATAAACGACTCCTCCTAAAAAAGCACTCAAAGTAAAGCCAATAAAAAATGGACTTTTTGCGAGTAAGCTCATACCGATAACGTCCGCTAAGACCCCACCAATCCCCGCTAACCAAGGACCAAGAAAAAGGCCCATTAAAAATGTAGCGACAAACGCAAAAGAGAACTTCACCAATTGCGTTTCAATAGCAAATTGACGGCTTAAAACAATTTGAATAGCTACTAGTACTGCCAACAATGCTATTGATCGAGTTGAAATTTTGTTTGTTTTCATGTGTGCATCTCCTTAATGAGTTGCTACAAAAATTGCAGCGAATGCGAAATTAGAACCGCGAATAAAAATTCTTCGTCAATGAGGCGACATCCCATCCCCAAAGCACTTAACGCTCTAACCCCTACTCTGTAATAAAAGGTTGTGAAGCTGCTTGGTTAGAAACCTCAGAACCTTACGCAAATCATACCACACTTTCTGAAAATATTGTTAAAATTTCAAATGTTTTCTAAAAATAATTTCTTATCATTCGTTTTTTACTAATGAACATTCGTCTTTTTCATAGCTAAAGTAAAGACAGGGATGTTTGCTTGCTTTTGGATGGCTCTAGCAACAATATAGGCAATATTAAAATCAATCATACTATGAATCAAAACACCCAAACCTATCATTCCAAATAAGAAAATCAAATAATGACGATCAAAGGTTGTATTGGCTACATTTCCAAAATAGGCAAAAGCAAAGACCACGACCACTTCAAAGCTAGCATGAATCACTGCTAAAACAAAATTAAAGACTTGTAATTTCAATGGATGTTGAATGAGTTGAGGATTTTTTTGAAGATAGAATGCTCCTACTGTAACAAACACTAAATGGGATAACGCTCGTAAACCAATGATTGGTGGTAAAGTTAAGAAAAAGCCAATCGCAGTTCCTAATGCTACACAGATAGCCATCAATGGAGAGAAAAACATCGCGATCATGGCTGGGACATGGCTTCCAAGCGTATAAGAAGCGGGACCAATTACAATTTTGGGCATCACCATCGGAATCAAAATTCCTAGTGCAATAAGTAAAGCAGCAACGGTTAAATTTTTGACTGACTGAATTTTCATTTTTTCATTTACTCCTTTTGATTTAGGCTGCATGACTGACAACCTTCATTTAACATCATTTATGTCATGACAAAAATAAGTTGTCCTAACTATAATCCATCTAATCATCATTGTCAAGACATTAAAAAGTGCAAAAAAATAAGGCCCTTAGCAAAGCGCCTCTATAATGGAGGAATGAAAAACGAATACACGGAGTCATTGGGGAATGGGAAGGGGCTCAATATATTCGTTTTATCATCAACGTAAATCTTAAACAAAATTCCTCCACACTTGTAGGTTATCTACACTTGTATTATACTATATTTTTATTTTTTAACCAATGATTTTATCCAAAAAAATTGAAATGATAACTAAATACAATTTATTAAAACATTCATAAAATTTATAAAAAGTTATAAAAAAATCAAAATTTACTTCTCAAAACACACGTTCAATCTCACTTCAGTCATTTTTATGAACAAGATAATATTACACAAAAAACATCTATGAGCAGAACAATGAATAAAGCATTTCTACTCATAGATGACTATCATAATTATTTTAAATTTCCCATTGCATTGCTCAAATCAGCAAACTCTTGTAAAGTAAGCGTTTCTCCTCGTCGTTTAGGATCAATGCCGGCAAGCGCTAATGAACGTGTTAACCAATCTTTGGTAGCTTCATCTTTCCCATATGAATGCAATAAATTATTCCATAATGTTTTGCGTCGTAACTGAAAAGCTGCTTTTGTGAGTCTAAAAAAGGCTTTTTCATCGTCTACTTGCACAGCCGGTTGATTCAGACGAGTGAGTTTCAAAATAGCTGAATCGACATTTGGTTGAGGAACAAAAACTGTTTTGGGTACGATAAATGCTAATTGTGCTTGCATATAATATTGAACAGCAATGCTTAACGAACCATAGGCTTTACTTCCTGGTTTAGCACTGATTCGATCCGCCACTTCTTTTTGCATCATGACAACCATTTCATCAACTTGTAAAGCCGATTCTAAAAAATGCATCATAATTGGTGTCGTAATGTAATAAGGTAAGTTGGCCACCACTTTAATGGGTAAATCTTCTCGAAAAACTTCTTGGGTCACTTTCAACAAATCAGCCTTCAAGACATCTTGATGAACCACTGTAACATTGTCATAATCTGACAGAGTATCCGCCAATACTGGAATTAAACGATCATCAATCTCAAATGCTAAAACTTGATGCGCATTCTGGGCAAGATGTTCGGTTAATGCACCAATCCCCGGGCCGACTTCAATGACATTAACTTGAGAATCAATTTTTGCAGTTTGAACGATTTTTCGCAGGATATTTGGTTCTGTTAAAAAATTTTGGCCCAAACTTTTTTTAAAGGTAAAGCCATGACGTTCTAATATTTCTCTTGTATGACTTGGATTTGCTATTTCTCTATTTTTCACACTCTTCCTCGACTTTCTTTATCGTTTGCCTTAAAGTTGCTTCATCTATGGCGAACATGGCTAAGCGTTTGGCCAGCTGCTTGCCATTCGTATAACCAATGTTTAACCGTTCACCTATTTGTTGACGTAAAAATTTTGCTCGACTTCCCCCCAGTAATCCTAATTCTAGTAAGACTTCCTGAGAAATTTGCGAAACTACTTGATTTTGTGGTGTCATTACCTTTTTTAGTGCATGCAACAAGCTAGCTTGACTAGCATGTTCGACGCCTAGACTTTCATTTGCATGCCGACTTTTTCCTTGATCTTTGGTAATAAAGGCATGCTTACAATCAGGAACCACTTGCATAATTTTCTTTCTAATTTGCTCTCCTGAAAAATCTGGGTCAGTTAGTACAATCACGCCACGCAATTCTTGCATTTTTTTAATTTGTGCTAGAGTTTGCTCACTAATGGCTGAACCAACTGTTTCAATGGTGTCCACTTCAAAAAATTCACGTAATCTTCTTGTATCGTCTTTACCTTCTACAACGACCACTTCTTGAATTTTGATTTTCTCAGTCATTTCCTTCACCTAAGTTAAATAAGCGAAAAGCATTTTCACGACTAGCCTTGGCAATTTCCTCTGCTGGTAATTCTTTTAATTCTGCGATTTTTTCTACTACATAACGGGTATATCCAGGCTCATTGCGTTTGCCGCGATAAGGGACTGGCGCAAGATATGGGGCATCTGTTTCAACTAAAAAGCGCTCTAATGGGACGATTTTAGCCGCTTCTTGAACATCTACAGCTTTCTTAAACGTTACGACGCCACTAAATGAAAGTTTCATACCTAAATCCAAAAACCTTTCAGCCCAATCTGCATCGCCACTAAAGCTGTGCATAATCCCACCGACTTGATGTATTTTTTCATCTTTTAAAATGCGATAGGTATCTTCTAAAGCTTCTCTAGTATGAACACTAATCGGTAAGTGATGTTCTCTGGCAATGGCAATTTGGCGACGAAATACTTTTTCTTGGACTTCTTTTGGGTCTTCCATCCAATAGTAATCCAAACCTATTTCGCCCAGGGCCACAACCTTTTCACGCGTCAATAATCTTTGTAAGTTTTCTTCGATTTCTTTGGTATAGCTACCGGCTTCTGTTGGGTGCCAACCGATAATGCTATAGATTTCAGGATACACTTGACTCAATTCTAAAGACTTTTCAATTGTCGGCGTATCAAAGCCAACCACGGCCATTTCACTAATCCCCAATTCATGTGCTCTATTAATCGTTTCCGGAATATCATTGATAAATTGTTCTGCGTTTAAATGAGTATGTGTATCAAATATCTTCATTTTTCTTGTTCCTTTCATTGGTTTCACAACGGCTTCATTATAGCACAACTTTTTATTGAACAAAACTTCAGACAAAAAATTTACAGAGTCAATTGCTTTTTTAAGGTATTTCTACTATTCTATTAGTTAGAGTACTTTTTAAAGGGGTGAAAATGATGTATTGGCTTATTGCTATTGGATGTTTAATATTAGCTATTTATATATATGTCATTTTTATTGCTCCTTACATGATTCGTGAAAAGCACTATCTAATTCATAAAAATTCAAGCGAGGTCGTGGATATCTCGAACGCTTATGATGTTTTTGATGTGAGTTCTATCGTGACTATTGCTCATTTTAGCGATACGCATTTTTCTCGTTTTTTTACACCTAAAAAGATTAATCGACTCATTCGTTCCACCCAACGCATTCGTCCGGAAATCATTGTATTTACTGGGGATTTGATTGAAAATTATGCTAAATGGTCGCCAAAAATGAGTCCCAAACTAGTAAAAAAATTAAAACGTTTCTCTGCTCCTATGGGAAAGATTGCCATCTTAGGTAACCATGATTATATCAACAATGGGCAATATTTCGTAAAAAATGTCTTAGATGAAGCAGGCTTTACTGTATTGAAAAATGAAGAAATTTTTGGTTCGATGGAAAATTTTTCGATTACCGTTACAGGGATAGATGATCCGTTAAAAGGAAATCCCAAGTATCACTATGAGAAAACCTATTCTCGTTGGCATCTATTGTTGATTCACGAACCGGATATGATTCAAAATATTACAGATATTAATCAATATGACTTGATTCTGGCTGGTCATGCTCATGAGCCACGTAAATATTTCCGCCGTTTCAAGAAGAAAATCAAAGGAGCAGAATACTTTACACATGGGCTATATGCAGTTACCGAAAAAACTATCCTTTCTATTTGTAACCGAGCAAGACGTTCCTATTTATCTAGTCGTTTTCGCCTCGTACCAGAAATTGTTTACTATCATCTGGCCAAAAATGACACCAATATATTGATTGATTCTCCAAAAAGCGCCTCAAACAAATAATGCTTGAGGCGCTTTTTTAACTGGCATGTGATAAATTTTGAAAGATGGCCGTCGTTGCTTGATAAATATAGTGAGCCGTTTCAGCCTGATTCATTGTATAAAGATGAATTCCATCAGCATCTTGGGTCACTAAATCAACAATTTGATCCAATGCATAGGCGAGTCCGGCTTCTTTGAGAGACTCTGGCTGATACTCGTATTTTTCGAGAATTGCCATGAATTTGCGGGGGACTTTTGTTTGACAAGTCTGAATTAAACGAATGGCCTGTTTACGATTAATAATCGGCATAATTCCCGCTAAAACCGGCACCTCAATCCTTGATAGTGCGCAAGATTCTTGAAAACGATAAAAGGTATCATTATCAAAAAATAGCTGTGTAATTAACTGCTGACAACCACTTTCAACTTTTCTTTTTAGATTTAATATATCTTCCACGCGATTTTTGGAATCAGGATGCGTTTCTGGGTAACAAGCACCGCTAATTTTAAAACTGCTATCTTTACCTTGAATATAGTCAATCAGTTCACTAGCATAGTGAAAGTCATTCGGTTGTACTTTGTTTTCAATGTAATCACCACGCAAGGCTAAGATTTGTGAGATGTCGCGTTGGTGTAAAGCCTCTAAAATATAATCGACTTCTTTAGCAGTTAAATAAAGAGCTGGTAAGTGAGCGATTGCTGGAATTTTTAATTGATTTTGGACATAATCTGCCACATTAAGCGTGGTATCAATGAAATTTGCTTGCTGATTACTACAAGTTACGCTGATAAAGTCCGGAGATAGGCCCTTTAATTGACTTAACGTTTGAATTAAGCGTTCCTCTCCGACCATTGAATTTGGTGGGAAGATTTCAAAGGATAGACTTGGTTTGCCCATACGACTCACTTCCTCTACAGTTTTTGGCTGCTTGGACTAAATGCACTAAACTCGCTTTAGTTTCTTTTTCGCCCCTTGTTTTCAGTCCGCAATCTGGGTTAATCCACACTTTTTCAATTGGGACTTTTGCCAAAATTTGCCTAATTGTCTGCTCAATTTCTTCGACCGATGGAATTCTTGGGGAGTGGATATCATATACACCTGGTCCGACTTGGGTTTTAAAGTGTTGGGCTTGTAACTCATCTAAAATCGTTAAGTTCGAACGAGAAGCTTCAAAACTGATTACATCCGCATCCATCTGTTCAATAGCTGGAATAATATCTGTAAATTCGCTATAGCACATATGCGTATGAATTTGGGTTGTTGGCTTGACCTTACTATGAACCAAGCGAAATGCCGGAATCGCCCAATCTAAATATTGCGTGTACCAATCACTTTGACGTAGTGGTAATTTTTCACGCAAAGCCGCTTCGTCAATCTGAATAATCTCGATACCATTGGCCTCTAAATCTAATACTTCTTCTTGAATGGCTAGGGCCAATTGCAAGGTTGATTCTTTCAAGCTGATATCTTCTCGTGGGAAGGACCAATTTAAGATCGTTACTGGCCCGGTTAGCATCCCTTTGACATATTTAGTGGTTTGTGCTTGAGCAAATTTAGACCAATAAACGGTAATTGGTTGTGCTCTTGAAATATCACCCCAAATAATTGGTGGTTTCACGCCTCTAGTCCCATAAGATTGCACCCACCCATTTGTCGAAAAGAGATAGCCATTTAAGTTTTGACCAAAGTATTCCACCATATCATTGCGCTCAAATTCCCCGTGAACCAAGATATCTAAGCCAATTTCTTCTTGCCATTTTAACCATTCTTTGGTACGTGTAGCCAAATAATCATGATATTGCGTTTTAGAAATCTCGTTACGTTTATATTTGGCACGTGTTTGCTTCACTTCCTTGGTTTGTGGGAAAGAGCCAATAGTAGTTGTCGGTAATAATGGCAATTGGAATTTTTCTTTTTGTATTTGTTCACGCACTTCAAAAGTATCTTGACGCGTAAAGTCAGCTTCGGTCAATTGGGCTAATTTTTGATGCACCTTTTCATCTCGCGCCACTCGCTCATTCGTGAATAATGCCTGATTTGATGCTAAAACTTGCGGATTTTCACCTTTTACTAACTGTTCCAAGTCGGTTAATTCTGCTAATTTTTCCAAAGCAAAGGCAAAGTGCGCTTTAATATTTTCCGCAAAAGCTTCATTTTTCACGCTATAGGGCACATGTAATAAAGAGCAACTCGTATTCAAAACGATATTTTGAGCAGGAATTTGTTTAATAATGTCCAATGTTTTTTGATAATCATTGCGCCAAATATTTTTACCATTCACTACTCCAGCAAAAAGCGTCTTATCTGCTGGAAATCCTTGTTGTACTAGAGATAAATTTTGGCATCCTTCTACAAAGTCCAAGCCAATACCATCAATATCTAATGCGATTAATTCTTGATAAACATCACGTACATCGCCAAAGTAGGTTTGAACAAGTATTTTAAGGGCTTTATTTTCAGTCAGACGTTGATAAATTTGACAGAATAATTGCTTTTCTTCTGCATTTAAATCCTTTACTAAAGAAGGTTCATCTAACTGAAGCCACTGCGCACCTAGTGATGCCAACTTTTGGAAAACATCTTGATAGCCAGCCACCAAATCGTCAACAAAATCTTGCGCACTTGTTTGATCTGCGTACTCTGCTAATTGTAATAACGTAAAAGGTCCGATTAAGACTGGTCGAGTTGGAATGCCTAATTCACGAGCTTCTTGATATTCATCAAAAATTTTAGTGCCTGTCACTTTAATTTGGGTATTTTTTTCAAACTTTGGCACTAAATAGTGATAATTGGTATTAAACCATTTTTTCATTGGTCGTGCTTTGACATCCCCTTTTTCCCCTTGATAACCGCGAGCTAGAGCAAAATATTTTTCTAACGGTGTTAAATCCAAATTCGCTACCTCTGTAGGAATGATATTTAGCAAAAAGGCGGCATCTAACGTTTGATCATATAACGAAAAATCATTACTTGGAATAGTTTTAATTTGCGATTCTTGTAAAATATGCCAATGCTTTTTACGCAATTCTTCTGTAAAAGATAAAAGTTGCGATTCTGTGATTTCATTCCTAAAGTATTTTTCTGTTTGGAATTTTAACTCTCTATTTTCCCCAATCCTTGGAAAACCAATAATTGTTGTACTCATAACCAACACTCCTCTTGTTTAACTTGTAAGCAATCATATCACACCGTCAAGATATTGGATAACATTTATAAATTATTATCATCTATAGTAATAAACTATATCATCAAAATATGCTATACTGGAAATAACGAATAACCATGAAGAAAATGATTAATTTACGCCAAACCTCACGAACGAAAAAAAAGAAAGACATCCTCGCAATTACTTTGTTTAAAAAAGATTAAAAATAACTCATGACATTATTTTATGAATTGTATTTTTATCTAATAAATCATCAAAACAGCTTATTGCCATTTCACAAAACATCCATATATCAATATTTCTAATCAAAAACTACACCTTCTATCCAGATACGTAATAATTAAAATCGTCATAAAGAATATTTAATAAAATAAACCTTTTTAGTTGAATTTTTAGCAAAGATTGGTAAAATAAAGACATTGTAAAGGAAGTACGATTATGAAAAATATTTATCAGTTTGTTCAAAATTATATTCCCTATAACGAGCAAGAGGAAAAAGATAAAGCTTTGATTTTACAGCAGCTATCAGCAGAGAATATCCTAACAAGAAAAAATCATCTGGCGCATTTAACGGTGTCGGCTTGGATTGTCAGCCCAGACTACCAAAAAGTTCTGATGGCCTACCATAATATCTATCAATCCTATGCCTGGCTAGGAGGACATCTCGACGGTAATGCGGATATTGTATCTGTCATCAAAAAAGAAATTCAAGAAGAAAGCGGATTAAGTGAATTTCAACTTATAGAAAATCAGTTGTTTTCACTAGAAGTTCTTACAGTAGATGGTCATGTCAAAAATGGTGAGTATGTCTCCAGTCATCTGCATTTAAACCTAACCTTTCTTTGCATCGCGAATCCTGATTTGCCGATTCACATTCGTCCAAGTGAAAATAGTCAAATCGCTTGGCTAGAAGTAGACAAAATCAATCAATCTGTTAGCGAAGTTTGGTTTATGAAGCATATCTATCAAAAATTAATCGATAAAGTAAAATTACTAGAAGGTGAATCGTCATGCGTATCCAACAACTAGCCTATTTAGATAAAATTGTTGAAACAGGCTCGATAAACGAAGCAGCTAAACAACTCTATTTAACACAACCTAGTTTATCTAATGCCATTAAAGAATTAGAAGAAGAAGTCGGCATTCAATTATTAATCCGTAGCAAACTTGGGGTTACTTTAACTGAAGATGGTCGTGAATTTATGATTTATGCCCGACAAATTTTAGATCAAGTCCAGCTTTTAGAAACGCGTTACCATAAAAATACTAGCCGCAAGCAAACTTTTTCTGTTTCTGCGCAGCATTATGCATTTGTGGTCCATGCATTTGTTGAATTGTTAAAATCAGTGGATAGCAAAGAATATCAATTTACCTTACGTGAAACAGAAACGCAAAATATTTTGGATGATTTAGCGAAATTCAAAAGCGAGCTAGGCATTTTATATTTAAATGATTTTAACAAGAAAGTCTTGCTTAAATTATTTAAGGAAAATGATTTGATTTTTACTCCGCTTTTTGTCGCAACCCCGCATGTATTTGTGAGTCGTTACAATCCATTGGCTGAGAAAAAAATCATTACTTTAGAAGATTTGGAAGATTACCCTTATTTGTCATATGAACAAGGAGAGAATAATTCCTTTTATTTTGCTGAAGAAATATTGAGTACGACTTCGCATCATAAGAGTATTAAAGTGAGTGATCGGGCAACGATTTTTAACTTAATGGTTGGTTTGAACGGCTACACGATTAGTTCTGGGATTATCAGTAGTGAGCTGAATGATGATAAAATTATTGCAATTCCGCTAGATGTAGATGACTCCATGACTTTAGGTTATCTACGTCATCGCCAAGTCCAATTATCACGTACAGCGAATCATTACCTAGAGTTATTAAAACAACATATTCGTGATTATGGTTTTGAGATTATTGACGAAAAATAATCTGCTAGCTGCTTGTAGCTGACCGACCCTTCTCACGACCTTATTAAAACACCTACAGTCCTTGAAAATCTCGACTGTAGGTGTTTTTTAGTTTAAATATTTTCGTAAATGTAGTGAATTAATTCTTCGGTCTTATCCCAACCTAAGCATGGATCCGTAATTGATTTACCATAAGTGCCTTCAGAAATATCTTGGCGGCCATCTTCTAGGTAACTTTCAATCATAAATCCTCGAACCATTTGCTTGATATCTTCATTCCATGCGCGATTGATTAAGACTTCTTTGACAATGCGAATTTGTTCTAAATATTGTTTACCAGAATTATCATGGTTAGTATCCACAATAATAAATGGATTTTGGTAATCATCCGCTTTGTAGGCTTTTACAGCTTTCAATAAGTCTTCGTAATGATAGTTTGGAATAACTTGGCCTTGTTCACTTAAAGCCCCACGTAAAATCACGTGCGCTAGTTCATTACCAGATGTTTTCACTTCACTACCGCTAAATATGAATTCTTGACTTCTTTGAGCCGCATGCAAGGAGTTAAATAAGACTTTCATATTACCACTAGTAGGATTTTTAAGTCCAGTAGGCGCATCAATTCCGCTTGCGACAAAACGGTGTTGTTGGTCTTCTACACTGCGCGCACCAACCGCATGATAGCTGACTAAATCATCTACAAAGACTAGGTTTTCTGGATAAAGCATCTCATCGGCAGTCGTTAACCCAGCTTCCGCAATGACACGCTTATGCAATTTACGCACAGCTACCATCCCACGAATCAAGTTGGTTTCGCCATTTGGATCTTGTTGGTGTAACATTCCTTTATAACCATCGCCATTGGTACGTGGTTTGCCAGTATACACACGTTGGACGATGAAAATTTTATCTTTGACTTTTTCTTGAATAGCTGCTAATTTTTTGGCATATTCTAATACCGCCTCTTCATTATCAGCTGAACACGGACCAATCACTAATAGAAAACGTTGATCTTTACCTGTAATCACATCTCTTAATTCTTGATCTCGTTTGTCTTTAAATGCTTGCTCTTCTTCAGATAAACAAGCAATGGATTTAATCAGTTCAAGGTTCACTTGCTTGCTGACCGCTTCAAAACTCATTTTATCGCTCCCTTTTATTCTTTGAACTTTGCCTTCTTATTGTACTAAATAAAGAAAATTTCACAAAGTAATATGCTTTTATAATTGCATCTATTCTAACAAATATGCTCAAGCTGTTCAACCAAAATAATGAGAAAGTTTTAATGCTTTTTCCTTTTGTCGTGATATAATCGAAGTGAACAAAAGAAAGGGTGGCACTACAATGATTTGGGAGCGTTTTAAAAACATTCAACAAAATGAAATTTCTGAATTAATGACGATGCGACTAGATGGATTCAAGCAAAAAATCCTAATCGAAGGACGTTTTCGTAATAATCCCATTCTCATCTTTTTACATGGTGGTCCAGGTAGTCCAGCACCTTTTTCAGCTGGATGTCGCGGGATGTTTCCTGAATTGACTGAAAAATTTTTGATGGTTTATTGGGATCAATTAGGCTGCGGCGTGAATGATCGACAAATTTCAGAAGACTTTACGATTAATCATTTCGTAAAGATGACGGAAGATTTAATCAAACAATTAAAGCAAATGTTTCCTAAAAATGAATTGTATCTTTTTGGTTATTCTTGGGGGACAATATTATCTACTTTAGTGACCAAACGTGTGCCACATCTCATCAACGGGGTGATGGCTTTAGGACAAATTGTGCGCGATTTAGGTTTTAATGAGTTCGTCTACTATGCCCTAGAACATGCCAAAATGCCTAAATTTCGGCAAAAAATATTAGCCAAAATTAAGCAAAAAAAGAAACATTCCGTATACGACTTGCGCAGAATTGAATATTGGATTAAAAGGTATACCAATGGCTACCAACCAAAAAGAGCCGAAAAATACCCTCTTTTCTCTATTATCGCAATTATGCTTTCAAGTCCTGATTATCGTTTAAAAGATTTAATCGCTGTTTTATTAAATGGCACGCGCAAAAATCAATCGTTGGACAAAGAGATGATGCAAGTCGATTTAACTAGCGACTTACAAAACATCGAGGTTCCTTACATTATGATTCAAGGACAAGACGATTTATTAACCCCGACCCAAATGGCTAGAGAGACCTATGAACAAACCTTTAATCCTAATTTGCAATTTGCCCTCGTGCCTAATTGCGGCCATCTACCTGGTAAAACCGCTCTAAAGGAAACAATTATGATCGGCTATCAATATTTCATGTCTATCGCTAAAAATAAACAAAGACGCTAAAAAAGACGAATGTGCTTGCAAACTCGCAAATACATCCGTCTTTCATTTATTTACCAAACTTCTTTTGCAATCTCTTGTAATAGACGCATTTTTGCCCATTGTTGCTCAGGTGTTAATTTATTTCCTTCTTCTGTAGAGGCAAAACCGCATTGTGGAGAGATAGCTAGATTTTCAAGCGGCACATATTCCGTCGCTTCTTTAATTCTGGCTTTAACTAACTCTTTATCTTCTAACTCTGGGAATTTAGACGTGACTAATCCTAAAACAACTTTGCTCTTTGGATTATGCCAGTAGCGTAATGGTTTGAAATCTCCCGCGCGATCACTGTCATACTCTAAGAAGAAGCCATCATAATTTGTCGCAAATAATTCTTTGGCAATCACTTCATAACCACCTGAAAAAATCCACGAAGACGCATGATTCCCACGACAAATATGGGTAGTCACCACCATATCAGCTGGCTTTTTGGCTAAGGCTTTATTAATAATCTTCGTACAAATTTGGGCGACTTCTTCAGGATTGATGCCTTTTTCAACTAATGATTCACGTTTGCTTGCATCGGCTAAAAAGGCCCAGTTCGTATCATCAAATTGTAAATAGCGGCAACCTAAATCATAAAAGGCTTGAATCGCATCCGCATAAGTCTTAGCTAAATCTGCATAAGAGTCTTCAATATTAGGATAAATCTCAGCTAATTTCGAACTACCATCATTTGCTAATACTTCTTGACGTAACACCATCGTTGGACTTGGAATCGTTGCTTTAGCTTGGTGCACACCATCATTGCCTACCGCTTCTTTTAAAAAGGTAAAATCGGCTAAAAATGGATGATTTGGATTAAAGGCAATCTTATCAACCACTCGAATATTATATGAAGGGACTGCAGCGCCTTTAAAATTCTGATTATAACCAGCTTCAGGGACATAACCTTCAATCCCTAATAAATTTTCTAAAAAGTCGATATGCCACCAACCACGACGAAATTCGCCATCTGTAATACCGAAAATGCCGACTTGTTTTTGTTCTTCCACCAATTTTAAAATTTCTTCGTCTTCTATTTGACGTAGTGCTTCTTTGGTAATCAAACCTTGTTGTAAATCGTGGCGTGCTTGTTTAATACGTGTAGGGCGTAAAAAACTACCCACATGATCAACTGTATAGGGTACTTGCATGAAAAATTCCTCCTTTTTGTTGTTTTTATTGTACCGATTAATCCTAGGTGTGTAAACAGTCCGCCTAATTTTAAGTTGATAGATTTTGACTATTATCACTTATTACTTTTGACAATAACTCAAGTACCTCTTCATTTTCAGTCAAATTGCTATGCGAGGCAGACACTATCTTTTCTTGATATTCGGTCTTGTTTTGGAAGATTTGCGCCCCCATTTGCACGCTCGCTAAAGGGACTGTGCCATCCGTTGCTTGATTATTTAGACTACCGGCAATATTGATCATTTCAAAATTAGTCTGGCGAATACTGGATACCAAATAATGACTTAACCACTCTGTCACATTGGCACTTTGATAATTTTGATTTTCGTCTTCTACCACATCATTATACGGCGTGCCTAAGGTAATCATTCTTGCTACTTGAGGTTCGTCCATTGTTTGCAGATTTTCTAGATATTCAGTAAACACCAAACCACCATTCGAATGTCCGACAAAGTTATACGTTTCAAATTCATAAAAATCAAGAATACTATGTAAAGCTTGTTGAAACCATTGCGCTTGCTGGCTGATTGCTTCTATGCCATCTTTTGCTTCTTCAAAGGCAATCACAAAAACTGGATGCTGACTACTCTTTTTGATTTTGCCCGTCACTTTCAAGGTGCCATCTGTATGTACGGTAATTTTTTCGACACTTAAATCCGGGGTCGTGTTCTTTAACGCTGCTAACATTTCATCAAAGCGATTTTGGGTACCATATGTGCCTGGAACTAAAATCAAAGGAGTGGCGATTGGACGATTGACTTGCGCGGCCAAGACATGATAAGTGGTGGAATCTGGATTTACTTCTACGGTTTTGGTTCCCCCAATCAGTCCAACGAGTAATACCAACATTGGATATAACCATAAATATTTTTTATAATTTGTCATGCTACCTACCTTCTATTTATTCTAGTTCGATTATAACGCAACTGTCTTTAAAAATTCTTAAACTTTGCTCAAAAATTGAATTACAGTTAGATGTCAAAATGTCACCTAACTGTAATCTTTAACTATAGGGAATCTGCTTGCTTTGTTAACTGCTGATTTTTCAATATATAAACTTCATCTGCAAGTTACCATTGAAAAAATAAACACGAACTTCGGCTAATTTGTATTCATAGCACAAAACACAAAACCATCTTCTTATGCCATATCGACCAAGAAGATGGTTTTTTCAGTCATTTAATTATAGAAAAGCGCGAAGAAACTATTACTATCCGTACTGATAAATCTTTCAAAGAATGGTTCTGGATCTACATAATCTTTCCAAAGTTTTTTCGAAATACCGATGTGCAAATGTGGACCAGTGGCATAACCGGTATCTCCGATTGTTCCGATTTGTTGACCTGTTTGTACCTGTTGCCCTTTTCGAACAATGGATTTCGTCATATGATAATAATAAGTATAGTAACCATTATCATGTTGTACAACGACGTAATTTCCCGCACTATAATGATTTCCTACATCTACCACTGTTCCGTAGCGTGCAGCTAAAATTTTATCGTCTTTTTTGGCAAATAAATCCAAGCCATCGTGTTGGGTACCAGATTTACCCGTTGGATCTTCACGTTGTCCGTAGCGGCTTAGGACAAATAGTTCTTTAGCTTCTAGTGGATTATTGAACTCTTTATTTGAAATTCCTTTTAAACCGTACCAAGCTTCTCCTTCATTTTTCCAACCATTTGCTACTAGATGATTGTGTTCCCCAAGAGCTGCTGTAAAATTATGCGAGCCTACTTTTGCATTTGGATTGAAAGAGCGATAAATCGGTACCCCTTTATTACGATCAGAGTACCAGCCAATCCCTTCATCACGCCATCCATTCGCCACCAAGGAAGCTTTTTCTCCGCCACTCAATGTATAATGATGGTCACCAGTATTAGGGTTATACACACGGTAAACTGGATTTCCTTCTAAAGGCGCATACCAAGCCAAACCTTCATATTTCCATCCTGCAGAGACTAAAGAATTCCGTTCTAAAGTAGCTCCAGTATAAAAATGTTCTCCACTATTTGGATTATACATCCGATACATATCTTTATATGCAGGTTCTTCTGCATGGACTGTCACATTCGCTGTTGCAAAGGCTAATAAACTTAACGCACTAAATAATGATGCTTTGATTAACTTCTTCAAATGATTTCACCTGTCTTTTTTTAAGATACCTTAAATATACAATAAACCAACGATGAAAACAATAAAAATCAGCTAAGGAAAGAGAGAACCATTCGGCGGTATCTAACTAAGCCCAGCACCGGCTTGTTTTCACTTTTTAGATACAAAAACGAGGCTGGTGTTTCAGCCTCGCTTTTGTGTTATGGGAAAGGATAGTATATATAAAAATTGAAACAGCAAATTTAAGTATTGATGTATTTCAATACATCTATATTTTACACCCTATTTTCAAAAAATACTACTTTTTCTGAAAAAAGATGAAAACTTTACTTTTCCTTTAAAAATCAAATCTCCAAGGAAATGAAAAACAAATGTGGTCAAAAGAAAAATTTTTCAACCAAATCAGTTTCTTCCGACAAGCCTAAGATAACATTTATCAAGAACATTGTCAAGTTCTAAAAAACAAAGGGATTATCAATAAGCATACTGTTAGCTTCATAAAAATCAAATTAATTATTAATTTTAACTATATTTATCTTCAGGACCCAACTAGTTAATTATAACTAATATAATTTAATAGAAAATAATCTTTTTGCAGCATATTATCAAGACATAACAGATTAACTTTAGATTTTCAGTAAATTTTCAAGCATTTCTATTTACAACAGGTGAAAACTAGTGTTATAATGCAAAACGAAATTAAACAGATATGAAAACTGTTATACAACTAAAAACGTTGATTTATTGAGTTTTTAAGAAAATGATACAGAAAGAAGTGTTACAGTTGAGTAAAAAAGAGAAACACGGTGCCGATATTATCGTGGATAGCTTGATTAATCATGAAGTAGACTATGTTTTTGGGATTCCTGGAGCAAAAATTGACCGCGTATTCGATACTTTAGAAGATAAAGGACCAGAATTAATCGTTACCCGTCACGAACAGAATGCGGCTTTTATGGCACAAGCAATCGGACGTTTAACGGGTAAACCTGGTGTCGTTATTGCAACAAGTGGTCCGGGTGCAAGTAACTTAGCCACTGGTTTAGTTACCGCCACTGCAGAAGGTGACCCGGTGCTTGCCATCGCTGGACAAGTAAAACGTAGCGATTTATTAAAATTAACGCACCAAAGTATGGACAACGCTGCTTTGTTTAAACCAATTACCAAATATAGTGCTGAAATTCAAGATCCTGAAACCATTTCAGAAATCATTGCTAATGCTTATCGTATGGCTCGCTCAGGACAAAAAGGAGCAAGCTTCATCAGTATTCCTCAAGACGTTGTTGATAGCAAAGTGTCTGGAGATAGCATTCGCCCATTAAGTAAGCCACGTCTAGGTTCTGCCTCTAAAGAAGATATTGCTTACCTAGTGAAACGCATTAAAGAAGCAAAATTACCAGTACTTTTAGTTGGTATGCGTGGTTCAAGTGAAGCTGAAACCATGGCGATTCGTAAATTAGTTGCTCATGCGAAATTACCAGTTGTCGAAACATTCCAAGCTGCCGGTGTGATTTCTCGTAAATTAGAAGATTCATTCTTCGGTCGTGTGGGTCTATTCCGTAACCAACCTGGGGACATGCTTCTAAAACGCAGTGACTTAGTAATTGCGGTAGGTTATGACCCAATCGAATATGAAGCACGTAACTGGAACGCTGAAAAAGATGCCAAAATTATCGTCATTGATAAAATTCCAGCTGAAATCGATCCATATATGCAACCAGAACGTGAATTAATTGGTAGCATTGCGGACACTTTATACTTATTAAGTGAAGCAATTGCCGATTATGAATTACCAGCTGACTCACTAGAATATCTAGATGGTTTACAACAAAAATTAAAAGAACGGGATATGGTCCCTTCTGAAACACATCCAGAATTACTACATCCACTTGAAGTGATTGATACTTTACAAGATTTTGTCGATGATTCAATGACTGTAACGGTTGACGTAGGTAGTCACTATATTTGGATGGCTCGTCACTTCAGAAGTTATGAACCACGTAAATTATTATTCAGTAACGGGATGCAAACTTTAGGGGTCGCTCTTCCTTGGGCAATCTCAGCAGCATTAGTTCGTCCTAATACACAAATCGTCTCTGTATCAGGTGATGGTGGTTTCCTATTCTCTGCACAAGACTTAGAAACTGCTGTCCGCAAAAACTTAAATATTATTCATATTATTTGGAATGACGGCCGCTACAACATGGTTGAGTTCCAAGAAGAAATGAAATACAATCGTTCTTCAGGTGTTGACTTTGGCCCAGTTGATTTCGTGAAATACGCTGAAGCATTCGGTGCTAAAGGCATTCGCGTACACGATGCTCAAAGTTTTGCCCAAGCTTTACAAGAAGGGTTAAATACAGATGGCCCAGTAATTATCGATGTTCCTGTCGACTACTCTGACAACAAGATGTTAGGTGAAAAGATGTTACCTGACCAATTCTATTAAGAAGGTGAAAATTATGTCAGAAAACACATTATATCAATTTGGTACTTTAAGTTCTTTACTTGCCGGTGCGATGGATGGCGGCAAAACAATCAATGACTTATTAAAACATGGTGATTTCGGTATCGGGACTTTAGATGGTTCTGATGGTGAATTAATGGTGATTAATGGTCAAGCTTTTCATGCCCGCCAAACTGGTGATGTCGTGAAATTATCAGGTAATGAAACTGTTCCTTATGCAGCAGTGGCTTATTTTGAACCTGAATATGAATTTCCATTGATTCAAAATGAAAATAGCGAAACAATTGGCAAATTAATTTACGATCATCTAAAAAGTGTGAATTTATTCCATGCCATTCAAATCAAAGGAACCTTCAAACACATGCATGTCCGTGTCGTTCCTAAACAACAAAAACCTTATCGTCCATTCTCTGCTGTAGTACAACCTGAATTTGAAGCAGATAATATTAGCGGAACAATTGTTGGATTCTATACACCAGAGTTATTCCACGGTGTTTCCGTAAGTGGCTATCACCTACACTTCTTATCAGATGATGGTCAATTTGGTGGTCATATCATGGACTATGAACTAGCAGAAGGAACTATCACGATGCAAGCTTTAACAGAGTTTACGCAAGGTTTTCCCTCTACTCAAAACTTTTTAGAAACAGAATTTGATGTTCATGAGTTAATCAAGGAAATCGAAGTCTCAGAATAATAACTCAACCAACAAGGCCCTTACTGATGGCAAGTCTTTCAGTAAGGGCTTTGTTTATTAATAATTAATGCGGATAAGTAAACCAAATTGCATGGACGGATTGACTAAATAGTAACGGTTAATATCGTGATGCTCAAATTTATAGCAAGTGGTTTTCTTATCTGCTTTTAGCTGGTTGTAAAGAAAATGAAATACCTTTTCATCAAAATTAGTATTCTCTGCCAATTGTTGATTCTCTACTTTTTCAAAAATACTAAGCGCTTCTATTCCAGACAATTCTTCACTTGCAATTTGATGTTTAGAGTCTTGAATGATGAAATTACTTTTTCCTTTTGTCGATAATTGCCAAATCTGAACATTCTCTCCATGTGGCAAACCTCTTTCACGGAAGATACGCGCAGTCAGCAAATCGTTCTGTCCGATGTCAGTTAAAATTTCTTGGCATACTGCCTCTTGCTCTTTTGTATCCATATCGTCTCTGACAAAATGAAAGAGTAAAATGGCAAATTCGAAAATCGCTATCCCGGCTAAGATTATTATGACTATGTGTAAGTGCTTTTTCATCCTCATTCCCACTTTCTAAATTGCTATCTCTTCATGAAAACGATAACACAGCATTTTCCTTTCAACAATATTTTGCAGAGCCTAGCCCATTATCTTAATGCTTTCTTATCAAACAGCAAACGAATGGCAATCCTATTGACAGCGCTTTTAGATGATGTATCATTTATTTGAGGTGATTGCTATGGAACAAACACTTTTACATCATTATGCACAAATGATTGATCATACAAATCTTCATGCAGATGCCACTAGTGCTGATATGCAAAAACTTTGCCAAGAAGCGTGTGAGTATCATTTTAAAATGGTGGCGATCAACCAAGTCCAAAGTGCCACTTGCGCTAAATTTTTAAAAGATAGCGATGTGCATGTCGGTGCGGCGATTGCTTTTCCACTTGGTCAAACCAGTATTGCCAGTAAAGTTTTTGAAACGAAGGATGCGATTAAAAACGGGGCGGATGAAATCGATTATGTCATTAATCTCACCAAAGCCAAGGAACACGACTATGCTTATCTTAAAGATGAAATGCAACAAATCGTCACTTGTTGCAAAGAGGCTGGGGTTATCTGTAAGGTGATTTTTGAAAATTGCTACCTCACCGATGAAGAAAAAATTGCTCTATGTCAGATTGCCAAGGAAGTACAACCTGATTTCATTAAGACTTCTACGGGCTTTGGGACTGGCGGGGCAACAATTGAAGATGTCGCTTTAATGGTGGCTCATGTTGGCGATAAAGTCCAAGTCAAAGCAGCCGGTGGTATTCGAGATGCTAAAAGTTTCTTAGCTATGATTCAAGCAGGGGCCAAGCGAATCGGGACTAGTTCAGGCATTGCGATTATGGAAGAACTAAAAAATAAAAGCTAGTCTATCTCGGCTAGCTTTTATTTTTGTGTTACAATGAAGTTAACAAATTATTCGAGGTGAGTGTTATGTATTGGATCATTGGTTTAATCGTATTTCTACTTCTTTTACCGCAAATTGTGGCAACCTATCAAGAACAAATCTTTTATCGACTCAATCAAGAACGTTTAGCCAAAACAAAATCAGTCAATGTGCGCCAAGAAGTCGAAAATAAAGATGGCTCTATAGATGTGCAACTTTTGGCTTTAGACGGGCTATTACTACACGCAAAAGTCTATCCACGCGAAAATCCTAAAGGTACCGTACAGCTTATCCACGGTGTGTTAGAGCACAAAGGACGCTATGATGATTTTTGTCGCTATTTAAATGCCCAAGGTTATGTTGTTGTGATTAGTGATACCCGTGGTCATGGCCATTCTACCAATCAAAAATATCCGCATGTCATGATGCAAACCGTTGATGAGCTGATTTTTGACCAAGTGTTGGTGACCCGTTTTATTAAAGAACGCTATCCTAATCTCCCATTAAGCTTATTTGGTCATTCTTTAGGTTCCATGATTGCGAGAATCTATTTACAAAATTATGATGACGAAATCGAGCACTTAATTTTAACAGGTACGGTAACGCCTTATCCACTTGCTCCTGTGGGTGTCTTTTTAGCGCGCATTGTGGTCTTCTATTTTGGGAAATCAGGTCATAGCGCACTCTTAAACGCCTTAAACCCTGGGAAAAACGATACGCTGGATTGGATTAGCTATAATTTGGATAATCTCGACCGCATCGCCAAAGACCCGCTCTGCCAAGTGCGATTGACCAACAGTGGGATGCTGACCATGTTTACGATTAATGCACGACTCAAAGAAATCGCCAAATTCCAATGTAAAAATCCTGATTTGAAGATTTTAAGTGCAACTGGTGTGGATGATACTTTGATTACCGGTGGCGAAAAAGGACTCGCTGAAAGTTTAGATACCTTGAAAAAAATCGGCTATCACCATATTACCAATCTCGTCTATCCAGAAATGAAGCATGAAGTCATCCAAGAAAAAAATCGCCTACAAGTCTATCAAGACATCGTAGCCTTTATTGAAAACAAGTTAAAAACTGAGGTGAAATAGTGAAAATCCTAATTCCATCTGCAAAAGAATTGAATCTAGCCTTCAAAGAGCAATCCTCTCAAATGCTTAGTCCAGAAACTAAGGAGATTGTCGCAGCATTTTCTGAACTATCATTAGCGGAAATACAAAAAGCTTACAAAATCAAAGAAGACCTAGCTGCCAAAGTCCAAGCGCAATGGCAAGCACTCCAAAAGCAAAACGCACAAACATATCCAGCTTACTTATTACTAGATGGCTTGATGTACCGCCAGTTTAATAAAGAAAGTTATAATCAAGAAGAAAGTCAGTATATCCATGATTTTCTGGCTATAACCTCTGCTTTATATGGTATCATTCCGGCTGATACACCGATTGCTCCTTATCGCCTAGACTTTCAGACTAAAGGCAAAATTCAAGGACAATCACTGCGAAAATTCTGGCAAGCTTCTTTTGATCAAGCTGTTAAAAATGAAAAAATCATTCTTTCGTTGCTCTCTAGTGAATTTGAAGAAGTATTTAGCAAAGACTTGCAGCAAAACTTCTATCAATGTGTCTTTATGGAGGAAAAAGAAGGCCAACGTAAAATCCACTCTACCATTTCTAAAAAAGCCCGTGGGAAAATGGTCAAAGAACTCATCTCTCATCAAATTCAAAGCATTGATGACGTTCGCAAGTTAACTTTTGATGGTTTCAGCTTACAAAAAGATGAATCAACTGACAAACGCTTGGTCTTTGTTAAGAAAGTGTAGAAAGTAACTGCGCTGCTTTGCGACCTTAATCCACGGCGCTCAGCAGTTAGACATTGTGAAATTCATGTCCGAGCGAGCTGCTTTGCGACCTTATTGACGGCGTAAATCGACTAGCCACTTCGGCGTATAAGCCAGCTCGTCTGGGAAAGTCTTTACTTCTCGGACTTTCCCGACGTTCTGGACAAACTTATCCGCTCGTGGCTGCCCCAGTCGATTTACGACCTTATTTAATCTGTGTTCGCTGGGTAGCTCCTGTGCATCTAAGCCGGCCTGTCTAGAAAAATCTTAAAACATGATGGATTTTCCTGACATTACGGACACCCTTAGCTGCTTGGAGCTGATCAACCCAGCTCACATCATTAAAATAAAAAACGTTGGTGTTTAAGTTTTTGTTCTTAAACACCAACGTTTTTACTATTTCACCATAATGTGTATGGATCTTCTTCTTTTGCAAATTTGCCTGTGTAATCATCATCTAAAAGTTTTTGGTTTTCATGTAATTGTGAATAACCAGCTAAACCTTTACGATATAGGATTTGCATAGCGACACCTAATAGGATGATAAAGACAATAGCTAAAATGACTAAAATCAACATTGAGTTACGGTATAATTCATCACCAAGACCTGTTGAAATTGCTTGACGTAAGCTGTAAATAGAGTAAGTCATTGGCATGAACGGATTTAATACATTGTAGAATTTGCTAATCAATGGCATTGGGAAGACCCCACCTGATGAACCTAATTGCATAACTAGGAACAACACGGCAATGAAACGTCCAGGATTATCAAAGCTCATTGCTAAGAACATAATCATAAACATGAATAACCAAGCAGTTACTAGAAGTGTCATGTAGAAGTTCATTGGTTGAGCAACTTCTAAACCAATCATTCTCATCACTGTACCAATAATTAAAGCCATCATTGAAGAAGTGATAAATCCGATAGTTAGTTTACTCATAAACCATTGAGTGGCATTACTATTTTTACGATCCGCAATTTTACGGATTGGATAGACAAAGTTAAAGACTAGACAGCCGACAAATAATGATACGCTCATGAAGTATGGCGCTAATGCATGTCCATAGTTTGGCACATCACTGTATTTTTCTTGTTCCGTCTTAGTAGGTGCAGCTATCATTTTCGCAGTATTGTTGGTTAATTTCACATCTGTTAATTTATCAGAAGCTTCACCTAATTTATCTGCTAATTCTTTGTTACCATCCTTGACTTGTGCAGAACCATCCGCAAGTTTATTCACACCATCTGCTAATGCTGGGATTTGGCCGTTTAAGGTATTTAATCCATCACTTAATTGGCTTGCCCCACTGTTTAATTTTGCAGAGTTAGCAGTTAATTCCTTCATACCAGCGTTTAATTGCTTGCTACCGTCAGCTAATTGATTGGCGCCACTAGCTAAAGCAGGTAGTTGGCCTTGCATTAAACCTAAACCAGCAGCAAGTCGACCAGAACCAGAACCTAATTCAGCAGATTTGGCATTCAACAGATTTAGACCGCCATTTAATTGACTACCACCAGCCACTAATTGTTTCACACCATCTGTTAAAGTTGGTAATTGACTTTGCATTTCTTTCATGCCACCAACGATTTGATTGGCACCACCAGTTAATTCACTAGACTTGCTGTTTAATGTAGCAAGCCCTGAATCTAGAGCTTTGCTACCATCAACTAATTGACTAACCCCACCATTTAATGTAGGTAATTGAGATTGAACTTGTGCTAAACCACCAGCAATTTTTGCTGCTCCAGGAACGGCTTCTTTTTTCACTGTTAAAGTGCCGTTAATTAATTCATTCAATCCTGCAGTTGCTTGATCTGTATTTGCAGCTAATTGAGAAGTTGCTGTACTTAATTCGCCAATTTTTGATGTATCAACACTTGGTAAATTATTCATTAACTGACCAACTTGTGTTAATGTTGCACCAACATTTTGTAAACTATTACCAGCTGCCGTAACTTGTGCACCAATTTGTTGGTTATTGGCACCGACTTGTTGTCCGATAAGTTGTGCTAACTGTTGAGCAGGAACAGTCACATTGCCATTTGAATCTGTTGGTAATTGACTGACTACATTAGAAGCAACTTGCGCTGGACTCGTTTGTAAGGTTTGACCAGCCGCTGCAAGACTTGCTCCAGCACTTTTTAAGTCGGCTTGAACGGTTGCAAATTGTCCTTTTAGTTGACCTAATTGATCTAAAGGTAAATTATTTAAAGTTGGTAATACAGCATTAATGGTATTGATGTATTGTTGAACACCGTTTACATAGCTTCTTAATTGTGTTGCTTGTTCTTCACCAAATTGGCTTGTACCAGCTTGTAGTTGATAAGCTAATTGCTTAGAACCTTCTGCTAATTGATTAATGCCATTAGCTAAAGCAGGTAATTGACCTTGCATCGTTTGTAATCCAGTTGCTAATTGACTACTTCCATCACCAGCTTGAGCAACGCCTGCTGTATAAGCATTTAAGCCATCGACAAATTGATTACCGCCACCAACTAACTTGTTGACGCCATCGACTAAGCCAGGAACTTTATAGCTTAATACTTTCAATCCATCGACTAATTGGTTACTACCAAGATAGGCTTGTTTAACACCTGCTGTATATTGGTTAACGCCAGTATCTAGTGCTTTACCACCATTAGCTAATTGGTTGACGCCACCAACCAAAGTAGGAACTTTACCATTTAATTCTTGTAGACCTGCTGCCAATTGGTTGCTACCAGTAGCGGCTTGCCCTGTTCCATCCGTGTATTGTTTGACACCGTCTGCTAATTGTTTGCCACCATCATCTAGTTGTTTCACACCGCTAGATAATTCAGGAACTTTCCCTTGAACCGTTGCAATACCGTCAGCAACTTGTTTGGAACCATCTGCTAATTGATTGGCACCATCCGCAGCTTGATCCATGCCATCGCCAACTGTTTTCACCATTTTGATAATCACATCAGCATATGATTTGGTTACTGACTCGCTGACTTGCGCTTTTAATTGCGTCATGGCATTTTCACTGATAACTTCCCCTAAAAAGTTCAACCCACCATTTGTTTCGTAGGTTAAATCCATTTTTTCAGGATCGGTATCTAATACAGAAGCCGCATTTTCAGAGAAGTTTTTCGGAATTTTAACGATCATATAGTATTTACGATCTTTCAGTCCTTCTTGTGCCTTTTTAGCTGAAACAAAATGCCAATCTAAATCGTCATTAGATTTCAACTCTTTTACCAATCTGTCACCAACATCGACTTTATTACCTTCTAATGTGGTTGGTTGATCTAAATTTACCACCGCCACAGGTAAATGATTAATTCTGCCGTATGGATCCCAAATTGATTTTAGGAAGATACTCGCATAAAGAATTGGTAAACACATCGCTACGATTACAGTAACGAAAAGTAATTTGTTTGCCCAGATTTTCTGGAATTCTTTTTTAATCACTGTTTTCCACCACTTTCCATATTTAATTGTCAAAGAATCAAAAAATTGAGAATTACTTCAATCATCGAGAATCTTTACCCGAAAAACTCTTTTTCCGAAAGTTTTCATAAAAAAGGGTAAAAGAATCCCACGAAAGTTATTTTACTCATCTTCGAACCCTTTGCAAGCAGCATTACGACAAAATCGAAAAAGTGTATGGAACAGAATCAAATCGAAAGCAAAATTCTTTACATTTGCAAATTTCCTTCAAACCAGTGCATAACATACGTTAGAAAAATTATACAAAAAAATCTACCTGGCTTGAATAAAAAACCAGATAGAATTCGTTTAATGAAAAGGATTATAATAGCGACTGTGATTAATAAAGAATAAGGAAAAACTCAATATCAATAACAGTACACAGATAATAAGTGCCAACCAATCACTTCTTTTGATAGGTCGAGAGGTATACCAAGTGCGCTTCTTTTTGAATCCGAAACGACGCAACTCCATCGCATTTGAGATGACTTCAATTCGCTCAAAACTTGTTAAAATCAAAGGTAGTACAATTTGTAAATTTCCCTTTATTCTAGTTAATAGACGGCCTTTGCTACTAATTTCTAATCCTCTAGCTTGCTGAGCCATCTTAATTTGCTGATAATCTTCTTGAATATCCGGGATATAACGCAAAGCTAATGAAAAAGCATAACTAATTTTATAACTGATGCCCAATTGATTTAAACTTGAAGCAAATTCACTTGGGTTCGTCGTTAGGATAAAGATCAAGGCAATTGGTATCGTCGAAAAATATTTTAACAATAAATTGAATTCATAAAAAAACTGTTGTGCTGTCAATTGGTAGGAGCCCCAGCCATGAAGCCAAACAGTCTTGCTTTGATACAAGGATACCCCATAATTTGGCGCAAAAAGATAGACAAAAAGTAAATTGAGTATTGCAAAAACAGCTACCAGTTTAATGATAAATTTGATTTGACGATACTTGATTTGTGCTTGATAAAAGGCAATCAAAGACAACACCATAATCAAAATTAAAAATCTTGTATCATAAGTTATCATCGATGCAATGGTCAAAATAAAGAAGCAAGCTAATTTGATTGTTGCATTCATTTTATGAAAGTAGCTCTCTCCTGGATGATAGCCTAAAAAATTATTTGTCATCGCAAACCCTCACTTTATTTGCCTTTTCATAATCAATAAAAGTTTGCACAAATTGACTTGGATTTTCCAAATGTAGTTTTAAAGCTAATGTATACAAACTTGTCTCCTTTAATGATGCTTGATCGATTAATTTTTGATTGGTTAGCAATTGAGCAGGCGTTAAATCAGCAATCACTTGACCATCAACCATAACTAGTGAACGAGTCGTATACTCTAGCATCAGGTGCATATCATGGGTCACCAAAATAATCGTAACGCCTTGTCGATTCAGCTGTTCCAAAAAGTCCATCATCTGCGTATAATGAGCCAAATCTTGACCAGCAGTTGGTTCATCTAAAATCAGAATTTCCGGTTCTAAAGCCAACATGGAGGCAATGGTCACTCGCTTTTTCTGACCATAACTCAAAGCCTGAATTGGCCAGTTACGAAATGGAAATAACCCACAAATCTTTAGCACTTCATGAACTTTCTGCTGAATCGTTTCTTGATCCACACCGCGCAATTTCAATCCTAAGGCTACCTCATCAAAAACAATATTTTGACTAATCATTTGGTTGGGATTTTGCATAACGTAACCAATTTTATCTGCCCGCTCTTTAATGGAATCCTTGGTCAAATCATTTCCCTTAAATTTCATTTGGCCATTTTGCAAAGGAATAAAACCGCAAATTAATTTGATAAGCGTACTTTTCCCTGCTCCATTCTCTCCAACAATTGCAATCATTTCTCCTTGATGAATGCTCATCGACAAATTTTTCAAAATCAGCTTCTGACCATAGCCACAGGAAATATGATCTAGCTCAAGTAAAGGCGTGGTTTGTTGAGACAATATCTTCTGACTTTGAGCTTTTTGCCAATTTTGAAATTTCTCTTTTTGTATTGCTAAATCAAGGTTAGCTAAAGAATCAATTGGATGAAAGTTTGCTAAATCCAATCCAGCATAACGCATTGCACTGATATATAGTGGTTCACGAATGCCCATTTGCGCTAATGTATCGCTGGTCAATAATTTTTGCGGAGTAGAATCACTAATAATTTGCCCTTCTTGCATGACAATGATGCGATCAACTTTACAATGTAGCACATCTTCCAAGCGGTGTTCGATAATGACGACTGTCGCTGATAATTCATTTTTCAGTTCTTCAATGAGCTCCATAGCTTCCTTGCCTGTTTTAGGATCAAGGTTCGCTAAAGGTTCATCAAAAAGTAAAATTGGCGTTTCTCCAATCATAACACCAGCCATTGAAACACGTTGCTTCTGCCCTCCTGATAAATCCTGAGGACGATGAGCTAACAGTTGATTTAATCGCACTTTCTCAGCCCAGTATTGCACTTTCTGATGCATCGTTGTCCCATCAACGGCCAAATTTTCTAGAGCAAAAGCAATATCTTCAGCAACTGTCAATCCTAGAAACTGGCCATCTGTATCCTGTAAAACAGTCCCTACTTCATTAGATAGAGTAAAAATATCAGTCTGACCAACGGGATGTCCCGCTACCTCCATTCTACCAGTAACGGTTCCTTTATAAGCATTTGGAGCTAGCCCGTTGATTAAGTGTCCCAGTGTTGATTTACCGGAACCACTCGGCCCCAAGATGAGTACCGTTTCGCCTTGTTCAATCGATAAATGAATATTTTTCAGCGTCGGTTCTTTCTGACTATCATATTGAAAACCAAATTGTTCGCAGTAAATCACTGGTTTTTTCATGAATTTTTATCCTTCCTTAATCTTCTTTTGATAAGCTTCCTTTTTGAATTCGTGTTTTTGCATAAGAAAATAGTAATAAAGTCCCAATAATAGCTACACTAATACTGTTTAAAGCCGCACTTGTTAAACCTTGTAAGTAAACTTTATTTGCAGGTTCAGAGTAAATAAGAATATCAAGCGTTGGCGCAATCACACCCCAAGCAATGATATTTGTCACAATTTGACCAACATTAAATAAGATGGCATCTTTAGTAGTAAAACGACCTTCTTGTACTTTAAGCATTTTACCGACAAAGCCATAACATACACCACAAATACCTGAACAGATAATCCAACTCCACCAGGGACCATACAATGTCATATCGGTTAAAGTATGACCTAAAAAGGCAACTAAACCTCCCACGATTGGACCAAACACACTAGCAATCAAAGCTAAAAAAGCATAACTTGTCTGTAAAGTAGTATTTGGTACAGGGGTAGGAATTGCCACATAACGTGCTAAAACAAAATAGACTGCCGCACCGATTCCAATAGCAACAATAGGTTGAACTGAACGATTTTTCATTTGTTTCTCCTTTTATTCGATTTCATTTTAGTGATAATGAAAATATCACCACTTTACTATACCCATTTTTCTTATCTTCGTCAAAAAAATCTTTTATACTGATTCATTTTTTTAATCACAAACAAAAAAAGACCCCTTATCTTGTGAAATAAGGAGTCATCGAATTAATATTCAATATGATAAGTGGTTTCAGAATGGAACGTATCTTCTGGTTGCAATCGAATGGAACCATATTGACTGAATTTTTCTGCACCAGGGATGCCTTGAGGTTCAATCGCAATAGAGCCACGTGCAACCATTGTGCCATTTTTCATCGGTGTACCTTCTTCATGGGTACCTGTAATATAAAGAATAATCGCATCAGAATCGGTTTTGATTTGCATCCTTACTGCTTGATCTGGACTGGTAATCGTCAAGTCATAATCATCTTCATGATGAAGAACAAATGGATCATCAAGTGTGGTTTCGCCAATTTCTTTTAAGTTTCTAAAGTCAAATTTTGTCCCTAATACTTGGGTAAATTCCCCCGTCGTTGTGACATCTGGATTCGTCGTAGCTTTCTTCTCAGCGCCAACTTGCAATAAATGACCGTTAACTTGATTGGCTTCACTACCAGTTAAATTATAATATCCATGACAGGTTGGATTATACAATGTAGCTTTATCCGTTTTCGCTTCATAAGTCATTTTCAAATTATCCTCTTCATCTAAGGAGTAAATCACTGTTGCTTGCACATTCCCTGGAAATCCGTCTGCCCCATCAGGATGTACCAAACTGTAAATGACACCTACTTTTCCTTCTTGTTCAAATGTTTCCGCCAACCAGTCCTTGGTATCAAAACCATTATCGCCAGAATGTAAGGTATGACCATTATTATTTTTTTCTGTTTGGAACGTTTGACCATCGATTTCAAAGGTACCATTTGTAATTCTTCCCGCAACTGGTCCAATCGTTGCACCAAAATAACGCATTTCTTTTTGCAACGCCAAATTTTTAGGTGCTGCAACAATATCGCGATATCCTTCTTTTAATGGAACTTGAATAGCTAATAAACGTGCCCCAAAAGGACTGGTTAAAACCTTTAAGCCCTTTGAGTTTGTTAATTCATAGACTGTTTCAAAATTTTTATCTTGTGTTTGTTTGACAGTTAACATAGCTTCACCTGCTTTTTTTAGATTACACTTCCAATTTTATACCTAATATTGTAAGCGTCAACAAATTTTAGTAAATTTTGGTCATAATGTTCAAAATATCTCTTTCATTTTGTATTATATGTCAAAAAAACACCTGACTCATGAAAAGCCAGGCGTTCTAGATTTTATGCTTTTTCAGTTTCTGCTTTTAGGCGTTCCACGTCACGAGCAATCATTAATTCTTCATCCGTTGGAATCACTAAAACTTTAACTTTAGATTCAGGTGTTGAGATGACTAATTCTTCGCCACGTTTTTTGTTTTGTTCTGGGTCGATTTCGCAACCAAACCAGCTCATCCCTTTAATGATTTCGCTACGAACATGGGCATCATTTTCACCGATACCAGCAGTGAAGATAATTGCATCTACCCCGTTCATTACTGCAACGTATGAAGCAATATATTTACGTACACGATCTGTAAATACATTGTAAGTTAAGTCGATTTGAGGTTTGCCTAGATTTGCTTCGATATCACGCATATCACTTGAGATTCCACTTAAACCAAGTAAACCAGATTTTTTATTTAAGATTGTCAACATTTCATCGATATCGATATCTAATTTTTTCATTAAATAAGGTAACACAGCTGGGTCAATGTCTCCAGAACGAGTACCCATGGTCACACCTGCAAGTGGGGTGAATCCCATTGACGTATCTACTGAACGTCCGCCATCAACCGCTGTAACTGAAGCGCCATTTCCTAAATGACAGGTAATTAATTTTAATTCTTCAATTGGCTTGCCTAAGACTTCAGCTGCACGATGAGCTACATAACGATGGCTTGTACCATGTGCACCATATTTGCGGACTTTGTATTTGTCATAGTATTCCATTGGTAAACTGTATAGATAAGCAAACTCAGGCATATTCGCATGGAAAGCTGTATCAAATACCGCTACATTAATCACGCCTGGTAATAATTTACGGAATGCACGAATCCCCATAACGTGAGCTGGATTGTGTAATGGCGCAAAAGCAGCACATTCTTCAATTTTTTCTACGACTTCATCATCAATGACCACTGATTCGCTATAATATTCACCACCATGCACAATACGATGACCAACCCCTGTGATTTCGTCATAGCTTGCTAAAATTCCTAATTCAATTAATTGGTCCATTAACATTTGAACGGCAATTTCATGATTTTCAATGTCTTGGACTAATTCAAATTTTTCACCTTCACCATATTTGATTGTGAAAATTGAATTAGGTAAACCAATACGTTCTACCAAGCCTTTTGCAACGACTTTTTCTTCAGGCATTAAATATAATTGCCATTTTAAACTTGAACTTCCAGCGTTAATTGAAATAGTTTTTGACATAATATCGACCTCTAATCTTTTGTAAATTACCTAATTTAAATATGTTTCTTTCCATTGTGCAAACTCTTTAAAGAATTCAGCAACTTTTTCTGGTTGTTTTAACGTTTGCAAACGAGCAAGTAGAACCTCACTCACTTGTTTTGCCTTTGATCCACGGTTTTGTAGCAAGATGATACTTTTTTTAGAGCGTTCATTTCTAAATAAATCATCCGGTAATTGAATAATCCCTTGCAAATAAACTTTCTCTTGTAACAGCTTCTTGAAGTTAGCGCTTTGAGGACTTTCCAAGAATTGACTAGGCATTAAGAAGATTCCAAAGCCATCTTCTTTGACATACTTCATCGCCTGTTCAATCAGTAAGTGATGAGCATAAGTATGTTCATCTTCGGCATGTACAATAAATTCTTTAGCCTTCTCATCAATTGGATAATAGCCTACTGGAACATCGCCAAAAGCCACATCAACTGGCTCAATCAGTAAATCTTGCAAGCCATCTTGATGGAATAAAGTTACTTCTGTTTCAAACCATTGACTATTCGCTGCAGCCACGGCTAAAAGTGTTTCATCATTATCCACTCCAATTGCAGTCGGTTGATAGTTTGCTAGGGCCAAATTATTCACCACTGTAAAGAGTAAATTCCCCATTCCAGCAGTTAAATCAAGCATTTTCAAATCAGTTTTTTGATTGGCATAAAGTTGTTCAATCAAATAAACAAATAGAAAACCTATCCCATCAGGCGTCAATTGGTGATTGGCTTGAAGCTGTTCAGTCTGTGCTCCCTTTAATAGTAAGAGCTGACTGATTTTACGTTTTTCTTCAGCAGTAAACTCATCCGCTTTTAACTGTTCATATAAAGGAGTTAATTGATCAATGCTTTCTTGATTGGGAACCCCTTCGATAACTCTGATTTTATATTGATCATTGATATTCTCAACGTGTTCAATATAAGCATCTAAAAATGAAGATTCTAAAGCTTTTTGCAAGATTTGAATGGCCTGCAAATGCGTATAAAACCGTTCTTCGATTTTTTCCGGAAACATCTTTTCAACTCCATTATATAATTTATAACAACTTCATTGTCTGTTTAATTTTATCTCAATTTGTGATATTTTTCAATCGCTTTCTTTTATAACATTTGTTGAAATAATCTTTGAAAATGTTGAAAAATCAATAAAATCGTTTGGAAATATTCTTTTCATTTCCAAACGAATAGTTTTAATGAACTGTATTAATTTGAGAATTATATAACAAAGCTATTTTATCAAGGTTTTGATGATGGATTTTCAATTGTTTTATTTTTTTCAGACGATTCATTTTCAATTGCAAATGAATCTTTTATTTTCATAGAATCCGTCTTTAAATAAATCAAAAGCGACATCGAAGTAGTTGTTTTTTGGTACTGAATTTGTCCAATATTAAAATTTACCGTCCCAGAAGTGGTATATTTTTCTGGATTTCGTCTGTAGTCTACCATCATTAATTGCTTCATGATTTGCCTCTGATAGTAATGCGACACATCTTGATTAGCAATTTGTTGGTGATGAAAACTCTCAGAAAGCATAACTAGTCCAAAACTTAGGACAAATAGTAAACTTAAAACAATCATGAAGACCCCTGCTTTAATCGGCTTTTTTGGGTGGTAATAAAATATGCGCATCTTTCTCCGTTCCTTCTACAAAACTTACCTTCATCTGAGCAAAACCTTGATCCTCAGAAAATCTAATTGCCACTACATTTTTTAATATCGGCTGATTTCCATTATTTATCGATAAATTTAAAGAATTCGATGTACTTAACTTCAAAATTGCCTTTGGATAGAAATCGGCTTTTTTCGAATCAGGTATTTTACTTTGAAAGACTACTCGACTCGGCTCAATCTTTATACATTCATAATCCGCTAATTGATGTTCAAGTTGAATGAGGGACAACTGAAAATTTTGTGTTGTTTGGAAAGTCATCTTTTTATCTAATTTGCGATATCCACTTAATACTTGATTCATTAATAACAAAACTAAACTAATAATCATTAAAGCAATCAAACACTCATATAACGTAAAGGCTGGTTTAGTCTTCAATTCTTATCACCTGCTTTTTTCCTTGAACATCATAAGAATATTGGTTGTCTGAGTATTGCTGATGATTGACCTTGAGATATAATATTTCATAAGCTTGTCGTAATTCATCTATTTGTTGTTCTTCCTGTTTTAATGTTTGATAGTAATAAACAGCCGTACTAAATAACAGCAAGCCACACGTGGTAAACAGCAACAAACTAAAGAGACTCTCTAATAGAATATAGCCTTTTGCTTTAAAGTTGGCTAATTGACTTTTCATATCGACCACTTCCAAAATAAAATTGATAGGTAATCCTTTTTTTATAGTGCTTATCTGTAAAAATAATCTTAGCCGTTGGAGCATAGTTCGCCGTTGCTTTTTTAAAATAGATTATGTGATTAGAGGACGAAATTGAAAGATCTGGCGGTAACTTTTGAACGAGTGATTTTGAAAAGTGGTTCGGAATCGTTATGCTCAAACTATCAGTCCCAACATTAATATTCGTCCAATCATTGGTTGTCATCGCGCTCTCAATTGCTAAATAGACATTACTTTCAAATTTACGAAAAAAATGCTCGCGCTCCATGGCTGTTTGCATTCCCTGATACCCCTGCACGCCTAAACTAGCTAAGGTAGTCAAAATAAATAAGACCAATAGCATCTCCACTAAAGTAAAAGCTGGATGTTTCATTTCGCGTCTCCAGAAGCTGAAGTAGAGGTAAATTCATCTTGGACTTCCGCTTTATGTGCTTCGTAGATTTTCGCTCTATCTTTTCCCACTAATTTGACAATGTCTTCAGGTGCTTTACCGTGCTCAGCCTTATAGAGTTCCACTTCTTGTTGAACGACTTTAGCAATGGCTATATCTGATTTACTTTTCGCAACTTCTCCTTTTTTGGTTAGATTCGGCACAAAAATCAACATCAACATTCCAATAATAAATAGGACAATAATCATTTCAATTAAGGTAAAAGCTTTAATTTGTTTTCTTCTCATTTTATTTCCTCTTTTCTAACTAAACTGTCCGATTTGGCTATAAACCGGCATCAATAATGATAGATACATTCCTAATACTAAGATAGCTACCAAAAGAAATACTGCTGGCTGAACCCATTGCATCCATGTTTGAAGCTTTTGTTGATAATTTTCCAAGCTCAACCGACTATAGATGGTTAGCTCTTTGCCTAAATCTCCAATAGCCTCTCCTTGAAAGAGAATCTGGGTAAATTCAGGTGTAAAAAAAGATTCATTAGCCAAAGCCTGCTGCAAAGTGAGCCCACTCATGAGTTTATGGGCGACATCTTGGGATAATTCATACATGAAAGAATGCCGTTCTAATCGTTCCATACAGTGAATGATTTGTTTTAATTCTAAGCCTTGTTGCAACAAAAGCCCCCATTCAGAGGCAAAATAACTTGTAAAATAAAGCTGAATAAAGGATTTTACTAAAGGAATTTTGCTATAAAACTGTACCTTTTTTAGAACTGGTAGTCTTTGCCAAAAAATTTTTTGCCAGAAATAGATTCCACAAATTCCTATAAAAAGAGCCAAGAATAGATAGGGCGATAACCAAACAAGGCGAATCATCAACTGCTCTTTACTCACCATTCCACTTTCTAAAAACTGTGGCAATAGTAAAAAGCGCATCATCACAAACATGCCTACTAAAAATACCAGTAATAGCATAGGATAAGCCAATATTTGTTTCATTTTTTGAAGACGCTCATGTTGGATTTTCATTTGATGATTAATGCTTTTAAATGTTAAGGGGAGATTCCCGTGAATTTGCGCTAACTGTATTTGCGCAATAATCTGTGGCGAAAAATGTAACGCTTGAAAAATTTCAGCTAATTCCTTACCTTGGTTCAATCGTTCCGTCATCTCCCGTAGATAATTTGCAGAAATCTGATTGCCACGCTTGATTAACTGAAGGCAACTTTGCATAGAAAATCCATTTTCTAAATAAATAGACATCAGATAAATGAATCTTTTTTGTTGATCTCTAACCTTCCTTGTTTCCATCATAATACCTCTGATATTGCTTCAAACTTTCACTAAATGGTAAATAAATCGATGGTTCCTCATAAAATTCATATCCGAAAACAACTTCAGGCTGTCCTGAGGCATCGCTTAACATTTTTTGATAAATTACTCCTTGTAAACAATTATCTAATTCACTGGTCTCACCAATTAAATCGATCATCCTACTTCTTGTTTCTCTCACTCCTTTTGCGTGAATCGTCGCAAAGACTTTATGGCCAGTTAATGCGGCTCGTATCGCGGCTTTGGCTGTCTTTTCATCACGTATTTCGCCAATGATTAAAATATCTGGACGGTGACGCAAAGACAGCTTAATTAATTGATCATAAGTTTGATTGATTTTATCATTCGTTTGAAGTTGCAAAAAAGTTGGTTCCTCAATTTCTACTGGATCTTCTATCGTAATCACTTGCCCTTTCATCTGTTTGGCTAATTGATACATCAAGGTAGTCTTACCTGAACCAGTTGGGCCGCTGAACAAATACAACCCCGCCTCTTGGGTACGTTTAATAATCGTTTCGAACTGCTCATAACTAAAATAGTGCAAATGATCCAATGATAAATTGTATAAAAATCGGACCACTAAACTTTCATTTCCGCGATAATCTCCCACAGTCGAAAGTCTTAAGCGCTGTCTGTCTTCATTTAAAGGATAGGTTATTGCGCCTAATTGTGCCCTTCGATGCTCGCCAACATCCATCTCACCTAAGTACTTGAATCTCGTAATTAGTTGCTGTGCAATATCTGGACTGATTTCTTTAAACGAGGCAATCTGTTGGTTTTTTCTAAATTGAATCACCCCTTTTTCCTCTTGTAGGTACAAATACATATCTTGCATCTGCTCTTTTACGCCAAATGCTATGACCTCATCAGAAAGCTCTTCAATGAACATCGCCATCACTCCATTTTCATTTAAACTAAAAGCTGCCATACTCTTTATAAGTAGCCTCTATCTATTAAATTCGAATTCATCACTAAATAGCGTCTGTAAACAAAAAAATCTCAAACATTTAACAAAAAAATCTGTTAAACATTTGAGATTCTGTTTCGAAATGGATCGTTTTAAATTTGGTCTAACGCTTGAGATAAATCTTCAATTAAGTCTTCCACATTTTCAATTCCCACGGAAATGCGAATGGTTTCTGGTTGAATACCTGCGGCTTTTAGATCTTCTTCATTTAATTGTGAATGTGTTGTAGAAGCAGGATGGATTATTAATGATTTCGCATCGCCCACATTCGCTAATAAGGAGAAAATTTTGGTTGAACCACATAATTTTTGGCTCGCTTCTTTACCAGCTTTTAAGCCAAATGAAAAGACTGAACTTGTTCCTTTAGGGAAATATTTTTGAGCCAATTCATAATATGGACTACTCTTTAAGGTTGGATAATGCACCCAAGCAACTTTTGGATGGTTTTCTAGAAATTCAGCAACTTTTTGCGCATTTTCTACATGACGTTCCATTCTAAGCGATAAGGTTTCAAGACCAAGTAATAATGTCCAAGCATTAAATGGTGAAATTGCGGCACCAAAGTCTCGTAGTAAAATGGTGCGTGCTCGTGTAATATAAGCGGCATTTCCAGCAGCTTGCGTCCAAGAAACGCCATGATAGCTAGGGTCTGGATCGACTAATTTTGCAAATTTACCATTCGTCCAGTCAAAGTTTCCGGAATCAACAATTGCACCACCTAATGAAACCCCATGGGGCTGACCCAAAAGTATTTTAGCAAGATAATTAAAAAAAGAAATCCTTATGATGAAATAAATAATTAATAAAAGACAAAGAAAATCCGAATGTTCAACTTGATTACTCATAAAATCAACAATGAACGTTCGGATTATTTATATACTCATTTTTTATTAGAGACTAATGGGTCAGCCCCGAGTAAACCGTAATATCTGCACCGTGTTCAAAAGGTCTGAACAAATAAGGCGTCGCAAAAGTATTATCCACAATTAATGGAATCCCTGCTTCGTGGGCAATTTGACTTAACGCTTCAACATCTAACACATTGATATCAGGATTACCTAGTGACTCAATAAATAAAGCTTTGGTATTTTCTTGAATGGCAGCTTTCACTTCTTCAAGATTTTCGGCATTGACAAAAGTAGTGGTAATGCCAAACTCAGGCAAAGTATTTGCAAATAAGTTATAGGTCCCACCATAAAGGGTACTTGCTGATACGACATGATCGCCACTACTAGCAATATTTTGAATCGCATAGCTAATGGCACTTGAGCCTGATGCTGTGGCTAAAGCTCCCACACCACCTTCTAATAAAGCAAGTCGTTCTTCTAAAATACTAGTCGTTGGGTTGGTAATACGCGTATAAATATTTCCGCCTTCTTCTAAAGCAAAGCGGGCAGCGGCTTGTTCTGCATTTTCAAATACATAAGAAGTTGTTTGATAAATCGGTACGGCCCGACTTCCTGTTTCTTTATCGACGGTATGTCCTCCGTGTAATTGAATGGTTTCGAAGCGTTGTGTCATGAAAATCCCTCCAAAAATGTAAATTTACTAAAAAATATTAGAATTTGATTAAATCATAGCACAACGATTCAAAATGTCAACGTAATATCTATTATCTATAGTTTTTTTCTATCACGACAAGCTTGGATAAATTTCCGTGCTAATTGCTTGCTTATGTCTGATTGATACATATGCTCAGGATGCCACTGAACAGCCCAAACATAAGAATAATCAGGATGATAGACCGCTTCAATCAAGCCATCCGTTGCCTGAGCCATCGCAACTAAATCAGGTGCTAAGTCTTTTATTGCTTGGTGATGTCGGCTATTCACACTTAATTCTCCTGTTTGAAGTAACTCAAATAAAGGTGTATTGGCAAAAAGCGTCACCTGATGGATACCTTGATCATATGGTTTTGGCATACTATGCACTAAATCAGTCGCAAATTGCGTTGGGATATCTTGATACAACGAACCACCAAAATACACATTTAAGATTTGTAAGCCACGGCAAATCCCGAAAATAGGTTTATCTGTTTTTAAAAATAACTTTATTAGAGAAATTTCCATCTTGTCGCGTATTTCACATAACACTTGGCATTCTGGATTTTTTTCTTCTCCATAAAGTATGGGATTGACATCATGGCCACCGGTTAAAAGTAGACCATCTAGCTGCTCACATAATTGATTGAGGATTTCTTCATCCGTGGTCAAAGGTAAAATGACTGGAATTCCACCTGCCTGTTCGATTAATTTTTGATATTCAGGTAACATCCATATACTTTCTAACTTTTCATCATATAAAGGAATTAGTCCAATTAGAGGGCGCATTACAATCACATCCTGTAAAATTTTGCCTTCATTCTACTCTATTCTCTTTACTTTGTCTATGACTATGGTTAATGAGCAACCATCTCTTGGGCAATTTCATGCGCTGATAGTTGGCTTGGGTAATAAGTCGGCCAGTTTTCTAATTCATTTAGTAAGGCTTCCTGAGACTCATTGCCAAAATATAGATGGAAATGTCCAGCTTTTTGTGGTGAAATAGCATGATCACTAAATTGTAAATATTTAAAGGCTTTTGTTTGTAAATCTTTAGCCTCAAAAAGATATCTAACTCCGCGATTTCCCGCTTGGTAATTTAAAACTTTATAGCCTACATAGCGATAGTCACTGCTTTGTTTGGTTCCATCATCAAACGTAAAGGTGAAAGTATCTCCTTGAATATCGATTTGTTTAACTGTTGTGCGATAACCTTTTTCATAGTAGTCGCGATAATCTTTTTCAGATTTTCCGGGATTTAATTTGGCTTTGTAATGAAATACTTGGTCTAATTCACCTTTAGCAACCAATGGATACACGGACTGCCAGCTACCTTGCCAATCTTCTAAAGTACGATTTTTGATTTGGTCATCTTTAAAATAACCATTATAGACTGTTTTTGGTTTAGCCTGTGTATTTTCTTGTTTCGTGGATGGTTGCTTACTACCGGCTTTCACCAAGGATTGCAAATTTTGACGCATCACGGATAAATAGTTTTCACCGTTTTTGATTTGTGCTTTAGTCAGGCCTTCTAATGGATTTAAGACCGCTAACTTCACATCGGCTTCTTTGGCTAGGGTACGAGCAATTTTATCTTGAGCATTTTCCTCAAAAAAGATCGTTTGGACTTCATATTGTTTCACTAATTTTTTCAATTCAGCTAATTTGCTCGCACTAGGCTCTTCTTCTGGGTTGATGCCTGCAATGGGAATTTGTTTTAATCCATATTCAACAGCTAAATATTGAAAAGCACTATGCTGGGTCACAAAATGTTTTTGCGGTAATTGACTCAGTTGTTTTTGATATTCTTGATCTAACTGCGTTAATTTAGCTAAATATTTCTGACTATTGGTTTCGAACTTTTTCTGCAGTTTTGGATATTGTTTGCTTAATTCTTTGGTAATGGTTTGTACTTGCTTTTTGGCTAGGCTAGGAGCTAACCAAACATGCGGATCAAATTCATGATGGTGTCCGTCTGCACCATGATCATGCTCTTCTTCCTCACCACCAGGTAATAAAACCATATCCTTAGTAGACTGGATAAAATTCACTTTATCATCCGTTAAACTAGACTTTACTTTTCCCACCCAAGTTTCCATATTTGGATCATCATAGACCATTGTTTGGCTTTGTTGTATTTTGGCAATATCTTTGGCAGATGGTTCAAAATCATGTGGTTCTGTCCCGGCTGGAATCAATAATTCGACCTTTGCCTCCGAACCTACAATCTCTTTGGTAAATTCATACATCGGATAAATTGTAGTGATAATCGTTGGTTGATCACTTTTTTTCTCGGTTTGATTGTGACATGCAGCCAACAAAAGACTGGCACAAGCGATACTGAATAAAATTATTTTCTTCTTCATAACATTCCTCTTCCTTTTTCAAATCGTAACAGTTACGATTTATAAATTAACAAAGAACTTTTTGCTTGTCAATAGTTTATGGAAAAATATTTTTCTCATTCGACCAGTTTTTTAACGTTTATAAAAAAAGAGGTCTCTCATGACAAGAGACCTCCTAAAATATTGCCTTAGAATAGCAAACCTAGCAATAAACATAGCGCATAGGTACCATTAAAGAGAATTAAATTTTTAATGGAAATACTAAAGGTTTCGCGTTTGATTTGTTTCTTTGTGAAGATTTGGAGATTTTTACGGATCATAGGGAAAACTACCCAAATCAATAAAATCGTCCAATGATACAAACCAAAAAACAGACCAATCGTTACTGTGATAAAACAAAGATACATTAAGATATTAAATAAGAATACCCCATTTTTACGACCAATATAATAGGGTAAAGTATAGCGATGATTTTCGATATCTTGATCTAAATCGCATAAATTGTTTGCTAACATAATATTGGCAATCGTACAAATCATCGGAATAGATGCCCAAATTACCGCCAATACTGTCCATAGATTACCCGTTAAGGCAAACTGGCCTGTTTTCAAACTTAAATTGAGCCAGAGAACTTTGCTTTGATAAATATTGATGTATATAACCATCGCAAAAATCCCTAAGCCCATGGTCACCCCACTAAACAACTCACCTAAAGGCATACGAGAAAGTGGCACCGGACCAAAAGTATAAAACACTCCGATAAAGCAGCACAAACAGCCCATCACCAAAAGTAGCCAACCTGTTTTATAAGAAAGATACATTCCTACTAAAAAAGCGATAAAAATGAAACCAAAAATGATTTGTTGAACCAATTTTTCTGGAATATGTTCACGACCAACAACATTTTCCGTATATTTATATTCCTCAGATTTTGCTTTTCTGAAATCCATATAATTATTAATCGCTGTGGTTGCCATATCAAAACAAAGCATCCCGATAAAAAAGATAATCGTATTGCCTATATGAAATTCATTAAAGTAACTTAACGTAAATAGTACACCGATAACAAATGGTGTTAAACTTGCCAATTTTGTTTTAATTTCGACCAAATCCAAAAAAGTTTTTACAGACATTTTCTTCCTCGATTCTATTTATTTAGCCATCGTATAGCCTGATTCCTTATTTAGCTCAAAGGATGGCACACCTTTACTTAAATAGATTTTATCATCTTTAGTAACGAAAATTGCCTCGACCCCTTTTTGCTTATTCACAAATTTCAAGCCTTTTTGAACCCCCATTGAAAAGACCGCTGTAGATAAGCCATCGCCATCAATAGAATATTTGGTAATAATCGTTACACCCGCAATATCATTATCAAATGGATAACCCGTTTTTGGATTAAACAAATGATGATATTTGACTCCATCGACTTCTAGATACCGTTCGTAAATACCTGAAGTTACCAAAGTTTGATTACTTGCTAAGACGGATCCAACTGTTACATTACGTGCTTGGTTAGGATCTTGAATGCCAACTGTCCATGGCGTATCTTTACCGCGTGGGCTCTTACCTAATACGTAGACGTTCCCACCAAGGTCCACTATTGCTGTAGTCACACCGTGTTTTTTCAATAATTTTACGACTTCATCAGCAATAAAACCCTTAGCAATCGCACCAAAATCAAGTGCCATACCTTTTTCTTCTAAATAGATGGTTTGCTTTTTGTCATCAAGTTTTACCTTTTTATAATCGACCAATTTTAAAGCTTCATCAATTTCTGCTTGACTTGGCTTACGAGCGTCAGGAAAACCAATGCGCCATAATTGCGTAATCGGGCCAATCGCCATATCGAAGCCGCCATGAGATTCTTCACTGATTTGATATGCTTTTTTTGCCAAACGATAGACATCACTCGTGACTTTCACTGGCTTAATCCCTGCCTGCGCGTTAACTTCATCTATTTCTGACCCTTTTTGATTGACGGTCACTTTATCACCTAAAGTCTTGACTTTTTTAAAGGCTAACGGCAGTACATCTTCTTTGCCATCATCATAAATTCGGATATTGACATATGTACCGATAAGAAATTGATTATCCGAATAAGGTGTCTCATTAATTTTAGGTGCAGCTGCTTGTTTTTGACAGCCTGCAAGCAAGATAGCCCCTAAGACCATCACTAGCATTATGATTCTATTTTTCATAAAATCCTCCTTACTCATTTTCTATGCCTTTTTATCATAGCGCAGAAAGTTTGTTTAGCCAATAATTTTTTTATTCCCCATTATTTAACAGCAATGAACACCAACGTTATATATTTGCATCTTGTTATTAAAAATAAAAAAAGATGGAGCGATGATTAAACACCGTTCCATCTCGTGTGATTTTATGAAACAAAATTATTCAGTGACGATGTTGTCCACTTCGATTTTAGCAGTATCGCCTTTTTGAGCGGCATTGATTAATTGAGCTGCATAAATCTTGAAGCTGTCAGAACTGTGAGTAGCACCAGTAACTACTTCCACTTTATTCACTGAAGGTTCTTCTCCGTTCATCGCTTTCACTAATTCTTCATTCAATTGAGGAATGTAAGTCTTAGGAGCTGTACCTGATTTTTCTTGCATTGATTTGTTATATTCTTCATCATCTTGTTTAGATTTACCGTCTTTATTAACGTAATCATATTTAGATTCAGTTAATTTACCATCTTTAACAGTGATTGAGAATACAACACGGTAGTTATGAGAGTAGTTCTTTTCTTCTAAAGTGTAAGTACCATCTTTCAAAGCAGCACCATTGTCGATTTCGATTGTATCGGTTTTACCAGCTTGAGCAGCTTGGATTAATTGTTGTGCATAGTTCTTGAAGCTTTCTGATGAATGAGTTGCTCCAGTTACAACAGCTACATTAGCGTTTTGTCCTTCAACTAATTCTTTGTTTAATTGAGGAATGTAAGTTTCTGGATCAGTACCAGATTTAGCTTTCATATTTTTATTGTAGTCAGCGTCTTTTGTTTTAGATTCGCCTTTTTCATTTACATTGTCATAGTTAGATTCAGTGATTTTACCATCTTTTACAGTGATAGAAAATACTGTACGGTAACCATGTTCGTAGTTCTTTTCTTCAAGTTTGTATGTACCATCTTGTAAATCTGCACCAGCTACTTTCTTAGGTGCTGCAGCTTCTTCTTTTGAGCTAGATGATGTTTTAGCTACACTTGATGAAGACGCAGTTGATGATGAAGCTGTGTCTTTCTTGTCGTTACCACCACAAGCTGCTAACAATAGTGTTGATAAAGCTAGTGTGGTGAATCCTGTTAAAATTTTCTTCATTTTCATTGCAAAGTTCCCCTTTACTACTTTTTTCACAAACGAAATTGTGAAATCGTTTGTTTACACTCTTATTCTATAACATTGCGTGAATTTGTCAACCGCTATCATTGCTATTTTCCCAAAATCTTTTATTTTTCACAGAATTCTCATCGTATTATTCAAAATCTGTGAAATTTCAGTTCAGAAGTTAGACAAATTTTATAAATTCTTATATAATATAGTAGATTATGCAATGATCAATTTATACTATTATTATTATTCAAGGAGCGAATTTACTTATGGCAAAAGAAAAAGTAATTGTTATAGGTGCCGGTTATTCTGGTGTAGCTGCTACAAAACTTTTATCTAAAAAGCTAAAAGGCACAGACACACAAATCACTTTAATCGATCGTCATTCTTACCATACAATGATGACTGAATTGCATGAAGTGGCTGGTGGTCGTGTAGAACCTACAGCTATCCAATACGACCTACAACGTTTATTCTGCCACAACAAAAATGTTGAAATTGTGACAGACACTGTTACTGGTATCGACAAAGAAAATAAAGTTGTTCAAACAAAAATGGGTGAATATCCATTTGACCACCTAATCATCGGTATGGGTGGTGAACCAAACGACTTTGGTACACCTGGTGTTAAAGAAAACGGCTTTACACTTTGGTCATTTGAAGATGCTTTAAAAATCAGAAAGCACATTGAAGACATTGTGGAAAAAGCTGCCATTGAACCAGATGCTGAGAAGCGTAAAGCAATGTTAACTTTTGTAGTCTGCGGTTCTGGATTTACCGGAATTGAAATGGTCGGTGAGTTAATGGACTGGCGCGATCGTTTAGCTAAAGACTTCAAGTTAAGCAAAGATGATTTCACACTTAAAGTTGTTGAAGCAATGCCAACTATCTTAAACATGTTAGACCGTGGTGGTGCGGCTAAGGCTGAACGCTACATGAAAAAACATGGTGTTGAAATCTTAACTGAATCACCAATCGTTGAAGTAGCTAAAGATCATATCGTCTTAAAAGATGGTAGCACTATTCCAACACATACTTTAATCTGGACTGCTGGGGTTAAAGCGACTTCTGATGCAGCTGACTTTGGTATTGAAAAAGCGCGTGCAAACCGTTTAGTAGCAAACCAATACATGCAAGCAAAAGGCTACGAAGATAAAAACATCTATATTATTGGGGACTTAGTTTACTATGAAGAAACTCCTGGCAAACCAACTCCTCAAATTGTACAAGCAGCTGAACAAACTGCACACTGTGCGGCTGAAAATGTTATCGCTTCTATTAAAGGTGGCGAAAAACATCCATTCAAGAGTAACTACCAAGGTTTCATGGTTTCAATCGGTTCTCGTTACGGGGTAGCTAACCTATTTGGTAAAATCAAATTATCTGGCTTCTTCGCAATGTTTATGAAACACGTTGTAAACTTGAAATACTTCTTTGATATTCGTTCTGGATATTATATGTTCCAATACATCATGCATGAATTCTTCCATATTAAAGATGAAAGAAATATTATGCGCGGTCACTCCTCACGTTACGGTAATGTTTTATGGAGCGTGCCATTACGTATCTTCTACGGATTCATGTGGTTAATCGAATCAATGAAGAAAGTCTTAGGTGATAATGGTCATCTATTCCAACCAAGCACTTGGTTTGGTGAAGGTTCATGGTTTACTGATCACATCGTCTTCCCATTCCCTTGGTTGCAAGAACAAGCTGCAACAACTGGTGCCTCTGCTGCCGGATCTGGTGCTGCTGAAGCGACAAGTGCTGCTAGTGGTGCTGCTGCAAGTGGTGGTGGTGAAGCTACGACTCAAGCTGCTCACTTTGGATTTAGTTATGCTTACGGCGAACAACCAATGCAAGTGTTAGATCACATGCCAAAATGGTTCGAAAGTATCATGAAATTTATGATGCCTAATAAAGAAGTTGCTTTATTCTTCCAAAAATTCATGACTATCGTGGAAATTGGTATTGCATTAGCCTTAATCGTTGGTCTATTTACTTGGTTAGCAAGTGCGACAACGGTAGCCTTAGTCGTGGCCTTCTGTCTATCAGGTATGTTCTTCTGGGTAAATATTTGGTTTATTCCAGTTGCCATTGCCTTGATGAACGGTTCTGGTCGTGCCTTTGGTCTTGACCACTGGGTAGTTCCTTGGTTACAACGCAAACTAGGGCACTGGTGGTATGGCGATGTCAAATCGAGATACTAAGCACTAAAAGATAAATCTTTTTAGGAAAACTGAGACAGGCTGTTTCAGTTTTCCTTCTGTTTAATAGACGAATTAAATGTTTAGTTCGCCTATTAAACAGATGATTAAAGGAGATATTTTGTGGATTTCAAAACATTTTTCAAAAAGAGTCGCATGAAGCGCTGGGATTTTATCATCCTCATTAGTTTGGTGATTCTCTCTTTTATTCCGATTCTCATTTTTAGTATCTATCAATCTAAAATCAATGAAGTCACTTATCAAGCCATCGTTAAAGTAGATGGCAAACAAGTCAAAGCCTTTGATTTAAGTGAAAATGGACAACACTACACCTATCGTTATGAAGATAAAGATGGGGATTATAATATTATTGAAGTGAATCGTAAACAAATACGAATGAAAGAAGCCAATTGTGGCGATCAAATCTGTGTGAAGCGTGGCTGGATTAAAAAACCGGGGGAAACCATCGTCTGCTTACCTCATAAATTAGTTATCGAAATCCAGTCTTCAGATGGGAGTGAATCTGGCAGTGTCATTTACTAGCTGCCTTTACTTATGGTACAATCAAAATTAAAAACGATGGTCTATATCTCTTTACTTGTGGCTCAAGCTTTAGTAATTGGACTAATTGAAAATATGATTCCCTATCCTTTTGGTTTTGCACCAGGAGCGAAAATGGGCCTGGCTAATCTGATTACAATTATCGCCATTTTTACCTTATCCAAACGCGAAACCATCACGCTGATTGGTTTAAGACTTTGCTTATCAACCTTACTTGGTGGTACAGTTTCGACATTTCTATATAGCTTTTCTGGGGCGGTGCTCAGTTATATCGGTATGATGCTGGTCAAATCACTTGGGCCAAAACGAGTCAGTATTATTGGTATTAGCGCCACAGGAGGGTTTATGCATAATGTAGGCCAACTTGTGACAGCCTCCCTTATTGCACAATCATGGACCGTCATGCTTTATCTTCCGGTACTCTCCTTTTTAGGCATTCTTTCAGGGATTGCTATCGGGGTCTGTGCCAACTATTTATTTATGCATGTGCGTACCTTGCAAAGATTTCAGATGGAGCGCGATCGAAAAACACAGCAAAATTGGGCAAGTCAATTACTTGGAAAGGATTTGATTTAGATGAAATTACATCCAATGTGGCAAAATTATCCACAATTAGTTCCTGAATTAAATCAGACCATTGAACTGATGGAACAATCCGTAAAATTAAAAAATAAAGCTGTCGAAAAAGCAGTATTAGATATGATTCATTCAGGCGGAAAACTATTGAGACCGGCTTATCAGCTACTTTTCTCACAATTTGGCGCAGAACAAGATCGAAAAAAAGCCATTTGTCTAGCCGCATCCATCGAAATGCTACATACTGCGACACTCATCCATGACGATATTATTGATGAAGCTGATATCCGACGCAAACTGCCTACGATTCGCAAACAATTTGATAATTCGACTGCAGTCTATGCTGGAGATTACCTTCTGATTAGTTGTTTTAAATTATTAGCTGACTATACCCAATCCATGCGCAGTTTACAGTTAAATTCACGCAGTATGGAAAAAATTCTTGATGGTGAATTAGGTCAAATGAATGATCGTTATCAAATTGATGTCACAATTGATGATTATTTAGAAAATATATCTGGAAAAACAGCTGAACTTTTCGCCCTAAGTTGTGGAATTGGGGCTTTAGAAAGTGGTTGTAGTGAAGCTTTCAGTAAAAAATGTGGCGAAATTGGGCTAAATATTGGCTTGGCTTTCCAAATTATTGATGATATTTTAGACTACACAAAAACGCCTGAAGGTATTGGCAAACCTGTGTTAGAAGATGTTCGTCAAGGCGTTTATTCCTTACCATTAATCTATGCGTTAAAAGAAAATAAACACGCATTATTACCTTATTTAAGCAAAAAAGAAGCTATGTCGCATGAAGATGCCCAAGCGGTTTTTGATATTGTCCATCAGACGAATGCCATTCAAAAGGCCCAAGATTTAGCCGCTAAATATACGGATAAAGCACTAAAAGGCATTGCGAAACTGCCAGATAATCAAGTACAAACCAAAGAAAATTTAGCTCGTTTAACCAAAGCTATTTTAACTCGTGAAAATTAAACAAAAAGTCAGTCATCTCACAATATAAAGATGACTGACTTTTTTGTTGTGCTCGTAGCTGATCGAGTCGATTTACAACCTTTTTTGACGGTGTAAATCAACTAGCCACTTCGGCGTATAAGCCAGCCCGCCTGGGAAAGTCTTTACTTTTCGGACTTTCCCGACGTTCTGGACAAACTTATCCGCTCGTAGCTGACCAAGTCGATTTACAACCTTTTTTTATCTCCAACATAGTCCTTGGCTGTGTAAGACTTCCATGATGTCATCGCGTCCGATAATGCTTTCTTGCAGTTTGCTACCGGCGATTTGATTGGTAAAAGAATCAATTCTTTGGTTCGCATTTCGTAAATCATAGTATGTTTGCACGACTTCATCATATTCTTTTAAGTCACTTAATTGAAAGTCTTTTGGATATTCATTTTCAAAAACGATTTTATCTAATGGTAATCGAGGTTTTAATTGTGGTTCTTGATCAGGAATCCCTACTTGAATCCCTAGAACTGGATAAGTCATTTTAGGTAAATCCAACACTTTAATTAGATCTTTAGGTTGATTATTGATACTACCTAAAAGCACTGCACCAAGCCCCATACTTTCTGCTGCGTTCATCATATTTTGAATGGCTAAAGTCGCATCTTGCATCGCTTGGAAAAAGACATCAGTGGAATGCAAGCGTCCATCATCTTCCCCTTTTTGCAAACGAATTTGTTGATTACGATATAAATCTGCAATAAAAATAAATAGTTCGCCATTTAAGCCGACATACGGTTGCTTACTAATATTACGAATTTGTTCACGCTTGGTCTCATCCATGATATGCAGCACACTAAATTGTTGGAAGAAATTACTTGTCGATGTTTGACGCGCAACCTCTAATAAAGTCTTGATTTGTTCATCTGAGAGATTTTCTGCTTTAAATTTACGGATACTTCGATGATTCAATTGATGTTCAATGGTTTGATTCACCATAATCACTTCCTCGTCACTATACTTAAACCTTGTGTTAAATCAGCTGCTAAATCATCAGCGTCTTCAATCCCAATTGATAAACGTAATAAATCTGGCGTTAAACCATAAGCCAAACGTTCTGCTTCAGGAATGTCGGCATGGGTTTGCGTCGTTGGATAAGTAATCAGACTCTCTACCCCACCTAAACTTTCGGCATAAGTAAACAATTTTAGTTGCTCTAAAAATGGACCGACTTTACTTTCATCAGCAATTTTAAAACTCACCATCGCACCCACACCTGGATAGAAGACTTCTTTGACTGCAGGATGATTTTTCAAAGCTTCGACTACTATTTTAGCATTCTTTTCTTGTTGATTAAAGCGTAAAGGTAAGGTTTTCAAACTGCGGATAAACAACCAACAATCAAAGGCAGCTAAAGTCGGACCGGTTGTATTAGCCAAATATAATAAGCGTTCTCCGAGTTCTTGCGTTTTGGCGACCACCACTCCTGCCAAGATATCATTGTGCCCAGCTAAGAATTTAGTTGCTGAATGTACAACCAAATCCGCTCCATGAGTTAATGGCTTTTGACGTAAAGGTGTTAAAAAAGTATTATCAACAATCGTCAAGGCCCCTTTTGACTTAGCAATCTCAGCCACACGATTGATACTTACTTCACGCATTAACGGATTGGTTGGTGTTTCAATAAAGACGGCGCTAATATTCTCGGTGATTTGCGCTGCTAATTCCTCTTCCGTATCAAAGTAATAAAACTGGGCGATTCCTTGACGTTCGATTTCTTTAAAATAGCGATACGAGCCGCCATAAAGATCACGCGAAACTAAAAATGAGCTGCCTGCTGGAAAAAGTTGGAAAACCAATTGAATGGCACTCATACCGGATGAAGTGACAATTGCTTGTGCTCCTTCCTCTAATTTTGCTAGTCCTTCTTCTAAAATAGCCCGGGTAGGATTTTTGGTTCTAGTATAATCAAAGCCCGTACTATGCCCAAATTTTGGATGAGAATAAGTCGTTGATAAATGAATCGGTGCACTGACAGCTCCAGTTTGCTCGTCTACACGATTACCTAATTGTGCTAAAAATGTTTCAATATTTTCTCCCATAGTTGTGATTACCCCTGTCCTTTTTATTAATTCAATGCTGCGATTAATTGATCTACCGCTTGTTTGATATTTGCGGGTGTGGTTGCTAAATTAAAGCGAATAAAGTCTTTGGTATCGTGGGCAAACCAATCCCCAAAATCAACAGCTAACTTCGCTTGATCTTGAACCACTTCTTTAGTTGTACGACCGTTTAATGCTTGTGATAAATCAATCCACAATAGATAAGTCCCTTGTAATTCGCCTACTTTTACACTTGGCACGGCTGCTTCAAGATTTGTTTTGATATATTGATAATTATGATAAATGACATCAATCAGTGCTGCTAACCATTCATCACCATTTGCATATGCTGCTTGGGCTGCCACTTGACCAATTAAGCTAGATTCTGTTTGGCGATTGACTTTGTCATAAGCACGATACTGTTTACGTAATGCTTCATTTGGAATCCAGATATGTGAATTTAATAGACTCGCTAAGTTAAAGGTCTTAGAAGGAGCATTCAATACAATGAGATGATCTAAAAAGGCCCCTTCATTCACAGAAATAGCTGAAGTAAATGTTTGACCAGGCATCATAAAATCACTATGAATTTCATCCGCAATCACTAAAACTCCATGCTTTTGACAAATGGTTAAGACATTCGCTAATTCTTCTTCACTCCAGACGCGACCTACAGGATTATGTGGGGAACATAGAATAAACAACTTCACCTTTTCTGAAACTACTTTGGCCTCAAAATCAGCTAAATCCATTTCATAATGGCCGTCTACATTTTTCAGTGGACTATTGATTAATTTACGTTGTTTGTCTTTGATGGCATTACTAAAAGGATAGTATACTGGACGTTGAATCATCACAGCTTCTCCTTTTTCGGTAAAACAATCGACTAAATCATAAATGGCTTGTACGACTCCTGTTGAAAATTGTAGCCATTCTTCTTTAAAAGGGGTATTTTCATGGCGTGCTTGCCAACCTAAATAAGTATTGAAGTACTCCTTATCAACACCGGAATAACCAAAAATACCATGGGCAATTCGTTTTGTTAAAGCATCTGTTACTGCTTTAGGTGTCGCAAATTCCATATCTGCTACCCATAAAGGCAACAAATTAGCATCCCCAAATCGTTCTTCAAGGGCATCCCATTTTAATGAATTGGTGTTTTTTCTTTCTCTGGCATATTCATGAATAAATGTTTGTTGGTCCATCTTTTCACTCCGTTCTATTGATTTATCGATTAATACTAGTATACTCAAGCTTTTCATGGCTTTCAATGATATGGTTTGATAGAAAATTTTTATCGCGAAAAAATAGACTGACTGTTACCCATACCAAGACATTACTGAATAAATTCTAAGTAATTCATTCTACCATGACTCTCTCTTAAGCGATGTATATTAACTAGCTACTTTAACGAATAGGAAACTCTATCTGTTCATAGCTGATATGTCTATTTATAACCTATCTCAATTTAATCAGTTGAAATATAAAGTTTTTATTTGATACTTTTTTTCACATTAGTTTAAAATAATAATAAATTAGTGCACAAAAAGCTATTAATCTTATATTATATATAAAACAACATACAAAAAACATTGCTTAATATCTCTAAAAAAAAGATATTAAGCAATGTTTCATAAAGATATTAATCGTTCTTTATATACATAAAACAATACAAAGAAATAAGATTTGTTGAAAGGAAGTTGAATATGGAAAATTTATCACAAAAGTTAGTGGATAAGAGCATTGAGGCCTTCATCATGGGACTAGAAATATACAATAAACCCACAATAAAATATCGCATAGAAGGATTTAGCTTTTTTATTTGTAATGCATGGGAATTAATGCTCAAGGCAGAATTATTAAATCGGAGAAAAAGTATCTATTTTAAAGATAAGCCTGACAGAACTTTAAGCCTTGAAAATGTATTAAAAGAAATATATCCGAATAAAACGCAACCTTTACGTGTTAATCTAGAAAAAATAATCACCCTGAGAAACACTAGCACACATTTTATCACTGAAGACTATGAAACGATATATGCTCCTTTATTTCAAGCCAATGTATTATCATTTTCTGAACAACTTTTACGATTCCATAATCATGATATAACTCAAAATATTGCACAAAATTTTTTAACACTCAATGCAAGCTTAGAACCGTTAACTAATGAACAAATTAAAATAAAGTACCCTAAGGAAATAGCTCAACGATTGATTTTTCAAAAAAATGATATTGAGACGACGACTGATTTGATTGAATCAAATAAATTTTCTATCCAAATCAAACATAACTTATACCAAATAAAAAGTAAAAACGAAGCTGATTTTACCTTTAAAATAAGTAAAGATAGTTCGATAGGTATTAGACCAATTACAAAAATAAAAGATCCCTCTGAAACACACAAATACTCTTACAGTAATTTGATTAAAGATATACAAAAAAGATTATCTACAGGCCATATTCATTTTAGTTATAAAACCTCGTCTGGAGAGAAAGAAACCTTTAATAGTTACGCCCTAAATCTATTTCTTAGAGTTTATGATATGAAAAAAAATGAAAAATATGCTTTCAAGCACATTATTGGTAAAAGCGAAACATATTCCTACTCTCAACAAGCGGCAGAATTTATCGTAAACGAGATAAAAAAAGACCCTCACAACATTATTTCAAAATTAAGAAAAGTGGATGAGAAAACAAAAAAAAGATAACCCCAGGCACATGTGAATGCTCAGCGCAATAGCACCTACCCCTTTATGGGACACAGCGTTCTTCCTTCTCAAGTTATCTCTAGAATCATTATATACCTTATATCTTCAATTTGTAAAGGGATAAACAAGCGGCGTCCCTTTAAACGATGCAAAATCTAAGTAAAAAACCATTCTTCAAGCTACAGTTAAGCTCAAAGAATGGTTTTCAACACTAGTCTTCCGTTTTTTGGCGATATTCTTCCATTTTACTTTGGAAGTATTTTTCTGTCTGACCATAAGCGGTAAAGGTAATTGCATTGGCCCCTGCATTAATGGTTTCCATAATTTGCTCATCTGTCTTACCACCAGAAGCCATAATCGGAAATGTAGGATAGCTTTCACGAATCCAACGTACTAGTTTTGCAGTATCTTTACCACCAGCCACATTAAAGATATCCACACCTGCTTCGATTAATTTACTCAAATCCCTTTTATCATTAACCACAGTATAAATAATCGGGATATCCACTGTTTCATTGACCGCTTCAATGGTTTCAACTGAAGTCGGCCCATTTAGCACCACACCATAAGCGCCATGTTCTTCCGCAAAAGTTCCTAGTCTAGCTGAACGCTTACCTGAAGTTAGGCCTCCACCAATTCCTGCGAAAATAGGTACTTGGGCTACTTGAGAGATAGCGGATAAAATTCTAGTATTGGGCGTCCATGGATAGACGGCTAAAATCGCATCCGCATCATTATTGGCAATCAAAGCAACGTCCATCGTGTAAATAATACTTTTGATTCTTTTACCGTATATACTAATTCCTGAAGCGTTTCGAATGACTTTAGGTAAATGCACCACACTTTGACGCAATTCAGAAAATAATTCAGGCATTTGTTTTGCTTGTTTGTCTTCTCTATTTGTCAACATTTTCACCTCATTCACTTATGATAGGGTTGGTTATGAATAATACGAAAGGCGCGGTAAATTTGTTCTGTTAACATGACGCGCATTAATTGATGAGGAAAAGTCATCTTACCAAAAGAAATCTGCGCATTGCTTCGTTGCATCACTGCTGGCGACAATCCAAGTGAACCTCCTATGACAAAGACAATTTGACTTTTTCCTTGAATGCCTAAACTTTCGATTTGTTGGGCAAAAGCTTCACTACTAGGATTTTTTCCTTCTATCGCTAAAGCAACCACATATTCCTGATCTTTAATTTTTGCTAAGATTCGTTCGCCTTCTTTATCTTTAATTTGCATCATTTGCGTTTCACTTAAATTTTCCGGCGCTTTTTCATCTGCTAGCTCAATGACTTCCACTTTTGCATAAGCTTGTAGACGTTTGAGATATTCTTGCATCGCCTGTACTAAATACTTCTCCTTTAATTTACCGACACCAATAATTTTGATATTCATTACATAATCCTTTCATTTAATCTATTCAAAACTATTATAACTATTTTTATTCTTTTTGACTAATCAGAAAAACCAAAAAGTTATCCACTATTTTCCCACAACTTTATCCACATTATGCACAGAATTATCCACATCATTGTGGTAATAAATCCTTCAATCAGCCACTTTTTAGCACGAACATTTGTTTTATTTTATTTTTGCACATTTTCCACAACACTGTGGATAAGTTTAGAAATTTTATCCTCATCCCTTGTCCACAAATTGTGAATCCAGTAAAATGAATATTAAGAAAATTATTCAAAAATTTACAAACTTTTTACCCTATCCTCTTCATATTTTTTTCATAACTTCGCGCTAAGATAGGCTTGTAAACAGGAAATACATAAAAAAGTAAATAAATCAAACATACTTAATGTTGGGAAAGTGAAGCAACTTAAGTCAGAGGAGGAAAAAATTTATGAGTAGAAGAAAAAATTCAAATAGTATTATGAAAAGATTCGGTATTGGTCTTTGCAGCGGAATTTTAGGTGGCGCCATCGCATTTGGTGGTTTATATGCTGTCACTGGCATGAACAATGCAACTAGCTCAACAGGCATTCAAAGTGCACAAACAACAACTAAAGTCCAAAATGTAAAATATAATGTAGAAAGCGATGTGACGAAAGCTGTCTCTAAAGTACAAGGCGCGGTCGTTTCCATCATTAATTTACAAAATCAAAGCTCACAAGGTATGGGCGGATTAGAAGATTTCTTTGGTGCCCAACAAGGAAATAGCAGCAATCAAAATAGCGGTACTTTGCAAACAGCCAGTGAAGGTAGTGGCGTCATTTATAAAAAAGAAGGTAAATACGCTTATATCGTAACAAATAATCACGTGGTTGAAGGCCAAAACGCTTTACAAGTTTTACTAGCAGACGGTACCAAAGTCGATGCTGAGTTAGTCGGTACGGATAGCTATACTGACTTAGCGGTAATCAAGATTGCTAGCGATAAAGTTTCAACAGTTGCTACATTTGGCGATTCAGATAGTATAAAAGTTGGTGAACCTGCCATCGCCATCGGATCACCATTAGGAACTGATTATGCAAACTCAGTGACTGAAGGAATTGTTTCTTCTTTAAATCGTCAAGTCGTGAGTGAAAATGATTCTGGTCAAGAAGTTAATATCAATGCCATCCAAACTGATGCAGCCATTAACCCTGGTAACTCTGGTGGTCCATTAATTAATATCGCCGGTCAAGTCATCGGAATTAACTCAAGTAAAATTGCTACCACCTCAACCTCAAGTTCTGGTGTGAGTGTCGAAGGAATGGGCTTTGCAATTCCAAGTAATGATGTGGTCAATATCATTAACCAACTAGAACAAAGTGGGAAAGTAACTCGTCCTGCTTTAGGTGTCAGAACAGTAGATTTGAATGCATTATCCGATCAACAAAAAACCAATATCTTAAAAGTACCTAGCTCATTAAACGAAGGTGTTGTGCTTGCTCAAGTCAATAGTGCTACTCCTGCAGAAAAAGCTGGCTTGAAACAATATGATGTTGTTACTGAAATTGATGGCGAAAAGGTCAACGATGGCACTGCATTAAGAGCGGCTCTTTATAAAAAACAAGTCGGTGACAGCATTAAAGTCACTTACTATCGTGGCAATGATAAAAAGACAACCACCGTACATCTAACAGTAGACCAATCAATCAATGAAAGTAAATAACTCAAACTTCGCACATAAATTGTAGCTATGAACCTTGAAAAATCAGTATCTAGAACCTATTTAGTTGTCAATAATCCTACTTTATGCAGCTCGCAGTTTCGTTTTCAACATAACTGGTAATGTATCCATAAATGTATCTACTAATTGCGTTATTTTTTCATCTGAAAGTTCAATATAATCTGTAAGTATCGTTCTAAACATTTGTAGCAGCATTTGAAACGCTTGTATCCATGTGATATCCGCCATCTCATCAGAAAAATGTAGAAAAAGCTCTCCTAGAGACCGAGTATCACTGGATTCCCTACTCTCTAGCGAAAGCATCATGTATCGTGTAAAAACAACCGCAGTATGCGCAGTTATTGCATCGTAGGATAGGGAGTTACATTCTCTACTTAGGTTAAGATAGCTTTTGCATACCTTGAAGAAAACTTCTATATCCCAGCGTTTTCCATAAATTCGAATGATCTCATTTTCGTCCAAATTTACGTTTGTAGAAATCAAGCAGAGGTATTCTTTTCGTTTGTTACGATTTCGGACATAAACTACTTTAGCAGGAATGGTAGCATCATCTTTTACAACTTCAATCGTTACCGAGAGTAAATATCTTGATTTTCCACGTCTCTTTTTGTTCTGGTTATAGATGGAAGCTAGAGACATGGCTTCACCATTATATCGAAAGAACATCTTTGGAGTTTTCTTTACCATACCAATTACATCATAGCCCATATTTTTTACGGCGTGGAGTGTACTTGGTGATGAAAACCAACTGTCGAAAAGAACGTATTTTGCTGGAAGTTCAGCTTTCTTCGCTGCTTCTAGAAGCGTAAGCATTGCATGGGTTCCTTTTTTCATGGACAATTTTCTGCGTTTGTAACCAACAGTTCTTTTATCCATTTCTACTGCTTCATTCATTCGGTTTTTACTATTTTCCGTAGAAAGAAGAACGCTGTTTATTAGTAAGAAAGTGCAACCATCTGATCAACCTAAAGTACGCATTCGAAATCCGAATGCGTATTTATGTTTTGCGTAATCATAGATTTTAGCAAGGAGTTCAACTTTTTTTGAACGGTTACGTTCAAAAAGGGAATCATCAATGATAAGCACATTTACTCGATTTTCAGAGCTCAAAGGGATGATGGCTTCTTTGATGATTCTAGCTGAAAGAAGTGTTGTGAATCGAATCCAGTTAATCTGAATCATTTTCATGAAACGATACACTGTATCCTTTGCAAAAGAAGGCGTGTTTCTAACTGTAAGCATATTATTGAACATAGTTAGATGTATTTGAAACAATCTAGACATTCTAGTATTTTTAAAACTTGATATAAATCAATTATTATATTTCTATGCTCGGTTATACTGGATATAACAAAGGAGGTAGAAATCATGCAAAAATGGTTATCACATTATCGGAATTGGTTGACAGCAATAACTGGGGTTCTTATTATACTTGCTTTTTCATCCAAATGGGTTTTTAGTAGTGAGCAGGGCTCAGCTTATCTACTGTTTGTAGCTTCATTAGTTGGCGGTTTACCAATTTTTGTTCAAGCCTATCAAGCTCTTAGAGTTAAGGTAATTAGCATAGATCTCTTAGTAACTCTTGCTATTTTAGGGGCATTCGTTATTAAAGAGTTTGAAGAATCAGCTATTGTAGCTTTTCTCTTCTTATTTGGTGCATACTTAGAACAAAGAACATTAGCCAAGACACGTTCTGCGATTAAGAATCTCGTGGAGATGGTACCAGAGACTACTTTTCGTAAACTACATAATGGTGACTTTGAAGAGGTGTCAGTTGAAGAAGTTAATGAAGAAGATATTCTTTTAGTAAAAACTGGTGGAAAGATCCCAGTTGACGGTGAAGTGATATTTGGCTCTGGTACTGTAAATGAAGCAAGTATTACGGGCGAATCTATTCCAGTCTCTAAAGGTTTAAGAGATAAAGTTTTTGCTGGCACCATTCTCGAAAATGGCACTATACAAATACGTGCTGAGAAGATTGGGGAAGATACAACTTTTGGAAAAATTATTGAATTAGTAGAAGAAGCACAGGACAGCAAGTCAAAAGCTGAGAGATTTATTGACAAATTTTCAAAATACTATACTCCTTCAGTTTTAGTGTTAGCGATTATTGTTTGGCTTATTAGCCGCAATATTGAGTTAGCCGTTACTATTTTGGTTCTTGGATGTCCTGGTGCACTGGTTATTGGCGTACCAGTTTCAAATGTGTCAGGGATTGGAAATGGCGCACGACATGGTATTTTATTTAAGGGTAGTGATGTCATTACAAACTTTAGTAAAGTTGATACAATGTTATTTGATAAAACAGGAACATTAACTTATGGTAGCCCTCAGGTTGCACAGACAATCTACTATAGCAGTGATAGGAGTCTTGCTGAGAGCTTACTGGCTAGTGTTGAGAGAGAATCAGATCATCCGCTCGCGAAAGCAATTGTGAACCATTACTCAGGTTCTGTAGTAGAGGTGATTGACTCAACAGAGGTCGTTCAAGGTGGGGGAATTGTTGCTCGTATTCAAAATCACCAAGTTCTTGTTGGGAACTCTTATTTGATGAATCAATATAATATTCCTTTCACTAACCAGATGAAGACCGACATAGCAGGGATGGAAGCAGAAGGGAATTCAATTGTCCTAACTGCTATTGATGGACAAATAGCTCTTGTTGTAGGGATTCGCGACCAGATTAGACAAGGAGTCAAGGAGGATTTAGAGACGCTTAAGAATATGGGAGTAAAAAATCTCATTCTATTATCTGGAGATAATCAAGGCACAGTTGATTTAGTTACTAATCAGTTAGGCTTAACCGAGGCTTATGGTCATCTACTACCAGAATACAAGGCAGAATTTGTGAGAAAACGTCAGGCAAGTGGAGAAATAGTAGCATTTGTCGGAGATGGTATTAATGATAGCCCATCGTTGGCCTTAGCAGATATTGGAATTGCCATGGGAAACGGTACAGATGTTGCTATTGAAACTTCAAATGTTGTTTTGATAAATTCGGATTTTCACAGAATCCCTCATGCGATTGGATTGGCTAAAGCCACACGACGTAATATGATTGAAAATATCTTCATTGCATTGCTAGTCGTAGTAGTTCTTCTTATCAGCGTTCTCTCAAGTTCGTGGATGAATATGGCAATTGGCATGTTTGTTCATGAAGGTAGCATTCTTGTAGTTATTTTGAATGCTATGAGGCTTTTAAAATATAAAAGAAAATAGAAATTCTTGATAGAAATCAATTTTTTATTCTAAATATCGTACTATACTAAAGATATAATAAAGAAAGGAAGTAAAGATGATGAAAAAAGCTATACTACAGCTTGAAACACTGGCTTGTCCAACATGTATGCAAAAAATTGAGGGAGCCATTAAAAGTGTAACAGGTGTCGATAATGAAAGTGTCAAAGTTTTATTCAATGCCAGTAAGGCAAAAGTAAATTTTGACGATAGTATGACAAACATTAATGAAATTGTGAAGGCAGTGCAATCAATTGGCTATGATGTCCTAAAAGCATCAGAAAAATAATAGGAGGAAGTTACAATGTTAAGACAATTTTTTGAAGCAAACGATGAGATGCTTGATCTATATACAAATGCTATTACAAAAGCTCATGGGAAAAATCATCCAGAAGTCTTTGATGTTCGCAAAGTTTATGAAACAATTCAACATAAAATTAGGGATAATAATTTGGACCTATCAAATGAATTTTCAGAACTAAGAGCTCTTACAAAAGATTATACAATTCCAGATGATGTTTGTGGGACATTTACTAAAACTTATCAGCTATTAAAACAATTTGATGAATTATCTCAAGAATAGGTTTTATCAATTAGAAAGAGGCTATCCATGATTCAACATATTTGTGTGACACTTGTACCATTATTTAATTATCTGTCAGAAGATGAACAGATTAAAATTAATAGATTGGCACAACACAAAAAATTTAAAAAAAATGAAATTGTTTTTAGACCAGGAGATGAAAATCTGGACATCGTGGCTCTCGGAAGTATGAAAGTATTCCAAATGTCTACAAATGGTGATGAACAGCTTTTACGGGTCGTTGAACCAGGTGGCTATGAGGGTGAGAATCAGTTGTTCGGTATTAAAAATGAATCTCTTTTTGGTGAAACTCTTGAAACAACTGAAATTTGTAGATTAAGTAAACAAGCTTTTGATCAAGTAATGCTTAGGAATCCACAAATAGCTCTTAAATTATTTGAATTAAGTGCGCAAAAGATGATTCAAGTAGAGAAGCAGGCCCATATTTTATCTATGGAGCGTGTTGAGGAACGTTTAGCGAACTACCTCTTGGATCTGTCAAAAGTAGCGAACGATTATCAGTTCAGTTTACCTATGAAGATGATTGATATTGCGCGATATATAGGGACTACTCCTGAAACTCTTTCTAGAAAATTTAGATTGCTTGAGGATAATAGATTGATAAAACGTTCAGGTAGAAGAATAATTATTCTTAACGTAGATGGCCTGATTGATTTATGAGGTGAAAAATGTCGTTTGACAAATTAAAGGAATATCTACCCTATCGAGGAGAAAAGTATATTAAGCCGGAAAAGGCTGGTAATTATCGCCAGTATATGATGGATTTAAGGGACCTAGCTCGACAGGCCCGGGATGAATTCAGTTTAATCAGTAAATCTTTTGAAGACAGGGTAAAGCCATTTAAAGCAGAGCGTGTTAGTCAATGGATGAATCAATCTCAGCTATGTCGTCCACATTTTTGGTGTTATTTCCGATTGCCTTCCGATGATTTGGATGATCCAGCATTGGCTATTCGTCTTTATGGGGAATCTGATAATTTTGGAATTTCCGTTGAGGTTAGTTTTGTAGAAAGAAGGAGGTCTGAAAACAGTTTAGAGAAACAAAATAAAGTTTTGAATCCTCTTCCTTTTGGAGCTATGTATTATTTTGTACAAAAAAATGGTATAAGTTTCAAAATGGATGCAACAGAAGAAAATCGAAAGAATCTACTAAGACAGGTCAAATCAGGTGAGGTTCGTAAGGTCTTGGTTAAACAGGATATTCCAATTGAGACTGACCACTCATTAGAACGGTTAATTGATGATCTATTAAAAAGTTTTGATGAATTACTGCCATTTTATAAGGAAACAAAGAAATAAACTAAAGGATAGGTAGAAGTAACACCTATCCTTTAGTTTATAAAAATTATAGAAAGTCAAATTTATCCCAAAAAGAACGAAATAGTATAATTTTCTTTCCATTTCTATTTATTAATCCTTCTTCTTGAAAAGCTCTTAATTTACGGGATATAGTTTCAGGACTGGTAGCTAGATAGCTGGCTAGTTCTTTCAGTGAGACTGGTATCGTAATGGTCTCTTCAGTCATTACCTCTGAAGGAAGAGAGAGCTGACTGAAGTAGGTAGCTAAACGATCCTCTATTGAATCAATTGCCAGTAGTTGCAGTTGATTCTCAATCTCTAAAGATTTGTAGGCGTTTAATTGAAGTAGTTTGCAGCTTAATTGTGGGTAAAGATTGATTAACTTATTGAAATCTGACTTATATAGGATACATACCTTTGTTTCTTTAATGGCCTCTCCATAAAGAGAATCATTTGAGAGACCAAAGAGATAATTCTCTCCGTCATATTCTCCCTCATTAACAATACGAATAAGCTGTTCCTTACCAGTTTTACTCAGTTTATAGATTCTCATAGCACCAGCTGAAATAATCGATAGCTGCTCTGGATCATCGGGGCTGACCCAAAAGTATATTAGCAAGATAATAAAAAAAGAAATCCATATGATGGAATAAATCTTTAATAAAAAAGAAAATAAAATCCGAATGTTCAACTTGATTACTCATAAAATCAATGATGAATATTCGGATTATTTAAATGCTCATGTTTTATAAGAGACTAATGGGTCAGTCCCTTTTTAAAGGTTTTATGATATAGCAATTCTTGAACCTTACTCTGTTCATCGCAAGTAAGATTATTAAAAAGAGGAACCCGATGAACGCAGCCAATTTTTGTCATATTTTTATTCTCCCTTGCATTCTTTTATATTTCCTAAAAAATTGACCATGGTTAAATTTTTTAAAAGGTAACACATGAATTTTCTCGTATTTGACCTAGTTGATTGATAACCTTTTGCTCGTAGCTGACCAAGTCTCTTTACAACCTTATTTGACGGTGTTCGAAGGATAGCTACATCGGCGTAAGACATTCTCGTCTGGGAAAGTCTTTACTTTTTGGACTTTCCCGACGTTCTGGACAACCTTATCCGCTCGTAGCTGGTCGACCCTTCTCACAACCTTATTAAAATATTATATTTTCTTTTATTGCTTCCAGATCTTTAATCAATATTTTCCGTTTGCGCATCTCAATGGCACCCGAATCTTTCAACTGCTGCATCATACGGTTGACGCTGCTAGCCGATGCAATGCCACAAAAATGCGCAATCTCTTCATTAGTGACCACAAAATCGATTAAAATTCCTTCAGAAGTTTCAACGCCAAAGCTTTCATATAAATCATACAATTGCGTGCAAACCGCGCCAAATTTACCATTCATTAGCATTTGTTGCAATTTTTTCATCGCATAAAGCAGACGCACCCGATAATAATCCTTCACATAGAGTTGTAATTCTTCACTCTCATTGACATCTTTCCAAAATTGTACCCGGTCGATTTGGTATAATTCCGCTTTTTCTGACTCAATCCGAATATTAAACGGTGAATCAATAAACTGAGAATACTCATCTTTCAATAATGAGACGATTTCTAGCCCTGTAATATAACGCAGATTAAACTCGCGACCATCTCTAGAAATGACGGAGGTTTTAATGATTCCATCTTTTAAAATATAAACATAGCGATCCTGAATGCCTTCATACATTAAATACTTTTTCTTTTCCTTCACTACGACAGGAAAATTCCCCTTGGTTAAATACTTTTGCAATATTTGGTCATCCATAAAAAAATCCCCCACTCAAATCTCTTTTTCATTTACTTTCAGAAAACTTTTCATTCTTTATTAAACTTATTATACCGCAAAACTCAACAACATTTGTATATAATGTTTGTGAAATTTAAATGTTTTTTACAATTTTTTATAGCAAAGTCGCATTTTTTGTTTGTCAAATGCGTGTATAGTAGGCTCACAAGTGATTGATAATCCCTCTGAGGTGCGTTTTTTCCTTGATTTTTATGACCTTCTATCAATTTCTTTTTACATGAAACATCCAACCATTAAACGCATCTCGGGGCTTATTCACTTTAAAAAAATGAAAATAGAATGATTATTTATTCACAATCTATTTTCAAAAAAATGAATAAAAGGAGCATGAAAAATCTCGTGGAAAATTCAGTAGACAAACTATTTAACAAAGGATTTATCAGTATTACCCTGATTAACTTCGTCGTGTATCTGGTGTATTACCTATTGATGGTGATTATCGCCGTGATTGCCCAAGACCAATTACAAGCAACTCTAGGTCAAGCCGGACTTGCTTCTGGTATTTATATCATCGGAACTTTATTGGCGCGACTATTTATGGGTAAAAAACTAGAACTAATTGGTCGTAAAGCTGTTTTACGTTACGGCGCACTATTTTATTTATTAACAACAATTGCTTACCTTTATATTCCAAGCATTCAAATTTTATACTTAGTACGTTTATTAAATGGCTTTGGCTATGGCACCGTTTCAACAGCTACTAATGCGATTGTTACAGCTTATATTCCAGAATCAAAACATGGCGAAGGGATTAACTACTATGGTTTAAGTACTAGTTTAGCCGCTGCCATTGGTCCATTTATCGGAATGATTTTACTAAACAATACAAGCTTTTATTTTATTATCATTTTCTCAATTGTCCTTATTTTACTTACTTCAATTGCTTGTTTTGTCTTTCCAGTTAAAAACATTCAGATTACTAAAGAACATCGCGAAATGCTTGAATCTTGGAAACTAAATACCTTCCTTGAAAAGAAAGTTGGATTTATTTCAGGAATCGCCTTTATTATGGGGGTTGCTTATTCTTGTGTCTTATCTTTCCTTTCTTCTTATGCTAAGGAAATCCATTTAGTTGCCGCAAGTTCATTTTTCTTTGTTGTCTATGCTTTAGTGATTACTGCAACTCGTCCAATGACCGGTCGTATTTTTGATGCAAAAGGTGAAAATTATGTCATGTATCCTAGCTACTTATTCTTAACACTTGGCTTATTTTCACTAAGTATTACAAACTCTAGCTGGTTATTATTATTCTCTGGTGCACTAGTCGGATTAGGCTATGGTACATTTATGTCGAATGGCCAAGCTGTATGTCTTAAAACTTGCGATGGTCATCATATCGGAATTGCTTTATCGACTTACTTTATCGGTTTAGACTTAGGACTTGGCGTAGGACCATATATTTTAGGTGAACTTCATCAATTCTTGAATTTCCCACAACTATACTTTGTTTCAGGTCTTTTACCAATTGTTTGTGCCGTCCTTTATAAATTATTCTACAGACCAAAATATGCTGACAATAAAATCATCGAAATCACAACAGAAAGTAAAGGTGCTTAATTATGAATAACAATGATTTACAAACTTTAATCGTACAATTACTTAGAAAACTAGATGAAACCAATGAACGCTTAGAAAACTTAGCTGACCGTGAAGAACAACGCCAATCCGAAGAAGAAAACTACCTAAGCGCCATAAGAAGAGCCATCCAAAACGACAACATCATCGGATAAGGTTGTGAGGCAGCTTGCTTAGAAAAAAAGAAGTGGTCCAAAGTATCGGGCCACTTCTTTTTTGATTATGCTAATACAAATTCTGAACCAACAACTGCATCTGGTCCTAATTCTAAAATACCACGTTTCATTGGAGCATTTGGTAATTGAAGTTCGCGAGCGGAACAAATCATACCAAAGCTCTTTTCCCCACGTAATTCACCCGGCCAAATCATCATTCCATCTGGCATCATCGCACCTGGTAGAGCCACCACGACTTTTAAATTTTTGCGAATATTTGGTGCACCACAAACAATTTGTAGGCTTTTGTGTTTGCCATCAAAGTCAATTTGCGTAATCGATAAATGATCACTATCAGGGTGTGGCACACACTCTTTCACAAAACCGACCATAAATTTTGGACTAGCATCATAAGTCAATCTTTCTTCAAAGCCAGATTTTTGTAATTCTTCATTTAATACGTCCACTTGCTCTTGTGTTAATTTCACTTGACCTTGAGCCGTTAAAGGTAAATAAGTAGAAACTTCAAAGAAATTATAACCCACAATGGTGCCATCAACTGTTTTAATTTGGGCGACATTGCCTTTTCTTTCTACCGCTTGTTCCATATTTTTATCATTTGCGCAGATAACCATCAAGCAGTCACCGACATGCGCTTTATTATAAGCAAAAATCATTCTCTATTCTCCTTTACTTTTCATACACATAGGCTATCTTATCAAAGAAAAAGCTAGGCGTAAAGACACAACTTCCACCTAGCCAAAAAAATGTGCCCACGTACCTGATTCGATGATAATCATGATACCAAGGCCAATATAAACTGCCGCCATTACCCAGCGACCAAAATGTTCTAAAAATTCACTCACAAAAGATAATTGGGCGAATGCTTTCCCTAAAATAATTAAGAGGATAATATTTAATTCAAAAATAACTAAAGTCCCAATCACTTTAGCTGTCGATAGGGTTAAAAAGTAAGGCGTAAATAAACCAATATTATCCGCACCACAAGAAGCAAAGGCAATCAAAGCGACCGTCCATAATAAATTTTTATCTTTGCGCGTTGTTAAGGTTGCTTCAACTTTTTCTTCATCATCATCGCCCAAAAATAAATATTTCAACCCAAAGCCCAGTGGAATCAAGCCTAAAAAGCCTAAAATCCAATGTTGAGGGACAAAATGCAGTACAAAAGCTAAAAATAAACTGACTGCAATTAGACCATTTGACCCAATAAATTGACCTGCAGCAATTTTTTGGGCCTGCCTTTTACTCGAATAGCGATTATTAATCAGCATTAAGATGACTAACAAATCTAACGCAGTCGACCAATACAAGACACTAGAGGTAAGTATAAAAGACAAAACTTTCACCAACGTTTCTTTCTAATTAATATTTACTCAAACGGAACCACTAAACAATCACAGCACGCCTCACGCACTAAATAGCTAGCAACACTACCTAACATTAATTTTTCAAGTGCGTGCAAGCCAGATTGGCCGACAATGATTAAATCCACCTGGTAAGTTTCCACCAATTGATGGGCCAATATCAAGCGTGGCGAGCCGCGATAAACAAGGGATTTAACAGGTGCAAATTGGTGAATATGCGCATAATCTTCATATTCACGCAATAAATTTGCCGCTCGAGCCTCTTCTTTGGCCAAAATATCTTCATTTAATGGCGCAAATTCCAACATTTTAGGTAGTTGTTGATCAATCACATGCACAGCTAACAACAAGGCTTTATTGCGTTTGGCTATGGATACTGCTTTTTCAAAGGCCCGAAATGCTTGCGGCGAACCATCAATACCAACTAAGATACAACGATATTCTTGCACCTGCCATCCCTACTTTCAACCATTATAGATTCGCTAAAAAATCCTCAATTTCTGCTTTAGTTTTGCGATTTTTATTGACCAGACGACCTAACTCTTTACCATCTTCAATCACGACAAAACTAGGAATACCAAAAATATTCCATTTACTTGCCACATCAATAAATTCATCGCGATCGACTTGAATAAATTGATATGCTGGAAAATCCGCTTCAATTTCAGGCATGGCTGGTTTGATAAAGCGACAATCTCCGCACCAATCTGCTGTAAAGAAAAAGACGTTTTTGCCCTTTTCTACATAAGTTGCTAATTCTTCTAAACTTTTTGGAATAATCATCTATTTTCCCACCTTATTTATCAAATAAAATTGTATCGACTGTTGAACGATCTAAGCCACGTAAAACTTGGATTAAGAATTCACGAGCGGCTTCAAAATCTTTAATGCTAAACATGGTTTGATGCGTATGGATATAACGCGCAACGACACCAATTGTAGTAGATGGAATGCCTTCATTGGCTTTATGCGCAGCCCCGGCGTCGGTACCACCACCTGAAACAAAATATTGATAAGGAATATGGTGCGTACTTGCTGTGTCTAATAAATATTCTCTAAATCTAGGCAATAAAATATGACCTGGATCTAAAATACGTAAAAGGGTGCCTTCTCCTAGATGACCGAAAGTACCGTTTTTAGTGACTAAATCATCCGCCGCTGAACAATCCAAAGCAAAGAATAAATCTGGTTTGAATTTTGTCACAGATGCACTAGCCCCACGCAAACCAACTTCTTCTTGGACATTCGCACCAGCAATCAATGTATGCCCTAGTGTTTCATTTTGTAAAGCTTCTAAGGCTTCTAAAACTAAAGTACAACCAAAACGATTATCCCAAGCTTTTGAAATAATATTTTTTTGATTGGCCGTCATAATCGTTTGTACATCAGGCACAATGGTATCACCTGGTAATACACCAAAACTTAACGCTTCTTCTTTAGATTCAAAACCAGCATCAAATAAGATATCAGTCACTTGCACATTGGCTTGAGCGCCCTTGCCACGTAATAAATGTGGTGGAATAGATGAAGAAATACATGGATAGTTGCCTTTTGCTGTTTTTAAGACAAAACGTTGTGCAGAGACGACATAAGGATTCCAACCTCCTAATGGGGAAACCTTAAATAAGCCACGGTCCGTAATTTGTGTTACCATAAAGCCAACTTCATCCATATGTGCCGCGATCATAATTCTTGGGGCCTCTTCACTTTTCGCATGACGAATCCCAAAAATACCACCTAGACGATCTTGATCGATTTCATCTACTAAAGGTGTCATTTTTTCACACATATAAGCACGAATATCCCCTTCAAAACCACTTGTACCAGTTAATTCTGTTAATTCTTTAATCCGTTGAAATGTTTTTTCGTTCACTACAACTCTCACCCTTCTAAAGTAATATCACATTCATTATACCTTTTTCATTTCCATTCGCCAAATACTTATGATGCTAGTTTCTTAAACATTTTAGGCTTCCTTTCTTAACTAGGCATTTTCATGAAATTTTGCTATAATATAGAAAAAATTAGAAAAACAGGTGAATGCTATTGAGTATCCAATCACAATTTAGAAATGGTCTAGCTATCGGTATTGGCGTTGGTTTATTAAGCGGTTTTGTCTCAGCTAGTTTCACGAAAAAAGATAAACTGCTTCAAGCTGACCATATCTTACAAAAAATCAAAGATGCTTTTTTACTGGAAGGGCCAATTGAAGGTAGTTGGATTGAACATACCATGCAGCCTTATCAAAAATTTGCGGTTAAAACCCAAGGCTATCCTGGGGGCATCACACGTTATGAAGATGACCAGCTCGTGACTTATGAGTTTCTTGCGGATGCCAAAACAGGAGCTATTTTGGAGTTAAACCGGATTTAAAAATAGCCAATCTAAGTCTGAATCACTTGGATTGGCTATTTTAAGTAGATTATGAATGAAATTTTTTACTTCCAACGCGACGATGGAATTTCGAATCTTTAGGTAAATCCGGGTTAATCCCTTTAGTCTGAGCAATCACACTAGCCAATACTTGAAAGATAATAGAGATAACAAATGTTTGATAGGATCCATATTTTTCTATTGGAAGATTAAGCGTATCATCAGCAAGTTGAGCATTATTCGAAATAACATAAATTTGCGAACTCCATTCAGATAAGACCGCTAATAAAGTAGCCAAATTCTTTTCTGAGCCATCATCAACAAAAATCAAAAAAGAGTCTGCATCCACAGCGTTGTAGATTCCATGAATAAATTCATCATATTCATAAGCAACAACTGGTATTCGCAGTGTTTCTAGCATCTTTAAAGCACCTTCTAAACCATCCCCATAATAGTTAGCAGGTACTACTACTTTTATTTCCTTAGCTTGAGCAAATGATTGCTTCTGTGCCTCCACCCATTCATAAATTTTTGATATATCACTAGGTAACTGCACTAATAGTTTCAATAAATTTTGCTTAATTTCTTCAGTAACACCAGCTTTCCCACTGAGAGAGCTAGCAATAATTAAAAGTTGTAATTTAGTGGCCGAATACCCCATTGTCTTAGGTCCAGCTTTTTCGGCTTCAATCGGTAATGTGAAAGAAAAATCAGCTATTTCATCTAACAAAATTCCCTCATAAGCGGAAAGTGAACCCAAAATACAATGATTTTGCTTAGCTACTTGCATGGCATGATAGGTGGAATAACTGCCCCCATCTTGGGAAATGCCAATAAATAATACCTTTTCTTGTGTTAAAAAAAGATCATCACATACTTGAAACGGATAGTAACTCTCAACAGGAATCCCCGTTATTTGACTCATCCAATATTTCATTTGCACACCAGAATGATAACTCGTTCCCGAACCAGTCAACATAATTTTGTCCACTGTTACATCAGCTAATAATTGTTCTATTCGCTTCTTGCTATTTAAAACTTCTCCTAAAGCCTCTGGCGTCTTATCAATATATTTATCCATTAATGCCATTACTAATCACTCACTTTCCACCAATCAATCAAATGTTCCTTCATTTCAATAAAATTTTGAAAAATACAATTTGCGCTCTTTTGATCAATCGTATAATTTTTGGGTTTTAATGCCCAGACATCCATTTTCGCCCTTTTAGCAGCCAAAATGCCATTAAAGCTATCTTCAATCACTAGACATTCCGCAGGTAAAACCGCTAATTGCTCACTCGCTTTTAAATAGATATCAGGAAATGGTTTATTTCGTTTCACATTTTCACCACTAATCACTACATCAAAGTATTTACTTAATTGGCATTGACTTAACATCAAAGTAATATGCTGTGGATTTGATGCTGATGCGAGTGCCACTTTCTTATTTTGCGCATGAATCTCTTCTAAAAAATCAATCACATGAGGCATCAAATATTTTTGGTATTGAATGGGATTTTCATTTTGATATTGATCATATTTTCTTTTTAAGCGCTCACGTTTTTTGGCATCGCTGACTAATTGTTGCCAAACTGCTTCGTTACTTAGGCCGACAAAGTCTTGTAACTGAGTATGTTCTGGAATCTCTCCTAAACGATTAAAGAAATCTAAGCGTCTTTTGAGATAGGCTGCTTCACTATCAACAATGACCCCATCCATATCAAAAATTACCGCTCGATACATCTTACCCCTCCTCGTAAAAAAATCCTAGTTTAGACCAAATGCTAGGTAGCTCTTAGAATCTAAACTAGGATTTCAAAAATTTAATATGGAACTTGCCACATATATTTACGCGTCATATAATCTTTTCCAATACAATAAGATAATTCTCTCATATATACGTTATTCAAAATAGGGGAGAATAAAATATGATTGAAATATTCTTGAATTGGTTCAGCTATTTTATCTAAACCAAGTTGTTTACCATCTAAAAGATAAACGCGACTGCCACCATATTGTTTTAAGAATTGAACTGCTCGTAAATCAGCTGCTCGTGTCCGTCCCACAGAGATTAATTGAAAGACTGAAGTTTGAGAAGTCAATATTTCAAAAGGTCCATGGAAGAATTCACAACTATTAATGGTTGGCGAATCAATTTGCAACATTTCTTCTAAATTGCAAATAGAGAAAATATAAGCTGAGCCATATGCAGGACCACTACCCATTACATAAATCGGTTTTTTATCCACATTTTGCAATGCCCAGGCTTTAGCAAGGGGAGTCGTCTCTTCAACTGCTTGACGATAGAGCGCATCTACTTGATCGAAAGCTTGCATCGCATCCTCATAATGTTCAAAGCCTTCCTGCGCCTTCATCAATGTCATACTTAACATCAAACCAACACTTGAATTCACTCTTTCCATTCGACTCTCATCGATAGCAATCGACTCATATTGGATACAGATATCACAGATTTTTGTTAGCTCGGATTCATCCACATATAAGGCAATCGTACTCGCACCTAAATCTTTAGCTACTTGTGCTGCTTTACATGTTTCAGGAGTCCCTCTCATCGAACAAATAATTGCCAAAGTGTGTTCATCAACATACTTAGGGGGCGCGTAATAAAATTCATTACTCGTAAAACATTCAGAATGAATTTGTGTGGCCTCCCGACTCAAGAAATATTGAGCCGGATAAAAACCACCATTCGAACCACCTGCAGCAATAAAAACAACTTTATCAATCTGCTTTTTCTGGTTCAAGATTTCCTGAATTGCTTGTTGAACTTCTTCTTGAATTTCCATAAGATCATCTCTTAATACTCCAATTTCCACATGTAGCGACGTTTTGTTAATGGATGTTTTCTTGCATCTGCTAATTTTTCAGCATATACACGCATCACACCAGTAATTAACATAGGGTTAAAGTAATCAATCACATTTGGTCCTGCTACAGAAGCTAAGCCGTAATCTTTAGCATCAATCACTGTAACTTTAGCATCAAAGCGTTGCATAAATGTTAATGCACGTGCATCCATCGCTCTTGTTTTACCATCACTCATGAATAGTAAGTAAGGCGCATCTTTTTCTGTAAGTTCAAATGGTCCGTGGAAGTATTCACCAGAATTCATATTTGGTGCTGAAATCCATTGCATTTCCATGAATAAGAAAGCAGCCGTTGAGTAAGCGACCTTAGCCGTTGCCCCACTACCAACAACATAAATGGTTGGATCATTCTTATAACTTTCGGCAAATTTTTCAGCAGCCGGACCCACTGATAAGACAGATTTTTCAATTAAACCACCAATGCCTGCTAAAGCTTTTTGTGCTTCTTCATAATGATCATATCCTTCAAATTGAGCAACGATTTCAATAGCTAAAGCTAAAGCATAAGTCATTTTTTCAGTTTTCGCAGCATAGTTTGTACCGAAATCATGAATAATTTCATATTCCGCTTCTTGTAAGATAGGTGAACCTGCAGAATAAGATAATGAAACGACATGTGCACCTAATTGACGAGCTTTTTTCGTTGCAGCCACTGTTTCTGGTGTCGTTCCACCTAATGAAGCAGTCACAACAATGGTATCTTCAAAATTCACTTTTGGTGTATCGTAGTTAAATTCATTTGCTGTAGTAATTGTTGTTAAGAATCGATTACTTTCATGTGTGATGAAGTAATAAGCTGGATATAAATCCGCCATTGAAGCACCGCAACCAACAAATAACACGCGGTTAATATTTGCGTTTTTTCCTTTAATTTCCTTTACAATTTCTACTACCTTATTTGACATTCTAAATTCCTCCTAAAATAATATTTGTTTCAAAAATTCCTAATTTAGAATTCCTAATACACTTAATAAAATTCCTCCAAATACACAGATGCTCAAAATAATTCCGTTACTTACTTTTTTCTTTAATAGCCAATACATAAAGAACGTAGCACCCAACGAAAGCATTTGTGGGAAGATAGAGTCTAACGTATCTTGTAAGACAAAAGTTTTACCTACATGGAATGGCGTTGTAATCCCAATCATACTTGCGACCATCGAACCAATAACCATCAGACCCACAATATTGACATAATACATTAGCTTGTCAATTACACCACTGCCAATCAATTGTTGTAAGTATTTATTCCCCATGGTATAGCCTAATTTACCACCCCAATATGTGACAATAAATGATGGGATAAATGAGATAATCATTGCTAAGATTGGTCCTAAAATACTTCCTTTTTGAGCTAAGTTAATTCCTAGACCAAATGCTAAAATACGAACAGTACCTTGGAAGAATGAATCTCCAATCCCTGATAAAGGTCCCATTAATGAGGTTTTTACCCCGTTAATTGAATCGGGATCAAAAGAATCAGGATGTTGCGCATATTCTTCTTCCATCGCTGCAGATAAACCTAAAACAAAAGCACTTGTTTGTGGAGTACAGTTATAGAAAGCTAAATGACGACGATATGCTTCTTTTTTCTTTTCTAACATTTCTGGAGATGAAGGATTTTTTCCGTAAATCTTATCAATAATAGGTGCAATCCCGTATAAAAATCCCATATTCATTTGACGTTCATAGTTCCAAGAGGCTTGAATAAACCAAGAGCGCCAGAAGAAAGACCATGTTTTTTGTTTCAATTCTTTATCATTCATTGCTTTTACTTCAGCCATGTTGCATTACTCCTCTCTTTATAATTCCTCTAAATCATCTAAATCATCCATTGGCGCTTGATTTGCTGCAGATGGAGTATTTGAATTCCCTTTATCTAAGCTGTATAAAATGACAGCTAAAATTACAGCAAAAATTGCTACACCAGTTACTGATAATTTAGCATAAGCAGTAACAAAGAAACCTAACATCAAAAATACTGTTGTTTTCTTACTTAACATTGTAGACATTAACAAAGCAAACCCATAAGCAGGTAAAATCTTACTTGCAAGAGATAGACCATTTGTTAACCATTCAGGAATCATCTTAACAAAAGAGTTCACAACACCAGTTCCAAAATAAATAGCTAGGAACACTGGGACAAAGTAAAGTAGAGAATAAATAATTGGTCCCCAAACAATGTGATAGTTTTGAGCCTTTACAAATTTTCCTTCTTCAACCGCTTTATCAGCAGAGTGAGTCAAAGTAGCTAAAAACATACGAGAAACAATACCTAATAATTGACCTAAAATACCAATTGGAATGGCAATCGTTAAAGCTGTTTGTGCATTTGTATTTGAAAGAATCGCAAACGCTGCAGCAATAATCGAGCCTAATGTCATATCCGCAGGAACCGCAGCACCAATACTTACAATCCCTAAAGACATTAATTCTAAAGTTGCACCAACCATTAAACCTTTTTGTAAATCACCTAGTGCAATCCCTACCAAACAGCTAACGATTAATGGACGTTCAAAATTTAATCGCCCTAATAATCGTGAGTCTAGCATTGCAAAAACACCAATAATCCCAACTAATATTGCTTTTACTAACATAGGGAAATCCTCCTTAACTAAATTTTTTCATTGAGTAATTCTTTTCGTGATGTTGGTACTTGTTGCATGACCAACTGGATTCCTTTTTCTGCTAATTGTTTACTTAAGGCTACTTCTTCATCCGTTAAAAAGATAGCATTAGTATAACGTTTCGCACCAGGACGATCAGGAATACCACCATAATTCACTTCTTTAATATCCCCGTACGCGGTTACAAATTCATACATTTCTGACACATTTCCGAAAATAACCATGATATTATCCGGTAAAGCTTTAATCTGATCAAGTTTCTCTAATGCTTTGGCTACACTAAAAACATTCAATTTGACATCAGCCGGCTTAGATAATTTCAATGACATTTTCTTAAAATCATCCGTAGAAGTTTTATTATCAATCACAATAATCCGTTCAATATTTTGCGATTTTGTCCAGGCAAAAACCACTTGCCCATGTAATAACCGATGATCAATTCTTACCACTTTAATCATAGTAAATCCTCCTCTTCATTATTTTCTTTCATTAATTGGTTGACAAAAACTACTCCTTCTTTACCCATTGATATAGCCTCTTCTATCATTTCGGTCGTCAGTGGACAAACGGCTGTAGCAAGCGTAATGATTACGGGTAAATTCATTCCACTAATTAAATAAACTTGAGGATATCGATTAAGTAATTGAATCATTTCATTATTGACCGATCCGCCTAAAACATCGGTGGCAATGACTATTTGTTCATCTTGATTTTCATTAATAATTGCTTGAATATCCTCCAAAAATTTCGTTTCGCTACCATCTGAATAAGCTGCAAAAGCATAAATATTTTCATTTTTACCAACAATCATTTCCAACGTATCTTTCATCCCTTCTGCAAGCTTTCCATGACTGGCTAATATCATCTTCATCTTTCATTCCTCCTTTCTTACACTTTACTAAAAGCAAAAAGCGTGCCAAAAATCAGCACGCCTAAAAATTGATTCTATTTTTCTAATACAAATCCAGGTATATCAATAATCACTGGAGATAATATCATAAATATATCCCACTTCAGAATCAGGGATTTTGACACTATAACTCTCTTCCATGACACTAAGCGTATTTTTTAACCAAATATATTTCTTAGTGTGACGAATATCATCTACTTGTCCATCAAAGTCGTAGGAATCAATAGGCTCGCGACGAATCAAACGCTCAATTAAGCAACTCACATGGATATATAAAGCCATTTTATGCTGATTGGTCAATTTAGTATGACTCAATTCTTCAAATTTATGCATCATCATATCAATGTGATTCATTACCGTATGGGCATCTAAAATAGTCAAAGAATTCAGCACTCGTTCAATGGAGAAATTATGGAGTAAGGATTCATTTAACTCATCCATGTACATGCCTTTTTCAATCGTTGATAAAATTTGTTCCAGCACTTGGATATTACGTCCTGAAATCAAATCTTCTAGAGCCAAATACGTCACTCCTGAAATATGCGGATCGGAAGTCCCAATAATTGCCAAAATGTTAAAAGTTTTGCGCAAAACATCGACTTGTTCCCGATTGAGTAATTGTCGGTAATCATAGGCTTTCACCAGTACCTCAACTTCTGCAGGCATACTTTCAGTCAATAACGTACGGATTTGATTTGCCGTACCTATCCCCGTATGACAGCAAGTAATAATCAAATTCTTTTTAATTTCCTTTGGATAAATAATTTGTGATTGATAATGGATCTCCTCTTTCACATTCGCAAGTATTTCATCGATGGTTTTATTCTGTTTAATTTCGTTTGCAACATGTAAAGCCATTTGTGTGGAGACATGATTAATAATGCCAATTGGAAAATCAACATAACCTGAAATATACTTCGAAACCCCTTCTAAAGATCCCATATCCACCATCAATAGTAAACCGTCACTAATATAATATTGATTGATGTAATCAGTTAGCTCTTTACCAATATCATCAACTCCAATATCTAAAGGCATATCAAAAGCATCGACAATCTTTTCGTTCATCATTTTATTCACTACATCTGCCATACTACTTGCTGTCGAATAGCCATGTGATAAAATAAGCGCACGAATCGGACGGACCCGATAATCATAACGAGTAATTTTTAGATAGATATGTAAAAATAGTTGATCCACTTCATCATTGACATAGTTCAAATTTCTGGCAATCGACCGTAAAAAAATACTAATAACCTCGGAAACATTTGGCTCATCAATATGAAACATATGAATCATATTTTTGAAGATATTCCTTTGATAAGTAGAAAAATCACTGGTTTCAAATTGTTTATAGTAGAAATAGTAACTTAAGACATTCACCATATTACCATCAAATTTCACACCGTAATTCGCTTCTAAGCTCGTCACTTCAGAATGAATCATATTTTTCAAAAAGCTTAAAGGAATTCCCCCACGTTGGATTCTTTTACGATAAATCAGTGCATCACATAATAATTCAAGCTCTGTCATACAAGCTCTTTTAAATTTCTCCTCGCTGTCCATTTTCTCAGACAACTCAATAAATTTTTGAAACATAGAATAAATAGGAGAGTTTAACAGGTCATTAGTATTTTCATGAGTACTGATTGGTTTTTGCGGTGAAATCGCCACAAAATCACTGTTTATCTGACTAAAGGCTTTCACATCGATTAAATCATTCGTCTGTAAAATATGACTAGGTAAATCAGAAAGTCGAATATAAATTTTTTCATCCTGTATATGTCCAAGCGCATTGGCAACAGAAAGCGTAATAGCATTCTTTAATTGACCAACATTACTTGAATAATGACGCATTGTTAAGAAATGAAGCACTTGCTGACTAACATAAAGCTCTTGTTCAATCTTAATAGACTCATCGCGATAAAATTTCATGATTAAGCTTTCTCGCTCTAGAGCTGTTCGTTCATTTAAAGCCGGAATCTCAATTTGAACCGGAATTCTGCGCATAAATGTGGCCAAAAAATTACTCGTCAAATCTTCTGTTGTCGCACAAATAAATCTCACTTTTACCGCATGGGCCTCTTTTGTTTCTCCAAGGGGCATAATGACCTGGTTATCGAGAAAACTAAACAATTTTTCTTGTCCTTTGGCATTTAATCGGTGAATTTCATCAAGGAATAATACCCCACCATCTGCCTCATCAAACAATCCAGGTTTATCTGCATCAGCCCCGGTAAAGGCGCCTTTTTTATAACCAAATAAAATACTGGATAATAATTCCGGATTATCCGCATATTCCGCACAGTTAAATTGAATAAAGCGCTTATCACAGGAAACATAACCCTTGGAAACACAATACTCATAATATTTTTGGGCTAAAAAACTTTTTCCTACCCCAGTGGGACCTGTCAAAAGTACCGGTAATCCTAATCCCGGATAACGAGCGGCTGCCTTTAATTGCCGAATTTGACCATATAATGACTGCTTTGAACCAATAATTTCATCAAATACATTTCTCTTTGAATGAAGCGCTGCCTGAAGTTCATCCAAAGAAGCATACTCTGACAATAATTCCGTATTTGCATAATTGCGTAATTTCGAGGCTTCAAAAAAGAGTACTGGTCTCGTATTAATTTTAATTACGAGATTTTCTTTAACCAGTTGATTTAAATAGTGACTAATTGTATTTCTTTTAGCTGAAAATCTTTTTGCTAAATAATCTGCTGTAATAGAATTTTGATAGATATCCTCTACATTAGTCAACGTTTGAACTTCTTGATACAGCAATTCTTTGAGTTCCACAATACCGCCACCTTTGAATTTTGATGTACAATTCTTATCTTACATGAAATATTTCTCATCTGCAAATCACAAAAATATCATTTTTTTCAAAAAAATAGCGATAGCAAATAGGTTTTTAATTCCTATTTGCTATCACTAAATGTATTAATTTTATAATAATATTATGCTTATTATAGACAAACTTTATTTTGCCAAACGATAGATGGCATCTGCATAAATCGCTGTAGCATTGAATAAATCATCTAGGTCCATAAATTCATTGGCTTGGTGCATCGTATCAATATAATCAGGGAACATCGCACCGTAGGCAACCCCACGTTCTAATAGACGACCGAATGTACCCCCACCAATAATTTGTTCTTCACCTTTTTGACCTGTATGTTCTTCATAAACAGCTAATAAAGTAGCTACCAATGGATCATCAGCTGGTACATAGTGTGGTTTCATGTGATGTGGACGTTCTTCAATTTTCACTTTATTCACACCAATTTTGGCAATCATTCCTGCTGTTAATAAAGTAGCAGAAGTCCCTTTAGGATAGCGGAAGTTTAAGTTCACATAAGCATCTTCACCATCTGCTTCAAAACTAAATAATCCGGCATTCATTGTTAATTTGCCCATTTTTTCATCTTCATGGGCAATATCAAATTTATCCCCGTAAACATCTTCATGGATATATTGTTCAATAGTTGATAAGAAATCTTTCGCACCGCCCGCAAATTCATAGCTGCTTAAGAAGGCTGCCAAATAAGTTCCAGCATTGACTCCTAAATGTGGACTAGCTCCATGCGCAGATTTACCAACCACTTCAAAAGTAACTACTTTTCCATCAACTTTCGCTTCGCCAGATACTGGACGGCTACTTAAGAAATAATTGAAACTATCTGCCACAGTTTGCGCTTGTACATCATCTGTAAATGTCACTGTTGCAGTTGCTTTTCCTGGAACCATATTTTCACGTAAGCCAGCTTTAAAGCTATCTAAACGTACAGCACCTGTATTTGTTGAAGCAAAGTGTAAACGTAAGGAAACATTTCCTTTTTCACCATTGATAATTGGGAATTCTGCATCAGGTGAGAAACCAAAATCAGGTTTTTCTTCGTGTTGGAAGTAGTAATCCATATCTCCCCAACCACTTTCTTCATCTGAACCCACAACAAAGCGGATTTTTTTAGAAATTGGTAAGTTTAAATCACGAATAATTTTTAATGCATAGTAAGCAGCAATACTTGGCCCTTTATCATCTGAAGAACCACGAGCGTAAATGCGATTATCTTTAATTACGGGTACATATGGATCTGTATCCCAACCATCACCAGCTGGTACCACGTCCATATGGCAGAAGATACCCAATGTTTCATCCCCTTCACCATATTCGATATGGCCAGCATAATTATCTACATTTTTCACTGTAAAGCCATCGCGTTCACCATAGCCTAACATATGTAGTAAAGCCGCTTTAGGTCCTGGTCCAAAAGGTGCATCTTCACTTTTTTTGTCGTCTTCACGTTCACTTTTGACTTTTAATAACTCAACTAAGTCATTTAATAAATCTTCTTTGCGTGATTCGACTTCTTTTTTCCAATCGATAGTCATAGATTTACGACCTCCTAAAGTTTTATTCACTCTACTATGATAACACTATTAGCGTAAAGATACAAAAGTAAATTTCTACACTTTCTTACTAAATACACCTTATTTATCATTTATGCTATAATTTACTCATAATCAGCAAATACCAACGAGGTGATTAAGAGATGTTAACAGAACTTGACGAATCCATCCTATCAACTATTCAACGTCGACCATTAATCAGTCATAAGGGAAACTTTGGCAGAGTTTGTTGCATAGGTGGAAATCTAAGATATGGGGGCGCGATTATACTTGCCACGGAAGCCTGTGTCTATTCCGGTACAGGACTTACTACGACAATTTGTGATAAAGAGAATCGACCAGCAATCCATGCACGTACACCTGAAGCAATGATTGTAGATTGGCAAAATCTAGTCGAAGTTGATCGCGTATGTCGAACAGCTAATGTCATTGTCATTGGCCCTGGATTAGGTGATGAACCTCATTGTCGAACTATTTTACAACAAGTCATTCAAAATCAATCGGAAAATCAATGGTTGGTTATCGATGGCTCAGCATTATCCATCATAGCTGAATTTCCTATGGACTTTCGTTTTCCTAATAAAGTTGTCTTGACCCCTCATCAAATGGAATGGCAACGTGTCTCGCAAATTGCAATTAAAGATCAAACCTTTGAAAAAAATTTAGCTGTCCAACAACGATTACAAACCAACGTCGTCTTAAAAAGTCATCAGACACAAATCTATTTAGCCAATCAAGCACAATTTATTAATCCACTGGGAAATCCTGGTATGGCTACAGGAGGAATGGGGGATTCTTTAGCTGGTATGATTGGTAGCTTTTTAGCCCAATTTACGGATAAAGAAAAAGCCATTTTAGCCGCGGTTTATCTACATAGTTTTATTGCCGATAAAATTGCGCAAGAAAGTTATGTGGTTTTACCCAGTCAACTAATTCAAAAAATTCCTTATTGGATGGATTATTTTGTCAAGGTATATCACTAAGAGGTAAAAAATGATACAAGAAGTAATGAAAGAAATTAATCAAGTGATGGCTCAAGTAGATGAAACACAATTACAGCATATATTACCACTCTTTACTCATAAAAGACGGATTTTCGTTAGAGGAGCTGGACGAAGTGGTTTTCAAGCAAAAGGTTTTGCGATGCGTTTAATGCACTTGGGCTATGAAGTCTATGTCTTAGGCGAAACAATTACCCCTAGTGTGAAAGAAGGGGATTTATTTATTGCGATTTCCGGATCAGGAACAACCAAAGGCGTGCTGATGGATGCGATAAGTGCCAAAGAAAAAGGGTTAACACTATTAGTTTTCACTAGTCATCGTCAATCAGAACTTGCCCAAATTGCTGATGCTTTAGTAGTGATTCCTGGCGCGACAAAAACTGGTTCAGGCATCGAATCGATTCAACTACTATCTAGCTTATTTGATCAAACATTACATATCACGCTAGATGTCTTATGCTTAATGCTCTCTAGACAGCAATCAGTCGCCAAGGATGAAATTTTACAAGCACATGTCAATATTGAGTAACAAAAAATGACGAGTAGTTCTACTATAAAAGAAAAGTGAACTACTCGTCATTTTTTATTTTAAAATCGTTTGAGCAATTAACGCGGTATAGCCTATTTGCCCTTCTTGTTTCAAATGAACATGATCTTCTTCAAACCAATCTTCATGCTCTTTACCTAAATCATACCAATCAATGAGCGTAATATTTTTATATTCATCAGCCATTTTAGATAAGAAACGATTGATATCCCCTTGCCAACGTTGGGTAGGAACATAGGCATTCAAGAGATAGACTTTGCGTTTTTTTCCAATCACTGTCATCATCTTGTGGAAATTCTCTTCTGTATATACGCCATTGGTGCCTAATCCGATGACTACTGTATTCGCCAATAGTTTTTTATCCAGTAAAGCTTGAATAATTTGTTCGCCATTATATAACTGACGACCTATATCAGCATCCACTACAACATTTGGAAAAATCTCTTTCACTTCCTCAACTGCCCCCAACATGACCGAATCACCAACCATGGTTAGATTCATCTGTTGTGCCTTCAGCAATTGTTTATCTGTTAGTTGATATTTATTGGCGATTTCATTAGTAGTATGAATCACCTCTGTTGTTGATTGAGTAGTCTTAGTTGCATCGGCTGCTTTTTTATTTTTAGCAATAGTTGCTTCAAAGGCTTTTTGACTGTCATCTTTTTGATTAGCCGGTGCGGTAAAAATACCAAATAGCGCCACACAACAAACAAAAATAACTGGGATACTCATTATTTTTCCCTTAGAGACTGCTGGTAGACGGAACCACTCTGTCACTTGTGTCTTTAATTGACTATAATCGTAGCGACGACAAGGAACTTCAATCAAGCGATACGATAATTCACTCACTACTAAAATAAGCGCCACTTCGGCAATGGTATGCAACCACAAATAATGATTAATATTCTTGACTACACTTTCATAAAATATCATCACTGGAAATTGATACAGATAGATACCATAGCTTCGTTTACCGATATAATCAAATACTGGATTCGTCAAAAAGCGATTAAAATCAGCCCCCGGATGAGCAGTGGCTGCAACTAACACAGCACTTAAAATACTTACTAAATACATTCCACCATAGTATAGGAAACTTGATTGGGCACTCAAGGTTAAAAAGCTGATCATAATGCCCAGCAAAGCAATGACTCCTGCAATATCTAATGTTTTTTTAGCCTGTACGGATATTTGCGTTTTCAACCGATTACTAGGCCAAACAATTGCTAAGCTCGCCCCCAACCAGATAGAACTCAATCTAGTAAAAGTACTATCATAAACGGCTGTTGGATCAATCCCTGGTTTAAAGCAAATGGCCATCCAAATTGCAGATAAAATAGATCCTAGTAAAAAGAATGTGGCTAGATTTCGTTTTTTTCGAATCACCTGATAGAATAGTAGAAAAATCAAAGGTAATATTAAATAATTCTGACCTTCAACCGATAATGACCATAAATGCGTAAATGGATTGGGATTATGAAAACGATCAAAGTAAGATAATTGGTTTTCAATCTGCCAGTAATTGTTAAAATATAACAAACTACTTACAACTACACCGCGTAAATTATTCAGTAAATTACGTTGAAAAAGGGTAATATAACTAGCAGATAGCACTAATACCCCAATCAAAGCAGGGTATAGCCGCTTCATTCGTCTAAAGTAGAATGATTTTAGATCAATCTTATGTGTCACATCCCATTCTTGTCTAAGTAAATCAACAATTAAATAACCTGAGATAACAAAAAATACTGGAACTCCTAAGTAGCCACCCTTGACTATATTAGGAAATAAATGGTAGAAAATAACTCCAATTACAGCGATAGTACGAATCCCATCAAAACCTGTAATATATCTATGTTTTAAATTCATGTTAAACCTTCTCAATTCATAATATCATATTCAATATTTATCTTTTCCCTACCTAAATATAATGCCATAAATTGAAAAAAAATGCATTGAAAAATCAACAGAATAAAGAAAAAATTAATGCCAATTCAATGTATTTTTCCACTCTTTCATATTTCTCATAGAAAATTATGACACAGAGATAGTTTTGTCTAAAAGTAGCAAAAAAAGACAGCACCCAGATTTGAGCTACTGCCTTTTAAACTATAATTTTTCTTCATAAAAGCGTCCAAGAATTTGAACATTTTCCGCAATACTCACAAAGGCGTGCGGATCTGATTCTTTCATCGCCGCTCTCAACATAGGTAGCTCATAGCGAGTCACAACCGTAATCAAGACGGTTTGTTTCTCATGACGATAAGCGCCCTCTGCTTCATGGATAATCGTGATACCACGGCGCATCTTTTCTTGGATGTGCTCAATGACTTCATTTGGAAAACGAGTAATAATTGTTACTTGCATTTTCTTTTGTTTGGTAAACACTGCATCTGTCACTTTGCCACATACAAAAATAGCTAAAGCAGAATAAAAGGCATAGGCCCAACCAAACAAGATTCCGGCAACAAACATAATACAAATATTAAAAAAGATCGAAATCGAACCGACTGATTTTCCTGTTTTTTTACGTAGTGCAATACTAATAAAGTCTAGTCCACCAGAAGATAAACCATTTCTTAGTGCATAGCCAATTCCAGCTCCCATCACTGCACCACCGAAAATCGCGCAAATAATAGGATCTTTGGAAAGGACTTCTTCTGGTAATAATTGGGTAAAAAGAGACGTTAATACAACCGTAATCCCTGTAAAAATGGTAAATTTATGACCAATTTTAAACCAACCTAATAAAAATAAAGGGACATTTAGTAATAATAATCCTAATGAAACCGGGATAGTCACTGGCAAATAATGACTGGATAAGGTAGTAATAATTTGCGCAACACCAGTAATCCCACTAGAATAAATCTGCCCTGGTTGATAAAAACAATTAATCGAAATCGCCGCTAACAATGCATAAACGATTGCAAACGAGAATTTCTGTGCATAATCTGCATGCGGAAATAGATTAAAAAATTTCTGTGCCATGATAACCTTCTCACTTTTTACTTATTCAAGCACATTATACTCCTTACCTAAGAAAAAAAGCCATTTATGAAAAATTTCTTAATTTTCATAGATGACTTTTAGGAATATTTAAATTTTATTAGGCAAGCCTAGTCTTCTTCTACACTGGTTACATCGATGTTTAACTCGAATAATTGTAATGGAGAAACAGTACTTGGTGCTTGAGACATAGGATCCACTGCACGACCATTTTTCGGAAAGGCGATAACTTCACGGATATTGTCTTCACCAGCTAACAACATGACAAAGCGATCTAACCCTAAAGCAATTCCGCCATGTGGAGGGAAACCATAGTCAAGCGCATCTAATAGGAAGCCAAATTGTTCTTGCATTTCACGACGAGAGAATCCTAATGCTTCAAACATTTGCTCTTGAACTTCTTTTTGATAGATACGTAATGAGCCGCCACCTAATTCATAACCATTTAAGACGATATCATAAGCTTGAGCATGGACTTTAGATGGATCGGTTGCTAATAATGGAATATCGCTTTCTCTTGGTAAAGTGAATGGATGGTGCGCAGAAACATAGCGACCTTCTTCTTTATCGTATTCAAATTGTGGCCAGTCAACCACCCATAGGAAGTTAAATTTAGATTCATCAATTAATCCTAATTCTTTTCCTAATTTCAAACGAACAGCCCCTAATGAAGCACATACGACATCAAAGCTATCCGCACCAAACATTAATAAGTCGCCTACTTCAGCATTGGTTGCAGCAACGATTTTTTCAGTTGCATCGCCTAAGAACTTCGCAATTGGCCCTTTCAAACCATCTGCTTCAACTTTTAACCATGCCAAACCTTTTGCCCCATATTGACCGGCAAATTGGCCTAGGTTATCCATGTCTTTACGTGAATATTTATCAGCTGCTCCTTTGGCATTTAACGCTTTGACTACCCCACCATTTTGTAAAGCCATTTGGAATACTTTGAAATCAATATCTTTGACCACTTCAGAAATATCTACTAATTCCATGTCAAAACGTGTATCTGGCTTATCGCTACCATAACGATTCATTGCTTCATCATAAGTCATACGTGGGAATGGTAATGTCACATCCATGCCCTTGACATCTTTCATCACTTTAGCAATCATGCCTTCTGTTAGGGTTTGGATTTCTTCTGCACTTAAGAATGAAGTTTCCATATCCACTTGGGTAAATTCTGGTTGACGGTCTCCACGTAAGTCTTCATCACGGAAACAGCGAACGATTTGGTAGTAACGGTCAAACCCAGCATTCATCAATAATTGTTTAAAGATTTGTGGTGATTGTGGTAAAGCATAAAAATGACCTGGATGTACGCGAGATGGTACTAGATAGTCACGGGCACCTTCTGGCGTTGATTTGCCAAGATAAGGCGTTTCAATATCAAGAAAATCATTGCTATCTAAGTAAGTACGAATCGCACGGGTTACTTGGTTTCGCAAAATAATGTTTTGTGTCATTTTTGGACGACGTAAATCTAAGTAGCGATAACGCATGCGTACTTCATCGCTTGTTTGTTGGTCATCCTCAATTGGGAATGGTGGTGTTTTGGCTTTGTTTAAAATCGTAATATCTGAAATCATCACTTCGACGCCACCTGTGACAATTTTTGGATTCACTGCTTCTGGCGCACGAGCAATGACTTCACCCGTTACTTCAATGACATATTCGCTACGGCATTTATCTGCAATTGCCCATGCTTCTTTAGAGACTTCTGGGTTGAATACGACTTGGACAAACCCTTCTCTATCACGTAAATCGATAAAGATAACGCCTCCTAAGTCACGACGTTTTTGTACCCAACCTTTTAATGTTACTGTTTGGCCAATTGTTTCATTTGAGACTTGACCACAATATAATGTTCTTGTTGCCATTATTCTTTACTCCTTTTCTGTTTGCATCATTTCTTGATAAACTGTTTCAAATTGTGTTTGAATTTGAGTCAGTGGATAAGCTTTTTCTACACGAGTGGCTAAGTTTTTCACGTTAACTACGCCATTTGCTAATTCAGTTTCGCCGATTGTTAATACTAATTGGGCATTTAATTTATCAGCCGTCTTAAATTGTGCCTTTGCTTTACGATTCATCACATCGCGCTCAGCACTAAAGCCTGCTTGACGAATACTTTGAACGATTTGTAAGGCTTCAATATTTGTCGCTTCCCCTAATGAAACCACATAAGCATTTAATGGTTTCTGAGCAGCTAGTGTAATACCTTGTGCTTCTAAAATCATTAATAAACGTTCAAATCCCATCGCAAAACCAAATCCAGCTGTTTCAGGACCACCTAGTTCAGCGACCAATTGATTGTAACGTCCCCCAGCACAAATAGTGGATTGGGCACCCATTTTTGGATCATCACTCATAATTTCAAAAATAGTATGCGTGTAATAATCCAAGCCACGAACCATGTTGCTATCAATTTCATAAGCAATGTTTAGAGCATCTAGCATCTTCGTCACAGCTTCAAAGTGTTTTTGCGCTGTTTCAGATAAATAATCTAAAATAGAGGGAGCTCCGGCAACCACTGCTTTATCTTTTTCATCCTTACTATCTAGCACACGCAATGGATTTTCTAATAAACGACGATTGGAATCAGCACTTAATTGCTCTTTAAATGGCGTTAGATAATCAATTAACGCTTGTCGATATGCCGTGCGTGTTTCTTGATCCCCTAATGAATTAATCACTAAGCGTAAATCATTAATCCCTAATTCACGGAAAAATTGTAAAGCCATCGCCATCGTTTCGACATCTGTGGCTGGATTATCCGAACCAAAGACCTCTACACCAATCTGATGGAATTGACGTAAACGACCTTTTTGTGGACGTTCATAACGAAACATTGGCCCCATATAATAAACTTTGTAAGGTTTTTGATGTTCTGGACCAAATAATTTATTTTCCACAAAAGAACGAACAATCGGCGCAGTGCCTTCTGGTCGTAAAGTAATATGTCGATCCCCTTTATCGTGGAAGTCATACATTTCTTTGGTTACGATATCCGTTGTATCCCCTACACTTCTTGAAATCACTTCAATATGTTCAAAAATTGGGGTACGAATTTCGTGGAATTGGTATTGATCAAATAATTTTCTTGCAGTTTGTTCAATTGTTTGCCATTTTTCTGATTCACCTGGCAAGATATCATTGGTACCTTTTGGACGTTGGTAAGCCATAATTTCCTCCTTATTATCTTTAGCATTTATTAAACAAATAAAAAAGCCCTTGAAGCGATATTGCTACAAGGACGAATCATCGTGGTGCCACCTAATTTCAGTGTAAAATCAAAACTTTACACCCTTCAAACGATTAACGCTCGTACACGGAATAGCTTTTCACTACTCATCTCCAGACTGTTCTTCAATATCATTTGCTTAAGCTACTTTCAGCCTAGGTAGCTCTCTCTTGAAAGTCGAACATGATATCTACTCTTTTCTTTCGCTGACTTTTTCTATATCAGCTTTTACAATACGTGATATCTTTCAAAAAGTCAAGAACTTAGCAGAAATTTTCAGAGATTTTCTTGGATGACTTTCAATATTCCTCTTAGTAATAATGGAGGCCTTCTTGTGTCTTTTGTCTTTCAAACCAAACGACCAATAAAATCGCTAAATTGAAAAAGACAGCTACGATAAATAAAGTTCGGTAGCTAAAGGTTTCAATCATCAAACCACCAAATAAAGGGGAAATGGCCCGACCTGCACTCCCAAACGAATTCACAAGACCTAAATACTTTCCCTTTACTCCTTCTGGTGTGATACGATTGACAATCACCGGCACTTGTGGAAAGGCCAACGCTTCACCGATTGTCAGCAAAACCATCGCCGTAACGAATAAATAATATTGTTTCGCAACACTTAACACCACAAAAGAGAAAGCAAACATCAAAATACCAATATAAATTGGCATAAAATGATTTTTAATATATTGCCCATAACGTACAATGAAAAATTGAATCAATAAAATTAACCCCGCATTGACTGTCCATAAAACACTATAATATCGAAAAGGAATCCCTAGACTGGTCATGTAAACAGACACATTACTTCCCCATTGTTGATACATGGTCCAAGTGATTAATAACATTAACAAGAGTGTAGTCATTAAATAGTGATTCATCTTTGGCAGCTTTATCTTCACTTTTTGTTTTGCTTTGGCATTGGTTGCCTTTCTTCTTACCTTCAATGGATGGTAACCAATCAATACAACAGCCAAAAAGCCCAAACTTATAATAGTAGACACTAAAAACGGCAAATGTAAATCCCAATCGTATAAAAAGCCCACCACAGAAGAGCCAATGACAATTCCAAAGTTTTGGATAAAATAAATCATATTAAAAACATAACGACCATCATAGCGCTTTAAAGTGGCTCCTAATGCACTGACTAAGGTCCCATTCCAACCAGCCGCCAACCCTAAGAAAAATAAGCAAATAGCAAAAGGAATAGCCTGATGAAATAGTGTTAAGATGATTAACGTGATTGTCATGACGATTCCACCAGCTAGCATTAAATAATAGGGATTCCGTCGATCAAATCCTAATCCTCCGACTACATTACCAATTACACTAGCTAAAGAATTAAAAAATAAGACTAAACCAACCAAAGTTAAGGAAATATGCAAATTATCATGCAAATAAACACTGGTTAGAGGCCAGATAAAACTCATACCAAAGCTCGTAAAAAAAGAGCCAAGCAACACTGCGATTAAACTAACTTCTTTTTTCATTATTTCTCACATTTTCTATCTGATTTTTTGCCATCGACCTTTTGCATTCCCTATTTTATCAATCTGATACTATTTTTTTCTGTAAAATAGAGAAGCTTACCTTTAAACCACGGCCAATCAAGCAACCAATCAAGTTTAACATAATATCACTCACTGCAAAAGTCCCTATGTAAAAAACATATTGAATCGTCTCCACGCCACAAATGAAAAGAACACTAATGAGACAAAATTCCCAGAAACGAGATTTAAAACTAAATAATATCCCAAGCGGAATAAAGTAGATAACATTTAACGCAGCCTCTAGTAAGATCCGTTTATTACGCACAGCAAAATCAAACAGCTCAAAACTATAAGAGTGATAATTACGCGCTTTAGCAAACAAAACGATAAATAATAAGAATAGGTACACACTATAAAAAAGATACGTATAAATAACTGTAAATTTCTGGAAAATCATCTGTACAAAAAACAACCACATACTCAGCGTCACAAACCCAACTAAAAATTCCTTTGTATAAGCAAAACGAGCCATCGCCGAAGCTAAATGTGGATAGCTATTTAAGACTGGATAAGCAATCCAATGAATCAAAAGAAAACCAATAAAAAACGATAATACACCTAAAAAGAGAAGTGCTGTCCATTTTTTCATATCTACCAATCCCTCTTTCTATTTTTCTTTTTATTATAATAATTTAGCAAGATTTCTGCCAAATATTCTTTTAATATCTAATATAAATTTAAATATATTTATAGAAAATGAATGAAAGTAATTTCTTCTTTCAGTTTAATGATATTTTCCATTCAAAAATACTTATTATCAACCATATATTTACACTTAAAATCGTTATTCTTTTTTTCATAATGTTTTTCTATGGTAAATTTTATGATTTGCTTTTGAATAATTCTAAAAACAGGCGTAAAATAGATATGTAATTGTTGTTATTATTAGAATGATTCTATTTTGAAAAGAGTGTGAAACATGAAAGCAAGTTTATTTACTAGTTGTGTTGTGGACGCGCTATTTCCAAACGTCCCTATCGCAATGACGGAAGTTTTAGAACGTTTCGGAGTAGAAGTTTTACTCCCTGAAAGTCAAGTCTGCTGCGGACAACCAACCTTAAATAGTGGTTATCGCAAAGATTCTCGTAAGGTTTTAATCAATCAAATCGAAGCCTTTAAAGATGCAGAATATATTGTCGGTGCAGCCGGTAGTTGTACAGCGACCTTTAAAGAATATGCAGAATTATTCAAAGATGACCCTCAATATCGCGCATTAGCCGAAGATTTGAGCAAACGTACCTTTGAATTTACCCAATTCTTACATTATGAATTAGGATTAACTGATGTAGGGGCAACTTTAAATGCACGGGCGACCTACCATCGTTCTTGCCATATGTCACGAATTTTAAAAGAAAAACAAACCCCTTTTATCATGATGAAATACGTCAAAGGCTTAGAATATGTTGAGTTACCACATATCGAAAACTGCTGTGGTTTTGGTGGAACTTTCTCTGTTAAAGAACCGTTAATTTCAAATGCCATGGTTACTGAAAAGATGAACGATGTCATTTCAACTGGTGCAGAAGTCTTAATCAGTGCGGATATGGCTTGTTTGATGAACATCGGTGGTAAATTTAATCGCGAAGGTAAAAAAATTAAAATTATGCATATTGCTGAGGTTCTAAACCATGATGTCGATGAAAGTCGCGTCCCTCAATTGGCAAGAGTCTAAGCAAGTTTGGTGGTGAAAATATGGGATTAAAAACTAGTACGTTAACTTTTGAAGAACGTTGTGAAAAAAGTTTAAATGATACACAAATGCAAGCAGCACTAAAAAAAGCACAAGATAGTCAATGGATTAAACGTGAAGCTTCTCGTGCCGATATGGGGGACTGGGAAGAATGGCGTAAATTAGGCCAAGAAATTCGTCAACATACCTTAAACCATTTACCTGACTACCTTGAAATGTTTGCGGAAAATGTCCAAAAACAAGGTGGACATGTATTATTTGCACAAACCGAAGAAGAAGCAAGAGAATATGTGAAAGAAATTACCCTTGCTAAAAATGCTAAAAAAATCGTCAAATCCAAATCAATGGTTACAACCGAAGTCGGGCTTGATCCAATGTTTGTCGAAATGGGGCTAGAAGTTATCGAATCTGACTTAGCGGAATTTATTTTACAAATGGATAATTGGGATGAACCTTCACATATCGTCTTCCCTAACATCCACAAAGACCGCTATCAAATTCAAAAAATCTTTGAAAATCTAGGTTATGAAGGCAGTAGCGAACCGGAAGAAATGGCGAAATTTGCGCGTAAAGTGTTACGTGAACATTTCTTATCCGCTGATATTGGCATTACTGGTTGTAACTTTGCCATTGCCAATAACGGTATGATTAATTTAGTAACCAATGAAGGAAATGCCGACTTAGTCATTGCGATTCCTAAAACCCAAATCGTATTGATGGGGATGGAAAGAATCGTGCCAAGTATGAAGGAAGCCGAAGTATTAGATAGTTTACTTTGTCGTAGCGCCGTGGGTCAAAAATTAACTAGTTACGTCACCTTTGCTGGAAAAAAAGCCGATGAAGAATCAGACGGGCCTGAAGATTTCTATGTAATTATTGTCGATGATAACCGCTCAAATGCCTTAGGTACGCAATTCCAAGAGATGCTACAATGTATTCGATGCGGTGCTTGTTTAAATGTTTGTCCAGTTTATCGTCACATTGGTGGTCATGGCTATGGTTCAATTTATCCTGGTCCAATGGGGGCTGTCCTTTCACCAATTTTAGGTGGTTATGAAGAATTTGGTGATTTACCTTATGCTTCAAGTTTATGTGGTGCATGTACAGAAACTTGCCCAGTCAAAATTCCTTTACACAACTTACTCATCGCGCATCGCACCGTTATGGCTGATGAATTGAAACGCACAAGTAAGATGGAACAATTCGGTATGAAGATGGCAGCTAATGTTACTGGTTCAGCTCCAGTGTTCAAATTTGTTGAAAAAGTCGACCATGCCGGCTCAGCAATGATGGCCACTCAAAAAGAACCGGCTGTTGAAAATCTATATAATCACGGCGGCTACTTAACCAAAGCTCCTGCGATTGCTAAGAACTGGACCGATTATCGTGATTTACCTCGTCCACCAAAAGCAAAAGACGGCTTTAGAGAATGGTTCAAACGTCACAAAGCCGAAAAAGGAGGAAAATAAATGTTTTCAGATGCTGCACAAAAACAAGAAGCTTTCTTAAATAAACTAGCTGGCAAATTGAATTATCAACGTCACAGTCTAGCTGAAGAACCCTTCCAACCTGAAAATAAAATCAATTTACAAAAGCTACAAGGACTAAGTCAAGATGAATTACTAGAAGTAGCCAAAGAACAATCTGACGCTATCTACACAGATTTTAAAGTAATTCGTAAAGAAGATTTGGCTACAACCATTCAAAACATCCTTGAAGAAAAAGGGCAAGGAAACTATATTATTCCTGATGACAGTCGCTTTGCAGAATATCAATTAACCGATTTAGCAAATCATCCAAATACTTACACTTGGAAAAAAGGGGCTGAATTTAGAGAAGAAAACCTAAATGCAGCCAATCAAGCCAATGTTGGTATTGCTTTTGCAGAATATCTTTTAGCCGAATCAGCAACCGTCGTATTTGAAACGAACGCTGGACATGGTCGTACTTTGCAATTTTTACCACAACATTTTATTGCTATTGTACCAAAGAGCCAAATCGTCCCACGTATTACACAAGCAACAGCTGATTACAATGAAAAAGTCCTACGTGGCGAAAAAATTGGTTCTAACTTAAGCTTCATCTCTGGTCCTTCAAACTCTGGGGATATCGAAATGATTTTAGTAGTCGGGGTACACGGACCGTTATCAATGACTTATCTCGTTTTAGAAGATGCATAATTGATACAAATTTAGCCTCAGTTACTTAGTAGCAATTACTAAGTAACTGAGGACTTTTTATACAATAATTAGGCTAGACATCTCCCACTTTTCTCGGCTCAATCTCAATGAGTATTTCATTGTAAAAAAAGACTAGACAAATCTTGTCTAGCCTTTACCTCTT
>NZ_JAKUDS010000039.1 GCF_023221775.1 Enterococcus cecorum | reverse complement strand
AAAGAGCCTAGAACCCTTATAAATAAAGGATTCTAAGCTCTTTTCTCTTATTCCCATTCAACAGTTGCAGGTGGTTTAGAAGTAATATCATACACGATGCGGTTGACATGAGCGACTTCATTAACGATTCGGACAGAGATTTTTTGTAAAACATCCCATGGAATACGGGCAAAGTCAGCAGTCATTCCATCGATTGAAGTTACCGCGCGGATACCCACTGTGTAATCGTAAGTACGGCCATCACCCATGACACCGACTGAACGGATGCCTGGTAGAACTGTGAAGTATTGCCAAATATCACGGTCAAGACCAGCTGCAGCAATTTCTTCACGTAAGATAGCATCAGATTCGCGGACGATTTCTAATTTTTCTTCTGTGATTTCGCCAAGGACACGGATTCCTAGACCTGGGCCTGGGAATGGTTGACGCCAAACGATACTATCTGGCATACCAAGCTGTGTACCTAATGCGCGCACTTCATCTTTGAATAAAGTGTTTAATGGTTCGATTAATTCAAATTGCATATCTTCAGGTAGTCCACCTACATTGTGGTGTGACTTGATTGTTTGGGCGGTTTCGGTTCCTGATTCGATGACGTCGGTATAAAGGGTGCCTTGTGCTAAGAAAGAAATTCCTTGTTCACCAGCAAGTTTTGCGGCTTCATCATCAAACACATAAACAAATTCATTCCCGATAATTTTACGTTTTTGCTCAGGATCACTCACGCCAGCTAATTTATTTAAGAAGCGATCTTTGGCATCTACTTTAATGATGTTCAAGCCAAATTTGCCACCAAGACTTTCCATGACTTGGTCCGCTTCATTTTTACGTAATAGGCCATGATCAACAAAGATACAGGTTAACTGATCACCGATTGCTTTTTGTAGTAACACCCCAACGACACTTGAGTCCACACCACCAGATAAACCTAGTAGGACTTTTTTATCGCCGACTTGTTTTCTAATATTGGCAATTTGCATATCAATGAAGTTTTCCATGCTCCAATCGCCTTTACATCCACAGATTTCTAAAGCAAAGTGTTTTAGCAAATCATTACCGTATTCTGAGTGACGAACTTCTGGGTGGAATTGTACCCCATACATTTTACGTTGTGCATTTTGGATAGAAGCAATTGGGCAGTCTTTACTTGTAGCAACGACTTCAAATCCTTCAGGTGCTTGGGTCACTAAATCCCCATGACTCATCCAGACAACTTGTTTTTCTGGTGTGCTAGCAAATAGTTGTGCTTCTTTTGTAGTGACTTCTAATTCAGCTTTTCCGTACTCTTTGTTTACAGCAGGTTCAACTTTACCACCTAATTTATGTGTAATTAGTTGCATCCCGTAGCAAATACCTAAGACTGGAATTCCTAAGTTGAAAATCTCTTCGTCAATACCAAAAGCGGAGTCATCATACACGCTGTTTGGTCCACCTGAAAGAATAATACCTTTAGGATTGATGGCTTTGACTTCTTCAGCAGTGATTTTGTGACTTAGCAATTCAGAAAAGACGCCAAATTCACGAATACGACGTGTAATTAATTGATTGTACTGGCTACCATAGTCTAGTACAATAATTTTTTCAACGTTTGGCAAATTGTCAACATTCTTCAAAATCATATACCCCTTATTCTATTGATTTAATATCCGGCCTTTTTGTTCAAAAGCTTTCTATTAAGTACTAATATTAATCGCTTTGACTAGATTTTACAAGTATTTCTGAAAATTTCCTAGAATTCTCATCAAAAATTTACTTCAAATAGTAAGAAATGTCGGTCTGCTAGTATTTCTTCAAATAGAGTTGATCGATTTCGTGATTATCGGTTTTGTGCAAAATAATATCAGCACGGTTTTTGGTTGGTAAAATATATTCTTTGAGGTTCTTTAAATTGACCGTTTCCCAAATATGCTGGGCGGTATCCAAGGCTTCTTTACGATCCCCGATAGCAAACTTATAGTAATAGTTATTGGGTTTTTGGAAAGCTGAATCAAGTAAAGATTCAAAACGTTCAAGATACCATTTTTCGATTAATTTCGGATGCGCATCTACATAAATGGAGAAATCAAAGAAATCGCTCACATAAATTTGTTGATTCGCCGGTAATTGCAATGTGTTAATACCTTCAACGATTAGGATATCTGGTTGGTGAATGGTTTGATATTCATTTTCCAATACATCATATACTTCATGGGAATAGGTTGGAATTTTGATATTTTTCTCACCGGATTTGACCCGATTTAAAAAGTCAAGTAAACGGACCATATCATAACTTTCAGGGAAGCCTTTGCGATTAAGAATCCCTTTTTCAATTAAAACTTTATTTGGATGTAAGAAGCCATCAGTCGTAATCAATTGGACGCTTTTTCTCGGAAATAGTTTGCTTAATAAATGCTGAAGTAATCTTGCAGTAGTACTTTTACCAACAGCCACACTTCCGGCAATTCCAATAATAAAAGGTGGCGTTTTCACATAGCGATGTAAAAATAAGCCCTTGGTTAAGGTGATGGACTCGGCTGCTTGCATATATAATTGAATTAAATGACAAAGTGGAATATAGACATCTTCTACATCCTGCATTGAAATTCGATCGTTTAAACTTTTGATATTATCTAATTCGCTTTGGGTCAAGGTCATTTTGCCATTGGTATAAAAACCTTGCCATTGTTCACGAGGAACTTGATAATAGTTGGATAAATTTTCCATTGAATAACCTCGATTCAAATAAGATTACAGCCTTCAGTTTACCATAAAAGCAGCCAAGATGATATGAAAATTCCTTATAATATATGAAAAGAAATAATCATATCTAACCTTCGGAAAATTTTGTATTTTACGCCAAAGTCTAGTATGATAAAAGAGGAAAAGGTTGTGAAGCAACTCGGGTAGCGACGAGCGGATAAGTTTTCCAACACGTCGGGAAAGTTGGAGAAGTAAAGACTTTCCTAGACGTGGTGGCTTATACGCCGAAGTCGCTAGTCGCTGAACACCGTAGAAAAGGTTGTGAAGCAACTCGGGTAGCTACGAGTGGATTCACAGCTTCACGAATAAATCAAACGGATAGGAATAGATGAATGAATCATTATTATAGTAATAACACAAATCTAGAACATGAATTTCAAAACTTCACTTTTACATTAAAAGGAAAGCAATTTAAGTTTACGACGGATAGTGGTGTGTTTTCCAAAGCTACGATTGACTACGGTTCACGGGTGTTAATCGATACATTTAGTGCCGAAAATTTACCCGCAGGACCGCTATTAGACGTGGGTTGTGGTTATGGTCCAATTGGCTTATCTTTAGCTTATGCCTGGCAACGAGAAGTCGAAATGGTAGATGTCAATGAACGAGCTTTGGCATTAGCACAAAAAAATGCATCTCAAAACCAAATAGAGAATGTAGATATTCATTTATCAAATATCTATGAAAATGTCCATCAAAAGCAATATGCGGCAATTATTAGTAATCCACCTATTCGTGCAGGAAAAAAAGTGGTGCACACAATTTTATCGGATAGTTATGACTTGCTAGTGCCCGGAGGAACTTTGACCGTTGTCATTCAGAAAAAGCAAGGAGCGCCGAGTGCCCAAAAGAAAATGCAAGAAGTTTTTGGAAATGCAGAAATTTTAAAGAAGGATAAGGGTTATTACATTATCCAAAGCATGAAATAATCTAAATGTTTTTTTTCGAGCTAATAATGATACCAAAAGGGTCATTGTTAGCAGTTACAAATGTAAGCGTTTAAAATTTTAGTGAGAAATAGAACGTTTTCTCATAAAAAGCACATAAAAACACGAACATTCTCAGAGAAAAACCGAATATTTCTCATTTTAGTTAAAAATACTATAAAAGATTTATGGGAAATTTTTGTTCTTTTTGCTACAATTTTATTGATAGGAGGAATGGGGATGAAGCTGACCATTCGACAAATTGCTGAAATGGCAGGAGTATCAATTACAACTGTTTCGCAAATATTAAATAATAAAGGAAGTCGTTTTAGTGAGGAAACTAGAAAGCGTGTACTAGATATTGTTAATGAATATCAATACAAACCAGATTTTTTTGCTTCCAATTTAATCAACCGTCATTCAAAAACAATTGGGATGATTGTGCCTGAAGTGACTGACCTCTTTTTTACCAAAATTGTTGAAGGGGCGGAAAGTTATTTAGACCCTTTAGGATATATGTTGGTATTGTGCCATAGTCAGCAAGATCCAGAAAAAGAAATTAAATTTTTGGACGAGTTAGCACATCGTTCAGTAGATGGTGTGTTATTAGCAACGCCAAATTTAATTCCTGAAGAACTTCGAAAAAACAATCGTTACCGAGATCAAATGCCGTTGATTTTGATTGATCGCGGTATTAACCAGCGTGATCGTGGGCGGATTATTATTAAAGAATATGAAGCTTGTTATCAGACAATTATATATTTAGCACAACAAGGTCATCGAAAAATTGGAATGTTACAAGAACAAACAGGCTATTATCAATTGGAAGAACGTCTGAATGGCTACAAGGGTGCACTGAAAGATTTAAATATACCTTACAATAAGAACCAGATTGTGAGTGGCGAATTAACTGTGCGCGGCGGCTATTTAGCTACGAAACAATTGCTTGCTCAAGATGACAGTATTACGGCTATTTTTTGTGCGAACGATGCGATGGCGATGGGATGTTATCAAGCGTTATTTGAGCTTGGAAAAAAAGTGCCAACAGATATTTCTGTAGTTGGATTTGATGGCTTGAGTTTGACGGAATCTATGGTACCGCCGTTAACGACTATTGCTCAACCTATTTTCGAAATTGGATATACCGCGGCAAAATTTTTAGTCGATGCGATTGAATATCCAAATAATGAAATTCCTAATAAAGTTTTTAATACTAAATTAATAATTCGTGAGAGCGTCCGTCCGTTGACAAAAGAATAAAAGTGAGCTATATTAAGTTTGCAAAGGCTTTCATAGTTTTGTTAAAATACGTAAACTGTTTTACTCAGGTGGATGAAGCCTTGTTCTTTTTGATGTATAATAAAGTATTGTGAAAGGGCGGAGAATTTATGCGAATGGTTGATTTAATCGCCAAAAAGCGTGATGGCCAATCTTTATCAAAAGAAGAGATTGAGTGGATTGTCACTGGTTATACAAACGGTGAAATTCCAGACTATCAGATGAGTGCATTGACAATGGCGATTTTTTACCAGGATATGACCGACCAAGAGATTACTAATCTAACCTTGGCAATGGCAAATTCTGGAGATGTCGTGAATCTAGAGAATATCGAAGGCATTAAAGTAGACAAGCATTCTACAGGAGGTGTGGGTGATACCACCACTTTAGTATTGGCGCCTTTAGTAGCCAGTGTCGGTGTGCCTGTCGCTAAGATGTCTGGTCGTGGTTTAGGCTATACTGGAGGCACGCTTGATAAATTGGAAGCCATTCCAGGTTTTCAAATCGAATTAAGTGAAGAAAAATTTGTGGAACTAGTCAATGAGAGTAAAGTAGCAGTTATCGGTCAGTCTGGGAATTTAGCCCCGGCTGATAAGAAGTTATATGCTTTACGCGATGTGACAGCCACAGTTGATTCTATTCCGTTGATTGCTAGCTCGATTATGAGTAAGAAGATTGCTGCTGGAGCCGATGCGATTGTTTTAGATGTCACGACTGGAGACGGCGCTTTTATGAAAAATATAGAAGATGCCAAACGCCTAGCTTCTACCATGGTTCAAATTGGAAAACTAGCAAATCGTCAAACGATGGCGGTGATTTCTGATATGTCACAACCTCTGGGAGAAGCAATCGGTAATAGCTTAGAAGTAGTCGAAGCCATTGAAACACTCCAAGGTAAAGGACCGAAAGACTTAGAAGAAATGTGCTATGTTTTAGGAAGTCAAATGGTTGTATTAGCGAAAAAAGCTGATACTTTGGAACAAGCACGGGAAATGTTGGAAGAAGCGCTACATTCAGGTAAAGCTTTTGCTAAGTTTAAAGAAATGGTTGCCAATCAAGGTGGCGATGTGAGTGTTATTGATCACCCAGAAAAACTATTGACGGCTAAATATGAAATTGAACTACCAGCCAAACAAAGTGGTGTGATTACTAAATTAGTTGCCAATGAGTTAGGAATTGCAGCTATGATGCTAGGTGCTGGTCGCAAAACGAAAGAAGATACAATCGACTTTGCGGTTGGATTGAAATTACGTAAAAAAGTCGGTGAGGCCATTCAAGAAGGTGAAAGTGTCCTAACGATTTATGCGAACCAACCAGCAGAAGAAATTCAAGATGTGGTGGCGTTGTTGTATCAAAACATTGAAATTGGTCCATCAGGTCAGGAACCACCATTAATCCATGGAATTATTACAGAATAGGAGTCTATCATGTCATTTAATCAATATATCGATCATACAATTTTAAAAGCAGAAACAAAAAAAGAAGATGTATTACGCATCATTAAAGAAGCAAAAGAAAATCATTTTTGCTCTGTATGTATTAACCCAACTTGGGTGAGTTTAGCAACTAAAGAACTAGCTGATAGTGATGTAAAAGTCTGCACAGTCATTGGTTTCCCTTTAGGTGCCAATACTACGGCAGTGAAAGCCTTTGAAACAACAGATGCCATCAATAATGGGGCAGATGAAGTGGATATGGTTATTAATATTGGAGCTTTGCGCGATGGCAATGAAGAACTTGTCTTAAACGATATTCAAGCGGTCGTGGATGCAGCCAAAGATAAAGCTTTAGTCAAAGTGATTATCGAAACAGCATTACTTACTGATGAAGAAATCGTCAAAGCTTGTCAATTAGCCCAAAAAGCTGGGGCTGATTTCGTAAAAACTTCAACAGGTTTTTCAACAAGTGGGGCAAAAGCAAAAGACGTTGCATTAATGCGCCAAACAGTTGGTCCAGATATGGGTGTCAAAGCTTCTGGCGGTATTCATACAGCACAAGAAGCGCAAAGTATGCTAGATGCTGGGGCTACACGTCTTGGTGTAAGTGCAAGTATGGCAATTATTGCTGGTGAAAAAGGAACTGGCTATTAAGAAGGTGTATCTATGAAAGCTAAACAAGAATGGATTGATTTAGCAACGCAAGCCCTTGATAAAGCCTATGTCCCTTATTCTCACTTTCCAGTAGGGGCGTGTCTTGTCTGTGAAGATGGCACACTTTATCAAGGAATTAATATCGAAAATGCTTCTTACGGCTTAACAAACTGTGCCGAAAGAACTGCATTCTTTAAGGCAGTCTCAGAAGGAAAACGCAACTTTAGCCATTTGGTGATTGCTGGCCATACACCTGAACCAATCTCTCCTTGTGGGGCTTGTCGTCAAGTGATGGCAGAATTTTGTACACCGGATATGCCGGTCACATTAATAGGCGATGAAGGTGTCATCAAGGAAACAACGGTGGAAGAATTATTACCTTACTCTTTTTCCAACCAAGATTTACATGTACATTAATTACGGTTATCCAGCATATGGCTGATAACATATAAGACTTATCTAATTTAGGGGGCTTTACAGAGATGAAAAAAGCAAAATTATTCGGTTTAGCTACAGTTGCTTTAACTAGTACATTAGTATTAGCAGCTTGTGGTGGTAACAAATCAAATGACGGCGCGAAAAAAGACGCTGCCAAAGACAACAAGAGTGTAGCAATTGTTACAGACGTTGGTGGGGTTGATGACCGTTCATTTAACCAATCAGCTTGGGAAGGATTACAAGCTTGGGGGAAAGAAAATGGTCTGAAAAAAGGTGTAGGTGGTTATAACTACTTCCAATCAAACAACGAATCAGCTTATGCAACAAACCTTAACTCTGCCGTGCAAAATGGTTTCAAGACTATTTTCGGTATTGGTTTCAAACTACAACCTGAAGTAGAAAAAGCTGCTGACCAAAACAAAGACTATAACTTTGGTATCATTGACTCAGTCATCGAAGGTAAAAAGAATGTAGTATCTGCTACATTCAAAGATAATGAAGCTTCTTACTTAGCTGGTGCTGCTGCGGCTGCTACGACTAAGACAAATAAAGTAGGTTTCATCGGTGGTGAAGAAGGGGTTGTTATCGACCGCTTTGAAGCTGGATTTGTGAAAGGTGTAGAAGAAACTGCTAAGAAATTAGGTAAGACAATTACAGTTGATGTACAATATGCTGGTTCATTCGGAGATCCTGCGAAAGGTAAAGCTGTTGCTGCTCAAATCTTTGAAGGTGGCGCAGACGTTATCTTCCACGCTTCAGGTGGTACTGGTCAAGGGGTATTCCAAGAAGCTAAAGCAATTGATGAACAATTAACTGAAGCAGAATTAAAAGACAAACAAGTTTGGGTTATCGGTGTAGATAGCGACCAACAAGCAGAAGGTGCCTTCAAGACTAAAGATGGTAAAGATGCTAACTTAACTCTTTGCTCAACACTTAAAGGTGTAGGTGCTGCAGTTGCCGATATTTCTCAAAAAGCTGCTGATGGTAAATTCCCTGGTGGTAAACACTTAGTATACGGTCTTAAAGATGGTGGGGTTGATTTAACAGATGGTTTCTTAAGTGATGAAGCTAAGAAACAAGTTGAATCAGCGAAGAAAGATATCTTAGACAATAAAGTAGAAGTACCAGAAAAACCTAGCAAATAATCAAAAGTAAGTATTCTGTGATCTTATCCATTGCGATAAGGTCACAGTTTCTATCAAGGTTACAATTAAGGAGACTAAGTTAATCTCTTTAATTGTGAGAATTGATTTTTCACAAAAATGTTGATGCATCATGTTTATAAGTAAGGAAGTGAAGGAAGTTGACTCAAGGATTTGAAAATGTCGTTGAGATGCGAAATGTAACCAAAATTTTTGGTAGCTTTGTAGCAAATGATCAAGTAAATCTACAAGTACGTCGTGGAGAAATTCATGCCTTGCTTGGAGAAAATGGTGCGGGTAAGTCAACTATGATGAATATGTTGGCCGGACTTTTGCAACCAACTTCTGGAGATATTCTCTTAAATGGAGAAGTGGTACAGATTACAAGCCCTACAACTGCTAATAAATTAGGAATTGGAATGGTTCACCAGCATTTCATGTTAGTAGATGCGTTTACCGTAACTGAAAATATTATGTTAGGTAGCGAAATTAGTCATTTGGGTGTCTTAGATCGTAAAAAAGCGAAAGAAGAAATTGTAAAAATCTCTGAACAATACGGCTTGCAAGTCGATCCAGATGCTTATGTTCGTGATATTTCAGTTGGGATGCAACAACGTGTTGAAATTTTAAAAACACTTTATCGTGGTGCCGATGTCTTAATTTTTGACGAACCAACTGCAGTATTGACTCCTCAAGAAATTGAAGAACTTATTATTATTATGAAAGAATTAATTAAAGAAGGAAAGTCAATCATTTTAATTACCCATAAATTGGATGAAATTAAAGCAGTTGCCGACCGTTGTACCGTTATTCGTCGCGGTAAATATATCGGTACAGTGGATGTCAAAGATGTAACCAGTCAACAATTAGCTGACATGATGGTAGGACGTGCGGTATCCTTCAAAACTCCTAAAAAGGATGCAAATCCACAAGAAGTGGTCTTGTCTGTGCAAGATTTGGTGGTTAAAGAAAACCGTGGCTTAGAAGCAGTGAAAGGTCTATCGCTTGAAGTTCGTGCCGGTGAAGTGTTAGGAATTGCCGGAATTGATGGGAATGGACAATCTGAATTGGTTCAGGCTTTAACTGGTTTGCGTAAAGTCGAAAGTGGTAAAGTGACATTAAATGGTGATGATATTACCAACCAACGCCCACGTAAAATTACTTTGGAAGGTGTGGGGCATGTTCCTGAAGACCGCCATAAATATGGTTTAGTATTGGACATGACTTTGGCCGAAAATATCGCACTACAAACTTACTTTACGGATCCATTAAGTAAAAATGGTATTTTAAATTACAATGAAATCAATGAGCATGCTCGTGATTTAATGCAAGAATTTGACGTGCGAGCTGCAAGTGAAATCGTTCCGGCTAAAGCTTTATCAGGTGGGAACCAACAAAAAGCGATTATCGCCCGTGAAGTTAGCCGCGATCCAGATTTATTGATTGTTGCGAACCCTACGCGTGGTTTGGACGTTGGGGCAATTGAGTTTATCCATAAACGTTTGATTGATCAACGCGATAAGATGAAAGCCGTCTTATTAATTAGTTTTGAATTAGACGAAATTTTAAATGTATCTGACCGAATCGCTGTTATTCATGGTGGTAAAATTGTTGGGATAGTGGATCCAAAAGAAACCAATGAACAAGAATTAGGTCTATTGATGGCAGGTTATTCATTAGAAGATGCCAGAAAAGAATTAGCAAATAGCGAGGTAGGTGAGGCAAATGCATAATAAATCAGAAAGAATTCAAAATATCATTGTGCCGATTATCGCTGTTATCCTAGGTTTTGTTCTAGGTGGTTTGATTATGTTAGGATTTGGATTTAATCCGATTGAAGGTTATGGACAAATGTTTAAAACAGCCTTCTTAAATCCATTAACTGGTGAAGTCAATCCGCGTAATATCGGTGAAATCTTTGTATCGGCAGCACCGCTAATTTTTACAGCTTTAGGTTTTGCGATTGCTAATACAGCTGGTTTCTTCAATATCGGTTTGTCTGGACAAGCCTTATGTGGTTGGGTGACCAGTATTTGGATTGCTTTATCCATGCCTGATGCGCCGCGTTTGGTGGTGTTACCTATTGCAATTATCGCTGGGGTATTGGCGGGTGCGATTGCTGGTGCGATTCCAGGATTTTTACGTGCTTTCTTTGGTACGAGTGAAGTTATCGTAACCATTATGATGAACTATATTTTACTTCACATCGGTAACCATATTGTGAATAACGTGATGAGTCCAAAAATCATCCAAAGTAAAGGAATGACAGTGGCTATTAATAAGAGTGCTTCTTTACAAACACCTTGGTTAGCTGATTTAACGAATAATTCTCGATTAAACTTAGGTATTTTCTTCGCTATCATTGCTTTGATTGTAGTTTGGTTTGTTATGAAGAAAACGACTTTAGGTTATGAAATCCGCGCCGTTGGTTTGAACCCATATGCTTCTGAATATGCTGGTATGTCAAGTAAACGTACAATCATCGTTTCAATGGTCATTTCCGGTGCCTTAGCAGGTATGGGTGGTGTTGTCTTAGGTTTAGGTACCTTTGAAAACTTTACTTCTCAAAGTGCTTCCTTAGCCATTGGTTTTGATGGGATGGCGGTCTCACTTCTTGGTAATGGTAGCTCTATTGGTATCTTTGCTGCTGCTTTACTATTTAGCGTCTTACAACTAGGTGGTCAAGGGATGCAAGTTGTCGGTATTCCATCTGAGTTAGTGAATATTGATATTGCAATTATCATCTTCTTTGTTGGTATTAGCTTTGTCATTCGTTATATTTTGGCTAAATTTACTGGCAAAAAGAGTGCAACCGTAAAAGTTGAAAAAGATTCAAAACCAAATGAAGAAAGTCAAGAAGGAGGGACCATCTAATGAATCTAGATGCAATTGCTACAATTATCACGCAAACATTGATTTATGCAGCTCCGTTAATTTTGACTGCGCTAGGTGGCGTTTTCTCTGAACGAAGTGGGATTGTTAACGTTGGTTTGGAAGGTATCATGGTTATGGGGGCCTTTAGTTCAGTGGTCTTTAACTTAACTTATGCTTCTAAATTTGGTAATTTAACCCCTTGGCTTGGTTTGTTAGTCGGTGGGTTAGTAGGTTGTCTGTTTTCACTACTACATGCGGTGGCAACGATCAACTTCCGCGCTGATCATATTATCAGTGGTACGGTGATGAACTTAATGGCCCCAGCTTTAGCAGTCTTTTTAGTAAAAGATTTATATGATAAAGGTCAAACAGATAGTATCCAAGAATTCTTTGGTTATTTCCATTTTCCAGTTTTAGGGGATATTCCAGTACTTGGTAAGTTATTCTTTGCAAAAACCTCATTAACTGCTTATATTGCAATTTTAATTTCTTTTGTTGCTTGGTTTGTTGTATTTAAAACAAAATTTGGTCTACGTCTACGTTCTGTAGGTGAACATCCACAAGCAGCGGATACTTTAGGGATTAATGTTTATGCGATGCGTTATGCTGGAGTATTAATCTCTGGTTTCTTAGGCGGTATGGGCGGTGCTTTATTCGCCCAATCAATTGCTGGACGTTTCGCGGTAACTACTATTGCTGGTCAAGGTTTCATTTCGATGGCAGCGATGATTTTCGGTAAATGGAATCCAATTGGTGCCATGGGAGCGGCTCTATTCTTTGGCTTCTCACAAAACTTAAGTATTGCTGGTAAGGCGATTCCGTTTATTGCTTCGATTCCAGATGTTTACTTGTTAATCGCGCCTTATGTATTGACGATTATCGTATTGGTTGCGTTCTTTGGTCAAGCGGCTGGTCCGAAAGCCAATGGTACCAACTATATTAAATCTAAATAATCTGATGACAAGAAGACATTTGTCCTTTTGTCGAGGTTCAAAGCTTGCTATAATCACAATGTAAGCACAACCAAGATTGAATAAACTTAAGGAGGACAATCGGATATGTGCTGATGGTTCTCCTTATTTTATTAAGTAAATAGAGTCGAAAAGCGGCTTTAAAATGAATAGAAAGCAGGGATAACATGTTCAAACGTGTACACTTAATTGTTTTAGATTCTGTAGGGATAGGTCAAGCACCAGATGCGGAAAAATTTAATGATGTCGGTGCGGATACTTTAGGGCATATTGCTGAAGTAGCTGGACTTACAATTCCTCATTTAGAAAATCTAGGACTAGGTACCATCGCGCCATTAAAAGGAGTCAAAGCAGTCGAAAATCATCAAGGTTATGCCACCAAGCTTGAAGAAATCTCAGTTGGTAAAGATACAATGACTGGTCACTGGGAAATTATGGGACTAAATATTAAAAAGCCTTTCCGGGTCTTTCCAAATGGTTTCCCACAAGAATTGTTAGATAAAATTGAAGCCTTTTCTGGACGTAAAGTCGTCTGCAATTTGCCGTATTCAGGTACTAAAGTTATTGATGATTATGGGAAACATCAAATGGAAACAGGTGATTTAATCGTTTATACTTCAGCTGATCCAGTTTTACAAATTGCTGCTCACGAAGAAGTCATTCCATTAGAAGAATTATATCGTATTTGTGAGTACGTTCGTGAAATTACACGTGATGAACCTTATATGATTGGTCGTATTATTGCGCGTCCATATGTGGGTACACCAGGTAACTTCACACGTACCAGCAATCGTCATGACTATGCGTTAAATCCTTTTGGTCATACGGTCTTAAATTCATTAAAAGATGCCGGTAAAGATGTGATTGCTGTTGGTAAGATTAATGATATTTTCAATGGTCAAGGAATTACTGAAGCGATTCGTACTAAGAGTAATATGGATGGTGTCGATCAATTATTGAAAGTGATGGCCAAAGATTTCGATGGTTTAAGCTTTACAAACTTAGTTGATTTTGATGCATTATTCGGTCATCGTCGTGATGTACAAGGTTATGCTAATGCCATTGAAGAATTTGATGCGCGTATTCCAGAACTGGTTGATGCGATGCGTGAAGATGATTTATTATTAATTACTGCTGACCACGGAAATGATCCAACCTTTAGCGGTACAGACCATACCCGTGAATATGTACCATTACTTGCATTTAGTAAGAGTATGAAAGAACAAGGCGCCCTTCCTCAAGGTTTCTATTCAGATATTGCTGCAACAATTGCTGAAAACTTTGGCGTACCTGCTACTGAAAACGGCAAGAGCTTTTTAAGTTTATTAAAATAATTAACACTTATTCGAGGTGAGAAAATGACTTTACAAGAAAAATTATTAGAAACAATTCAATATATTCACGAACAAGGCGTGAAAGAAGTCGAATTTGGCTTGATTTTAGGTTCAGGATTAGGTGAATTAGCCGAAGAAATTGAAGATAAAGTCGTCATTCCTTATGCAAATATCCCGCATTTCCCAGTTTCTACTGTTGTTGGGCATGCTGGACAACTTGTTTATGGTACTTTAGCAGGGAAAAAAGTATTGGCGATGCAAGGTCGTTTCCATTATTATGAAGGACACAATATGCAAGTCGTGACTTATCCAGTACGTGTGATGGCTGGTTTGAAGGCTCATTCCTTAGTGGTGACCAATGCCTGTGGTGGGGTAAATGAAGGTTTTACACCAGGTGATTTAATGTTGATTACTGACCATATCAATTTTATGGGTGCGAATCCATTAATTGGTAAAAATGAAGATGAAATGGGTCCACGCTTCCCAGATATGTCTAAAGCTTATGATGAATCTTACCGCAATGTCGCTAAAGAAGTGGCTGCAAGCAAGGGATTACATCTTAAAGAAGGCGTTTATATGGGATTTTCAGGTCCAACCTACGAAACACCTGCAGAAGTGCGCTTTGCTCGAATTGCTGGCGCTGATGCAGTAGGGATGTCTACGGTTCCAGAAGTAATTGTTGCTGTTCATAGTGGTTTACGTGTCTTGGGTATTTCATGTATTACAAATCTTGCTGCGGGGATGCAAGCGAATTTAAATCATGAAGAAGTCGTTGAAACCACCGAACGCGTCAAAGTAGCGTTCAAATCTTTAGTTAAAGAAACATTAGCTAAACTATAATTATACGGTGAATAGTCCGATTGATTGATAAACCTTAGAAAAATTAAAGGAGATATTCCATGAGTGTTCATATTGAAGCCAAAGCAGGCGAAATTGCTGATAAAATTTTATTACCAGGCGATCCATTACGTGCCAAATATATCGCCGAAACCTTTTTAGAAAATCCTGTTTGTTATAACAATGTCCGTGGGATGTTAGGTTTTACAGGAACTTATAAAGGAGAAAGAATCTCAGTTCAAGGTACAGGGATGGGGATGCCTTCTGCGACGATTTATGCCCATGAGTTAATTAATTCTTATGGTGTGAAAACCTTGATTCGTGTGGGAACTTGTGGCGCAATTTCTAAAGATGTACATGTGCGTGACTTAGTTTTAGGTCAAGGTGCAGTGACAAGTTCTTCAATGATTGCTAAAAATTTCCACTCATTCCACTTTGCCCCAATTGCGAACTTTGATTTGCTAAAAACAGCTTATGAAGTGGCGCAAGAAATGGGAACTACTACCCATGTCGGCAATCTCTTGTCAGAAGATAGTTTTTATAAAGATGATATGATTGAAACCTTAGCCCTTGCTGATTTAGGGGTTATGGGGGTAGAAATGGAAGCTGCGGCCCTTTATTACTTAGGTGCCAAATTCAACGTGAAAACATTGGCGATTTGTACGGTTAGTGATCACATTATTACCGGCGAAGAAACAACGGCTGAAGAACGTCAATTAACTTTCAACGATATGATTAAGGTCGGCTTGGAAACAGCGATTCGTGCCTAAATGTAAAAAAAGTTCTAGATTGATTTCTAGAGCTTTTTTTCATGGGTTTTGGTAAAATAAAGGTAATAAGTAGAGGAGGGAAGCCTGATGGAAAATTTTAATTTTAATGTCTCCACCGATATTCGCTTTGGGAAAGACCGCCTAGCCGAATTACCTAGTGTATTGAGCCAATTTGGTAAAAATGTTTTATTGGTGTATGGTGGCGGTAGTATCAAGCGTAGTGGCTTATACGAAAAAATCAAGATCTTGCTAAAAGAGAATGGTTTAAAGATGTTTGAATTAGGTGGAGTTGATCCAAATCCGAAAATTGAAAGTGTCCGTGAAGGTGTGATGCTTTGTAAGCACCATAAAATTGATGTCATTTTAGCAGTAGGTGGCGGATCGGTTATCGATTGTTCCAAGGTGATTAGTGGTGCCGTCTTTTATGAAGGAGATCCATGGGAAATGGTGTTATCACGTCGTTATGAAGGACCAACTATTCCTTTGGTAACGATTTTGACTTTAGCAGCGACTGGTACGGAAATGAACCGTGGCGCTGTCATTTCAGATTTAAATGCGAAACAAAAACTCGGCATTCACGGCACAAACTTCTTGCCTAAAGTATCATTCTTAGATCCTAGTTTGACTTTTTCAGTAAGTAAGTATCAAACATTAGCTGGTTCGGCGGATATCTTGAGTCATTTGATGGAACAATATTTCAATTTAACACCAGGAACAGAAGTACAAGATTCGATTGCAGAAGGCTTGATGAAAACCGTCATTCAATGTATGCCCGTGGCCCTACATGAACCTACGCATTATGATGCACGGGCTAATTTGATGTGGGCTTCGACTTTAGCTTTAAATGGCTTGGTAGGAAGTGGTCGCAAAGGTGCCTGGTCTTGTCATGCGATGGAACACGAATTAAGCGCCTTTTATGACATTACACATGGTATCGGCTTAGCAATCTTGACACCTCGTTGGTTAGACTATATCTTAAACGAACGAACTTTACCGAAGATTGAACGCTTTGCTCGCAATGTGTGGCAAATTCAAGAACCAGATAGCATGAAAGCGGCGAAGATGGGGATTCAAGCTTTGTATGATTTCTTTGAAGAAAATGGCGTGCCAATGACCTTGCCAGAAGTCGGAATTCCAGATGACCGAGATTTTGCAGCGATGGCCCAACAAGCAATAGATCATAGCAGTTTGTTGACGGATGCTTTTGAAGTACTTGGAGTCAAAGATGTTGTAGCGATTTATCAAGCTTGTTTAACTAAATCAAGATTTATCTAACAAAAAAAACGCGTGAAGGCCGCAACTTTCACGCGTTTATCTTTTTTAGATTATAAGTAGTATTTTTTAGCTACTGATAAGTCATCGTTTAATTCATAAACTAATGGTTGACCTGTTGGGATTTCAAGGTCCATGATATCTTCATCAGAAATACCTTCGATGTGTTTAGCTAAAGCACGTAATGAGTTACCGTGAGCAGCTACTAAAACAGTTTTACCATCTAATAAAGCTGGTGCGATTTGATCTTGCCAGAAAGGTAAAGCACGTTCTAGCGTTACTTTTAAGTTTTCTCCTCCTGGTACGTCACGAGGGTCTAACATTGCATAGCGACGGTCGCCAGCGATTGAACCTTCATCGTTTGCATCTTGTAGTGGAGGTAATACATCATATGAACGACGCCAGATATGAACTTGTTCGTCACCATATTTTTCAGCTGTTTCTTTTTTGTTTAAGCCTTGTAATTTACCATAATGACGTTCGTTTAAGCGCCATGATTTTACTTGAGGTACCCATAATTGATCTGAGTATTCTAAGATTAAGTTACATGTTTTGATTGCGCGTGTTAAAACTGAAGTGAAGGCAATATCAAATTCGATGCCTGCTTCTTTAATTTTACGTCCGCCTTCTTTGGCTTCTTCAACACCTTCTGGAGCTAAATCAACATCAGCCCAACCTGTAAATTGGTTTAATTTGTTCCATTCACTTAATCCGTGACGTGAAAAAACTAATTTTGGCATAAAAAACTCTCCTTTAAATTGGTTTTCTGAAATTTTTTCATTCCTTCCATATTGTACACTTTTTTACAAATAATTTCCATAAAAAAATTAATACAAATGCGTGCTGATAGGGTTGAAACTATTTTTGACTTTCTAGCACTTCCACACCATTTTCATGACCGATAATGACAGTATCTACCATATTAAGGAAAAGCCCATGTTCAACAACGCCAACTGTGTGATCTAACTCGCGAGCTAACTGTTCAGGTTGTTCAATTTTTCCAAGATGTAGGTCAATGATATGATGACCACAGTCGGTAAGTAATGTACTACCATCTTCTTTTTTACGTAGCGTTGGTTGATATCCTAACGCTTCAAATTTTTTGAATACTTGCATGCAGCCATAAGGAATCACTTCAACAGGTAAAGGAAAGGCTCCTAGAGTTTTAACCATTTTTGATTCATCAACAATCCAAATAATTTTTTTAGAATAAGTAGCGACGATTTTTTCAAATAAAAGTGCAGCCCCGCCACCTTTAATACCACCAAAGTTTTCATCGATTTCATCTGCACCATCAATTGTTAAATCAACATGATCGACTTCATCAATGGTTTTAACCGTAATCCCTAAACCTTCTGCTTGCTTTTTCGAGGCGATGGAAGTAGGTACACCGACAATTTGCAAATTTTCCTCTTTGACACGACGACCCAATTCTTCTATCATATAGTAAGCAGTCGAGCCGGTTCCTAATCCGACAATCATGCCATCTTTTACATATTCACTTGCTTTAATCCCAACCATTTGTTTCAAGTTCATCAAAAATCACTCTCCAACGATAATTTACAACTAACATTATACTATTTCGCTTTCAAAAAACCTATGAAAACTCCGAAAAAAATCAAAAAAATTGTATCCCAAGTAGTTGACACTCACGAAATATCATGCTACTATTACAAAGGTGCTTTAAACAGGTCTCTAGTAGACGTGCTGACTGTGAAAAGCTTTGATAAAGGTGCAGAAAATCTGCATTATTTTTTATCGCAAAAAAAGAACCACCTGGATGTGTGGGACTATACAGCGAATCAAGGAAGGAGGAAAACAAGGAATGCCTACAATTAACCAATTAGTACGTAAGCCTCGTAAATCTAAGGTTGAAAAATCAAATTCACCTGCATTAAACAAAGGATATAACAGTTTCAAAAAGACTCAAACGAATGTGAGCTCACCTCAAAAACGTGGGGTAGCAACTCGTGTGGGTACTATGACACCTAAAAAACCGAACTCAGCTTTACGTAAATATGCCCGTGTTCGTTTGTCAAACTTAATCGAAGTTACAGCTTATATCCCAGGTATCGGACATAACTTACAAGAACACAGCGTTGTGTTACTACGTGGTGGACGTGTAAAAGACTTACCAGGGGTACGTTACCATATCGTTCGTGGTGCGTTAGATACAGCTGGTGTGAACGATCGTAAACAAAGTCGTTCTAAATACGGTACTAAACGTCCTAAAGCTTAATTTTTAGATTTGAAACGAAAAAATATAAAATAATCATATTACGAAAAGGAGGAGTTACGGATGCCTCGTAAAGGTCCTGTTGCAAAACGTGATGTTTTACCAGATCCTATTTATAACTCAAAATTAGTAACTCGCTTAATCAACCGTGTCATGATCGACGGTAAACGCGGGATTGCTGCAAGCATCATCTATAATGCATTTGATATTATTAAAGAATCTACAGGGAATGATCCATTAGAAGTTTTTGAACAAGCAATGAAAAATATCATGCCTGTATTAGAAGTTAAAGCTCGTCGTGTGGGTGGTTCTAACTACCAAGTACCAGTTGAAGTTCGTCCAGAACGTCGTACAACTTTAGGTTTACGTTGGATTGTTAGCTATGCACGCCTACGTGGTGAACACACAATGGAAGAACGTCTTGCAAAAGAAATCATGGATGCAGCTAACAACACTGGTGCTTCTGTGAAAAAACGCGAAGACACTCACAAAATGGCCGAAGCCAACCGTGCATTTGCGCACTATCGTTGGTAAGATCCTCTTGCAACATTTATTTGTTGACAGAAGGTATAGCATGAAACAACCGATTTAATAAGAGAGGAGAAAAACCTACAATGGCAAGAGCATTTTCTTTAGAAAACACTCGTAACATCGGTATCATGGCCCACATCGATGCCGGTAAAACAACTGCGACAGAACGTATCTTGTACTATACTGGTAAAATCCACAAAATTGGAGAAACTCACGAAGGTGCTTCTCAAATGGACTGGATGGAACAAGAACAAGAACGTGGGATTACTATCACATCTGCCGCTACAACTGCTCAATGGAAAGGTCATCGTATCAACATCATCGACACACCAGGGCACGTAGACTTCACTGTGGAAGTTGAACGTTCATTACGTGTATTAGATGGTGCGGTTACCGTCCTAGATGCACAATCTGGGGTAGAACCTCAAACTGAAACTGTATGGCGCCAAGCAACTACATACGGCGTTCCTCGTATCGTATTTGCTAACAAAATGGATAAAATTGGTGCAGACTTCTTATATTCTGTAAGAACATTGCATGATCGCTTACAAGCAAATGCACATCCAATTCAATTACCAATCGGTGCTGAAGATAGCTTCACAGGTATCATCGACCTAGTGAAAATGAAAGCCGAAATCTACACTAACGATTTAGGTACTGAAATTGAAGAAACTGAAATTCCAGAAGAATACCGTGAGTTAGCTGAAGAATGGCGTGAAAAATTAGTTGAAGCTGTTGCTGAAACTGATGAAGAATTAACAATGAAATACTTAGAAGGTGAAGAAATCACTGAACAAGAACTTAAAGAAGGAATTCGTCGTGCAACTACTGCTGTAGAATTCTACCCAGTTCTTTGTGGTTCTGCGTTCAAGAATAAAGGGGTTCAATTATTATTGGATGCCGTTATTGACTACTTACCTTCTCCATTAGATATCCCTGCAATCAAGGGTATCGATCCTAAGACTGACGAAGAAGTGACTCGTCCAGCTGACGATTCAGCTCCATTCTCAGCTTTAGCCTTCAAAGTTATGACTGACCCATTCGTAGGTCGTTTAACTTTCTTCCGTGTGTACTCTGGTGTCTTAGAATCAGGTTCATACGTACAAAACGCAACTAAAGGTAAACGTGAACGTGTTGGACGTATCCTACAAATGCACGCAAACTCTCGTTCAGAAATTTCTGAAGTATACGCAGGGGATATCGCTGCAGCTGTTGGTTTGAAAGACACAACTACTGGGGATACACTATGTGATGAAAAGAACCTAGTTATCTTAGAATCTATGGAATTCCCAGAACCAGTTATCCAAGTTGCTATCGAACCTAAATCAAAAGCTGACCAAGACAAAATGTCTATCGCTTTACAAAAATTATCTGAAGAAGATCCAACCTTCCGCGCTGAAACAAACCAAGAAACTGGTGAAACAATCATCGCTGGTATGGGTGAGCTTCACTTAGATATTATCGTTGACCGTATGCGTCGTGAATTTAAAGTAGAAGCTAACGTTGGTGCGCCTCAAGTATCATATCGTGAAACATTCCGCTCAGCTACTCAAGCTGAAGGTAAGTTTGTACGTCAGTCTGGTGGTAAAGGTCAATACGGTCACGTATGGATTGAATTTACACCAAACGAAGAAGGTGCTGGTTTCGAATTTGAAAACGCAATTGTCGGTGGTGTGGTTCCTCGTGAATACATCCCAGCAGTTGAAGTTGGTTTGAAAGACGCTATGGAAAACGGGGTATTAGCTGGTTACCCAATGGTTGATATCAAGGCTAAACTATATGATGGTTCTTACCATGATGTCGACTCAAGTGAAACAGCCTTCCGTGTGGCTGCATCTATGGCTTTACGTGCTGCTGCTAAGAAAGCTAACCCAGTTATCCTTGAACCAATCATGGCAGTTGAAGTCGTTGTTCCTGAAGAATATCTAGGAGATGTTATGGGACACGTTACTGCACGTCGTGGTCGTGTTGAAGGTATGGAAGCTCGTAACAACTCTCAAGTAGTTCGTGCGATGGTTCCACTTGCTGAAATGTTTGGTTATGCAACAACTTTACGTTCAGCAACTCAAGGTCGTGGTGTGTTTACAATGACATTTGACCACTACGAAGATGTTCCAAAATCTGTTCAAGAAGAAATTATTAAGAAAAATGGCGGAAAAGCTGAATAATATTTGATATTTTTTAGGAATTTCTGCAAAAAACTATCTTTTTTGAAGATTTTTGGGTAAAATAGAAACGATGATATGGGCAGGAAGGAGCTTTCCTTCCTACCTATCAGATATACAAACTAATTAAATTTTTAGGAGGCATATAATAAAATGGCAAAAGAAAAATTTGACCGTTCTAAAGCCCACGTTAACGTTGGTACAATCGGACACGTTGACCATGGTAAAACTACATTAACAGCTGCTATTACAACTGTATTAGCTAAACAAGGTGGAGCACAAGCTATGGCTTATGACCAAATCGATGGTGCTCCAGAAGAACGTGAACGTGGTATCACAATCTCAACTGCACACGTTGAGTACGAAACAGCTACTCGTCACTATGCACACGTTGACTGCCCAGGACACGCTGACTACGTTAAAAACATGATCACTGGTGCTGCTCAAATGGACGGTGCTATCTTAGTAGTATCTGCTGCTGATGGTCCTATGCCACAAACTCGTGAACACATTCTTTTATCACGTAACGTTGGTGTTCCATACATCGTTGTTTTCTTAAACAAAGTTGATATGGTTGACGACGAAGAATTATTAGAATTAGTTGAAATGGAAGTACGTGACTTATTAACTGAATACGACTTCCCAGGAGACGATGTTCCTGTAATCGCTGGTTCTGCATTGAAAGCTTTAGAAGGCGACCCAGCTTACGAAGAAAAAATCTTAGAATTAATGGCTGCAGTTGACGAATACATCCCAACTCCAGAACGTGACAACGACAAACCATTCATGATGCCAGTCGAAGACGTATTCTCAATCACTGGTCGTGGTACTGTTGCTACAGGTCGTGTTGAACGTGGACAAGTTCGTGTTGGTGACGAAGTTGAAATCGTTGGTATTGCTGACGAAACTTCTAAAACAACAGTTACTGGTGTTGAAATGTTCCGTAAATTATTAGATTACGCTGAAGCTGGAGACAACATCGGTGCATTATTACGTGGTGTGGCTCGTGAAGATATCCAACGTGGTCAAGTATTAGCTAAACCAGGTTCAATTACTCCACATACAAAATTCACTGCTGAAGTGTACGTTTTAACTAAAGAAGAAGGTGGACGTCATACTCCATTCTTCACTAACTACCGTCCACAATTCTACTTCCGTACAACTGACGTTACAGGTGTAGTTAACTTACCAGAAGGTACTGAAATGGTTATGCCTGGGGATAACGTAACTATGGAAGTTGAATTAATCCACCCAATCGCTATCGAAGACGGAACTCGTTTCTCAATTCGTGAAGGCGGACGTACTGTTGGTTCAGGCGTTGTTACTGGTATCTTAGCTTAATTTTAGCTTTTAAAACTAGTAGATAAATAAAGACGATGAGTTTTTGCTCATCGTCTTTTTTTGAAAAAAACAACCAGGGACTGACCCATTAGTCTCTTATAAAACATGAGCATTTAAATAATCCGAATATTCATCATTGATTTTATGAGTAATCAAGTTGAACATTCGGATTTTATTTTCTTTTTTATTAAAGATTTATTCCATCATATGGATTTCTTTTTTT
>NZ_JAKUDS010000038.1 GCF_023221775.1 Enterococcus cecorum | reverse complement strand
CACAAGGATAGCCGCTACAACCACCAATCAAAGGCACAAGGATAGAATCACAGATATAATGTATAGGCATAAGACGGGTTTTAGCCTGTATCAATAAACAGATACGAAACCCTTGTAGCTATGCTTTTTTCTACCACACTTTTTAAATTGGCCAGTTGCCAATCTCCCAAAACGAGTTCTTCTTGTAACTCCTTCCAAAAACTTACTTTATTTTTCTTTGATTGGCATATCTTTATTAATTGGTTGATAATATTTTGAAGTAATGCTATTCTTATTCCACCATTTTTGCCGCTTTTCCTATTAACTATGAGCGTCCCTTCTTTTTCCATCTTTATTATTAACTTATCTAGCGTTCTTTCAGGAATACCAAGAGCTTCTCTTATTACTTTCTTGGTTGTCTTTATATAAATATTTGATATTTCTTCTTTCAAATACTTAATTAAATCTGTTTCCCATTCATCCATATGAACTCTATTTCTTTGGCTTCTATCCTTTTTAACTTTGTAATATTTATGATTATTAAATAGCTCAGCGCTGGTAAATTCTCTGTTACACCACTCATTACACAAAGTTAAAATGTACTCTTTTTTAGCTGCCTTATACTTCCCCGAATAGGCACTTTTAATAATTTTTTTAACTTCACACTCATTTAGAGGTTTTTCCAAAAATTCATTAAATTGTACTAAATTATATTCTGCAGTTTGCATACTAACACCTGAAGAAAAATAGGCTAATGCTAACGTAAAAATTACATTATTTCTTCCAATAAGCCCTTTTTCTCCTTTGATATTAGTTGTTTCCAATAAAATATTGAACCATGGTTCATCTATCTGCCTAACACCTTTATGGTTAGTATCTACATTACTGTTTGCAATATTTACTACTTTTCTATCACTATACTTATAAGACCAATCTTGAAATTCTCTAAATGAATACTGATTTTCCAAATCAATATACACAATATTGTCTGTTCGAGGAATTCGTGCAATTCCAAAATGATTACATTTCATATCTACAGGTAAGTTTTTAGAAAAATAGCTTCTTAAATTGTTAGAAATAATTTTAGCTGCTTTTATAGACTTATAGTCAGTTTCTCTTGTCACATATACGGGATTTTCCAAAACAAAAAATGCTTGGTATCCCCTTTCTGATTTCAATATGAATGTAGGCATAAAACCTAAATCAATACTTGATACTATGATATCTCCTACTGACATTTCTTCCTGATTTTTCACATCAAAGTCAATAAAAAATGCATTTATTTGCCTTAAATTATTCTCTGAATGACCTTTTGTGATTTGGCGATTTTTATCTACGTATGATCCATATCTATATACGTTAGGTGTAAAATGAGTAAACTTATTTTCATTTTCAAGAATTGCTTCCAAAGAGGTAATAACTACACCTCTGCTGTCCATCATATTTTTCTTGTTTCTATAGACAAATATACTACCTTTGGTTTCTTCTGAATAATTTACTACTTTTGCATGACTATTTTTGTATTTAAAATTTCTTAGTCCACCATTAAACAATGTATTAAATAAATCTTTAAATGAAACGTCTTTCATATTTACACCTCCTCGTATAACAAAAAAGTTGACTTATCTGCCATTTTTATATCAGTCTCTCAAACTTATCCTACCAACTTTTCAATGAAAATGGAACACTTATTTAGTTTTTGTAGTAAAATAGTAAAATAGTAAAATAGTAAAATAGTAAAATAGTAAAATAGTAAAAAAATAAACGTTGAAAAATCAACGTTTCTAGGGTGTACTTATCTAACTTTTTGTAGTAAAATAGTAAAATAGTAAAATAGTAAGTTTTTTAGATTCTAATATTTTTTATCTAAATTCTCTCTATTTATACTTTGAATTATTAAAAATATTATCAGTAAAGAGAGTAGGTACGATATTATGGCAAAAAAAATCATGTTCGGGAATTTTAAAGGTGGCGTGGGTAAAACAACTAATAGTGTAATGTCTGGATATGAATTAGCTACCAAAAAGAATAAAAAAGTTTTACTTGTTGATATGGATCCTCAAGCAAACACTACACAATTGCTATCTAGAACCTATGCATTACAAAATGACAAAAATTTAACTTTGGAAAAAAGTATGATGGTTGCTATACAAGAAAATGATTTGTCTTCTGCTATAGTTAAAATAATGGACAACCTTTATTTATTGCCTTCTCATAGGGATTTTGGTAGATACCCGGAATATTTAGAATTAGAATTTCCTGCAACCACAACATCATATAAAATAAAAAGAATTTCTCACTTTTCAAAATTAATCTCTAAAATTGAAAAGGATTTTGATTTTATTATATTTGATGTTCCACCAACACTATCTACGTTTACTGATTCTGCTCTTTTTGCAAGCAACAATATTGTAATCGTACTTCAGACTCAACAGCGTTCTTTAGATGGAGCTCAAGCATTCTTTGAATACTTACAAGAACTATATGATACATATAGAGATATTGACTTTGATATTACAGGAATTCTTCCTGTATTATTAAAGTATGATAGTGGCATTGATAATCAGATTATTCAAGACGCTAAATTTCTTTTTGGTGAAGATATGATTTTCAACACTATTATCAAATACATGGAAAGACTTAAAAGATATGATAGAACTGGTATAGCAGAAAAGGGAATTACTCCAACATATGATATGCATGATATACGAGTACATTTCTTATATGAAAAATTGGTATCTGAACTTATTGAAAGAACAGCAGATAATGGAGGCGATATTAATGGCTAAATTCGAATTTAAAAAAGATCCTTCCAGAAAAAAACATAAACATATTCAAGAAACTGAAATTATAGAACCTACAGAGACATTTTCATTAGAAGATTTCTCTAAACAAAAAGAAAAAGAAGAAAAGGAAAAGAGAAAAAACGAAAAAGCAAAAGAAAATTCGAATAAAAAAAAGATGGGTAGACCTAGAAAAGGAAAAATATATAGTACAATTCGTATCCAACGAAAAACTGTTCACAGAATAAACGCAATTCAAAATTGTTTACAGTTTCCAACTCAAGATGATTTGATTGACGCGCTACTTGATAAAGCAGAAGCTCAGTTTGATGCACACCAAAACGATATGTATCGAATGTATATGTTAACATATAAAGCTAAAGACGAGCGAAAAAACAATCAAAATTATTAATAAATTACTTTTTTAACTTAAACAAGGAGCTGACTCATATTAATCCCTTCTAAAACAAGAGCATTAAAATAATCCGAATATTCAGCGTTGATTTAAATGATAATCAAGTTGAACATTCGGATTTTATTTATTTTTTATTAATTATCTAATCCAACCTAGACGGTTCGTTTTTGAGTTACTTTGATTAAATACTCTTTAATAAGCCCTCATTTCTTCCAACCGCTTATTTATGTACTCTGATACGGTAGGTCTATTCTACTAATATCGGAACATAAAATGGTGGAATTTTAACTAGTTGCACTCATTTTAACAGCTAAGCAAATTCTACTTTTAATTCTTTTCCCATTGCATGAGCAATGGTTGCTAATTTAACAAAAGATACGTTATCACCACGTTCAATTCTAGCAATAGTAGCTTGTGTGGTATTTGCACGTTCAGCAAGTTCAACTTGCGTCAGTCCTAATTCTTCACGGGCTCTATATAAAGCCACTGCTGTTTGTAATTTTTCCCCTTCAATTTGGAATGCTTCTGCAAACTCAGGATCTTTTTTCATATCTTCGATTAGATTATCAATTTTCATGATTATACCATTCCTTTCGTATTTCTTTTGCATGCTCAATTTCGTGTAACGGGGTCTTTGCGTTTTTTTTTGTAAAGCCGTGAGTTATAACATAACGACCATTCACCACATGAAAATAGATTGCACGTTGAATATTAGATCCTACCTTACTTCTAAGTTCATAAAGATTAGTATCAATTTTTTTTACCCACTTTAGTCGTTGTGCAACCAACATTCCATTGACTTCCGTTTCTTTAATAATCCGTAGAAGTTTAGCACTATCTTTTTTTGGTAACTTCTGTATCCATTCGATGAATTCATCATGGCCATTTTTTCTCTTATATGATTCAAATGTTATCTTATTCATAGCACAATTATATCATATATTAACAAAAAAGTCTATCCTACGTATATTATCTAATAGCATTATTGGAAGTATATAAAGCATACTTTTATTTACAATATTCGATATAATACAGTCTAAAATATTCAGACAACATCAAAATTGCTAAGGTATCAAGGTGTAGGTCCTTTTCTTCTTCGTATATTTCATTGAAAGGTGCTTCTTGCGTATCAATGACGATACTACCTATTGGATAGCAAAAAAATCCTTCAGAAAAGAAATAATCGGTGCTTGGTCTAGGCTTAGTAACCCCTCTAGCAAAATAGTGCTGATCCACGAACTTAAAATATTTATCGCTACTTACAGGAGCAATTTGTCTAAATTCTGACCGCTTAATGCTACCACTTTTTTCATAACCAAATACAATCCATTTTCGCATGCTGGCACGTAAATCATCCATTGCTTGCTGATAACCGTTATTATAGGCTTTCTGATACTTATTTTTTGCTTGTAAATTCTTTTTCTTTTCGTCAATCAACTCTTTAATGCTATCTTCTGGGATAAGCCAGCCTTCTTTTTTTGAATGAATGACTGCACCCTCGATTTTCCCCTTTCGCAACCAGCGTCTTAACACTTCTTCATTTTGTGGGACTTTAGCTTGCTTAAATTTCTCCATTGCCTGAGGTACCGTCAACATCAATTCCACCACCTTTTCCTTGATAAATCAATTATATCATTTTAATGCTACTTTTACAAATTAGTAGTATTAAAATCTAAAAAAGAACCGTTGGCAGACGGTTCAATTGTAGTAAAGTGTTTATTCCTAAGTATTCATTCTAACAATGCTGGGAATGTCGGTCAATAGATTAGTTTTTACGATGAAACGTATAGCTATCGTGTTTGAAATCGTCTTAGAATCGAAATCTCGCACACGATTTCCAAGATATTTTACGGAAAACATACTACTTTTTTGACGTAAGTAGTATTAACTGGTGATTTGAAATTTTCCTATGTAGCTTTTTTTACTGATTAATAACTGTCAAACATTGGATATCCATATCTGTTTTTCTTTGTCTGTAAAGGTCAAAAGCATAATTTAACTACATATATTTTTTTATGCAACAAAATGCATTTAAATCTAGCTAAAACTACACTACATGGATAAAATAATTTGCTAAATTAAGTACATAAAAATAAGGAGGTGACAAGATGGATAATTTAATTAAATTTGTTGAGGTTTTAGCTTATTTATCTCTATTTGTAAAAAATATACTTGATATCATACATACAAGTAAGTCAAAAAAATAAGGAATAATTACTGGTCCCTTATTTTAAATTAATCTAGTCAATCATAATTCACGCGATATCTTATGTATTAAATCGCTGCTAATGAATAATATTTGTGGTTATACGTTTGCAACTTGTGCAAAATTTGCACAAGTTGCTGTTTCATCTAATTACCCACTCTATTGCTTGAGATACCGTCAATATTAGCTCCACCCATTCTTTTTTAACACTATGATATTATTTTAATCATACTATATAAATAATGTAGTATTAAAAGCAAAAAAAAAATCTCCGTACTGCAATACAGAGAATTTCGATTAAAATAGAACTATTAACTTTGCTCAAAATGATAGTAACATAATATATCTAAATAGTCAAATATATGATATACTTAACACGCTTGCGCCCCGGTAAAAAGGGGGTGATTAAAATAGAACTATTAACGGCTTTTGTCCTTAGCGTCATGGCAAGTATCGCTGCTCACTATATTTGCAAATGGTTAGACGATAAAGACATTAAATAGCAAGCAATAGCCTAAGAAAGCGCCATAACCTGCTGCAACAGGGGCGCTTTTTATTTATATTAATGCTACTATTTTTTATATTCGTAGCATTATTACCTGGTAATCTGAAATTTTTCCCTATATCGTTTAAAAGTTCGACGATTAATGCCTGTCAATCGTTGGATATCCATGTCTGATTTTCCTTGCTGATACAATTCAAAAGCATGTTGCAATTGTGGATCATCTTTTGAAAATTTAGGCTTTCTCCCTTTATACTTTCCTTGTTTTTTCGCTAAAGCAATACCTTGTGCTTGACGCTCTCGAATTCTTTTTCGCTCGGATTCTGCTTGGTATTTATACAACTCAATGATTAGATTGTTGATTAATTTTCGCAAATTATCATCTTCTATCCCATTCAAAGAAGGCAAATTGAGAATTTCCAAAGTTGCACCTTTTTGCTGAATGGTTGCCATAATCTGCGTTAAATCTTGATTGTTGCGTCCTAAGCGGTCTAATTCTGTCACAACCACAATATCTCCTTCACGTAAATAATCAAGCATGGCTGTTAATTGTGGTCGATTCCGCTCATTACCACTGATTTTATCTGCAAATATTTTATCACAATTTGCTAATTGTTCGATTTGTCTATCTAAATTCTGCGATTTAGAAGATACCCTAGAATACCCAATTCTACTCATTTTAACCCTTCTTCTTTTCTTTTAATGCCTCAATCTCTTTATAGGCGAACAGGGTTGCTCTCACATCAGCTAAAGCGTCATGTGGGGGATAAATATACTCAAAATATTCCGTACAAGTAGTCAGTTTTTGCCACTTATAATTCCCAAAATAATCACTCCATTCGCCATAAATCGGCGCAAATTCCAGCATGACATCTACAATTTCTTGATTTTGAAGATGAAATTTAATGCCTGCTTGTGCTAAAAATGATAAATCAAATTCTGCATTATAAGCAATGATTATTTCAGCTTGATCGATAATTTCTTGAATTTTTGGAAGATATTCATTGATGTGTGGCTTATCTGCAACGTGTTTTGGATAAATATTGTTGACTTTCGAAGCCTCACACCACTCTTTCGCGTATTGTGGCTTGAAAAATTCGTTGAATAGACAAACTCCCTTGTCATCAATAATAGCAAGTTGCAGAATTTCATCTTCGTAACTAGATAAACCAGTTGTTTCAGTGTCTAGTACAATTATTTTGCTCATAAATCCACCTCGATATACTCTCTAGCTGTTTTTTGGTCCCTGTTTACATACTCTTTAGATTGAGAAGTAATAGTGAGTACCTGTTGATTTTCTAACTCCACTAACAACTGCATTAACCGCTCGCGTTCTTTCTTTGTACCTGTAATTCTAATTTTCAGCATAAAACCACCTCTAAAATAAATTATGCTCAACTCTAACGCCCATTCTCTAACCTTAGTATATCAATAAAACAAAAAAGAGCAATAGGGTATACTTATTTGTCCTAATATGATTTTAGCAGTATAATTGATTTGGTGAATAGGTCATTTAAGTTGAGCATAATAGGAGGAGTAAAATGAAAAAATTTATTTATCGAGTTTTAGAAAATGACGAAGTGGTGGCTATTTTTAATGAGCAACAATATGCGCAAGATTTTATCGCTTACGAAAAGACAATTTCTGATAAGCAATTTGAAATTGAAAAAGTAGATATAGCTGATTGGTTATTGCAACCGAGAGAATTTTAGAGGTTGGTTAAACATGGCTAAAATTGGTTATGCACGTGTCAGTAGCAAAGAACAGAACTTAGATCGGCAATTACAAGCGTTACAGGGCGTTTCTAAGGTCTTTTCAGACAAATTAAGCGGTCAATCGGTCGAACGTCCACAATTACAAGCTATGCTTAACTAGGTTCTGTTGCAAAGTCTCAAAAAGGTCATTAGTTTTTCAAGATGATTCTTATTTAAGCAGGGATTCCTAATAGTCCTTTGATTTCTGTACAGACGGAAAAGCCAAAAAGAGACCCTTCTTTTCGGCTTTTTTTATAAATTCCTCGAATCGCTTCCATGCCTTTAATCGTGGTTGAGGCTGTTCGCAAACTTTGGTAAAATTTGTTTCTTCGCTTAATTGGACGATGGTCTTGTTCAATCAGATTATTCAGATACTTGATTGTTCGATGTTCTGTTGTTATATACAGTCCATTTTTCTGAAGCTTTCTGAAGGCACTCTTAATAGAGGGTGCTTTATCCGTTACTAGAACCTTTGGTTCTCCAAACTGGTTCTTCAGTCGTTTTAGAAAAGCATACGCAGCCTGTGTGTCGCGCTTTTTCCGTAACCAGATATCTAAGGTTAAGCCATCTACATCGATAGCGCGATATAAATAATGCCACTTTCCTTTAATTTTGATATAAGTCTCGTCCATTTTCCATGAATAAAAGGACTGTTTGTTTTTCTTTTTCCAAATTTGATAAAGAATCTTTCCGTATTCTTGCACCCAACGGTAAATTGTGGTGTGACAAACGTGAATTCCTCGGTCATACAGAATTTCCTGCACTTCACGATAACTCAGGTTGTACCGAAGATAGTAGCCGACGGCTACGATAATCACGTCTTTTTGAAATTGTTTTCCTTTGAACTGAGTCATCTTCATTCCTCCAAGCTATCTTTTTCAATTATTTTACCTCAAAATGAGCTTATCGGAAACTTTGCAACAGAACCCATAATAGAGCGTGGCGTAAGGTCTACCAGTTGGGCAAGATATTCCTGTGTCCACCCTTTTGCTTCCCGAGCTTTTTTTATCGCTATACCTAACGGCTTAAAATCAAGTTTTCTTTCATCTTGGTACATTTTAATATCACCCTATATCATTGTACATTTCGGGTGATGATATTTGAACGAAGTATGATTTTATGTTTAGTAGTGTATAATTTCGTATTAGTGGAGAGAAACTTGCTATTATTCGTCATTCCGTATATAATAATTATATACTCTTTGCGAAAGGAAGTTGATATTATGGATTACATTTCTGTGAAAGCCGCTTCTGAAAAATGGGGCATATCGGAAAGACGGATACAAAAATTATGTGAGGAAAATCGCATTGACGGAACTGAAAAATTTGGTCGTGCATGGATGATACCAAAAGATGCAGAAAAACCCGTTGATGGACGTATGAAAACAAGGAACAAACAGGAGGAGAATCATGGAATTTAATGAAAAGCTACAACAGCTTAGGACTGGAAAGAACTTAACGCAGGAACAACTTGCGGAGCAATTATATGTATCAAGAACAGCCATTTCAAAATGGGAAAGCGGCAAGGGTTACCCTAACATTGAGTCGCTCAAGTGTATTTCTAAATTCTTTTCTGTGACCATAGATGAACTACTATCGGGCGAAGAACTGATTACACTTGCCGAAACTGAAAATCGTTCCAACTTGAAAAAGATTTACAACTATATTTATGGAATATTGGATATGATGGCAGTTGCGTTTATATTTCTTCCGTTATATGGAAACTCTGTTGGCGGTTATGTTTATGCGGTCAATCTACTATCATTTACAGCCACCACACCATTCAATCTTGCAGTCTACTGGAGTGCTTTTGCCGCCTTGATTGTAATAGGGATTGCTAAAATAATACTTACCCATTTAGATAAAGAAACATGGGGCGGCATTGCTACAAAATGCTCCCTTGGACTCACTGCTTTGGCTATCTGTTTCTTAGCAGCAGCAAGAGAACCATATATAACAGCACTTATGTTTCTGCTGTTTGTCGCAAAAATAGTTGTTTGGATTAAGCAGAACGGAACAAAGTAAAAACGATATAAATCCCTTGAAATAGGCTCTGACACGATAAGTGTCGGGGCTTTTTTTCATGTTGACATGATAGATGTAGGCGATGTGACGGTAGGTTTCTTGGCTTTTGATATAGCTCCTGTGATAATAAAATTGTGGTCAGTGAAAACAAGAACAGCAACCAACGGAAAGGAAAATCAAATATGGATTATATCATTGAAACAGAAAATCTTACGAAGCGATACGGAACAGCCACCGTTGTCGATAAGGTCAATCTTCATGTGCCAACGGGCAAAATTTATGGTTTGCTCGGCAGAAACGGAGCAGGCAAAACCACAGCAATGAAAATGATGTTGCAGCTTGCTTTCCCAACGGAGGGAACGGTACGCTTGTTTGGCACAAACTATAAGGAAAATATCCATACCCTTTATAGCAAAGTAGGCTCTATTATCGAAACACCGGGATTTTACAGTAATTTAACAGGGTATGAGAATTTGCAAATTCTCGCTAAACTGCGAGGGGGAGTATCTAAAAGTGGAGTAGAAAAAGCTCTTGAAGTTATGGGGCTACATAAGGAGAAAAGAAAAGTCTTTTCCGATTATTCCCTCGGAATGAAGCAACGGCTTGGTATTGCCGCCGCCATTATGCACGAGCCGGAGCTTTTAATACTTGACGAACCGATTAACGGACTTGACCCCATTGGAATAGTTGAAATACGCTCATTTTTATCTGAACTTAGTCACAATCATGGCATTACCATTTTTATCTCAAGCCATGTTTTAAGCGAGATTGAACAGATAGCAGATATTATCGGCGTTATGCACGAGGGGCATTTAGTAGAGGAAGTGAATATATCCGAGCTTCACAAAAGGAATCGAAAATACATTCAATTTGATTTATCTGACAGTGAGATAGCCGGAAAGATTTTAGAAAACCACTACCACATGACGGATTTTACAGTGCAGGACGGTACGGTGAGAATTTATGACTTTAGCCAAAGTGTTGGAGAAATCAATCGAGAATTTGCACGAAATGGACTGCTCGTGACAAGGATAAATGATAGTGAGGAAAACTTAGAGGACTACTTTTCTAAACTGATTGGAGGTGGCGGTATTGCTTAATCTTATTTCTTGTGAATTATTAAAACTAAAGCGTTCAAAAATGGTGCTAATTAGTGTGGCAGGGGTATTATCTACCCCACTTTTGATGTTAATAGAAGCCTTGCAAACACATTTTGATAAGCCGGAGATTATCTTTACCTTGTCTGACATATACAGCGACAGTGTACTGTATATCATGCTGCTGGTAAACATGATGATATATGTGGCAATTGCAGCTTACTTGTTTAGCAGAGAGTACACAGAAAGCACCCTCAAAACCATATTGCCCATACCCATTTCAAGGACAAAACTATTAATTGGAAAATTTTGCACCCTGCTTCTTTGGATTGTTATGCTAACCCTTGTAACATGGGCAGGTATATTTATCGTTTGTGGGCTATATGACGCTGTCTTTACATTGGAGGGATATAGCTTACTAGTGGCAATAGTATGGCTCCCCAAGTTTTTGTTTGGCAGTATCCTGATGTTTTTAACAGTTTCTCCTTTTGTGTTTGTTGCTATGAAAACAAAAGGATTTGTCGCCCCGATGATTGGCTCTGCCGTGATTGTCATGGGAAGTGCCGCACTTTCAAATCAAGAATGGGGAGCGTTGTATCCGTGGACAGCCACCTATTTCTTGGTGCAGGGTAAACTTCAGAGTACCGGCTATCCTACACTGCTGTCTGTATCTATTATTATTCTTGTATCAGCAGTTGGTTTTCTTATGACCTTTCATCATTTTAAAAAGGAGGATTTGAAATAATGGTACTTGATTTTATATTTACAATAAGTGCTTCATCTGCATATAAAGCTATAGGAAATGCTGTACCTCCTGTGTTAGCTTGGAATATAGCAAGATCTGTTATTTATACGTTAGATAATATTAATTAATATATAATTCTTCTTTATAAGCATGAAATAAAAAATAATCTTAGCATTATTACTGAGTTTGTAAGGGAGAATTTCTGCGTTATAAAAGGATACAGAATTGGATTATGAACATAAAATTTCTTGGAATATAATAGAAAAAGAATTTCGAGAAAAAGTTAATGATTAGGATAATTAATCCCTCACTCTAGATATAGAAGTTATTTCTTACTAAAGTGAGGGATTGTTTTATGTATAATATTTATACATTATAAAAAGGCAAGGCATCTGCGTTCAGTTGGTGTCTCAATGCTCGGGCTACACTTTTTTAGGAAGTTCCGCAATCCTGCGCTTGAGCCACCGCCTTCTCTTGATGCCTTGCCTTTAATTTTCGTGGTGTAACTTTAGTCTCTACGCTACCTGTAACTTCTGGCCAACTCTCAAGGTGCTATTATACGTTAATCCGTTGATTTTAAGCAGTTCTTCAACACTGATTCCATGTTGATATGCCACCAGCCACAGCGTATCGCCAGGACGTACAGTGTAGGTATTACTCAGATCTAACTGTATACCCTGATTACCTAGAATTTCAGTATAATATCCGAGAAAATCATATGACATCTTAACTTCTAAGCCATGCCAGTTATTTGTAAAACGCCATGTTCCAACGCCGTCAATGCCAGCATTACAAGCGTAGTAATTAATAGCCCATAAGTTGCCATAATCGCAGTTATCAAAGTTAGTTTGAAGATTTTCCGTCCTAAATTGTAGCCCTGTTCGCTTATATCCAAAGTCCATTATTACACTGTGAAATGCTCTAATATTCTCTATTGTAGTATCATCAATCATCATACTAGATACATCTAACACTAGAGCAGTCTCATCATTTAACTTAGTACAAGGTCGTAAATAAAATATACGAGTAGAGTACCGCCAGAGGTGGCTAGTGTATTTTTTACTGGTATATCATATCTATTATTAATAAATTGGATTCACTAAATAGTAAAGGCCGTGTAAACAATCATTTTTGGATTGCTTGCACGGCTTTTTTGTTTTTATTTTTCCATTAAACTGTTTATCAATTCAAGTGTGGGTGTTGTTTGCATTAGTTTAGGAACATTAGCAGTTATCCATTCAATATCTTTATTCCACCATGCCAGATTTTCTAATGCTTGAATAACTTCCGGTTCAAATCTTGGTCCGATGAGTTGAATTGGATTGCCACCGACAATTGTATATGGAGCGACGTCTTTTGTTACAACACTATTTGCTCCGATAATGGCACCGTCACCTATTTTTACGCCTGGTAGGACGGTCACATTTTGCCCAAACCACACGTCATTTCCGACTACAGTATCACCTTTCAACGGCAAATCAGTCAGTTCAGGAGTGTATTGTTGCCAATCGCCACCTAAAATATTAAATGGATAAGTCGAAATACCTTTCATTACGTGGTTGGCACCGTTCATGATAAATTCAATGCCACTGGCGATAGAACAAAATTTACCGATGATTAATTTGTCGCCTAGAAATTCATAGTGATGGGTAACGTGTTTCTCAAAATCGGTGGGATTTACTGGGTCATCATAATAGGTGTAGTCCCCAATTTCAATATTGGGACTTTTGATCACGTTCTTGATAAAGACAACCTCTTTGATGGCTGAGTTAGGATAGATTGCATTTGCGTCAGGTATAGTCATGTTAGTACCTCCGAATTGAGTTATTTAATTTTGATTATAGTCTAGAAGATTGGTAGCGTCAAGAATCTTGTGTAAATGAAATGCCTTCGTACATATAATATGTAACTAACTCAAATAAATGAGCTTATCGGAAACTTTGCAACAGAACCCTTAACTATATTCGTGAAGGGGATATTGTTGTTGTTACTGAATTAGATCGATTAGGACGGAATAATAAAGAATTAACAGAATTGATGAATCAAATTCAATTTAAGGGGGCAACCCTTGAGGTTTTAAACTTGCCCTCTATGAATGGGATTGAAGATGAAAATTTAAGGCGTTTGATTAATAATTTAGTGATTGAATTATATAAGTATCAAGCTGAATCTGAACGTAAACGTATTAAAGAACGACAAGCCCAAGGAATTGAAATAGCTAAGTCAAAAGGAAAATTCAAGGGTCGTCAGCATAAATTTAAAGAAAATGATCCACGTTTAAAACATGCTTTTGATTTATTTTTGAACGGTTCTACCGATAAAGAAGTGGAAGAACAAACTGGAATTAATCGCCGAACGTTTAGAAGGTATCGAGCAAGATATAACGTGACAGTAGATCAAAGAAAAAACAATGAAAAGAGGGATAGTTAATGAGTACGGTTATTTTAGCTGAAAAACCAAGCCAAGCATTGGCCTACGCAAGTGCTTTAAAACAAAGCGCTAAAAAAGACGGTTATTTTGAGATCAAAGACCCACTATTTACAGATGAAACGTTTATCACGTTTGGTTTTGGGCATTTAGTCGAATTAGCAGAACCAGGTCATTATGACGAAAAGTGGCAAAATTGGAAACTTGAATCTTTGCCGATTTTTCCTAATCGATACGATTTTGAAGTTGCAAAAGATAAGGGAAAGCAGTTTAAAATTGTTGCAGAACTTCTCAAAAAGGCAAATACAATTATTGTTGCAACAGATAGCGACAGAGAAGGTGAAAATATTGCCTGGTCAATCATTCATAAAGCAAATGCCTTTTCTAAAGATAAAACGTATAAGCGTTTATGGATCAATAGCTTAGAAAAAGATGTGATTCGTAGCGGTTTTCAAAATTTGCAACCAGGAATGAATTACTATCCCTTTTATCAAGAAGCGCAAACACGCCAAATTGCCGATTGGTTGATCGGCATGAACGCAAGCCCTTTGTATACGTTAAATTTACAACAGAAGGGCGTACCAGGTACATTTTCACTAGGACGTGTTCAAACGCCCACCTTATACCTTATTTTTCAGCGCCAGGAAGCCATAGAGAATTTTAAAAAAGAACCTTTTTTCGAGGTGGAAGCTAGTATAAAAGTAAACCAAGGGTCGTTTAAGGGCGTTCTAAGCCCCACACAGCGTTTTAAAACCCAAGAGGAGCTTTTAGCTTTTGTTTCTTCTAAACAAGCTAAAATAGGCAATCAAGAGGGCAGAATCGCTGACGTGCAAACCAAAGAGAAAAAAACGAATAGTCCGAGTTTGTTTTCTTTAAGTAGTTTGCAATCAAAAGTTAATCAGCTTTATAAAGCGACAGCGAGCCAAACTTTAAAAGCTATGAAAGGACTGTATGAAGCCAAATTATTGAGTTATCCAAGAACAGATACACCATTTATTACAGAGAACGAATTTGCTTATTTAAAAGCGAATTTTGGCAAATATAGCGGTTTTTTAGGACTTGACCTTGAAATGGTTCAAACAGAGCCTAGAAAGCGTTATGTGGACGGTAGCAAGGTACAGGAACACCACGCTATTATCCCAACAAAACAAGTACCTACCGAATCTGCATTAGCGAAAATGGACGATTTGCAACGAAAAATTTATGCTTTAGTCGTTAAAACGACCGTTGCCATGTTTCTACCTGATTACTTGTATGAAGAAACCAAGATACAAACGAAAGTAGCTGATTTGCTGTTTCAATCAATCGGAAAGACACCCAAACAAGAAGGTTGGAAAATTCTTTTCAAACAACAAAACAAAGAAGAAAAAGAGGACGTTCAAACCTTACCGCTTGTTATCATTGGCGAACATGCCGAGGTTGACGTTAAGAGTGCCGAAAAAGAAACACAACCACCCAAAGCTTTTACAGAGGGTACATTATTAACTGCTATGAAAACCGCGAATAAAACGGTTGATGATGAAGAAGCGATTAAAATATTGCAAGAAGTCGAGGGGATCGGAACAGAAGCGACAAGAGCAAGCATTATTGAAGCTTTGAAACAAAAAGAATATATTCAAGTCATTAAAAATAAACTTGTTGTGACTGAAAAAGGTAAATTATTGTGCCAGGCAGTCGAAAGTCAGCACCTCTTAACGAGTGCTGAAATGACGGCTAAATGGGAAACGTATTTAAAGAAGATTGGTAAAAGAGAAGGCGATCAAGAAACCTTTATCAATAATATCAAGAAGTTTATCGTTCATTTATTGGAAAATGTACCTACCGATATAGAGAAATTAAGCTTTGCTGATTATCGGGTACAAAAAGAAAAAGAAGCTGAAAAAAGTATTGTAGGAAAATGTCCTAAATGTGGCAACAATATTGTATTAAAAAAATCGTTTTATGGTTGTTCTAATTACCCTGAATGCACGTTCACTTTAGCTGAACATTTTAGAAAGAAAAAACTCACTAAAACAAATGTAAAAGAATTACTGGAGGGAAAAGAAACCCTGGTAAAAGGAATCAAAAATAAAGAGAAAAAGTCCTACAATGCCGTTGTAAAAATCGGGGAAAAGGGATATATTGATTTTATTTCATTCTCAAAATAAGCATAAAAGCCCTATTTAAAGGGCTTTTATATATTAATCACAAATCACAAGTGATTAATCACAAATCACTTGTGATTTGTGATTTTTAATGATAAAATATTACTATACAAAAAAAGAATGGGGCGTAGTTATGGAGAAGGAAGAACTCAAAATACTTGAAGAATTAAGACGTATTTTAAGTAATAAAAATGAAGCAATTGTTATCTTGAATAATTACTTTAAAGGTGGTGTTGGAAAGTCAAAATTATCAACTATGTTTGCTTACTTGACAGACAAATTGAATTTAAAAGTTTTAATGATCGATAAGGACTTACAAGCAACATTGACAAAAGACTTAGCAAAAACTTTTAAGGTAGAATTGCCACGTGTTAATTTTTATGAAGGCTTGAAAAATGGAAACTTGGCTTCTTCTATTGTTCATTTGACTGATAATTTAGACTTGATCCCTGGCACGTTTGATTTGATGTTACTGCCAAAATTAACTCGTTCATGGACGTTTGAAAATGAAAGTAGATTGCTTGCTACTCTTTTAGCACCTTTAAAAAGTGACTATGATCTCATTATTATTGATACTGTACCAACGCCAAGCGTTTATACAAATAATGCAATCGTGGCGAGTGATTACGTTATGATCCCTTTACAAGCAGAAGAAGAAAGTACAAACAACATTCAAAACTATATTTCCTATTTGATTGATTTACAAGAACAGTTTAATCCTGGACTAGATATGATCGGTTTCGTTCCTTATTTAGTCGATACGGACAGCGCAACGATAAAATCCAACTTGGCTGAACTGTACAAAGAACATAAAGAGGATAACTTGGTTTTCCAAAATATTATAAAGCGAAGTAATAAAGTAAGTACCTGGTCAAAAAATGGAATTACAGAACACAAAGGCTATGACAAAAAAGTTTTGTCTATGTATGAGAACGTATTTTTTGAAATGCTTGATCGAATCATTCAGTTAGAAAACGAAAAAGAATAGAATCACAAATCACAAGTGATTAATCACAAATCACTTGTGATTTGTGATTGTTGATGATAAAATAAGAATAAGAAGAAATAGAAAGAAGTGAGTGATTGTGGGAAATTTAGGCGCACAAAAAGCAAAACGAAATGATACACCAATCAGTGCAAAAAAAGATATAATGGGAGATAAGACGGTTCGTGTTCGTGCTGACTTACACCATATTATAAAAATTGAAACAGCAAAAAATGGCGGAAACGTAAAAGAAGTTATGGATCAAGCCTTAGAAGAATATATACGGAAATATTTACCTGATAAACTTTAAAAAGGAGTGAAAATGAAATGGCAGTTACGTATGAAAAAACTTTTGAAATAGAGATCATTAACGAATTATCGGCAAGCGTTTATAATCGAGTATTAAACTATGTTTTGAATCATGAATTAAATAAAAATGACTCTCAATTATTGGAAGTCAATTTATTAAACCAATTAAAGCTTGCAAAACGTGTAAATCTTTTTGATTATTCTTTAGAAGAATTAAAAGCCGTTCATGAGTATTGGCGGTCAATGAATCGTTACTCAAAACAAGTTTTGAATAAAGAGAAAGTGGCTTAATATGGCAAATATAGTCAATTTTACTGACAAACAATTTGAGAATCGCTTAAGTGATAATTTGGAAGAATTGGTTCAAGGTAAAAAAGCGGTTGAATCGCCAACCGCTTTTTTACTTGGTGGGCAACCAGGGTCAGGAAAAACCAGTTTGCGATCAGCAATTTTTGAAGAAACACAAGGGAATGTTATTGTCATTGATAATGATACCTTTAAACAACAGCACCCTAATTTTGATGAACTAGTGAAACTTTATGAAAAAGACGTAGTAAAACACGTTACCCCTTATTCTAATCGCATGACAGAAGCGATCATAAGCCGTTTGAGCGATAAAGGGTATAATTTGGTGATTGAAGGTACAGGACGAACAACAGACGTTCCTATTCAAACCGCAACAATGCTTCAAGCCAAAGGTTATGAAACAAAAATGTATGTCATGGCAGTACCTAAAATCAACTCATATTTAGGAACAATTGAACGGTATGAAACTATGTATGCAGATGATCCAATGACAGCCAGGGCAACACCAAAACAAGCGCATGATATTGCTGTCAAAAACTTACCGACCAATTTAGAAACCCTTCATAAAACGGGCTTATTTAGCGATATAAGGCTTTACAATAGAGAAGGAGTGAAACTCTATTCAAGCTTAGAAACGCCTTCCATTAGTCCGAAAGAGACCTTAGAAAGAGAATTAAATCGTAAAATATCAGGGAAAGAAATTCAACCGACTTTGGAGAGAATAGAGCAAAAAATGGTTCAAAATCAACACCAAGAAACCCCTGAATTTAAAGCAATTCAACAAAAAATGGAAAGCTTGCAGCCACCTACACCATCAATACCAAAAATACCTAAGCTTCCAGGTATTTAAACCTTAAAAAAGGAAAAGAGTAGTTACCAAAAAACGGTAACTACTCTTTTTTTATAAAAACATTTCCTCAAACGCCTAACAAAAATGGTTGTCAAAAAGCCAAAAATCAAAAAGAAAAGGAATGATAAAAATGAAATACATTAAAAACGTTGAAACATTGGAAGAATTGAAAAAAGCCTACAAAAAGTTAGCTTTGAAGTTACACCCCGATTGTGGAGGGAATGAAGAAGAAATGAAAACTTTGAACAATGAATATGACGAACTGTTTAGCAAACTTAAAAACACTCATAAGAATAAAGACGGTGAAACTTACACCAAAGAAACAACAGAAACACCCGAACAGTTTAAGGATATTATTAATAAATTGTTCAATCTTAAAATGGACGGTGTATCAATTGAAATCGTGGGAACGTTTATATGGTTAACAGGTAATACAAAACCATATAAAGAAGATATAAAAGCCCTAGAATTCCGATATTCACCTAAAAAATATGCTTGGTATAAAGCCCCTAAAGATTACAAAAAAAGAAGCCGACTACGATCAATCTGTGAGAAGCGGCTGTCCCTGAGACAATTGCATCACATTTTAGTTGTGAATATGTATCTCAAATACACCTAGCAGATGAATCGATTCTGATTTGTATGCATACATTTTATTTTTTTGTGGATTCGGCGAGTATTTCTTCTTTTGTTGTTCGTAAAACTATTGTCTCGGAGCGATTCCTTTTACCAACAGCTCAGTCCATTCCGCTGTATAAGGCAGGATTTTCTCATAAATCTGCGGATTAGAGATGCCTTCGATCATGGCTTGAAAATACAACATCAAAAATTCATCTGAATATTTTAAATCGACTTTTCCTTCTTTACGCCCGCGATGGAATAAATCCAACATAATGCCCAAACTTTGCTTTGTATAAGCTTCCATCATTCGGGTAAAGCCGCTGTCTTCTTTTTTAGTGTAATAGCTCATTAAATCTAGGTAAAATTGTTTATTGATTTTTTCGAGGTAATCGATTTTATTTTGACTCATGGCGATCAAAGTTTCTTCAAATGATGCATTTTTCTCCATGATTTTTTTAGCTTTTTCCCCCATTTCATCCATTGACCGGATAAAGACTTCATGAATGAGCTTTTCTTTGCTGCCAAAATATTTAAAAATAGAAGTTTTTCCTACATTGGCCTTTTTGGCTACGGCATCGATCGTTAAATTCTCGATTCCCGTATCTGTATTCATCAGATCAAAAGCAGCTCGTAAAACTTTTTTCTTTTTTTCTTCTGTTCTTCGTTCAAAACCATCCATTAAAAATACCTACTTTCTATAAAAAAGAACTTTTTGTTTATCATAGTTCAAAAATAGCTTCGTATATATTATATAGGAAATAATACGAACTAACAATGGAATCATAGGTTTAAATTTAAAATTATTTTTATTGACTGTTAAAATAAAAAAGAGTATTATTGGAGCCGTAAAAGAACTTTGGTTTGAAACAAAGTATAAAGGGGTATTTTATGAACGATACGTATTGTATTGGTTCATAAAAAAGGTGCGTTTTGTTCAGACTGGAAAGCTCGTTATAAAATCATGTCAAAAGAAAAGGGAGTTATGTACCATGACAGAAATTGTAAAAGTACAAGGCTTGCAAAAAAAATTTGGTAAATTCCAGGCGTTGAAAGATGTCTCATTCACAGTAAACGCCGGTGAAGTTGTTGGTTTTATCGGACCAAATGGAGCAGGAAAGTCAACGACGATTCGTACACTGCTAGGAATCATCAACCGAGACGAAGGAGATGTCCAAATATTCGGAAAAGATGCTTGGAAAGATAGTCTAGAAATCCATAAACGAATTTCGTATGTTCCTGGGGATGTTGCTCTTTGGGGCAGCCTGACTGGTGGAGAGATCATTGATCTATTTATCAAACTTCATGGCGGCGGGAGCAAAGCAAAGCGTGATTATTTAATCAAACGATTTGAACTTGATCCAAAGAAAAAAGCCAAAGGTTACTCTAAAGGAAATCGTCAAAAAGTCGGTTTGATTGCTGCACTTTCAGTTGAATCTGATCTGTATATTTTAGATGAACCGACTTCAGGACTAGATCCATTGATGGAAGCAGTATTCCAAGAAGAAGTAGAAAAAATCAAAAATGATGGCAAAGCGATTCTATTATCTTCACATATTTTAAGTGAAGTTGAACGATTAGCAGATAAAGTAGCAATCATTCGACGTGGAGAAGTAGTTGAAACAGGTACATTAGATGAATTGCGTCATTTGACTCGCTCAACAGTTACATTGGTGACAAAAGGCGATATTGAGAAACTTGCGACGCTCTCTGGCGTGCATGATTTTGTTCAAAAAGACGGCAAAGCGACTTTTTCTGCTGACAATGAAGCGATAAATACGATTCTGACCGAGGCAACCAAATTAGGTGTGACAAAAATCGAATCTGTACCGCCAACGCTTGAAGATTTATTCATGCGTCACTACGAAGGCTGATTGTCGGAACGGAGGAAAAGAAAATGAATGAAAAATTTGCCCGTTGGAACGTATTGTTCATTCAATACGTGAAACGCGATTGGAAAAAAATAATTGTTTGGGTTTTAGGTTTGGGTTTGTTCTCAGGAGCATATGTACCAGCATTTGAAGAGATTGCTAAAGGACAAGGTCTTTTAGGGATGTTTGAAACGATGCAAAATCCAGCGATGATCTCGATGGTTGGACCTACACCAATCAAAATAGGTACGGATTATACTTTAGGAGCGATGTATGCTCAAGAGATGTTGCTGTTTTGCGGATTGTTCGCAATGATTATCTCAGCACTTCATGTGGTGAGCCACACGCGAAAAGAAGAAGAATTAGGTTTGACTGAATTGGTTCGCTCATTTCGAGTAGGACGACAAGCCAATTCATTAGCTGTTATCAGTGAGATGCTGTTGATCAATCTTTTATTAGGTCTTTTAATCGGCGGACTCATGATGAGTTTTGGTGTAAAAACGATTGATGCCGAAGGAGCTTTCTTGTTCGGAGGATCAATTGCATTGGCGGGAATTATCGGTGGTGTATTGGCACTTGTGATGTCGCAGATTATGGCGACTTCTACTGGAGCAACCGGCTCGACATTAAGTCTTATAGGACTTTTGTATATCGTGCGCGCTGGAACAGATGTGTCTAATCTTGATCTATCAATGTTCAATCCAATGGGATGGATTTACTTGACCTATCCTTTCACAAAAAATAACTGGCTACCATTATTATTTGCTTTGATTTTTAGTCTTGTTTTTACCGTACTTGCGTTTGTGTTGGAAGAACATCGCGACATGGGCGCAGGTTATCTTCCTGAACGAGAAGGACGTGCGACGGCGAAGAAATCACTACTTTCTGTACCTGGTTTGTTTTTCAAGATTAATAAAGGAGTAATGATTGGTTGGCTGATCGCATTTGTGGTTATGGGAGCTGCGTATGGCTCCATTTATGGAGACATGCAAGTCTTTCTTGGCGGAAATGAACTGATGAAACAAATGTTCACTCAATCTGGCGTTTCCATTGAAGAATCCTTTACGGCAACGATCATGATGGTAATGATTGGATTAGTCACAATCTTGCCAATCGCGGTGGTCAATAAATTATTTGCAGAAGAAACAAGACTGCATCTGAGTCAACTGTATGTAACGAAGATTACGCGAGGCCAATTATATTGGACAACGATATTTTTAGCTATTTTTGCTGGAGTCGTAGGCATTGGCTTAGCATCAGCGGGCTTAGGTGGAACGGCGATTTCTGCGATGAAAAATGAATCGACTATGGATCTGACCGATTTCTTAGCTGCTGGATACAATTTTCTCCCTTCCATCTTATTTTATATTGGTTTGGCTGCTTTAGCGTTAGGCTGGTTGCCAAAATTTGGAAAAGTAATCTATGCTTATCTAGGCTATTCCTTTGCTTTGAATTATTTCGGCGGAATCTTAGATTTGCCGGATTGGTTCTCAAAAACGGCGATTCAAAGCTGGATTCCACGCTTACCGATGGAAGAATTTGATGGAACGATTTTTGCAGTAATTACTGTTATCAGTATCGTCTTCTTATTTGTCGGCTATTTAGGATACAAACGCCGTGATATGGTAGAAGGCGCTTAAAAATTGAATTTCTAAAAAACCGTTCAGATTTACGAAAGTCGATTTGAGCGGTTTTTTTATGGCTTCAATTGTCAAATTAAGTGCAACGATTCATTAAAAAATACTTCATAAGGGGTTTTCCAATTTAGACATTTCCGTGGTCGCGTGTTTAATTTATTCGCCCATTCTTGAATTTGACTATTGAAAATACCTGAAATATCTTCACCTTTGGGTGAATATTCTCGTAATAAACCATTAGTATTTTCGTTTGTACAACGTTGCCATGGGGCATGTGGATCTGGAAAATACACTTTAGTGCCATTTAATTCTAGCGTTATTCGACTATGTTGGGAGAATTCTTTTCCTCTATCGGGTGTAACGGTTTTACATTTATCTTCTCCTACATTTCTTATTAGATTGATCATACAATCAACCACATTTTTAGAGATTTTCTTTTCAACCTTACCAAGTAGGGAGAAACGAGATCTACGATCGACTAGAGTTACAATACGAGCCCTACCTGTTTTACCGGCTACAGTATCAGCTTCCCAATGACCAATCTCAAGGCGCTCATTGGCAGCAGATGGCCTTTCATGGATCGTATTGTATGCAGATGATCCAATGACAGCTAGGGCAACACCAAAACAAGCGCATGATATTGTTGTCAAAAACTTGCCGACCAATTTAGAAACCCTTCATAAAACGGGCTTATTTAGCGATATAAGGCTATATAACAGAGAAGGAGTGAAACTCTATTCAAGCTTAGAAACGCCTTCCATTAGTCCGAAAGAGACCTTAGAAAGAGAATTAAATCGTAAGTATCAGGGAAAGAAATTCAACCGACTTTGGAGAGAATAGAGCAAAAAATGGTTCAAAATCAACACCAAGAAGCCCCTGAATTTAAAGCAATTCAACAAAAATTGGAAAGCTTGCAGCCACCTACACCACCAATACCCAAGACACCTAAACTTCCAGGACTTTAAACATTAAAAAAGGAAAAGAGTAGTTACCAAAAAA
>NZ_JAKUDS010000037.1 GCF_023221775.1 Enterococcus cecorum | reverse complement strand
GCCTTGTTATTGGGCGCTTACTTAGTCTCTAATAAAAAATGAGTATATAAATAATCCGAACGTTCATCGTTGATTTTATGAGTAATCAAGTTGAACATTCGGATTTTCTTTGTCTTTTATTAATTATTTATTTCATCATAAGGATTGCTTTTTTTAATTATCTTGCTAAAATACTTTTGGGTCAGCCCCAATAAAAAAGGGTCTTTTTTTGGATTTACATCAATTACCTGAAGTTTAACCATTTATCCAACTGGTTAAACGCAAGATTATACAATAAAAAAAGAAGTAAAAATCAGCATCAAATGACTTACATCTCAAGCATAAGTAAACGTAAGCAGACACGCAAATATAATTCGTGTTTTGTCAGTTTTCTTTCTTCAAACCACATTTTATATTTTTTTAAAACCGAAATATAGTGCATCTTTGTCAATTCAACATCTACCTTAGCCATAGATAAATCCAGCATCATCTCTTCATATACCGCTAAATGATCTGCAATCTTTTCAAATGAATACTGGCTATTAATAATAGAAGTACTGCGTTGTCGATAACAATATAACTCATCCGGAAGTACTACAATTTTCTCACAAAACATATACAACTTCGGTAAAGTAAATGAATCTTCATAAACTCTTCCCACAGGGAATCTTACATATCGAAACAGAGATGACTTATATAGTTTTCCCCAAGCTACAGCATAATTCACCTGATGAATTCTTTTGAACGCATCACTTGAAGAAATTATTTCTATGTCATTTGAATCATGCTTTTGAAAATAAAACGTACCATTTTCCAATCGATAATGTTCACATATTGCTATATCAGCATCAGCTTGCTTTAAATTTTCCATCATTCCCTGTAAGTATTCAGGAGAAACAAAATCATCGGAATCAACAAACGTCACATACCCCCCCCCGCATAATTCTAACCCTGCATTCCTAGCTGCCGATAGACCTTTATTTTCTTGACGAAATAGATGAAATCTACTATCTCTTTTCACATATTCATCGCATATACTGTAAGAGGTATCTGTAGAACCATCATCAACTAAAATAACTTCAAATTCTTTATAAGTCTGATTTAGTATACTATCCAAACATTGTTCAAGATAGTCTGCTACATTATATACCGGTACAATAACACTAATTAATTCTCCGCTTCTCATCATATAGCCTTCTTTCATTAACCAAAAACTTTTTCTAATTTATAGAATTTACTTTAATAATAGGATATTCAACACTAAAATGGAGCACGTCTACTTAGGTGAACGGAATCAACCAACGCCTTAATTGAAAAATATCCATTTCTTAATAATGGAGCAAAATTTATTACACTATCTTGCATTTTTGAATATTCTTCATCGCTCAATGCATTTATCTTTTCAACAGCTTCCTCTATGGAATCCACAGTTATACCTAAATTATTATCACGAATAATCGCTGCACAAGCATTATCATTAGATAAAATAATTGGGATATGAGCAACTATATAAGTACCAATTTTATACGATAGTGCACTCTTTAAATATTCCACAGTATATTCTTCCTCCGACCAAACTAGCCCAAAGCCTCCTCGCTTATTCATAGTTTTTACCAATTCATCACCAGGTAAAAATTGTTCTATCTTCACTTGTTCCGATAAATTTAATTCATCATTTATTCTAGAATGGCAATGAATCGGTATATTATAATGATAATTATCCACAAATCTAAATTTTTGGATATCTCCAATAAAATTAATTATTTTATTGAAAGGTGCTCTTCCAACTTGAACATCTACATCTGAATCCCAAATTTCTTGAAAAACTATTTTTTCTACTTTTAAATCATGTGGCATCAACCTATCGAGTGTTTGGCGAGTTGGTAAAATTAAAACATCAGCTAAATTCAACATATATACAATTTCATCGATTAAGTAATAATTACCTCTCCACATAAAAGGAATTAAATCATGTACAAAAATTATCAGTTTTACACCAGAATAATTCCGAATTTTTTCTAATAGTAGTCTATCAAATTTCAATCCATTCCAACTCGGAAATTGATAGACTACTGTATCTCCATAAGCTAACGAAGCAAGGATTCCATCCATCCTTGCCCTCAGCATATCATCAGAGTCAGAATCTACACTATAAAAAAATATCCCTAGTTCTTCAAATCCTAGCTTTTTCGCAGCATTTGCAACCATATTTTGTGCAATCAATGCAGTTGAAGAGCTACTCATTCCGTAGATATTCGTAATTTTTAACATTTAAATCCATCCCTTTTCAAAATAGTTTTTTTGTAAAATTTCAAACTCATACTGGTATTTACTCACTATCAAAATTAACTCTACTGAATAAAAAACATTTCACTAATCTACTGTTGACATCAGACAACTACCAATCGTAATAATTAATTGCTACAATAACATCGTTAACAATTGATAAATCAAAAGAACTTATCACGAATTTATACTCTTTAAATCTATGTATATACTTATAAATTATTCATCAAAAGACTAATACTAAATAGTATTAAAAAGTTATTATTTTTCGTGTAGCAATTTTGAATTAGCGTGTATCATACTTATTTATTTGATTGGTATTTTTTCAAAACTTTTGGACGCAAAACAGTATAAACCACCTAACATAAGTTTCTCTCAAAGTCGGAAAGCTAAAACTTATTTATCGATAATCTTCACTCTCAAACCTAATCATCAAATTATTATACTATTTCATTCACTGTTCACTTATATCAATTTATACTCCGTTTTCTCCATATTTCCTACGTATTTTTGCTGTTTCACGACATCATCTACAACATCTAATGTTCGAATCCGATTAAGTAATTGATCTGCATGTTGAATGGAATATATATTTTCATCAGCAATATACTTACGGTTATGATTTGTTTCATTGAATCCTAAGATAATCATATTATTTAAAAATGCTCGTCTCAATGCACCGATAATTTCATTGCCATAGTTGATATCAAGATAGATATCACATTTTTCAAATACGTCATCTATATCCTGAGGAGAAATATTTGGATAAAGTGTGACATTATCATATTGTTGATAGGCCATTAATTTAGGAGACATTTCTGTTAATGCCCCAATGTGGAATTGATACTCCGGTAATTGCTCCACTATTTCTGTCAAATGTTCAATTTGATCAGAATTTGTCATAATTAAAACATTTTTACTTCCCTTATTTTTACGTATGAAAGAATAAATATACCCCAAGTAGCTAATCATCTCATATTCCGGACGCTTATGTTGCATTAAATAATCAAAATCATCTTTTACTTGGAAATAAATGTGATTCGTTTGACTCTTTTTATTAAGAATATGCTGCATATTTCCAGGTAATTCATCCGGATTAGCCAATTTTTCATGCCAGAATAATATATCTTCACCTAAACGATTTGGTAATTCGAGCGTGATAAAAAAGGAAGTTGCTAGTGTGTTATAAATGATTCGATCTACATCAAGATTAGCCTCTTGCATAAAAAATTTGAAAAAATCAATTTTTCGTGCAAACTGATAAACGCTATCTTGATAATTGAGAATAACATCGCCAATTAAAAGATTCTCAGCAACAACTATCTTCCCTTGCTCATTATAATAAAATTTCATACTCGCCTTACCGTCTTGATCAAATGTAGTCTGTGCAAATCGGAAGCCGTATTGATTATAATGATCTTTAAACCAAGGCTGTTGCTCATTACCTTTTGCATGATATAATACTTCTTTAACCATTCGATCCGTTGAGCCGGGCGTTTCAAAAATAATGGTCGCTTTTTTTACTTCTTCATCATAGATGCCCCCATCATTATTATTCGCCTTGATTTCATCATACGTCTCTATTGGTATTTCATTAAAATAGCGGGCTTTTCCTTTTTGTTGCCATTTCGTAAAATAAGCATAAGGCGTTAATACATCATCTGGCAAAAAGCCTGTTTCTTCTAATACCACTGTTGGCATCAAAAAACCAGCTTGCTTTAGTGAATGATGTAAATCTGCGGTTTCTTGATCATACCAATCAAATAAACTAATCATCTCGCAAGTACCTCCTTAATCATTTTTTTCCATTTTTTAGCAACGGAATCTATTAAATAATCTTTAGCAATTTCATAAGAAGCTTCATGTACCTCTTCAGACAATTCACCTGTGCAGAATAATCTTTGAATGGCTTGTGAGATGGCTTTAACTTCCTGATCATAATTTTTAGTACGTTCAATTAAATAACCATTCTTACCATCTTCAATAAACGTAGGATTTCCATAAGGAACATCATACCCCACCATACTCAAGCCACTTCCAACAGCTTCCATTAATGTTAAGCCAAATCCTTCACTGCCCGATGCACTAATGTATGTCTCGTAATTTTGATATACCTCAGACAAATGATGATGTCCTTTCAAATGGATATAATTCTGGGCATTATTTTTTAGAATTAATTGTTGTAATTCCATTTCTTTCCCGCCTTTGCCATAAATATCAAAATTTAACGCAGGCAAGTGTCTTTTGGCATCGACAACAGCTAGTATTAATTGATCGATATTTTTTTCACCTGCCAATCGTGAAGCAGTAATCAATGAATATGGGCGACGTGGCTTATCAGGATAAGATAATTTTTCCAAGTTACCTACTGGAATCGCATAAATTTTTGGAGTGACCCCATAATAATCTTTAAATTGTGTTTGTAATGTGTCCGCTTGAATTTGTGTGGAGGCAATATAAAAATCTACTAATTCATAATGTGAAAATAAATATTCGTAATAGTTATTCCATAAGATGTGCTTCTCATTCGTTGCATTACTACTATAATGTTCAGCATGAATCACACAACCGATTTTTGCTGGTCGGGCATATTTCATCAACGTTGGGCCAATCTTACTTGACCGATCGATGAGTACAATATCCTCTTCTGTCAAGTTTAAACTTTGTAGAAAGTATCGTAATAATGCCAAGCGACCGAATAATACCTGATTATTTATTCTAAAGATAGATTGGGTTCCTTGGATAATCTCTTCATAAGCAATACTTCCATCTTGATTATAAAAATGTCGTGCATACTTTTCAGCCTTCCCGTCCTTAGGTGAAAAATATTCCGTAAAATATTTTCTATCGGTATAGTAGTCTTTTCGTACAAGATAACCACGTGTCACATATTCTGCACAAAAAACTTTATCTTCCTTACATAAAAAAGCTGTAACAAATTGATCGACATCCTCAAAAAAGTATTTTATTTGTTTTCCTTGAACCTCTTTATTCTTAATCGGATGGACAAACGTAGCCTCCAAATCCATTAAGGTAAATGTTGTTGCATGTGTAGGCATATCAGTTAAAGCCTGATACAACCATATTGCTTCTTCATCTTTAAAGCCAATATTTTCAGCAAAATGTTGAAAATTCACATCATTAAAGAACTCTGTAAATATAAATTTTGCCTCTTGATTGATTTTACGAAATGATTCAGCCCGATATAATTGTGCATATTCTACACCACTACTAGCCCAACCAAGTGCTAGATTAATATTATAAACTGTCAACGTTATCCTCTCCTTTACTTCACTTAAACGCAAGTCAATATCCTATCATTATTTCCGTTTAAAATGATTACTTTCATTTACGAACATCATGCATTGTGTGACAATTTTTGTCGATTACACTATGGGAAGTGAATCTGTAGTTCCCCTGTTTTTTCGTTATGATTAATGACGCCAAGCATTAAATAAGAAATGGTTAACTCATCAAAAGTCTCTAAAAAATCCAAAAACGACACTTTGGCATCACGCTGATATTCTTGAATCGGTTCCATGACTTTTGAACTTTTCGCTTGAATAATGCGCTTTACTTGATCAAGTCGATCCACCTGATCAATCCATCGTGTATCAATCGCTTTTAAGAAACATAATTTAATATAGTATTGGTACAAGGTAGCATTCTCTAATTGATCGGCTTTCTCGTTCATTGTATGTTCCACCAGTTCTTTCAATTGAAGATATATAGTGTTTTCATCCTTTTCCTGAGAAATCTGTTGGATAAATGCCATATCATGCGAAAAATGATCAAGTAAATAATAAGCAAACTCATCCTTTTGTCGAATCATTTTCTTTTTCTTCATTCTTTCAGTGACCCTTTGAAATAACGGCATAATTAATTGTTCAGCTTTAACATCCGGCTGCATCAACCAGTCACGCATTTCATATACTTTTTCACGCTGCTGTTTTAATATATCATCAAATTGCAAGGTTTGCCGACGCTGCATCATACTTTGCGAATCCGAAAGTTCCTGAGCATCATAGAATAATTTTCGGAATTTTCTTTTTTTCAGTTCTCGAATATTACCTGTATAATCATGTTTTTTTACATATTTTTGTACCCAATCCGGGGCATTTGTTAACATCAGACTGTCTTCTAAACTTACGAAAAACTGTGAAAAACCTGGGTCTCCTTGGCGTCCTGAACGTCCTCGTAATTGTAAATCAATTCGCAAACTACTCATTCGCTCCGTGCCAATCACTGCTAGTCCACCTAGTTCTTTGACACCTGGTCCTAGTTTTATATCCGTTCCACGACCAACCATTGATGTAGCGACAGTAACCGCACCCAACTGACCAGCTTCTGCAATCATTTCCGCTTCTTTCACTGCACTTTTCGCATTTAATAAATTATGAGGGATGCCTGCATATAAAAGTGCTTTAGAATAAATTTCAGACTCTTTCACTGAGCCAGTCCCGATTAATACGGGTTGCCCTTTTTCGTATAATTCTTTAATAAATTCAACCGAGGCGATTAATTTTTCCGGGAAAGTCGTATAAATTTTATCCGGTAAATCTTTGCGAATAGATTGGCGATTCGTAGGGATTGGAACGACATACATATTATAAGTTTCGATAAATTCGTCCTCTGCTACTTTACCTGTCCCCGTCATTCCAGCCAGTTTTTCAAACATTCTAAATAGGTTCTGATAAGTAATTGATGCCATCGCTTTCGACAAATCAGAAATTTTTACTTCTTCTTTCGCTTCGATAGCCTGATGAATGCCCAATTGTAACTTATTACCATAAAGAATACGTCCACTGCGATCATCTACCAGTAAAACTTCATCATCAACGACAACATAATCCTTATCTTTTTTGTGCAACATACGCGCCTGCAAGGCTAAAGTAACACGCTTAAGCAATTCAAAATATTGATCTGAAAATAATTTTTTTGTTTGAACATACCGTTGGATTTCTTTATAGCCTCTAGGTAATAACCAAACACTTTTTCGCTCTTTATCTAGTTGAAATTCTTTTGTTTCTTCAAATTGACTCACGATTTCTTTAGCTAAAGCGTATAAATTCGACTGTACATGCGGGGCACCCGATATAATTAAAGGCATTTGTGAATTATCTAAAAGTATTTCATCAATTTCATCAATTAGCGCAAAATGAAAAGGGCGCATATACTGGTTTTCCAATCTATCCGCTAAATTATTAAACAAATAGTCAAAACCTAGCGCATCATTTGTAGTATATAGGATATCCGAGTAATAAATAGCGCGCTTCTCTTCAACAGTCAATTCTTCCTCAGCTTCATCCTTTTCTTTACTACTGCGAACAGCCACAGTTAAACCTAAAAAACGATAAACCGGTCCCATTTCTTCCGCATCTCGTTGTGCCAAATAACTATTAGAGGTCACGAGCATTGCACCTTTTCCAGACAATGCATTTAAATATAGCGGCATAGTGGCAGTTAAGGTCTTCCCTTCACCGGTTTTCATCTCAGCAATATTTCCTGTATTCATCACAATCGCCCCTAAAACTTGGACATCAAAAGGAAACATGCCTAGAATGCGAAAATCGACTTCGCGGACTGTGGCATAGGCCTCTGGCAAGATATCTTCTAAGCTTTTTCCTGCAGCTAGCTTTTTTTTGAATTTGACGGTTTGATGCTGCAACTCTTCATCCGACATTTGTCGCATCTTCTCTTGATAAGCATTCACTTTTTTTAGGATCTTTTTAAATTTTGCCAGTCTACGTTGATCAATCAAACTTAGTTTCAAAAAACATCCTCCTTTCTCACTTCCATTTTGGGCAATCTCTTAATACCGTTTCTGTATTGACATCTGGTAGCCAATCACTTTTTATATTTCTGCCATATTCTATAATGGTCCCATTGAATTCTTGTGCGAGTTGCATCATTTTGTCATAACCTTGTATTTGCCGATGAACAGTAGGATAATGTGTGCCTTCCTCTGTTGATTGGTATACATTTATCGGAAAATCATTAAACGAAGAAGCATAGATTCGAGCAGCAAAATTTGAAATTTTTCCATAGCCAATGAACGAAATTTTGCTCATTTGATAATTATCAATGAGTTCTCGAATCACCTTGATGATACGATGATCGATTTGCTCCTCTCGTAAATAAAAATGCGCTAAGGCACTTGTATTCATAATCTCAATCACATTCTTTACTTGAGGAAAATATTGCCATTGAATACTATGAACACTTGCTAAACGAGGTTCGTTAAACACAACATTTAACTCGTCAATCTCCTCATCTGGATGAATCAACTCTGATATATATAAATCATCTTCTTTAAAATAAAACGGTGCTTCAGATTGTTCAATTGGAAAGAGAGTTATTTGGTGAAATTCAAAATTCTTTAGTCCACCATTAATCAACTCTACAGTATAATGGATTGTTTCTTCTGGCACCTCGAAACGATTCATCACGTCTTTTAGCATCATTTGCGAAATCCGCTCTTTATATCGATTATAAAATGTTATTTTTACATATAAACGTTTTTCAGGCTGACTACAATAACTATTTTGCAAACAATAGGATTTATTTTGATGTAAGCGTGGTAAAAAATTTTGACTATTCATTGACCAAAAGGCATCCATCGTTGACCACGTGGCTAATGTTTGTCCAGGAGATAAATAGTCATTTTGATACGTTACACAATCAATGGATTGAAAAGCAACATTAGAACCTCGAGTATTTAATTCTGCATTATCATTTCTTAAAAATAATTGATAATAAATCATCTAGTTATTCCTTTCGATTAAAGTCTCTTTCTAGAAGTAAATGGTAGTAATATAAAAATGTCGGATTACTTATTGAACCATTATCATTGTGTCTACCCGGAATGCCTTTATTCATCACCACATTTTGATACTGAATCAGCCACTCACGAAGCTGTTTAAAAATGCGATCATCATAATCATCATTTAACATATGCGCAATGAAAAAATCCGTCTTACTTAAATCTCCCAAACGAAAATGTTGCCAAAACTCTTGATCAATCTGGTGAATATCATCGAGATTTTGATGATCTTTTAAATATGTCTGCAAATCAAGCACATAGGGGAAAATTTGAGGAGCCTTAATTATCTGATTTTCTGCCACTGTGTTCAAATTCACCAATGGTTTATTGATCACTATGCCATGCGGCTGTAGATCCACAGCATAATACAAACTAGCATGAGTGCCCATCGACATTCCTGAAAGGACTAATTGATCATTAGTGAAACCTAAATAGGCTAGCTTTTCCTGAATTTTAGAAATAATTCTTTGTTGAAATTCGGGGGTTCCACGATAGAATGCTCCTCCAACTAAACCTAAGTCCTCAAATAACATAAACGGAGTCTTCATGTTTTTCATCATGTAATAACCTTCAAATCCTTCAGCAGAACGAAATCCACCAAAGTATACACATAGCGGCGGTTTGAAGTCACCCGGTTCAAAATAAGAAATCATTTCATGTCCTTTTTCATCAGCAAACCGTTCACCACCTAAAATAAAGGCACCATATTTGCCTCTAGCAAAACGCAGATGCAAACTGCCAATTCGCAATTGTCCTTTTCCCTTCACATACAACTGATAATTATGGATATGGCTTGAGCCTAATTTTGGACCATAGTTCACTGCTTGCTTTAATTGTTGTTGATCAAAAGTATAAACCTTATGCACTTGTCCACTATACTGATTAGCCTCAATAACTTTTAATTGTATTTCAATATTGCCTGATGTATGATATTCCAAAAATAATTCCGTCTTACGCTCAAGGTCTGCTAATGCCCAGTTATGTTCACGCCAGGAGCACAAATAACTATATTCATCGCCGAAATCAACGGCTATTGATATTTCATGCTCGCCATTACGTTGAACAATTCCTTGATAACTGTTAGCAAAAGCCATGCGATTAGGTTGAATTCTTAGTCCATATTGTCCACTATAAAAGAATGTGGCAATATCGCTAATGATTTGTTGCGGATTGGCCAGTGAAACAGAATGACTTAATTTTTTTGTTAACATCCTACCTAAGTTTTCGTTCGTAATCTGTTGTTCATCATAAAGAATGGTGTAGTAATCCATCATCTCAATGAGCGAATGGTATTCATCCAAAGTACTCGCATCTGTTAGTAATAGTGCGTTATATTTTTTTATCGGTTTCTCTTTTGTGGCCGACATTATCATCTTTTCTATTTCACTATTTGCCACTTGATTCTCTAAATAGGTCCATTCTACATGTTCAGGTATCTCATATTGACTTGCCCAATTGGTGTTACCTACTTGTAAACACTTAATCTTCGCCAATTTCTAGCCACTCCTTCCACTGATTCACTATCGCCCCATTCGTATAGCGATTCAACTGGGCTACCGAATAAACCAACGATTCATTCCAGTGTCTTAAACCAGTTAAATAATACAATAAAACGGACTCCAAAGCACTTTCATCTTCTATGATACGCCCATTTTGATGATTGATAACATATCCTGTATCCACAACATTAATCATCGGTATACCAATACTTATACCACAAATCTGCCTTAATACATCTGGCTGATTCGCTAAATCAATGAGTATACGGGTATATATTAATCCAGATAGTAACTCTTCTTTATCGCTAAAGTAGACCACCGTAATCTCTTTAATAACTTTTTTAATACGCAAAATTGTTTTATTCAAATCCGGATTGGCTTCTTCATCGACCAATTCATTTTCTTGATTTTGATTCATTTGGTTGTAACATTCTTCAACTATGCTTGAATCAACTTGATAATAGGTCGCAAGTGCACTTTTTAGTTTTTCCTGCAATACAGACATGTCTTCGTTTTTTATGCAGTCTATTGCAAAATGCCATCGATACTGACGATTCCAATGGATGATTTGGTACAATAAAGCATTCACTTGTTCTAAAGGCATATCATGATATACAAAATGAATTAAGTAATAACCTACCCGCTGACTTTCACCAAGCTTCAACACCGCATCATATGGTGTAATAACCTCAATCGGAACATCTAACTGTAAAGATTGGATATTTTTTTGACTTGCAGGATTATCCGTCAAGATTAAATCCATTTGAGATAAGTATTTCATTGCTAAGTCAGAATGATAATCAAAGGTACGATGAGAGAAGATAGACGCAACACATTTAGCTGTAATTGAATTCATTTCCCCAAATAATCGTAGTAAATGATTGTCTATTGCAAAAACAATGGTATCGTTAGGCGTTAATTCATTAAGATGCGCTTGTAAAACACACTGCGCAAATTCTGCCAACGTATCAAAAGTAGTCCGATTGTATTTTTTTTGATTCTCCGCACCTAGTGTAACTATTTGTTCCCTGGTATAATCAATCGAAAACTGGAGTTCAAAACTTTCATTATAATATTCTTTTTTGACAAGCTTGTTATCTTCAAAATTTTCTATTAAAGAGATGAAACCTCGATCATCGATGAAGAACTTTTGGATTACTCGATGCAGTTCATCATAAAATTCAATTCTTTCAATATTGTTTAAAGCATCAAAAAAAACCGATGCATAGTGTCTATCTGCTTGCATGACATATATCGCAAACTGTGAATAATAAAAACTAACATCTGATGGCCAATTGATATCATAGACGTCGATTTTATTCTCATATTCTTGCCTAATATTTTGCATTTCATCATAGATTGAAATATGAGGTACTTCTGTCATCCCTTCAAAAAACAAGAATGTACGCAAATTTGGAAAATAGTCTCTCACATAAACTTGCATAGGTTCTTCAACGGATTGAAACATTTTTATTTGAGAAAGCATGTCATCTGTTTTTGTGACTTGCGAATTTTGCCAAGCTGGTATAAAGTAAAACAAGAAAGTACCTCCTAATTTGAAAATAGTTTTTTTACTTTTTAATTCTATACTTGAATTATAACTGTTTTTCTAATTATTTCAATGTACGAAATTTGTTATCGTTTATATATGTCAACATTATGTAAAGCACAAAAAAGCAAAAAAAGGATGAAACGATGAAAAAAAATATTCACACAACTCAAAAAAAGAAAGTAAATACCCGAAACCTAAAAAAGCTCCTTAAAAGGGCAGGATTTACTATTCTTATCACGCTTATTTTTCTAACAGGGCGGAATCTCCTTCTCCCTATCAACGGATTAAAACAGATGATTGACACTCAAAATAACAGTACCTTTATCGAAGCAATTAACGCTGTTACTGGAGGAAATTTTTCTAGCTTATCCCTTTTTTCATTAGGAATCTCGCCTTGGATGTCAACCATTATACTGTGGCAGTTGATTGCCAGTTTTGAGAGTCTACCGGTGAATAAACTGGCACAAAAACAATTATATCGTCTGCAAATGTTGGTAATGATGGTGATTGCTGTATTACAGGGAGCCGCACTGCTATATTTACAATTCCGACCACTTACAGAACAACTACCCAAATGGCAAATATTCAGTTTACTTTTGATTTTGGTAACTGGTGCCGTTTTTGTCGTATGGTTGGGAAACATCAATGGCGAGCATGGTCTAGGGGGGCCGATGTTTATCGTTATCATCGGTATGGTTTTAAATGCCATTTCAGTTTTATCTACATTACCTTGGAAAAAAATACTCATATGGCCGAATACACCGTGGATTATCCTTGTATTAATCCTTATTTATTTTTATGTTTGGCAAATCGTTGCAATGTCACAAGCCGAATACCAAATTCCTATTAGACGGATTCTTATCCATGAGGAGTACAAACAAAATACCACATTACCCATTCCTTTGCTTCCATCTAGCGGGATGCAATTCATGTATGGGATGGTTCTATTCGGTTTATTAGGAACTCTCTTCCAAGTTTTACAGAATGTTTGGCCAAAAATAAATTGGATACACTATATCTCTAGTCACTTAAACTACCAATCTCCTATAGGTGTCTTATTCTATCTCATTGTACTTGCTTTATTATGTTTTGCATTTGGCAATTTAAATTTCAACACAGAAGAAATAAGTAAGGGACTCCAAAAAAGCGGCGATTACATTCCTGGAATAATGCCGGGTGCAGCGACAAAAAAATACCTTGATAAAGTATTATTCAGAATTTCTGTCTTTGAATCTGTTTACTCAGGGTTGATGACTGGGTTACCTCTGCTCTATTCGGTATACTATCCACAATTTCAACAATATGCTATGTCAATAGCGATGTCATTTATTCTGATATCTATGAGTTTTAAAATTATTCAACAAGCAAGATTTATCATACAATACGATACAACTCCTTCAATTATAGATTATGTAAATAAAAATCAGTAAGCGAAACAATCTAAAAGTCTACTAGCAAAATAGCTCAAATACGAAGTCCTTACGACAAATATACAAAATGAAAAAATCCGAATGTTCAACTTGATTATTCATTCAATCAGCGCTGAATATTCGGATTTTTTTGGTATCCATCTTTTATTTCAACATCTCAAAATCTTGTCTATCCTCCTTTTTTATGACACTAAGTATGATACGGTTTATTGCCTATCAAATCACCGCTTGTCCCCTCTTTTGTAGCAATCATACTCAATCGCGTTCCTAAGTTAGAATTCTTCTATGAGTCAATTTTAAAATCATCGGTGCGTAATAGTCATTATCAAATCACTTTCAAAACCTTTGAACACAAAACAGTATGTGTAAATAAAAAAGGGCATTCAGCGTCATTTTAAAACGAAAAATAACGCTAAATACCCTTATCATCTGCACTTAGCCAATTAGCAAGGCTATTCATATACACACGATATTCGAATAGCCCCACTAATGGCACTTATTTATTTACTTTCTTTTTTTCTTCTTCTTAACCATCCGAACAATCCAGCTAATCCCAAGAACCCTAGACCAGTATTTACTGTATTATCAACATCCGTACCTGTTTGAGGTAAATGACTAGATGTTTTTGTTCCATTGCTTGATGATTTCTTCATGTCCGTTTGTATTATTTTTCCACCATCAGTAATTGGTAAATGCGGTGAATTACTATGAGTAGGTCTATTAGATGTACTCATTGATGTACTTTCTGACGCGGAAGCACTCATACTTGAGGACAATGATTCCGAAACGCTCGTACTTGCCGATTCGCTTGCACTGATTGACGCGGATTCACTGGCGCTAACACTTAGACTTGTCGATTCAGATAATGATATCGATTCGCTCAGACTAATTGAAACAGATCCGGCTATGCTTCTTGACGTTGATTCACTCGCACTCATTAACGCAGATTCTGACGCTGAAGTACTTGCCGACTCGCTCGCACTGGTTGACGCTGATTCAGATGCACTTGTACTCAACGATTCTGAAATACTTCTTGAAATCGAAGTTGATGCATCTTCTGTTGTTGAATCACTTGCGGAATCAGACGTTGTTGTACTTGTTGATTCACTCAAACTTGTACTTAGTGATTCAGATAATGATATTGATTCGCTCAGACTAATTGAAACAGATCCGGCTATACTTCTTGACGTTGATTCACTCACACTTATTGACGCTGATTCTGACGCACTGGTTGACGCTGATTCAGATGCGCTTGTACTCAACGATTCTGAAGTACTTCTTGAAATTGAAGTTGATGCATCTTCTGTTGTTGAATCACTTGCGGAATCAGACGTTGTTGTGCTTGTTGATTCACTCGCACTTGTACTTAGCGATTCAGATAATGATGTTGATTCGCTCAGACTAATTGAAACAGATCCGGCTATACTTCTTGACGTTGATTCACTCACACTTATTGACGCAGACTCTGACACTGAAGTACTTGCTGACTCGCTTGCACTGGTTGACGCTGATTCTGATGCGCTTGTACTCAACGATTCTGAAGTACTTCTTGAAATCGAAGTTGATGCATCTTCTGTTGTTGAATCACTTGCGGAATCAGACGTTGTTGTGCTTGTTGATTCACTCGCACTTGTACTTAGCGATTCAGATAATGATATCGATTCGCTCAGACTAATTGAAACAGATCCGGCTATGCTTCTTGACGTTGATTCACTCGCACTTATTGACGCAGATTCTGACGCTGAAGTACTTGCTGACTCTGATGCGCTTGTACTCAATGATTCTGAAGTACTTCTTAAAATCGAAGTTGATGCATCTTCTGTTGTTGAATCACTTGCAGAATCAGACGTTGTTGTACTTGTTGATGCTGATTCAGACGCTGATGTACTTGCACTTGTTGATGCTGATATGCTTGCCGACGTACTTGCACTTGTTGACGCTGACGTACTTGCTGATGTGCTTGCACTTGTTGATGCTGACGTACTTGCTGATGTGCTTGCACTTGTTGATGCTGACGTACTTGCTGATGTGCTTGCACTTGTTGATGCTGAAGTACTTGCCGACGTACTTGCGCTAGTTGACGCTGACGTACTTGCTGATGTGCTTGCACTTGTTGACGATGATGTACTTGCACTCGTCGATGCTGACGTACTTGCTGATGTGCTTGCGCTAGTTGACGCTGACGTACTTGCTGATGTACTTGCACTCGTTGATGCTGACGTACTTGCTGATGTGCTTGCACTTGTCGATGCGCTTGTTGACGCTGACGTACTTGCCGACGTACTTGCGCTAGTTGACGCTGACGTACTTGCTGACGTACTTGCGCTAGTTGATGCTGATGTGCTTGCCGACGTACTTGCACTTGTTGATGCTGACGTACTTGCCGACGTACTTGCACTTGTTGACGCTGATGTACTTGCCGACGTACTTGCGCTAGTTAATGCTGACGTACTTGCCGACGTACTTGCACTTGTTGATGCTGACGTACTTGCCGACGTACTTGCACTTGTCGATGCTGACGTACTTGCTGATGTGCTTGCACTTGTCGATGCTGATGTACTTGCCGACGTACTTGCGCTAGTTGATGCTGATGTACTTGCCGACGTACTTGCGCTAGTTGATGCTGATGTACTTGCCGACGTACTTGCACTTGTTGATGCTGATGTACTTGCCGACGTACTTGCACTTGTTGATGCTGATGTACTTGCCGACGTACTTGCGCTAGTTGACGCTGAGGTACTTGCACTTGTCGATGCACTTGTTGACGCTGAGGTACTTGCCGACGTACTTGCACTTGTCGATGCTGACGTACTTGCTGATGTGCTTGCACTTGATGATGCTGATGTACTTGCCGACGTACTTGCACTTGTTGATGCTGATGTACTTGCCGACGTACTTGCACTCGTTGATGCTGACGTACTTGCCGATGTACTTGCGCTGGTTGATGCTGACGTACTTGCGCTAGTTGACGCTGATGTGCTTGCACTTGTCGATGCACTTGTTGACGCTGACGTACTTGCCGACGTACTTGCCGACGTACTTGCTGATGTGCTTGCACTTGTCGATGCGCTGGTTGACGCTGACGTACTTGCTGAAGTACTTGCGCTAGTTGATGCTGATGTGCTTGCGCTAGTTGACGCTGAGGTACTTGCCGACGTACTTGCACTTGTTGACGCTGACGTACTTGCACTTGTCGATGCGCTTGTTGACGCTGATGTACTTGCTGATGTACTTGCGCTTGTTGATGCTGACGTACTTGCCGACGTACTTGCAGTTGTTGATGCTGATGTACTTGCTGACGTACTTGCACTTGTTGACGCTGACGTACTTGCTGATGTGCTTGCACTTGTCGATGCGCTTGTTGACGCTGATGTACTTTCCGATGTACTTGCACTTGTCGATGCTGACGTACTGGCTGATGTGCTTGCACTTGTCGATGCGCTTGTTGACGCTGATGTACTTGCCGACGTACTTGCACTCGTTGATGCTGATGTACTTGCTGACGTACTTGCGCTTGTTGACGCTGACGTACTTGCACTTGTTGATGCGCTAGTTGACGCTGATGTACTTGCACTCGTTGATGCTGATGTACTTGCCGACGTACTTGCACTCGTTGATGCTGATGTACTTGCGCTGGTTGATGCTGACGTACTTGCACTTGTTGATGCTGACGTACTTGCGCTTGTTGACGCTGATGTGCTTGCACTTGTCGATGCACTTGTTGACGCTGACGTACTTGCACTCGTTGATGCTGACGTACTTGCCGACGTACTTGCACTCGTTGACGCTGAGGTACTTGCCGATGTGCTTGCACTTGTTGATGCTGAGGTACTTGCCGATGTGCTTGCACTTGTTGATGCTGAGGTACTTGCCGATGTGCTTGCACTTGTTGACGCCGATTCCGAAGCACTCGTACTTAATGACTCGCTCTTTTTAGTCGATAAACTTTCTGATTCTTTCTCACTGTTACTTAACGACTCGCTCTTACTAGTCGATAAACTATTACTTTCTTCAGGTGTTGCCTTATCTAGATAGTAAATTGCTTCTTTCAATCTATTAGCTGATGTAAGCAAATCGTAGTAGTTCTTCATAGTAAACATGTCACTAGTGCCTTCTAATTGCTTTTGAAGTTCTTTTAATGCATTGTTAAAGTCTGTTTGCTTATGGATAACATCATTTTCCGTTGCGTCTGTAACTAATGGTGTATCCTTAATAGAATTTGCATAATTCAACAATTGAGTTTGATCATACAGAATACTTCCTTGAGATGTTGGCGATCCAATCTTTAGATAGAATGGATTCATCAATTTAACTAATGGATCTTTATAAGCGGTATTCCCTTGACCAATCCCATATGTTGGATTACCTTCAGCATCTACCGTTTTTACAGGCATTTTTGATAAATCTAGCTTATTTAGGGTTGATATAGCACCCCTTATATCTGCTCCTGTTTTTCCAGAAGATGAATCAAAAACAGAAACTACACCATCATAAGCATTTAATAGTTCTCTATATTTATCTCCATACTGTGCATTAGCTGGATCTAGAAGATCAATATCATCAGAGAATCTTTGTTTCCATTTATTAACTTCATCTAATTTCTTCTGATATGCTGTAGTATCAATATCGCCACTTGGAGCTATTATTTTATTCGTTTCTGTTGCTGATGGATCGTATTTCCAAGGATTAACGAAATCCTCACTTCCAACATACTTCAAGAAATCTTGAATAGCCTTATTATAGCTATCTAAGTCATCTTCAAGACTTTCAATTTTAACTTGACGTACCCATTTGTTAGTTATGGTTAATACACCAGTTTCTTCATTATAATCTCTAGTAGTTTCTAGATAATAAGTATCTACTCGTCCTTCATCGCCATTAGGAATTTTAATTTCATTATTTTCAAAATACGTGCTTGTCGCTGTAGCTAAATCTTTTCTAGTAAAATTAGCTGTTACATCTCTACCGCTATCATCCTTAATTGGATTAGTTTTAGCACTATCTGTATAAGCTTTAGCAACTCCATCTTTAGCGACAATTGCATTTATTGTATATTCATAACTTGTACTGTCGCCATCATTAATGGTACGTGGACCAATATCTTCTACAACTTTTCTTGAGCTATCGTTATACCGATAAAATGGATTTTCAACCACAGCAGTCTTAACCACATCAGTATTGTCTTGACCCTTTACCTTATAATTTACACTTGAGTTAATACGGTTATAGTTCACAGTCATATCATTTTTAGGTATAGAAACGTTATTTTTACCCTTAGTATCATAAATATTGTTTACTTTAACCTTGATATGCTTATATTCTTTATCATGAGAAACTTCTTCACCTGTTAAATGACCGTAATTGTAATCAGTAGCATTTTTATAAGTACCTAACGCTGAAATTATACCTGAATAAGTTAATTCCTCTTTTATTTTTGGATCAGAAATGGTATCAAAGGAGACAACATATGTAACTGATTGAGTATTATTCCAAGCTCCCCAAGTTTTCCAAGTATAAGCTTGGTTAAAATCTGCTTGATTATATTGTCCAGCACTAGAATCAACTACTGGACTTTTTGCATTCTTTTTGCATTATTATTTAATTTACCCATGTTATCGATGAACATACCTTCACCGGTCCATGTATCTTCCTTTTCAGTAGGAGCCCAAGATGCAACTTTAGGTGAAGCATCATTTGGCCCACCACTAGAATCTGTAGAATTGAAGAAGTAATCATGAATATCCCTAGTAGTGTTGTAGTAATTTACTTGTCCAAGAGTTAGTGATTTCCCATCACTTGGGTGGAAATTTGGATTTTTTACAGCTTTCTGCCAATCACTATCCCAAGAATTATAATTTGAATAGTATGGATTATTCGAAATCGGTGTACCTGAGCCTGCCGATACTAGCTGTCCATCTTTAAAATATAAACTTCCATCTGATAGTCTTTGATCTATTGGTGTTACCTTACCATTTTTGAAAGTTCCAGAAGTGTTATCATTGTTATTCAAGTAATAGTAATTTTCAAATTTCACTTGACCGTCAATCGTCAAATCTTTGGTCAAGGCGAATCCCATATGATCATTTGTAGATTTATAAATGTGATTGGCTTCTGCATCATATAAGAATCCCTCTGGTAGATAAGTAATTACCCAATGTTTCTTATTAGGATTATTGGGATCCGTTGTTACTTGAACTTTTATTGTTTTATTAGGACCAAACTCTTTCGTATTATATCCAGCCCATCTGTTGAAGTCATCATAAACAGGAGTCCCTGTCATGTCTACTTCATCTCTTGTAATAAATCCATTAGAACCTCTATCTTCTCCGACACTAGCTGCTCTTAAAGTTGGTGCATTAGTTTGTGTAGTCGTTACTTCATTGGTTGCAGTTGCAGTCGTCGCTTGGACTGTTGCAGCACGTGACATAGGACTTGCTTGTTGCGCCATTGCAGACCGTGCTTGAATCTTAGACTGAATGTTTTGACTCGTCGCCACTACTTCGCTAGCACTCTGACTATCACTCACTGATGCTTGAGCGCTTTGTGAGGCACTTGTGGATGCACTCATAGAAGCACTAGTTGAAGCGCTGGTAGACAAACTTTCTTGTACGCTAGCCGATGCACTTACAGATTGACTTTCTTGCACACTCGTTGATTCACTTTGACTTATACTTAAGGAAGTCTCATCTGAAGTTACTGAGTCTTGTGTATCCTCTGAAGTTAATTCAGTGGGTACGGCAAAAGTTGCTTTTTGCGTCGTATTCGCATTGGTGTCGATGACTTTTTCATTGGCCACTGTTTCATCTGCTTCGACTTGTTGTTGATGTGTTAATGTGGCACCACCGGCGATAATCGAGGTCCCCGCGACGATTGCTTTTAATATCGCTCGACCAGAAGATGAATTTACCTCATCGATATTATCTTCTTCAACTTGGACACTTGAGATTCTAAATAGACGTGTAAAATTCAAAAATTGTAACCAGGTCGTACCAATTACAATCCAGTTTTTACCAGACTTACGCATTTTAAAACGTGTCAAGCGGTCTGTTTCTACAGATTTCTTCCTATTAAAATTCTTCATATGCTTTCCCCTTCTTTTTCAATAAAACGATTAACTTACCGCATAAGTATAGCGATTAACATTTTAATTAATCCTGCTAATGTCGAAATACCAATCAATAGATACAATATTTTCCTGACCCACAAATTATGCTTACTCGGAGATCTAGGTTTTCTATCTTCACGAAATGCATGGATGTCACGTGTCAACTGTTCCTTTAATGGATTGTTATACATAATGAATCCCCCTTTAATCTACCCTTCACTGCAAACTTTAAATTCAACGTCTTAAAAAAACATTTTCGTATAAGCTTTTACGTCTACAAATACAAAAAATCGTTTTTTGTTCCACTTACATTTTAAACTATGTTTTTTTTAGAGTATTTAGATAAAAAATTCGTTATCTAACCCATAATGTATATCAATTAAATTTACATTATGAATTGAGTAGACACCTAGTTTCTGTTACTTGTTTATCGATACCTTATATCCAACAAAAAACCCGCTTACACTTACCAAAGTAGTCTAACCTTTCATATATTTTAACTCAGGTAAACAATTCGCACTTGCTTAGTTGAATAAGTTCTTACTGCTTGCAAAGCTTTCCAATAAAGCAGTTGGAATCCATTTATATCCTTACTTCTGAATATAATTATACTCGTTCTTTTATATTTTGAAACTTTTATGCTTCGTTATGACTACTATATGTATACTTTTATCCCAATCTGTTTTTTATAACAAAAAACTCCCTTATAAAGCAGACATTTCTAATATCTGCCTATAAAGGGAGTATTTTTGCAAATGATAGGTGTATTTTACACGCTATTCGGACAAGACATTATCCGAATAGCAGTGACAAAATTTACCAATTATTTACTTTCTTTTTTTCTTTTTCTTCTTAACCAGCCGAACAAACCTGCCAAGCCTAAGAATCCAACGCCAGTATTGACTGCATTATCCACATCCGTACCTGTTTGAGGTAAGTGTTTCGTTGATTTGGCTGTACTACTTACTTGTGCTGATGTCTTCATCGTACCCGTTTGTATTACTTTTGGTCCACCAGTAATTGGTAAATGTGGTGTATTACTGTGAGTAGGTGTATTAGACGTACTCAATGACGTGCTTGTTGATTCAGACATGCTTGCTGATTCCGATGCACTAATGCTTAAGGACAAGGATTCTGAAAGGCTTGTACTTACTGATTCAGAAAGCGAAATTGATTCACTTAAACTAATTGACAATGAACCTGCAATACTTCTTGATGTTGATTCACTCAAGCTAAGTGATTCCGATTCAGATGCTGAAGTGCTTGCTGATTCACTCGCACTCGTTGACGCAGATTCAGACGCTGATATACTTGCCGATTCAGATGCTGATATACTTGCCGATTCAGATGCGCTTCTTGAAATTGAAGCTGAGGCATCTTCTGTTGTCGATTCGCTTGCTGAATCTGACATTGTTGTGCTTCCTGATTCTGAAAGTGAAGCTGATTCACTTAAGCTAATTGACAATGAACCTGCAATACTTCTTGACGTTGATTCGCTTGCACTGATTGATGCAGATTCAGACGCTGATGTACTTGCGGATTCACTCGCACTAATCGATGCATATTCAGATGCCGAAGTGCTTGCTGATTCTGATGCGCTGCTTGAAATTGAAGCTGAGGCATCTTCTGTTGTCGATTCGCTTGCTGAATCTGACATTGTTGTGCTTCCTGATTCTGAAAGTGAAGCTGATTCAGATGCTGATGTACTTGCTGATGTGCTTGCACTTGTTGACGCTGATTCTGATGCCGAAGTACTTGCTGATTCACTTGCACTTGTTGATGCTGATTCAGATGCACTTGTGCTTGCGGACTCACTTGCACTTGTTGACGCTGATTCAGACGCTGATGTGCTTGCTGATTCACTTGCACTTGTTGATGCTGATTCAGATGCTGATGTACTTGCGGATTCACTCGCACTTGTTGATGCTGATTCAGACGCTGACGTGCTTGCTGATTCACTTGCACTTGTTGATGCTGATTCAGACGCTGACGTGCTTGCACTAGTTGATGCTGATTCAGATGCTGACGTACTTGCTGATTCGCTTGCACTTATTGATGCTGATTCAGATGCTGACGTACTTGCTGACTCGCTTGCACTTGTTGACGCTGATTCAGATGCCGAAGTACTTGCTGATTCTGACGCACTCGTTGATGCTGATTCTGATGCGCTAGTACTTGCTGACTCACTTGCACTTGTTGATGCTGATTCAGATGCTGACGTACTTGCTGATTCGCTTGCACTTGTCGATGCTGATTCACTTGCACTTGTTGACGCTGACTCTGATGCGCTCGTACTTGCCGATTCGCTTGCACTTGTTGACGCTGATTCAGATGCACTTGTACTTGCTGATTCTGACGCACTCGTTGATGCTGATTCTGACGCACTGGTGCTTGCGGACTCACTTGCACTGGTTGATGCTGACTCAGATGCACTTGTACTTGCTGACTCGCTCGCACTTGTTGATGCTGATTCAGATGCACTTGTACTTGCTGATTCGCTCGCACTTATTGACGCTGATTCTGATGCACTTGTGCTTGCGGATTCACTTGCACTTGTTGATGCTGATTCAGATGCTGATGTGCTTGCTGATTCGCTTGCACTTGTTGACGCTGATTCAGATGCTGAAGTACTTGCGGATTCACTTGCACTTGTTGACGCTGATTCTGATGCACTTGTGCTTGCGGATTCACTTGCACTCATTGACGCTGACTCTGATGCGCTTGTGCTTGCTGACTCGCTTGCACTCGTTGACGCTGATTCTGACGCTGACGTACTTGCTGACTCACTTGCACTTGTTGACGCTGATTCTGATGCGCTTGTACTTGCTGACTCTGATACGCTGGTGCTTGCTGATTCACTTGCACTTGTTGATGCTGATTCAGACGCTGATGTGCTTGCTGATTCACTTGCACTTGTACTTGCGGATTCACTTGCACTTGTCGATGCTGATTCTGATGCGCTCGTACTTGCGGACTCACTTGCACTTGTTGACGCTGATTCAGATGCGCTTGTACTTGCTGACTCTGATGCGCTGGTGCTTGCGGACTCACTTGCACTTGTTGACGCTGATTCTGATGCGCTTGTACTTGCTGACTCTGATGCGCTGGTGCTTGCTGATTCACTTGCACTTGTTGACGCTGATTCTGATGTGCTTGCTGATTCACTTGCACTTGTTGATGCTGATTCAGATGCGCTTGTTGACGCTGATTCTGATGCACTTGTACTTGCTGATTCTGACGCACTCGTTGACGCTGACTCAGATGCTGACGTGCTTGCTGATTCACTTGCACTTGTTGATGCTGACTCAGATGCACTTGTTGATGCTGATTCAGATGCTGAAGTACTTGCCGATTCACTCGCACTTGTTGACGCTGATTCAGATGCACTTGTACTTGCTGATTCTGACGCACTCGTTGATGCGGATTCACTTGCACTTGTTGATGCTGATTCAGATGCTGAAGTACTTGCTGACTCACTTGCACTTGTTGACGCTGATTCAGATGCTGACGTACTTGCTGACTCGCTTGCGCTTGTTGACGCTGATTCTGATGCGCTCGTACTTGCTGATTGGCTAGCACTTGTCGATGCGCTTGTGCTTGCTGATTGTGAAGCACTTGTC
>NZ_JAKUDS010000036.1 GCF_023221775.1 Enterococcus cecorum | reverse complement strand
CTGGCTAGCACTTGTTGATGCGCTTGTGCTTGCTGATTGTGAAGCACTTGTCGATGCACTCGTACTTGCTGATTGGCTGGCACTTGTCGATGCGCTCATACTTGCTGATTGTGAAGCACTTGTTGATGCTGACGTACTTGCCGATTCACTTGCAGATATTGACTGACTTCTACTGTATGATTCAATTTCTTTTTGACTTTCACTTGCGGATTCACTTTGTTTTTGTGATTGTGATATCGAGGTGGAATTGCTATTACTCTCAAATTTTGGCAAATTATTATTTGTAATGTAATCTCCCTTCATTGATTCCTCGCCATAGAAATCACCTACCAAGTTTCTCCATCTATTTTGATATGAATCTACTGTAGCATATACACCTGAAAAAGCTCCTCCTCTCGATCCTAATGGAAGATTTTTTTGAGTTTCATTTGAGTGTATCGTATCAAAGCTAATTGTGTAACTAGCAAACATAGTTGCAGTTGCATCTGCTGTACCATAACTCTTCATATACATGGCCGTTCCAAATGAATCTTTAGATATTACTCCGTTTGCTCCTTTTTTACCAACAACGTTATTATCTTTAGTAAGTATTCTAGAATTTTGTCTAGACGTTTGGTCTTCCGTTTCCAAAGTACTATATGAATCGCCTTGATATATTCTATTTTGCAATAAATTTGAAGTTTGACTTCCATTGACATCTTTGGAGATATAATAGGTTTCTTGAATGTATCCGTTACTACCTTTGTCACCTATAAAACTATAATTATTAACATGACCATCTGTTTTATTTACATCCGTATTTGGATTAAAATCAAATGAGGCCTGATTATTAGTCGAATTTACTGTGGTTTTATTTCCAGTCAGTCCATTACCAAATGTAGGATTCTTTAAATCAACCTCTACTTTAATATTTACATCACTTGTAATCGTATAGTCTTTGGTAAGTAAAAATCCAAACCTTGCATTTTGCAAACCATAGGGATCAGGATATTGACTTGGATCATACATTAAACCTTTTTTAGGGAAAAACGTAATCGTCCAACGATCTTTTCCATCACCTAATGATATTTTTGTGATTTTAAAATTTGCTTTTCCCATCCAAATACTTTGGCCAGAATCTCTAGAAGTTATTACATCTTGAATACTTCCCCATACTTTATTGTCGCCATAAATCCATCTTAATCCATTTGTAGTATTGTATATTGACCCTACATCACCAGGAGCAGTAGAAACTGGATTGTATGAAGAAGTCGCTGCATAGTTTGCCATCAATATACTTGGTTGACTCGAATATGCATTACTTTTTATTTCGTTTATTAAAAGCAAAAGATTTGCAAACCCATATTGATAATCTTCATCATTTAAATTAGCGTTACTTTGTAAAATAGCTGAATACTGTTTTATTGTTTCCTTTAATGCAGTTTGTAGATCTGCATTCGCGTTTTTAAAAATATCGGTATTCATTAAGTATTCTGCTTGATTAACTAAATGGTGTAATTCTGCTTTTGCTGTATTTTCATCGCTTGCTTCACTTTTTAGCACAACATCATACACTTCTGGTTTAGCATCTTGACTCGTTGCCACTACCTCACTAGCACTCTGACTATCGCTCACTGATGCTTGAGCACTTTGTGAGGCACTTGTGGATGCGCTCATAGAAGCACTAGTTGAAGCACTGGTAGATAAACTTTCCTGTACACTCGCTGATTCACTCACTGATTGGCTTTCTTGTATACTGATAGATTCGCTTTGGCTAGTGTTCAAGGAAGTCTCATCTGAAACAACTGAGTCTTGCGTATCCTCTGTAGTTAATTCAGTGGGTACGGCAAAAGTTGATTTTTGTGTTGTATTAGCATTTGTATCAATAGTTTTTTCATTTGCTACTGTTTCATCTGCTTCTACTTGTTGTTGATGTGTTAGCGTTGCCCCACCAGCGATAATCGAGGTCCCCGCGACAATTGCCTTTAATAGCGCACGTCTAGAGGAATCATTGGTGTCATCGACAATATCTTCTTCGACTTTGACACTGGTCGTTCTGAATAGTCGTGTAAAATTCAAGAATTGTAACCAGGTCGTGCCAATTACAATCCAGTTTTTACCCGACTTACGCATTTTAAAACGCGTCAATCGGTCTGTTTCAACCGGCCTTTTTCGATTCGATCCTTTCATTCACTTTCCCCATTTCTTGTTTCCCAGTTATTCCACTGTTTTTTCATTTCATCTCAAGAGTAAAGCAAGCGCAATTTTACCTAACCCCGCTAAAGTTGAAATGCCAATTAATAAGTATAAAAATTTTCTAACCCATAAATTTTGTTTCTTAAGAGATCTGGGTTTTCGATTTTCACGAAAGTCATGTATTTCCTTTGTTAGCTGCTGTTTCAATGGATTTTGATGCATCCCTTTTCCTCCTCGTATAAATGAAGTTTCACATTTTTTGTAAATCAGTTTACTGTTCAAGATACTGGCAAATCCCCTAAATGAATCCTATCTAAATGCAGATGAACTAACATTCGAATTGTTCAAAGCTATAGAGTTAAATCTTTAAAAAACATAATTCCACTCAGATTCACCACTTGTAAAAAAAACACTTTTTAAACAGTTTTTCTACAAATCAGTCAAGACAATAGAATCGATAAACTATTTCTCTAATAATATCGTGTTTTTTAACGCAAAACCCTTAACTAAATTAGTTATTTATAACTTAGAAATTCAAGTTTATTTGCCTATCTTTGATAAATATTAATTGAGAAGAAAGCCACTCATAATGAGAATTAATTCCAAACCTACTATATATGTAGATCTCAAATCATCGTATATTCCCATCCCCATTTATCATTCGTTTCAACATTTAAGAGTAAAACAGCAAACCTAAGAAACTCATTTAGAAAGCACTACGTATCTCAGGTAAGTATCGCTCGCGTGTATACTCTTTGATACCAAACAACTGCGAAACACATACTCTCAAATACTTTTTTGTTTTACATAGCTATAAATGCATCCCTTTATAAATGTAAATTTTTTCTACATTCATTAGTTTTATCCTAAATACAAAAAATCGATTGAGTCACGCAAGCTAACTATGCGCCCAAACTGACTTTCACTCTAAATTATAGCTGTTTTTTTGTATTTTTCAAATAACATCTCTTTGTTATGAATACTATTTATAAACCTCTTATCAACAAAAAACTTTAGATAACTCTATCAAAAAATATATCATATCTAAAAAATAACTATAATTGCTCATAACCTTCAAATTCATCTTAATCCATTCACTCATCCTCCATCAAAAACATTGATTCCTCGACTTTTTCATCCTATACTCATCATTTTTTCAACTATTCCAAGCTAGGTTAATCATTCGTTTTCTGACAAATATCTCATCATCAGTACGATTCGTGGTGCGGTATTTTTAATGATTCATACACATCCACACTATTTTCGCCACAAAATACGTTATCCTAAAACACATTCTAAATAACTATATTTATAATTATAGACATTTTGAGAAAAGCCCAACATTGACACCAGTCAGCTTTATACTTAAAATATAATTAATCTCATGGAAAAGAGGGATATATATGAAAAAACTAATTTTAACATCATCGATACTTTTATCTTTGTTATTGTTTACAGGTTGCAGACAGATGTTACCCGAATTACCAAAAGAAGTGAATGGAATTCCAACCGCTTCGTTAACTGTGGAGGATGCCAAGAATTTCGGACTTGCGGATACAATAAAATTCTATCTTCCTGAAAAATATGACAAGGAGGAAGTAAAGACTTTCTTAAAGAACTACTACAAAAATCAAATTTCCGCTGAGGTTATCGACTATATCATCGACACAGCCAGCGAGGAAACAACAAACTAAGACAGCAAACGAGCATACACAGCCAAAATGAACAATCGGTGTGCGTGCTCGTTTTTATGAAGTAACCGAGAACGCTCTTGACTTTAGTCGCGAGGGGTTCAAGATTCGTATATTTTGAGATTAGAACAGCGTCTTTCCTACTAAATTGCGTTGAAAAGTTATGATTTTTCCATGAGTCAATTTTAAAATCATCCGGCGCACCCTATCCATTATCAGGGCAATTTTACAAAATTTTTCGAACACAAAGCAGTATCAAGTTTCCGCTTTTCGCCGTTCACCAACCAGAAAACAGCGTCCTGTTCAAAACTAAGATATAGGAAGGCATGCGAATACTCACTTCACAAACCACGATTTAACTTTCACTCCAATAGACTTCATTGCCAACAACACTACTTGACAAAGAGCCAATTTAACAAAAATAGACTACCTTCGATTTAGGAAATCCTTAATCAAAAAGTAGTCTATTCAATCATTTCAATTTATACTTTTATTTTACATTTAGTCTACGTTTGACAACTACATAACCACCAAACGCAACTGCCACTACAGCTAATAAAACAACGAATGGGCTAGTCACTAATTTCACACCAGTGTCCACTAATGTTTTAATCTTGTTTGTAACAACAATTGAGTGTACATCAGTTGGATCATTTGTCACCACATCTGTCACTACTTTTGAATCTTGAGTATCAGAAGCCAACACTTCATAATCTTCAGCTTCCTCATCAGCTGCTACTTTTGAGTTTGAATCAATCTTAACTTCAAAACGTTTACCAGGTGCTTTTTCATTTACTGCTAATTGTGCCCCTAAAGGCAAGTTCGCTGTTGCCTTCCCACGATCTTCAAGCTGAATATCAAAACCAGCTGCACTATAGTTTCCTTTGAGAGTTTCAGTACCAATCTTCACATCAAATTCGTCAGCAGAATGGGAGCCATCTGGTTTAGTAGCCACAACATGAATCGTATACTTACGGCCACTTTCTACTAGTTCTCCATCATATCCAACAACATATTTTGCAATTGTCACTTCTTTTGTTTGAGGGTTGAGCGTATTCGTAAATTCAGCAACAGACGACTTATCACCCTTCACTCCACTAGGATCCGTATCGTCTTTTTCGATTAATTTCGCCTCTTGAACCAATTCATTAGTCTCTACATCTTCATTTTTATAGTAAACTCGAACCTTCAAGATATAAGTTTTTCCATCTGATGTCCACGCATCTGATGGTGCACTTTCCTTAACTTCATAAACATAGTAACCTTCTTCATCCAGTGCAGATAAATCATATTTCACTTCAACAGTCTTTTTATTAGCACTAATATCTTCCTTCGCTTGTGTACCATCAATTTCCTTTGAATCTAGTGTCTTTTCTGGTGATGGAGTAGCTGTAATCCCTGGCCAATATTTATCGGCTGCACTACCTGTCAACTGTGTGAAGGTAACAGTAAACTTATCGCTTGCCTCTGGCTTGTATCCTGCGACATCTAACATATTCTTTTTCAAGGTTAGTTCAGCCGCAGTCAGAGTAACCTGATCCTCTTTTTCTTCTCCACTATCTTCTTCCTTAGCTTCCACACCATTAGTGAATAATAGCGCGCCCACTCCGAATAGTGCCAATAAACTTGCAACACCAAATAATTTGCTCACTTTTCTCCTTTTCATAATAATCTCTCCTCATATTATTTGTTAATTTGATGAATTTTTCTCAAATTTCATCTTAAATATACAGCACAAATTGAGAATTGTCAATTCAAGTGCTTTTTATATGGAAAGATAAAAGTTATCATATGTAAAATTTTTAAACAAAAAGATTGACATAAAATAACAAACGAAATTTTCTAAAAAACAAAATACATTCACTTTACAAGCAAATGAAAAATGATAGTATTCGAGCAAATCACTTTTTTACAAGTCTATGAAAATAATAGTAAAAAAAACGAAAAATATTTGTCCTTAATAATATATCTTTCGAACAACTCAAAAATTACAGTTATATATACACACTTTAATCCATCTAACTAAGTTATTTTAAATATCAAAACCCATTCATTTTTAAACTTGAAACAAACGCATAGACAACGAATGATTATTTTTACAATGTATAGAAAATTTATTTTTTCTCTTCCTAACTTCCTCACAATGGTAATATTATAGTTTTGTACAAGCGTATTTTAAGCTCGAGATACTCGTATTCATTAAGGATTGTACCTTTTTTCAAATCCTTCGAACGTAATACTAAATAGTGTTCAAAAATTATGATTTTTTCGTGAGTTAATTGGAATATCATTGGCGCATAATACTCATCATCGTCTCGATTTTTCAAAACTTTTGAACGCATAACAATATAAACGAGCATCAGGAAACAGTCCTTCCCAAAAAAATACAAGCTTCTCTCACCTTCGTTTCAGGTAAGGAAACTTGCATCCTGTTTCTTTTATTATGAATCGCTATTTTCGATTTTTCATGTAATGAGCCATTCTTAAGGCAGCAATGACAATCAAAGCTAACCCTACTAATCCCAGATAAGTCGCTGTCTTGGTCCCTGTTTGTGGTAAATGGAGAATTTTTAACACTTTATTGGTGACACGACTAATTGGATTTCCGGTATTTGGCAATTTAGGCGGTTGCTTATTGCCATCTGTTGAACTTGTGACTGGCGGAACCTGACTTGAACTCGATTCTGTAGTGGAAGTTGATGATTCAGAGGTCGTTTCCGTTGTTGAAGAACCAGAAGAACTTGAACTACTTGACGAATCAATCGGTGGCAGCATCCCTTTCATTAAAAAGGAGTAAACCAATTCATCCACTTTTTTACCATTGTCTTCTCTATAAATAATCGCTCTTGTAATGAGTAAATCTGCATTCACTGTAAAATTCAACAGATACGTTGGTGCATCTTTCGCCAAGATATTATTACTTCCTTGATAAACAGGTGCAAATCTTAAGCGATATTCTCCTGCTTGTGGAAATGCAATCCCTCCTTCACCAAAGCGCAAGATAACTTTATGCACTTTCGCTTGGTCTTTCGTATTCATCACTTCGAAAGTGGATGGCTGAATATCCAGTTTGGGATAATCATTAATCTGACTCAAGTGATAAGCCATCCGAAAATCTTCAGCAATCCCTTGTCTTTCTACATTCTGAATGATAGATATCTCAATTGCTGGTGTTGCTTCTTGTAATTCATCCGCTCGATTGATGGTTGAAGAAAATGAAAAAATCATCCCCAAAATCAGCAAAGTAACGCCTAATATTTTCTTCACTTTGACCCCTCCTTATTGCACTTTTTCATCGATTGCTTTCCTTTTTGATTTTTTCTTTTTGCGATATAGGTAGTAGGCTAGCAGCACTACCATCCCTACTAAAAAGATAAGCAAGACACTCATCCATATAGTCCTTTTCTGCGAGCGGGCAGTTTCTTGCTGATAGACTTCTCTTTTCGGTTCAGGATACGCCTTGTCATTGATTTTCACTACGACAATATAACGATTATCCGTTCCGTCAGCACAGGTAGAAAATAGTGCTAATTTGTCATTGGTTGAAATCTCTCTTAATTGATATTGCCCTTTTTCGTGAATATAGTCAATCAACTTTTGTTTATTGGGCGAATCTGCTCGATAGTGACTATAGATAACTGAATCATAAGCATTCGTCTCCACAAAACTCACTACATCAAAACCATGAAAGGCCCCCTCATAATACAAATTCCCTTTATCATGAACCTTGGCATAAGATTCTTTCGCATAAAGATCAAGATCACCAAACATTTTTTCTTGATCCATATGATGACCATAAATGACATTTGAAAACTCACTGAAATCTTTTGAAGTATAGCTATCTAAAAATATACTTCCAGATAAAGAAAATTTTCCCAACGGATCTAGGTTAATGTAGGTTTGATTGGTCTTTCCTTGTAACATCGGATAATTTATATGGGTATCAAACACATGAATCCATCCGATAATATCGGGATTTTTCTTTTGAAGGGCCAAGAAGCGTTCGTCAACACTTTTGGCACTATCCGCGTCATACGCTGTTGGCTGATAGACTTCAAATCGATTGCTACTGGCTTGTTGATAAATTTGGTAGTTATCCCAGATATTATAGATACCAAAGGCAGCTAACACCAATATAACACATAGCACCACCAAATCAACAATAATATTTATTCCTCGGATTATTTTTTGCATTTATTTATCCTCAAAAGCGTTTCGTTCGGATAATCGTCATGACAGAGCCTTTGATTTCGCTTTGATTGACCACGCCATATTCCCTACTATCCGCCACATCCATACGATAATCACCCAAAACAAAATATTGATTCTCTTGTAATTTCAAAGGATATTTGACTTTTCCTTTGTACGGCAAGGTAGGATGGGTAATATCAGGATTGGTACGAAGATTCCCATTGACCATTAATCCTTCATCCGTAATCGCCACTTCATCACCCGGTCCTGCGACAATCCGTCTGACCTGCTTATCTCCTTTTTTTTCAAGTACGATAACCGAATCAGTGGGGTATTTTTGATTCATGCGATAATAAAACACGATATCTCCCGGTTTAACAGCTTGTGACATCGAATCATCAGGAGAAACGGTCACCCCAAAAATAACGAGTAAACTGACTAGGAAAACGCCAGCTAAAAAGATTAATTTAAAGACTAATTCGATTAAATCTTTTTTCCATGCTTTATTTGTCGCCATTCAATCTATCCTCAAATCTTTTAGAATTTTTCCCACCGATAGCATCATTTACGCGTCTGTTTTCTACCTTTTGTTACCTTAGGAACTACAAAATAACCTAAGAGCATACTCGCTATCCCTAAAGAAATAAGCGAAAGTCTAGGAGAAACAAGAGCGACACGTGTATTCGGAATATCTGCCAATACTTTTACTTTACCATTAATATACGTGATTCGATAATCTTTTGCAAGGTTGGTTAATTTTTCCGGTACTAACTTATCTTCAGCTAGTTTAGGAATCAAAGCATTTTCGATAACTTCTGCATCTATATGTTCGTGATAGTCAATATCTGGATTTAACTGCACAGATACGCCATTATTTGCACCTTCTTTTACGCTTGCTTGGACCTCTTTTTGAAATAACTCGTCTGAAATTACATATTTTTGCGTATCGATGGTTCCTTCAAGCAATTGCGATTTAGTTCTTTAATGTGACACCGCCAACCTTATTCTTTTCATCAGGCGTCAAAGTAATTTCTCCATTAGTTAAGTCACCTGGAAAAAGCTGTGCGCCCCCTTCATTTCCTTTAAAATAATCATAAAAATTCTCTTCATCTACTTGTGCTTCCTGCGCCTGAATGATCTGACTATTGAATAACAAAACCAAAAAAGACAAGAAGAGACCTTGCATTATTTTTCTCGTTTTCAAATCATGCGTCCCCTTTCTCATTTCACCCTTAACCTTGCTATTTACGTTCTATCTTTACAGAATATATTATATAGCATAGTATTTTGGGAAGCAAATATATCGTTTGCATATGATAACTTATTTATTTACTTAATCAGGCGATTGACAAACCAATGAGAGCATGTGGACGGCGGGAGTTTGACACTTGGGGCCTCTGAAATCAGCCCTAAACCGAGAATTTCGGGAGTTTAACACTTGTCCCTAGAAGTTTGACACTTAATCCCTCTAAAATCTCCGCTAATCGTTGATATATCAATACAAATCCAACAAATCGCTTCGTTATTTTTGTTGTATATCTTATACGATATCATCTTTTGCCTAGAAGGTGATTTTTCGAAACTGTATTAGGATAACTGGCTAAACAATCCGACATCCTACCCCAAAATATCCCAACGGTTTTGCAATACCAGTGATTTTCGATTTACGAGTTGCGAATTACGGGAAATAAAATATTTCACATACGGTTGACTCAAGAAAGAAAATAAAATAAAAAAAGAGAAAGCATCCATAAAACAACTTTCTCTCCAATCGACTAAATTGCCAACAACACTACTTGACAAAGAGCCTTTTCTTTTTACTAGCTGATTATCCGCGCACAAATTAACCTAGTTGCGTAAATTCATCCGGATCCACTTCTTTTAAGCTAAATAGCCATGCCTTCATTTCATCTTCAGCATTTAAATCGTCTAATTGATCATTTACTGATGAGACTACCCCATTTAACGGACTTGAAAATTCGCAAACGGCTTTTTCAGCTTCTACCTCAACAACCGGCATGCCCACTTGAACTTTGGCTTCGACTTTCGGGAATGAAGCATAGGTTACCTTTCCTAAATCATCCTGCGCCTTTTTAGTCAAGCCCACACAATATTCTTTTCCGTTAAATAAAATCCACAAATCATCTTTATGTTTGAGACATTGTTGTTCCATTATACATCCAACCTTTCATATGTGTCTTCTTTATATCCAATCGTAACAAATTGATTATCCTTTAGCAAGATTGGCCGCTTGATTAACATTCCATCAGTTGCAAGTAACGCACAAGCTTCCTCCATGCTCAAGGCATCTATTTTGTCTTTTAAGTGTAACTCTTTATATTTCATCCCACTCGTGTTAAAAAAACGTCGAATCGGTAACTTACTTTGAAGCATCCAGCCCTTTAGTTGATCAGCTGTTGGTGGATTTAGTTTAATATCAATATATTCCGGGGTGATCCCTTTATTTTCTAAGTGCTTCACTGCCTTTTTGCAAGTACTACACTTAGGATAACCATAAAAAGTATACATAATCATTCCTCCAAATGTGAATATGGGTTCGTTGTTTGATAACGCATGGATAAAATTAATCCGATACCGATAAGATTGCTGAGTAGCGCCGAGCCTCCTTGACTGATAAATGGAAGCGGAATACCTGTGAGCGGTAATAGTCCGATGCTTGCTCCAATATTTTCAAAAACATGGAATAGAATCATCATAATAATTCCAGTGGCAATATAAGTATAAAACTCATTATTTGTATCAAAACAGACACGAATCATTTGATAAATTAGTACAAAATATAAAACAATGACTAATGTGCTACCAATAAAACCAAAATTCTCACCAATCACTGAAAAAATCATGTCCGATTCACGAACCGCCACATAAACATCGCTCACATTAAACCCTTTACCAAACATGCCCCCTGAAGAAATCGCTGCAATAGATGAAGCTACTTGCCGCGAAGATCCTTGCAAGTCATGAAACGGATCAAGCCACGAATCAATACGGGCAAATTGATACGGTTTAAATCCAATGTGATATAAAATTTGGCGCCCAGTCTCAGATAGCACTAAGAAAATCAAGATACTACCTAAAATAAACATAAAAACAAAAACGGGGACAATAATCTTCCATGAAATCCCTGACATTAAAAATACGCCACTAAAAATCGCAAGGAATACTAACATGGTCCCAAAATCTTTTTGTAATAGTATTAAGATCAAAACAGGTAAAGTGACGGCTAGCATTTTTGCAATTAATTGACCATCTGTTCGCAAGGTTCGCGTTCTATGTTGACCATTATGTTTCGTCACGACTAATGCCAACATCAAAATATAGGCAATTTTCATTAATTCTGCCGGTTGCAAAGTAAAACTACCGATAGAAAACCAGTTTTTCGAACCCGTCACCTCAGCAATGGAACGGTCATAAAGCTGAAGCAAAAGTGCCATAACCAAAAGTCCCCCACCATATATTAGCGGTGTTAACTTCCATAGTAATTTTACTTTGATATGCATGATAATAGCAATTGCCCCGATGCCCAAAATATACCACAAAGTTTGAAAGCCAACTCCGCGGACAACATTTGGTTTGGCAGGGTCTTGTGATAAAGCAACATATAGTGACGTTAAGCCAATAATACATAAGATAAAGACCGGCAAAATAACAGCATAATCAATACGACTGGTTTGCTCAGACGCCCTTTTTCGAGTATTTTCCATTCACACGCTCTTTTCTATATATATTTCTATTTTACTATTATAGTAATCTTCCTTTAGAATTGCAAAGTACAAATGATGAACTTTCAGGAAAATTTAACGTAAATTAGTATGGGAGTGAGATTGGGGTGGGAGTATTGGTTGGAGTGGACATTTAGAACACTTTTTGAAGCCGATAAGCCAAAAAAAGCCTAGATTACTCTGAACTGAAACTTGTAACGATTAGCTAGTTTTTAAAAAGTTCTGAATGTGAACCTACACGAGAAAGCAGGAGAACAAGGGTTTCATTTTTGATTTCATAAATCAAAAGCCAATCTGGTTCTATATGACATTCTCTAGAGTCTTTATAGTTTCCAGTTAAAGCATGATCTCTATATTTTGCTTCAAGAATTTCTCCATTAGCTAGTTTTTCCACAACTTCAAATAACCTATCCAGATTCTTATTTTGCTTTTTTGCCTTTTTTAAATCTCGCTTAAACTGATTGGTGTAAATGATTTCGTATTTCATACTTCTAAAGCCTTCCTCAAATCATCAATAGAAGAATAGCGTGGCGTATTGGGATCTTCTAAAAGTTTTCTACCTTCTTCAATGGCTTGCACAGTTGTTTGGTTGGGAACATCTAATTTTAATTCAAAAGGTATGCTATGTGTACGAATGGTTGCTTTTAGAAACATATTTACAGCAGTGGTCATATTTAGTCCTAGTTCATTAAAAATACGTTCTGCTTCCATTTTAACTTCTTTATCTGTTCTGATATTCAAATTTGTAGTAGACATTTCTGCCACCTCCTCATAATCAGATTATACTTAATCATGCACATTTTAGCAACACATTGTAATGATATTAGCTAACTTTTTCCAAAACCTATCCCCACCTATCGTTTTTTTCTTTCCATCATGCCAATAGTAAGAATAGCTAGTTCAGAAAAAGATAGTTTTTTAGTGAACTGATATCTAAATTTATATATCCATTTTGAAATACCGTGCCATGATTATACAAAGAAAGTTATTCCAACAAAAAGAAGATTGTCTTATGCGCAATAAAAAAATTATCATCACGAAAACATTGACTTATCTTTTTTTAAGAATCCATATCAGTATGCAACTGCACCACAATAGCTAAGAAGAGATTGCCATCTTTGATTATATATGTGCATACTTTTCAAATAGAGATTCTGTTAGCATTTGAGAAAAGTTAACACCATCCTTTTCTCCCCTTACTGCTAACCATTCGGGAATTGTCACATTTTTTCGGATAGTCTTCTTTTCAAGGAATCTTGTAGGATCACCTTGTATTAGAGTCACAAAACTTGTTTTATTTTCTGTTTGAATATCGTGAATATCTGATGGTTTTGGTAATGGCAGATTTTCTTCTATATAAAAAGATAATAGACCATCCAACATTTCTTTTGCTTGATACATAGCATCTTCTAAATCTTTCCCTTGTGTTCCACCACTAAATTCAGGAAAAATGACGGAAAATCCGTTTTCTTCAGATATAAATATTGCAGGATACGTTTTCTTCACAACTCATTCCTCCTTGTAAATAATGAGAAGAAAGACTAGGGACGTTTAATCCCTAAATATGTCAATAATGACTGCACAAGTCCTTTTTTTAAATCTTCATTTCCGTGAATAGGAATTACGACAACTGGAAAACCATCTTTCTGCAAAATATGATGACTTCCTTTTTGCCTAACTTCTATCCAACCATTCTTTTTAGCGAGCTTAAGCATGTCTTTTCCAGTAAGTGGTATTCGCGACTACCTCCTTACACAACATGGGGCTGACCCAAAAGTATTTTAGCAAGATAATTAAAAAAAGAAATCCTTATGATGAAATAAATAATTAATAAAAGACAAAGAAAATCCGAATGTTCAACTTGATTACTCATAAAATCAACAATGAACGTTCGGATTATTTATATACTCATTTTTTATTAGAGACTAATGGGTCAGCCCCAATCAATAGTAATACTCCGATTGACTAAAAAATGTCTATTATGAACTTCATTCCACAATCAACCTAGTAATAACGGCAAGCTACATTCATTCTCAGCAATAACAAAACATTAATCTCATACTAAATATTGTTCAAAAGTGCGATTTTTTCGCGAGTTATTTTTGATACTAATGACACATAGCACTCATAATCAGGTCCATTTTTCAGAACCTTTAAACACAAAACAGTATAAATCTACATTTGCTGCATGAACCATTCTGGTAAATGATAATAAAAAATAGCCACCCACTGTCTTTTCATAGTATTAGGATGGCTATTTTTAATTACATATTCGGTAGTCGTGAACAAACCAAACCGAAACGAGTACTTCCGCTTTTCATTTATACCATATATTCTCTAAACATTGCTTCGATTTTTTGTGCTTCTACTTCTGAGCGAGAAATAATGACCACGGTGTCAAAACCTGCTAGAGAAGCGACTTTTTCAGGAATATCAATTTCATCCACCAAAGCACTAATCATTTGAGCACTATCTGGTTGAGTGTGAACAATCGTCATAAATTGGACACGATCCACTTTAATTACCATTTCCGCAATCAACTGATGCAGATGAGCCTCGTCTTCTTGACTCTTCAACTCATCACCGGTAAATAATTTCAACTGCTTTTCGCCATTTTCATTTGTGGATTTGATTACTTTTAAGTCATTTAAGTCTCGCGAAATCGTCGCCTGCGTTGCTGTGACGCCATGTTCTTTCAAGTACTGTAACAACTCTTCTTGTGTGCGAATGACATGGTTAGTCAAAATATCTACAATTAATTGATGACGCTGCTCTTTTTTCATGTTGACCTCCTCATTACATTTGATTTGGTGCATGCAATCCTAACAAGCGTAAATCTTCCTTCAATAAAACACTTACCGCATAAACTAGGCTTAAGCGGGCTTGTTTTTGATCATCATCAGCTAATACTTTGCTATGGGCATAGTATTTATTGAAAGCTTGAGATAATTTAATCGCATGTTTGGCAATGACAGATGGTTCATAAGTATTCGCAGCTTGTAAGACTACTTCTGGATAGCTTTGGATTAATTTGATGACTTCCCATGATTCTTCATCGTTTAAGCTCAAATCACCGACATTTTCAACATCAAAGGCAGCTTTAGCTAACAAGCTTTGGCAACGTGCGTGGGTATATTGCACATAAGGACCCGTTTCCCCTTCAAAACGTACGACTTCTTCCAAAGCAAAGTCAAAATTATTCAAACGATCATTTTTCAAATCATGGAAAACTACAGCACCTACCCCTACTTGACGAGCGACTTCCTCTTTATTTTCTAATGTAGGGTTCTTTTCAATAATTTGGGCTTTGGCTAATTCAATTGCTTCATTCAATACTTCAGCAAGTAAGATAATTTTGCCTTTACGAGTAGACAATTTCTTACCATCTTTTGTAATCAAACCAAATGGCACATGATGCATATCTTCTGCCCAATCAAATCCCATTTCCTTCAGTACTGCTTTTAATTGCTTGAAGTGATTGCTTTGTTCATTTCCTACAACGTAAAGTGATTGCCCAAAATCATAAGTACGTTTGCGATATAAAGCCGCTGCCAAGTCACGCGTAATATATAAAGTCGCCCCGTCAGATTTACGGATTAAAGCTGGATTTAAATCATAAGCAGATAAATCGACAATTTCTGCCCCTTTATCTTCTTTTAATAGATGTTTTTCTTCTAACATGGTGACGACTTCAGCCATCTTATCATTGTAGAAAGCTTCCCCATTGAAAGAATCAAACTTCACTTCTAATAAGTCATAGATATCGGTAAATTCTTTTAAGGATTCATCGCGGAACCATTGCCATAATGATAAAGCTTCTTCATCGCCATCTTCTAGCTTTTTAAACCAGGCACGTGCTTCATCTTCTAGTTCTGGCTCTTGTTCTGCTCTTTCATGGAATTCTACATATAAGCGTAATAATTCCGCAATAGGATCTTTTTCCACGGCTTCTTGACTTCCCCAAAGCTTGTAAGCCACGATTAATTTACCGAATTGTGTTCCCCAGTCTCCTAAGTGGTTAATACGAACGGGTTGATAGCCAATTTTTTCTAATAAGAAACCAATCGAATTCCCAATCACCGTTGAGCGTAAATGACCCATTGACATTGGTTTAGCAATATTTGGTGAAGACATATCAATAGGCACTTGTTTGTTTTGACCGATGTTTTGTGAACCGAAATTCGCTTTTTGCGTTAAAACTTCTTGTAAGACTTGGCTAGATACTTGTGCTTTGTCCATGAAGAAATTTAGATAAGCTCCCACCACTTCCACTTTTTCATAGCCAGTCGTATCTAATTGAGTCACTAAGTCTGTAGCGATTTGTTGCGGTGCTTTACGAAAAATTTTCGCTAATGAAAAGACCGGAAACGCTACATCTCCATGTTCGGCATATTTTGGTTTTTCTAGTAAGTTTTCAATTTGTTCATAAGTTAAATGTTCACTCAATGCTTGATGCAAAGTTTTTGCGACAATTGCTTGGTTGTTCATCTCTTTTCCTCCTAATGTTTATCTGCTATTTTTAGAACGTTGTAATAAAAAAGCCCTAGTGTCACGATTATACTAAACCATTAACACTAGAGACGAATTTCATTCCGCGGTACCACTCTACTTGTCCACTTTTGCTAGGACCTACTTTTGCTATAACGGTAGCTGCCGTATCTTTGTATCAAAGCGCGTTTCAATCTATCTTACTTATCTGGCTTCCACCTTCCCAGACTCGCTAAAAGCAGGGTTAGATTTACTTTCTTTTTAAAGATATCCATATCGATTTGATTATAGCAAACCTCTGTCTAAATTTCCACAACTAAAATGAAAATTCGTGAAAATAACTGGCGTGTTTTGAAAATAACTTAGAAAACTTATTCTAGCTGACTTACTTCAAAAACAAACTTACAATTACAGCAATAATCGCTAGTCCACCTTGTTTTAACAAAATCGATTTATCACTTGAATAGGCGCCATAAGCAGCAACCAAAAGAATATAGATAAGCAAAAAGCGTACCAGCTCCAAGCTATTTGCTGCAATAAATTGCGCATACAACAAGCCGACACCAATCAAGCCATTATAGATTCCTTGGTTTTTAAATAATGTTTGCACATTTTTATTTTGTAATTCTTTTATTGTCATTTTAAATGTTTGGGCCGTCTTATCCGAAGTCGTTGCAAAAGTTTCGAGATACATAATATACAAAAATTCCAAAGCAATAAGTATCACTAACAAATTAAAAATAAATTCCATTATTTCTCCCTCCTGATAAAGTCATTTTAGCTTCTCTTATATTGCCAATGGCCGTCTATATATTTCAATTCAAGTATTTGACCATTGGGAATTGATAAACGCTTAGCCTCACTAATCGGTTGCTTTAATAAAAAAGCTAAAGTCATTTTAATCCAAATACTATGTGAGAACACAGCTACACGATTATAACTTGATAATATCTCTGTCCAAAAATTCTGCACTCTTTTGTACACATCACATAAATTTTCACCATCGATCGCTTTTAATTGTTCATCTAAATTAAACGGCTGATTAAAATCAAAATCAGGATATTGCAAACGTAAATCTGCAAGTAAGCCTCCTTCAAATTTACCAAGACTCCGTTCATTAATGCGTTCATCCTGAATGATTGGTACACGATTAGCTGTCGCATACTTCGCCGTATCTCTCGCTCGACTTAAGCAAGAAGAATAATAGGCATCAAATGATTGATGGTCAAAATATGAAGTACAAGCTATTGCCTGTTGGACTCCCTGGTAAGTTAACGGTGTATCAGCCTGTCCTATAAAAATCCTACCAATATTTTGTTTATTGATATAATTTAAGGTAGATTCACCGTGACGCACCAAGACAATTGTTTCTAACATAATGCTTTCTCCATTTTCATTTCCAACAAAAAACACTCCAGAAACGCTGGAGTGTATCATTGTAGATTAATTATTTAGCTAAAGCTTTTTTAGCTTCTTCTGCTAAAGCAGTGAATGCAGCTGCATCGCTTACTGCAAGGTCAGCTAACATTTTGCGGTTGATTTCGATACCAGCAACTTTTAAGCCATGCATTAATTTAGAATAGCTTAATCCATTCATACGAGCTGCAGCGTTGATACGTGCAATCCATAATTTACGGAAATCGCGTTTTTTCTGACGACGATCGCGATATGCGTAGTTGTATGAATTCATTACTTGTTCTTTAGCTGTTTTGAATAATGTATGTTTTGAACCGTAATATCCTTTAGCTAATTTTAGCATTCTTTTACGGCGTTTACGAGTGACTGTTCCACCTTTAACACGTGCCATGTTTAATTCCTCCTAATATATATCCTTGAACTTTATTTACGAGTTGATTAACGCATTTGTGATAATTGTTGACGAATACGTTTGTAATCGCCTTTATGCACCATGCTAGCCTTGCGTAATTGACGGCGTTGTTTTTTAGTTTTACCGTGGAAACGGTGGCTTGTGAAAGCACGGAATCTCTTTAATCCGCCTTTACCAGTGCGTTTTACACGTTTTGCTAATCCGCGGTGTGTTTTTTGTTTAGGCATAACTAATTTCCTCCTCAAAAATCTTTCCAATCTGACTATCTACATTTTGTAGACCAAAGATGAATTATTTTTCGTTTTTAGGTGCAAGCACTAAGAACATGCTACGACCATCCATTTTCGCTTGTTGTTCCACACTAGCAATATCTTTTGTTTCTTCAGCCAAGCGATCTAAAACCTTCTGACCAATTTCTTTGTGAGTAATGGCACGGCCTTTAAAACGAATTGACGCTTTAACCTTGTCCCCTTTTTCTAGGAACTTACGTGCATTACGCAATTTTGTATTGAAGTCATTTAAATCAATCGTTGGACTCAAACGAACTTCTTTAACATTGATCACTTTTTGTTTCTTACGGGCTTCGCGTTCTTTCTTTTGTTGTTCAAAACGGAATTTTCCGTAATCCATAATGCGAGCAACCGGTGGTTTTGCATTTGGTGCCACTAACACTACATCAAGATTGGCTTGTTCAGCAATCTTCAGTGCTTCTGCTTTACTCTTAACCCCTAATTGTTCTCCGTCTTGATCAATTAAACGTAACTCACGTGCACGAATGCCGTCGTTTACCATCATATCCTTTGCTATGGTCATTCACCTCCAGGTTTATTTGCCAGAATGAAAGTAGACACAAAAAAAACGAGTCCATACTGAACCCGCGCTAAAAGTAAAAAGTCTTTCTAAAAAACTTTTCAACCTATCAGCCCGGCAAGAATATCACCAAGGCGAGAAGCGCGTGCCTCTACTTTCTTTTCTCAACTATCAAATCATATCGCATTTTCAAAATGAAGTCAAGGAATTTCGACAAAAAACTCAAAAAATTTTATCTAACCTTGCTTCTTTGCTTACTGTTCTTCCATTTCATTAATCAAGTAGGCATTTCTCGTTGTGTGACGTAAAAATGCCTACTGTTAGACTAAATACTATTATTATTGACCAAACTCTGTCTCATATTATCAACAATCGCATCATAAGTAATTTCAAATTTTGGATTTTGATAAATTTCTTCAATCTGTTTGGCAATCTTTGCTACATCATCCATATTGTTAAAATCATAATCCAGTGCATTAATGCGTAACTTTTCAGAATAATGATAATTCTCAAACCATTCTCGATAGCGTAAATGAGCTTCTTGATAATATTCATATAAAAATGGATGAGTCATAATATATTCTTTGACTTTTGGTACTTGATAAATGCGATCGATCATATCATGAAACGGTAAATCAAGGAAAAGTAAAATTTGTGAAGCCTCATTTGAACGATCGAGTGGAATTTCACTTAATCGTTTATTGATCCGTGCAAAATAATCTTCTACTTCTTCCTGGTCTAAAAATCCTAAATCAGCGCTAATTTTCATCCGCAAAACATCTTCATATACAGAACGGTCAAATACGGTATATGGCTCGGTCATCGCCTCACCTACTTGTTTCATCCGTTCCATTAAGAAGTCTTCATCGTAGCTGCAAGAAATAGTCCCCTTTGCTTTGTCATAAAGTGGGTTATCCGTTTGACGCGACTCTACAATATGCGCTTTACTGTGAAAATACTTGGCTAAATTTTTGGCTAATGTTGTCTTACCTGATGAGTAGACCCCTGATACAATAATCACTATTTTCCCCTCGCTTTTTTAAAAATTTTTATTCCCTCTTCCGCATTCTCTAGTTAGACAATCATTAAGAAAATACTAAAGAATGACTTTTACACAAAAAATTTAGCAAATTGGTTTAAACTTTGCAACTTTTTTCTTATAATATTCAAGGAACCTTTTTTGTAAATAGAAGTTTTGTCAGATTGCGAGGATTCAATGAAAAAAATAGGAAATGGTCATGCCACAGGAAAAATTATCTTAATTGGTGAACACTCAGTTGTTTACGGAAAAAAAGCCATCGCCTTCCCGTTTGCTGGCGTTGGTATTCATACCTTGGTTCAAGCAAATCCCACTGTACATATCCAATCAAAATATTTTAATGGAACGCTAGATGAGATGAAGCAAGTCACAAGTATGCATAATCTCGTCTCATTAATAGAAGTGCTAAAAAAAGATTTAGAACTGCCTAATTTTTGTTTAAACATCAAGAGCACCATCCCAGCAGAACGTGGCATGGGATCTTCAGCAGCGGTGGCCGTCAGTATTGTTCGTGCGATTTTTGACTGGCAAAATCTAGCGCTTGATAATAAAACTCTACTCAAATATGTCGATTATTCTGAACAAATTGCCCACGATAATCCAAGTGGAATTGATGCAGCGGCAACTAGCGGGACACAACCTATTCTATTTGAAAAAGGCCAACCCTTCGAAGCTTTCCCACTAAATGTTGATGCTTATTTGCTAGTAGCTGACACGGGCATTAAGGGACAAACTCGTCAAGCGGTGAAAGACGTTGCAACTTTAGTCAACCAAAAAGGGCAAAGTGTTCAAGCAATCATTGACCAACTTGGTGATTTAACCTTAGAAGCAAAAGCAGCTATCATTCATAATCAAGCAAAAAAATTAGGACAGATTATGACTGCTAGCCACCATCTCTTACAAAAATTAACGGTCAGCAATCAAACCCTTGATGAAGCGGTCGAAATAGCTTTAGATAACCATGCGCTCGGTGCTAAATTAACTGGAGGCGGTCGTGGGGGATGTTTGATTGTTCTGGCTAAAGATTTACAAAATGCAAAACAAATACAAGAGAAATTAATCAGCTATGGCATGAAACGTACCTGGCTACAAGGATTAGGAGTTTTTAAAAATGTATAAAGGAAAGGCCCGGGCACATACTAATATCGCCCTTATTAAATATTGGGGAAAAGAAGATGAACAACTAATTATCCCCAAAAATAACAGTCTCTCACTCACTCTAGATGCATTTTTTACGGAGACGAGTGTGTATTTTGATGAAAAACTTACCACCGATATTTTTATTTTAGATGGTCAGCTTCAAGACGAGAAAGCCACTAAAAAAATCAGCAAGTTTCTAGATTTATTCAGAAAAAAAGCAAACATTAGCTCTTTTGCAAAAGTAGAGAGTATCAATCATGTGCCTACTGCAGCCGGTCTAGCTTCTTCTGCAAGTGGCTTATGTGCTTTAGCTGGGGCCTGCAACCAAGCATTAGGATTACAGTTAAATGAACGTGAATTATCCAAAATGGCCCGAAAAGGTTCAGGTTCGGCATGTCGCAGTGTTTACGATGGCTTTGTAGAATGGGAAAAAGGCTACGATGATGATAGTTCCTATGCCGTTCCTGTTGATTCTGCGGGATTTGAAGATGAATTAGCTATGATTTTTATCGTAGTGAATCAAAAACAAAAGAAAGTTTCTAGTCGTGATGGGATGAAATCAACCGTTGAAACTTCAAGCTTTTATCCTGTATGGTTACAAGAAGCTCCTAAAGATTTACAAGCTATCAAACAAGCCATTTACGCAAAAGATTTTACCAAGCTTGGTCAAATCACCGAAGCCAATGCCTTAAAGATGCATGCCTGTACTTTAGCTGCGGTACCACCATTTACTTATTGGAATGCTGAAAGTATGCTTGCCATGGATGCTGTACGGAATCTTAGAGACCTTGGATTAGAATGCTATTTCACCATGGATGCTGGTCCAAACGTCAAAGTCCTATGTCAAAGAAGAGACGAATCAGCTATTTTAGCCGCTTTAAGTGAAAAGTTTCGTCAAAATCAATTAATCATCGCCCATGCAGGTTCAGGAATCGAATATTTAGAAATGGAAGTGTCAGAATGATAGAAGTATCCGCGCCAGGAAAATTATATATTGCGGGAGAATATGCAGTAGTCGAAGTTGGGCATCCTGCCATTATCGTAGCCGTTGATCAATTTATTACCGTTACCATCAATCAAGCAGTCGGTACCAAAGGAAGCATCCAATCAGAACAATACAGCGAACTTCCTATTCGTTGGTTTAGAAGAAAAGGTGAATTAGTACTTGATCATCGCGAGAATCCTTTCCATTATATTTTAGCTGCGATTCGTCTCACTGAAAAATATGCGCAAGAAAAAGGTCACCAACTAAGCTTTTATGATTTAAAAGTTACCAGTGAATTGGACAACTCTAATGGGCGCAAATACGGGTTAGGTTCGAGCGGTGCAGTAACGGTTGCAACCGTCAAAGCCTTAAATGAATATTATCAACTAAACTTGGATTTAATGACACAATTTAAGCTTGCAGCCTTAGCTCACCTAGATGTCCAAGGAAACGGATCTTGTGGTGACATTGCCGCTAGTTGCTTTGGCGGTTGGATAGCCTTTTCTACTTTTGACCATCCATGGGTAATCGATAATTTCGGTAAACTTTCATTATCCGAACTCATCGAAAAAGATTGGCCAGGTCTTTCCATTCGCCCACTAAAAGCACCAAAAGCATTACGCCTATTAATCGGTTGGACAGGCAGCCCTGCGTCTACATCAGATTTAGTAGACCAAGTACATCAGTCAAAAAAAGCAAAAGAACAAGCCTATCAACAATTCTTAGTCGCAAGTAAAGCCTGTGTTGAGCAAATGATTACCGGCTTTGAAACAAATAATGTTCAATTAATCAAAGAAATGATTTCAAAAAATAGACAGCTTTTAAATGAACTTTCAACAATGACCGGCGTATTAATTGAAACACCTGCCTTAAAATTGCTTTGTGATTTAGCTGAAAACTACGGTGGTGCAAGTAAATCATCTGGCGCTGGTGGTGGGGACTGCGGGATTGTCATTGTCGACCAAAAAACTGGAATCTTACCACTGATGAGTGCTTGGGAAAAAGCTGAAATTACCCCTTTGCCACTACATGTATATACCAAGGAGGAAAAAAATGAATCGTAAAGACGAACATATTTCACTTGCAAAAGCCTTTCACGATGAACGCAAAAATGATTTTGATGCTATGCGAATTATTCACCATTCTTTTCCTGAATGTCGTGTAGCTGATGTCTCAATTCGAACTGAACTCATGGGAAAGAAACTAGCGACTCCCTTTTTTATTAATGCCATGACCGGTGGTAGCGAAAAAACAAAGGATATTAACCAACAGCTGGCTATCATTGCACGAGAAGCAGATTTAATGTTAGCAACTGGCTCAGTAACCGCTGCCCTAAAAGACCCATCTTTAGTAGATTCCTTCAGCATTGTCCGTAAAGAGAATCCAAATGGGTTAATTTTAGCAAATATTGGGGCTGGTAATAACGTTGAAGATGCCAAACGCGCCATTGATATGTTAGAAGCAGACGGCCTACAAATTCATGTCAATGCACCACAGGAGCTCGTTATGCCTGAAGGAGATCGCGATTTTACTAGTTGGTTAACTAATATCGAACAAATTGTCAAGGAAGTAGATGTACCTGTCATTGTTAAAGAAGTTGGCTTTGGGATGACACGAGAAACAATGCATCAAATTTTAGACCTCGGTGTGAAAATTATCGACGTTGGCGGAAATGGCGGCACTAGCTTTACCAAAATTGAAAATGCCCGTCGAAAAAAACGCGAACTCTCTTATCTTGATCACTACGGTCAGTCTACGGTTATTTCCTTACTTGAAGCTTATGAAATGAAACGTATTTTTGAAATTGTAGCCTCGGGTGGTATTCGAAACGCTTATGATATTTTTAAATGCCTTTGCCTTGGTGCTAAAGCAGTTGGCATTTCTGGAACAATCTTACATTCACTACTAACAGACGGATTAGAAGAGACCATTGATTTAGTTTATCAATGGAAGCGCGAATTAGTCATGCTTTATACCATGACCGGCAAGACTTCTACAAAAGAATTAAAAAAAGTACCGATTTTCTTGACCGGTATCCCTAAAAACTGGTGTGAAGCACGACAAATCGACCTTTCACACTATAGTATTCATTAAAGAAGAGAGTGTATAATCTCAGTGCCCTATTTCTATTCAGTTAAGAATTAACATGAATAGAAATAGGGCACCTTTTTAGATAGAATATAACACCCACTAAAGAGGACTTTGCTCGCTATCTACCTTGGTCAGAGGAAGCACAAGAAAAATGTAAAATTGGCTCTATCTGTACCGAAAAATATCAACATTACTTCAAAAAAACAGCCTGAATGCTATTTAATTTGAAAAATGATAGTATATCAGACAATTTGGCGTAACACACACCATCCTAACCAGCGCTCACGATAGAATGAAGGTTAGGCTGATACAACAGTTTTAAAAGTAGCTCAAAAATGAACCCTTAACTCATTATCATAGACAAAAAAGACTAGACAAACCTTGTCTAGCCTTTACCTCTT
>NZ_JAKUDS010000035.1 GCF_023221775.1 Enterococcus cecorum | reverse complement strand
ACATTGAAAGTTTATTTTATTTAGCCGTTCGATTTCAGCGACTTTGTTAGAATATCACGATTCAAATGATGAGTCAAGGGATTTTTCTAAAAAAAGTTATAAAAACGTTTTCTGATATTTGAGACTAATCATCAGAAAGCAAATATACGTAGTCACCATAGCCTTTTTCCGCCATTTCTGCTTTGGGAATAAATTCTAAAGCTGCAGAATTGATACAATATCGCAAACCACCTTTTTCAACAGGACCATCCGTAAAGACATGCCCTAAATGACTATCGGCCGCTTGACTTCTCACTTCAATTCGATGCATATTATGAGAAAAATCTGCTTTTTCTTTGATTACTTGACGACTGACTGGTTTCGTAAATGCTGGCCAGCCACATCCTGAATCATATTTATCACGTGAACTGAATAATACTTCTTTACTGACGATATCAACATAGATACCTTCTTCAAAAAATTGATCATATTTGCCACTAAATGGATACTCGGTAGCATTTTCTTGAGTGACTCTATAAGCCAAATCCGATAATTTTGCTTTTTCTTTTTCATATGCAGTCATTCCACTCACTCCTATTTTGTTTTTCTTATTGTAACAAAATTTAACTAATTACGCACAAAAAAGGCCTTCACCAACGAAGACCTCTTGTTTATTTTCTTAATAAAATTAATAATGCTGTTAATAAGACGAATACTAAAATTGTGATGGTATCTAATAATTTCCATTCCAATTTTCGATATTTAGTTCTTCCATCGCCACCTTGATATCCTCTAGCTTCCATCGCATAGGCTAAATCGATTGCTCGGGTAAAGCTAGAAACAAATAGCGGAATTAATAGTGGAATGATGGCTTTCATTTTTTGGATTAAATTACCTTCTGAAAAATCCACACCACGCGCACGCTGAGCATTCATAATTTTCTCGGTTTCATCCATTAATGTTGGCACATAACGTAAAGCAATTGATAACATCAGAGAGAACTCATGAACTGGTAATTTCAAGGCTTTTAATGGTTTTAGTAAAGATTCAATCGCATCTGATAATTCTAACGGTAAAGTCGTCAAAGTTAGTAAAGTTGACATAAATATAATGAGTACAAAGCGGCAAAAAATAAATATCCCATTTGTCACACCATATTCTGTTAAGCGGAAAATCCACCACTGCCAATAAATTGTACCGCCATTTGTGAAAAAGACCTGCAAAAAGACGGTAAATAGGATAAGACCGATCAGTGCTTTTAAACCACGAACAAAAAATACTAGGTTAATTTTTGACAAGTAGATGGCAAAAAAAGTAAAAGCAGCTAACAATAAGTAAGTTTGCCAGTTATTTGCTAAAAAGATAATCCCAATAAAGTAAAAACTTGCGACTAACTTTGCTCGCGGATCCATTCGGTGAATCAATGAATCTCCTGGAATATATCGACCAAAAATCAGTTTATTCATTTCCTTCACCTCGCTGTCTAATAATCTCATCGGCTAAGGCTTGAGGAGTTAATGGTAAACTTGTAAACTTCATTCCTTTTTCTTGTAACTTTAACGCAAACTGAGTCGCAGTAGGTACACCAAGTTGTTTTTCATAGAGCCATTGGACATCTTGAAATAATTCAGCTGGTGTTCCTTCTTTCACCACACGTCCTTTTTCTAAGGTATAAACATAATCAGCATAATCAGCGACATCATCCATTAAGTGCGTAACTAAAACTAAGGTTAACCCACGCTCTTTATGTAAACGCCAAAACATGTCCATCATCTCTTTACGACCTTGTGGATCTAAACCAGCTGTAGGTTCATCTAGCACTAATACTTCAGGTTGCATCGCCAAAACGCCAGCAATCGCCACACGACGCATCTGCCCACCGGATAAATCAAATGGGGAACGAGTCAAATAACTTTCATCCAATCCCACCAATTGTAGCGTATCATGTGCAATTTTCTTCGCCTCTTCAAAACTAACACCAAAATTTTGCGGTCCAAAAGCAATGTCTTTTTCTACTGTTTCTTCAAATAACTGCGATTCCGGAAACTGAAAGACAATCCCCACCTTTTTACGCACAGGTTTTAAATTTTTATTATCTGTCTCTGGTGTAATCACTCGATCGCCTATTGTAACAGTTCCTTTAGTAGGCTTTAAAAGTGCATTTAAATGTTGGAGTAAGGTTGACTTTCCACTACCAGTATGACCGATAAGTGCTGTAAAACTACCTTCTTTAATAGCTAAATTAATGTCAAATAATGCTCGATGCTCAAAAGGTGTATTGGGCTGATAGGTAAAATCTACTTGTTCAAAATGGATGTCCATAACCAGTCCACCATCCCTTCTTCAGTCATATAATCTTGCGGTACGTCCACACCACGAGCTTTCAAAGCAGCTTTTAAACGTTCAGGAAACGGTAAATCCAAGCCGAGCTCAATTAATTTTTCACCTTGAGAAAAGATTTCTTCGGGTGTCCCTTCTTGGATAAGTTCTCCTTTTTTCATCACAAAGATTCGATTGGCGTTGGCAGCTTCATCAATATCATGAGTGATTGATAAAACGGTTAAATTATTCTCTTCCTTAATCTTTTTGACCGTAGCAATTACTTCTAATCTACCTTCAGGATCTAGCATGCTCGTAGCCTCATCTAGGATAATCACATTCGGTCTTAAAGCGACAATCCCCGCAATCGCTACACGTTGTTTTTGACCACCAGATAATCGAGATGGTTCTTTGCGCATAAATTCAGCCATTCTCACTTGTTCTAAAGACTGCTTCACACGAACTAACATCTCTTCACGTGGTACACCTTGATTCTCTAGTCCGAAAGCCACATCATCTTCCACTGTAGAGCCAACAAACTGATTGTCAGGATTTTGGAAAACCATCCCAACATTCCGACGAACTTCCCAAATCGTTTTTTCATTTATTTCTTGACCATTGACCTTGATACTACCTGATTCTGGCAGCAACAAGCCATTAATTGTTTTTGCGAGCGTCGATTTTCCCGAACCATTATGTCCGATAATCGCAATCCATTCGCCTTGATTAATGCTCAATGATACTTTATTTAAAGCAGGTGTTTGATCTTCTTCTTGATAGCGAAAAGTCAAATCCTTCATTTCAATTATTGGTTGCATCATTTACCCTCATTTTTCTTTTCATTACAAGCCTTACCATACCAAAAAAACAACAGAATTTCAATCTTTCTAACTCATTTTTGTGTCATGACATTAATTATCGTTTCTACTCAGCAATTTTTGAGGATTACTATTTTTAAGTATAAAAAAAGCGAATAGCTCTGCTTGATGTAAAAGCACAGACTATTCGCCTCTTTTTATTCATTTTGTTTAGTGATGCCAGCGACTCTTCTTATCAAAGTAGATAACAATCCCCGCTAAGCACAATGAGACAATTCCTAACCATAAATAGCCAGTCTGGTGAGTACCAGTTTTAGGTAAACCTTTTCCTTTCGCTGCTTTATTCACCATTTTAGTCGTATTTTGTTTTAACGGTGAATTTTTCTTAGGAATGATAGAATGATTAGTTACTTTTCCTCCTTGAGATTGATTCTTTTCTGGTTCCGTTGGCGTTGGATCGGGTTTGTCCGGTTTGTCCTCTGGTTCCGTTGGTGTTGAATCCGGTTCATCCGGTTTATCTTCTGGTTCCGTCAGCGTTGGATCCGGTTCGTCTGGTTTTTCCTCTGGTTCCGTCGGCGTTGGGTCTGGCTCGTCTGGTTTTTCCTCTGGTTCCGTTGGCGTTGGGTCTGGTTCGTCTGGTTTTTCCTCTGGTTCCGTCGGCGTTGGATCGGGTTTGTCCGGTTTGTCCTCTGGTTCCGTTGGCGTTGAATCCGGTTCATCCGGCTTATCCTCTGGTTCCGTTGGCGTTGGATCCGGTTCGTCTGGTTTTTCCTCTGGTTCCGTCGGTGTTGGGTCCGGTTCGTCCGGTTTTTCCTCTGGTTCCGTCGTCGTTGGATCAGATTCGTCCTCTTTTACAACTGTTTTCACTTCATTACTTTCCACATTTAACTCTGGCGTATTTTCATGAGTAACTGAAGCATGGTTGAGAATTTCGCCAGCTTTTTTCCTTAACACTTTTGCAGTAAAAGTAATTGTCTGCGTTTGTCCTTGTTCTAAGTCGATTGGCACACTCAAAGTATTGCCCTCAAAGCTTCCCGCATCCGTCTTTATAGCTTGCAAATCATCCGTTAGCTTATCAGTTAAAGTTCCTACCCATCTTGCCGTACCAGTATTTTCTACAGTAAGTTGATAAGTTAAGGTATCACCTGTTTTTGCCTCTGACTTATCAACGGCCTTATGCACTTCAAGTTTGCGAATATGAACCTGGGTTTCAACTGTATTACTATCTTTGTTGAAATCAGGATTTTCAGCATTCAGTCCAGAGAACTTATTCACAATTATACCATCTTCTGCTTTCACTATCTTCGTCTTAAAGGATAGTTTCAATTCTTGGCCTGGTTTGATAGTCACCAAATAACGCAAACGATGGTCATGCCACACTTTTTCATCTGAAACAGTTAAATCCGTGGCATTGTCCCATAGCTTATCCGTAATCGCTTTAATGTTTACTTTGGTTGAGTTGGCAATATAATTGATATCTTTTTCAGGCAACACATCTTCCAACGTACCATACCACGTACCATCGCCAGTATTCTTCACATTGAAAGTATATTGAAGCACATCTTTTGAAAATGCCGTGGTCTTATCTACTTCCTTGAGCACTTGTAAGACAGGTTTGGTTAATTCACCAACACCACGCGCTTCAACCACATTGGAGTCTAAAAGGAAAGTCTTGCCTTCTTGCGTTAATAGCGAAGAATTATGACTCAACAAATTAGCCGGGTTATGACTGGCTCGCATTTGAATTAAGAGTTTTTTCACGGTATTTGCTTGCATTTCTTTCTTCAAGACAACTTTAATGCTCTTCACTCTAGAAGCATCGACACTATCCGTCAATGGTTGCCAATTTGCAGTAGTTAATTTTTGAATTTCTTGCACCTCACTATAATATACGTCAAAATCCGGATCACTTTGAGCAATCTTTTTGAAAATCGCACCATCCGTACTACCACGGTCAATGATACGATCTTGATCATTCATCGTATCCCCTTTATGCGGCAAAATATTATAAAAGGCATAAGGTTTGCTTGTTTGTTTTGTCCGATTTTCCAAATTAATTTCATAATAGAATTCTTCCAATGGACTCACAATTAATGGATGCACCGATAAATCTTCTGGTGTATGACCAATTTTTTCATGGATAATCACTTCTTCTGGCGGACCAAAATCCACTTTAGTCATTGCTTTCAAAACTGATTTACCCACAAACGTTCCCTTGCCATCCAAGTCTAATTGATTATTTTTCACAATAGTCGATTCATCTGCCCAACCGGAAGTCCTCTTTAATACAGAAGGATCATACCAGTAAATATAATGATCTAATTGATGAACTGCTTTGGTCAAATATTTATTAAACTGAATTTGTTGACGGAAAGTGTAACGATATTTTTGAATCGGGTAATTTTCACCACTATCGATTTCTTTTAACGTCTTGGTAAATATCAAAGCCGTCTTATCTGTACCTAAATAATGATGGACCACTTTATAACCTATATTTTCCAAGGACTGATGATACTCATTAATTACATCGATGCCATCTGGTAATAGCGTCACAATCGTAAATGGCATATTCTCATTAACACGGTTCGGTGTCAAAATATAAGTTAGGCGCGTCTTATCTTCGTTATGCGCTTCAATTGAGGTTTGCCAATTATCATCATATTCTACGCGCAAGGTTAAGAAGGCCCGGTTATAACTTCCGACAGCTTCTTTATATTTCTCATCAATTACCTTCCCTTGATCATCACAGTAATACACAAATCCCCAGTTATGAAGCGTGGTGCTACTGGTTGATTCATCCGATGAGAAGATTCCTTTTGGCCACTTTTCATCAACGACTTTAGTTTTCACAGTCAAATACACATCAGTACGTGCTAAAATTGGCTTTTCAAACGTCGCTTTTACATATTCAATATCAGAGGTTAAAGAAATTGCTTGGCCAGACTGAACATTGTCTTTAAGTAATCTAAATTGCGTTTCTCGTAAAGTTTTACCGTACAATTTGATGGTACCCACATCGACGCCTTCTGGAATATGCACACTCACTTCCTTCAATTCTAATGTCTTTTCACCCGCGGTTTGAATCGTATCTCGCGTTCCTTTGTAAATTCGGGGACCATTATTATTAATCAAGTCTCCTAATCCTTTTATATAATACTTTTGAGCTGCCATTCTTTCTTCAAATTTAGGTGCGACTTTCCATTCCATTTCATTGTTGCTTTCGTCGAGTTCACCACCACCAGCAATCAATTGTTTATTGACACTACCTGAGCCATATTTTGTTTGCCAAGCATAAGGCGTAAATCCAACTGAATGACTACTAATATTCTTTCCTTGTTCATCAAACAAAGAAATACTATTGGTGATTTTTTGTCCTAATTTCACATGGCGAAGTTTTACTGGTAGTCGCAGTTGTAAACGCCGTGTCCCGTGCTCTTGCATATATTTACCTACGTCTGGGAATGAAACAGTACGAGTTGCTTCATCATAGGTCCACGGAGCAGCTTCTGGGTCATCTTTATCAAATACCATGCCTTCTGGTAATACGTCTTTAATTGTTCCTACCGCGTGATAATAGACCCCATAATCATCAAACAGTCCACCATTCATTACGGTAATTAAATAATAACAGGTCAATAACTCATCTAAATTGTTACTTGAATAAGTTGGATCATCTGCATCTGGCATGCCCACATCTTGCTTCACATCATACCACGGCTGATCAGAACCCTTAAAGACCACATATTTCGAAATATAAGGATCATGCGTTTTGGCTGTAGCTTTTAGTTCACTATAACCTATTTTATGTTCACGTAGATACAAGGTTGAACTAACCGGTGTTTCACTACCCGGTGGCGTCGTATACATCACATGCTTAAAGATGATTGGAAAGGCAATAATCCCTCCACCAGCTACAGGATTATAATAGACTTTTCGAATATAGTATTCATCATCGTCCATCGATTCCACATTTTTGACACTATCTAATTTTGGAATCTCTACACTACCTGCTTTAACATATTTTTTAGCAATTTTAATGATTGAATATACACCGTCAGTCACCTTATCGTTATCAAATTCTAAACGTTGATAAATACGAAAAAGTTTACCGGTATAAACACTCGAACCTTCTCCATCCGGATCAAATTCTAAATAAAAGCTTACCTTCGTCACATCAATATCCAAAGGGGTTGAAATATCACTTGTTGATGGACTTGAAGCAGCCGTTCTTTTTTTAATTTTAGGAGCAGCTAATGGTTTTGTTGATTGTGTTGTAGCGTTGGTTCCTTGAGTTTCAGTTGCATTTGAGCCTTTTGCAGTATTATCACTTGGAGTAACATTGTCAGTTGTCTTTGAAGTGGCAGTTGGATTTTCACTTGAAGTAACAGAGTTGTTTTCTTTTTGAGGTATTGTTGAGGATTCACTAATACTTGAAGAAGTCGTATTAGAAGTAACACTTGTTTGACTACCATTTGGAGCAACCTGTGAATTTGTACCTGATTCATTGCTTACAGAAGTTTGATTTTCAGTTGGTGGCGAAGTCGTAGGTGTCTTTGGTACATCTTGCATAGATTCTGAGGAGGTTTGATTGACAACACTCATATTTGAATCTTGAGCATAGACTTCAGCGAAAACCAAAAACGGACTAAATAAGCTACCGAATAGTAAAATCATTGTTCCCACAAAAATAATGATTCTTTTCCCTATTGCAGACACAGTTATTCCCTCCTTGAATTGGATTCGTTTACAAGTCTATTATAATCTAAAGAATAATATTTTCACACCAAAAAAACCTTGTATGCAAAGATAAAACTTTACATACAAGGCAAAAAAATAAACGATTGAAAACCAACCGTCCCATTCAAAATATTTTATGATGAGTGCTTACCCCCTGATGACAACTCACCAGAGGGTAGCGACGAGCTAGACTCGGAAAGTAGTAGCACTTCCAACATCATAACACTCAAAATTACAATAGTGTCAACTTATTAAACAAGTTCTAAGATAACCATTGGTGCAGCATCTCCACGTCTTGGTTCAGTCTTCAAGATGCGAGTATATCCACCATTACGGTCAGCATAACGAGGAGCGATATCGTTGAATAATTTTTGTAATGCAGATTCAACTACGATTTCTTCGCCTTCTTCACGCACGCTAGCGATTTCGTTACGTACAAATGCAGCAGCTTGACGACGAGCGTGTAAATCTCCGCGTTTTCCTAAAGTAATCATTTTTTCAGCAGTAGAACGTACTTCTTTCGCACGAGCTTCAGTAGTAACAATACGTTCGTTAATGAATAAATCAGTTGTTAAGTCACGTAACATCGCTTTACGTTGAGAAGATGTACGTCCTAATTTACGGTAACTCATTTAGTTTTCCCTCCCTCAATGAAAGATTAATCGTCTTTACGTAAACCTAAACCTAAATCATGTAATTTATTCTTCACTTCTTCTAGAGATTTGCGTCCTAAATTACGAACTTTAATCATTTCAGGTTCAGACTTGTTAGTTAATTCTTGTACAGTGTTAATGCCTGCACGTTTCAAACAGTTATAAGAACGAACAGATAAATCTAATTCTTCAATCGTCATTTCTAACATTTTTTCTTTTTGTGTTTCTTCTTTTTCAACCATGATTTCAGCATGACGCGCTTCATCGGTTAAATTCACAAAAATATCTAAATGTTCAGTTAAGATTTTAGCAGCTAAACTCATTGCGTCTAGCGGTTCAATTGATCCGTCAGTCCAAATTTCCATCGTTAACTTGTCGAAATCATCACGACGACCTACACGTGTATTTTCAACTTGATAGTTTACACGACGAACAGGTGTGTAGATTGAATCAACAGGAAGTACACCAATCGGCATATCTTCAGTTTTGTTTTCGTCAGCTTGAACATAACCACGTCCTGCTTTTACCTTAAGGCGAGCACGGAATGTAGCACCTTCACTAACGGTACAAATGTACATATCTTTATTTAAGATTTCAACATCAGAATCAACGATAATATCTCCTGCAGTAACAACTGCTGGACCAGTAATATCGATTTCTAAAGTCTTTTCTTCAGATCCGTACAATTTTAAGGCTAATCCTTTAATATTCAAAATAATTTGAGATACATCTTCACGAACCCCAGTAATAGTAGAGAATTCATGTTGAACAGAATCAATTTGAATATTAGTAATTGCAGCCCCTGGTAATGAAGATAAAAGGATACGACGTAGGGAATTACCTAAAGTAGTACCATAACCTCTTTCTAAAGGTTCAACGATAAACTTGCCATAATCTCTTTCTTCATCGATTTTTGCAATTCTTGGTTTTTCGAATTCAATCATTCTTATCACTTACCCCTTTCAAAACGAAAAGTGTCTTGTTCAATGACTAATAGTTAACTCAAAATGAGCAGCACTCATTAAACACGACGGCGTTTTGGAGGGCGGCATCCATTATGAGGAACTGGAGTTACATCACGAATTGCAGTTACTTCTAAACCTGCAGCTTGTAATGAACGAATAGCAGCTTCACGTCCTGAACCAGGGCCCTTAACAGTAACCTCTACAGTTCTTAATCCGTGTTCCATTGCTGATTTAGCTGCTGTTTCAGCTGCCATTTGCGCTGCGAATGGAGTTGATTTTCTGCTTCCTTTAAATCCTAATGCACCTGCTGAAGACCAAGCTAATGCATTACCATGAACGTCAGTAATCATGACGATAGTATTGTTAAATGTTGAATGAATATGAGCAACACCAGATTCAATATTCTTTTTGACACGGCGTTTACGACTCACTTTTTTTCCTGCCATGAAGTGTTAACCTCCTTCACTAATTAATAATTATTTTTTCTTACCTGCAACTGTCTTAGATGGACCTTTACGAGTACGCGCATTGTTCTTAGTGTTTTGACCACGAACTGGCAAACCACGACGATGACGCATTCCACGGTATGAACCGATTTCCATCAAACGTTTAATGTTAAGGTTAACTTCACGACGAAGGTCACCTTCAACTTTTAATTTGTCTACTTCAGCACGGATAGCATCTGTTTGTTCGTTAGTTAAGTCACGTACGCGAACATCTTCAGATACACCAGCGTTAGCTAAAATTTGTTTAGCAGTTGTTGTACCAATACCGTAAATATATGTTAATGAAACAACAACACGTTTTTCACGAGGAATGTCTACTCCTGCAATACGAGCCATATTTTGTTACACCTCCAATTATCCTTGACGTTGTTTGTGTTTTGGATTTGCTGGGCAAATCACCATAACGCGTCCTTTACGACGAATTACTTTACAATGTTCACACATTGGTTTTACTGATGGTCTTACTTTCATTGATAATACCTCCTAATGATTTACGGAGTACAATTACTTAAAGCGGTATGTAATACGACCACGAGTTAAGTCATATGGTGATAACTCAACTGTAACCTTGTCACCGGGTAAAATACGAATATAATGCATTCTGATTTTACCAGATACGGTAGCAAGTACTTGATGGCCGTTTTCCAACTCAACTTTAAACATTGCATTCGGCAAAGTTTCGACGACTGTACCTTCAACTTCAATCATATCTTCTTTTGCCACGCACAGTACCTCCTTGTACATTTTCGTACCTAACATACGATAAAATGGCGGAAACTATTTCCACCTGAGATTCTCAAAACAATGCTTCTAGCAAAAAAATACTAGAAGTCGGACTTAAAAATTATACCACAGATCCTACCAATTTATCAAGAGAAAGTTCTACTTCAAGTTGGCATGTACGCGACTTTGATTAATCAATAATTGATTGTACATCTTTAAATACAGCATCAATATCGCGATTACCATCAATTGATTTTAATAAACCTTGCTCTTTATAATAAGCAAGAATTGGTTCGCTGTTTTTAATGTTTACAGCCAAACGATTTTTTACTGTTTCTGGCTTATCATCATCACGTTGATAAAATTCATGTCCACCGCAACGATCACAAGTACCTTCTACAGTTGTTGGCTTAAAGATTTTGTGGAAACTTGCTCCACAGCTACGACACATATAACGACCTGTTAAACGTTCAACTAAGACTTCTTCTGGAACATTAATGTCGATAACTGCATCAATTTTTTTACCTAGATCAGCCAACATTGTATCTAATGCTTTAGCTTGATCTAACGTACGTGGGAAACCATCAAGCAAGAAACCATTTTTTGTATCATCTTGGGCTAAACGTTCCTTAACGATACCATTAGTTACTTCGTCAGGTACTAAATCCCCACGATCCATATATTCTTTTGCTTTCAAACCAAGTGCTGTTTGATTCGCAATAGCTGCTCTAAACATATCACCTGTTGAAATTTGTGGAATTTGGTACTCAGCAATGATTTTCTCAGCTTGGGTTCCTTTTCCAGCTCCTGGTAATCCCATTAAAATGAGGTTCATGCCTAATTCCTCCTATAAGTTTATGAATAGTGTTGAGGAAGACCCCCAACACTTCATGAACTTTAATTGATAAAACCAGTATATTTACGTTTCAGCATTAACCCTTCAAGTTGTTTTGCAGACTCTAAGGCTACACCGATGACGATTAATAAACTTGTTCCTCCCAAACCAATAGAACCTGGTAATTGCCAAACCATTTGCGCAATAATTGGAAGTAAAGCTACAACCCCTAAGAATAGAGATCCGACAGTACTCAAGCGCATTAACAATCCAGAAACATACTCTTCAGTTCCGCGACCTGGGCGGATACTTGGAATATAACTACCTTGCTTTTGAAGATTTTCAGCAAGTTTTTCTGGATTAACTTGGACAAAGGCATAGAAGAAAGTGAAACCTACAATTAGGATAGTATATAACGCTGCACCCGGTACAGTATTATAACTAAATAATGTAGTAACCACTTGATACCATTGTTCATCACTATGAGAGCTAGCCAAGGCTTGAATAATCGCACTTGGCGTCGTTAAAAATGAACTTGCGAAAATTACCGGAATAACCCCTGCGGCATTCACTTTAAGTGGTAAATAACTACTTGTTGGTGCCCCAGTCATTCGTTTCGTATATTGAATAGGAATTTTGCGCTCTGCCTGTTGTACATAAGTCACAAAAGTCACAACAACTAAGACAATCACGATTAAAGCAAGTGCAAATAAAATAGATTTCCATAGTTGACTTGATTCAATATTGATAAAGTAATCTTCAGCAATCTCTTTGATGCTTCCTGGCATTTGAGCAATGATACCTGCAAAGATAATCATTGAGACACCATTACCAATCCCTTTTTCAGTAATTTGTTCCCCTAACCAAGTCACAAACATTGTACCTGTAGTTAAGATAAAACCAATTAAAATAAAGGTTGTCACATTTGGATTCTTCACAAACCCAAGTTGAGTAAAGTAGTTAAATCCGGCTGTGATTGTAACAGATTGTGCAAAAGCCAACACCAAAGTAATATAACGTGTAGCTTGATTTAATTTACGACGTCCTACTTCCCCTTGTTTTGACCATTCAACAAATTTTGGAACAATATCCATTTGTAAAAGTTGAACAATAATGGAAGCAGTGATATAAGGAGATACCCCCATCGCAAAAATTGAGAAGCGTTGAATTGAACTACCACTTACTAAATTCAGCATATTTAGAAATGGTAGATCGGCAATACTTTGTAAAGCTGCGGCGTTTACTCCCGGAATTGTAATATGAGTACCTAAACGGAAGATAAACAAAATGAAAACTGTAAACAGAATTCTTGAGCGGATGTCTTTTACCTTAAAGGCGTCCTTCAGCAATTTAAACATGCGTTAAATCACCTCGATTGATCCACCAGCAGCAACAATTGCTTCTTCTGCGGCTTTTGAGAACTTAGCAGCTTTAACTGTTAATTTCTTAGATAATGTTCCGTTTCCTAAAACTTTGATTCCAGCTTTTGCATCTTTAACGATTCCAGCTTCAACTAAAGCTACAGGAGTCACTTCAGCACCATCTTCAAAACGGTTTAAAACATCTAAGTTAACAACAGCGTATTCTTTACGGTTAATGTTAGTAAATCCACGTTTTGGTAAACGACGGAACAATGGAGTTTGTCCCCCTTCAAAACCTAGACGTACACCACCACCTGAACGAGCTTTTTGCCCTTTTTGTCCACGTCCTGCTGTTTTACCATTACCTGATGAAGTTCCACGACCAACACGGTTACGTACTTGACGAGAACCTTCTGCAGGTTTTAATTCATGAAGTTTCATGTATTCGGCACCTCCTTAATCCATAAGTATAATTTATATTAAACTTCTTTAACGTCCACTAAATGAGAAACAGCGTTAATCATACCTTTAACTGCATCATTTGCAGGTTTTACAACTGAGCTGTTTACTTTTGTTAGACCTAACGCTTGAACAGTTTTGCGTTGGCTTTGAGGACGTCCGATAACACTGCGTTTTAAAGTGATTTTTAATTCAGCCATTATTTTGTCCTCCTTAACCGATTAATTCTTCAACTGATTTGCCACGTAATGCAGCAACTTCTTCAGCGCGTTTTAATTGTTTCAAACCTTCAATAGTTGCACGAACAACGTTGATAGGTGTATTTGAACGTAAAGATTTAGCTGCGATATCAGCGATACCTGCTAATTCTAAGACTGCACGAGTTGGTCCTCCGGCTACAACCCCAGAACCTTCAACAGCAGGTTTCATTAAGATACGTCCGCCACCAAATGTACCGATTACTTCATGAGGGATAGTAGTCCCAACCATTGGTACTTCGATTAGGTTTTTCTTAGCATCTTCAACAGCTTTACGGATTGCTTCTGGAACTTCTTGAGCTTTACCAGTACCAAAACCTACATGTCCGTTTTTGTCACCGACAACAACTAAAGCTGCAAAACGTAAACGACGTCCACCTTTAACAACTTTTGTTACACGGTTAATCGCTACAACGCGGTCTTCTAATTCCAAATGTTTTGGATCAATATAAACCATGAATGGTGTTCCTCCTTCTATTAAAATTCAAGTCCATTTTCGCGAGCTGCTTGTGCTAAAGCTGCTACACGGCCATGGTAAAGGTATCCACCACGGTCAAAGACTACATTTTTAATACCTTTTGCTGCAGCACGTTCTGCTACTAATTTACCAACAGCTTGTGCTTGTTCAGTTTTTGTTCCACCTGAAATTTCTTTATCTAAGGCAGAGGCACTTGCTAGCGTCACACCCGCTACGTCATCAATAATTTGAGCGTAGATGTTTTTATTAGAACGAAAAACGTTCAAGCGTGGGCACTCAGCAGTACCAGAGATTTTGTTACGTACACGACGATGTCTTTTTTGACGTGTTTTATTTTTGTCTGGTTTTGTAATCACAATTGTCACCTCTTTTAATATGCTGGCCTAAGCCGCGAATCGTAAACAATTTTGTTTACGATTATTTACCAGTTTTACCTTCTTTACGGCGTACATATTCACCAACATAGCGAATACCTTTACCTTTATAAGGTTCTGGTGGACGAACACCACGAATGTTCGCTGCAATTTCACCTACAGCTTCTTTGCTGATTCCTTTAACAACAACTTGTGTGTTAGATGGAACTTCAAAAGTTACACCTGCAGGAGCAGTAATTTCAACAGGATGAGAGTAACCAACGTTTAATACAAGTTTTGAACCTTGTAATTGTGCACGGTACCCAACCCCGATTAATTCTAATGCTTTTTGGAAACCTTCGCTTACACCAACAACCATGTTATGGAAGATTGCGCGAGTAGTTCCGTGAATTGTTTTCATTTCTTTTGAGTCATTTGGACGTGTGAAAGTCACTTCGTTACCTTCGATATTCATTTTGATATCTTCTGAGAAAGTACGAGTTAATTCACCTTTAGGCCCTTTGACTGTAATTTCGTTTCCGTTTTGTTTTACTTCCACACCTTGAGGAAGAACAACAACTTTATTACCGATACGGCTCACTATCAGACACCTCCTCGTTGATTAATTCTTACCATACGTAAGCGACAACTTCGCCACCGATGTTTTTAGCTCTTGCTTCTTTGTCAGTGATTACACCTTCAGAAGTTGAGATAATTGCAATCCCTAAACCATTTAATACTTTAGGTACTTCGTCAGCTTTTACGTAAGCACGTAAACCTGGTTTTGAGATACGTTTTAAGTTAGTGATAACACGTTCGCCGTTTTTACCGTATTTTAAGAACACACGGATAACGCCTTGTTTGTCATCTTCGATATATTCAACATCACGTACGAAACCTTCACGTTTTAAGATTTCAGCGATGTCACGTTTGATTTTTGATGCAGGTACTTCTAAAACTTCATGTTTAACCATGTTAGCATTACGAATGCGAGTTAGAAAATCTGCAATTGGATCTGTCATGACCATTAGATGATTTACCTCCTTTATGCGAATTTAACTTTTTTACCAGCTAGCTTTCTTCACGCCGGGAATTTGACCTTTATAGGCAAGTTCGCGGAAGCAAATACGGCAAAGTTTAAATTTACGATAAACTGAATGTGGACGTCCGCAACGTTCGCAACGAGTATATTCTTGAGTTGAGAATTTTGCAGGGCGTTTGTTTTTAGCAATCATTGATTTTTTAGCCACGTAGTTCGCCTCCTTTTATTATTTTGCAAATGGCATGCCTAATTGTGTTAACAACTCACGAGATTCTTCATCTGTTTGAGCTGTAGTTACAATTACGATATCCATACCACGTACTTTATCTACTAAATCGTAGTCCACTTCAGGGAAGATTAATTGTTCTTTCACACCTAAAGTGTAGTTTCCACGTCCGTCAAAGGCTTTTTTGCTTACACCGTGGAAGTCACGCACACGTGGAAGTGAAACAGTAACTAATTTATCTAAAAATTCGTACATTCTTTCACCACGTAAAGTAACTTTCGCACCGATTGGCATTCCTTCACGTAAACGGAAACCAGCGATTGATTTCTTAGCTTTAGTAATTAAAGGTTTTTGACCTGAAATTAATTGTAATTCTTCAACAGCTTTATCTAAGTTTTTTGCGTTTGATACAGCATCACCAACACCCATGTTGATAACAATCTTTTCAACTTTAGGCACTTGCATCACTGAGCTATATTCAAATTTTTCCATTAAAGATGGAACAACTTCTTTTGTATATTTTTCTTTAAGGCGGTTCATTCAGTAAGCCCCTCCTTCCTTATTTTTCTTATTTATCTAAAACTTCACCGGTTTTCTTAGAAACGCGGACTTTTTTGCCATCAACTTCTTTGTAAGCAACTTTTGTAGGTTGTCCGTTTGAAGGATCGATTACCATTACGTTAGATACGTGAATTGGCGCTTCAACTTCAACGATTCCACCTTGAGGAGCAGCTTGAGAAGGTTTTTGGTGTTTTTTCACAATGTTTACACCTTCAACGATGACTTTATCTTTTTTAGGTAGGGCAGCTAAAACTACGCCTTCCTTATTTTTGTCTTTTCCAGTGATAACTTTAACTTTATCGCCTTTTTTAACAAACATCTATCTTAGCACCTCCTTATGTTTTATTGACCTATTATAATACTTCTGGTGCTAGTGAAACGATCTTCATGAAGTTGTTTTCGCGTAATTCACGAGCAACTGGTCCGAAGATACGAGTTCCACGTGGGCTCTTATCATCACGGATAATTACCGCAGCATTTTCATCAAATTTAATATATGAACCGTCTGCACGACGAGCTCCTGATTTTGTACGAACGATAACGGCTTTTACAACGTCACCTTTTTTGACAACACCACCTGGCGTTGCTTGTTTAACCGTAGCAACAATCACGTCACCGATATTGGCAGTTTTACGGCCAGATCCGCCTAAAACTTTAATCGTTAGGATTTCACGAGCGCCTGAGTTATCAGCAACTTTTAAACGACTTTCTGCTTGGATCACGATGTGTATCCTCCTTTCAGATTTGACAATATTTGAAATCTATATAGGAAAATCTCGTTGATTAAATAATCACTGCTTTTTCAACAATCTCTACTAGACGGAAACGTTTTGTAGCTGATAATGGACGAGTTTCCATAATTTTCACGATATCTCCAACTTTTGCTTCATTGTTTTCATCGTGAGCTTTGTATTTCTTAGAATAGTTCATACGTTTACCATAGATTGGGTGGTTACGTTTTGTTTCAACGACAACAGTAATGGTTTTATCCATTTTGTCAGAAACCACACGTCCTTGATAAACTTTGCGTTGATTTCTTTCTTCAGTCATACGATGAATGGCCTCCTTCCACGATTACTTAGCTTGTTCACGCAACACAGTTTTGATGCGTGCAATCGATTTACGTACTTCTTTGATTCGTGCAGTGTTTTCTAATTGGCCTGTAGCTAATTGGAATCTAAGATTGAACAATTCTTCTTTTAATTGTTTTTCTTGATCTAGCATTTCGGCAGTGGTTAATTCTCTGATTTCTTTAACCTTCATTCGATTCACCACCCATTTCCTCACGTTTTACGATTTTAGTTTTTACTGGTAATTTGTGAGAAGCAAGACGTAAAGCTTCACGAGCTACTTCTTCAGGAACGCCAGCTACTTCAAACATGATTTTGCCGCGTTTAACTGGTGCAACCCAACCTTCAGGTGCCCCTTTACCAGATCCCATACGTACCCCAATCGCTTTGGCAGTATAAGATTTGTGAGGGAAGATTTTAATCCATACTTTCCCACCACGTTTCATGTAACGAGTCATTGCAATACGGGCTGCTTCGATTTGGCGGTTGGTAATCCAATGTGATTCAACTGCTTGCAAACCGTATTCACCAAAAGTAACTTCTTTACCGCCTTTAGCTTCACCACGCATTTTACCGCGGAATTCACGACGGTGTTTTACACGTTTTGGTACTAACATGTCTTATTTCCCTCCTTTTTCAGTATTCTTTTTAGTTGGAAGAACTTCTCCGCGATAGATCCATACTTTAACACCAAGTTTACCGTATGTTGTATCTGCTTCTTCCCATGCGTAGTCAATATCTGCACGCAATGTATGAAGTGGAACTGTTCCTTCTGAGTATCCTTCGCTACGAGCAATATCTGCACCGTTTAAACGACCTGATACTTGTGTTTTAATACCTTTAGCTCCTGAACGCATTGTACGTTGGATAGCTTGTTTTTGTGCACGACGGAAAGCAACACGGTTTTCTAATTGACGCGCAATACCTTCGCCGACTAATTTAGCATCTAAATCTGGTTTTTTGATTTCAACAATGTTAATGTGAACTCGTTTACCAGTTAATTTATTTAATTCTTTACGTAGGTTTTCGACTTCAGCACCGCCTTTACCGATAACCATACCTGGTTTAGCTGTGTGGATTGAAACGTTCACGCGATTTGCAGCACGTTCGATTTCTACTGTTGACACAGCGGCATCAGCAAGTTTAGATGCGATAAATTTACGAATTCTTAAATCTTCGTGTAGATATTCAGCATACTCTTTTTCAGCATACCATTTTGCATCCCAGTCACGGATGACGCCTACACGCATTCCAATTGGATGTACTTTTTGACCCACTGATTGTCCCTCCTTATTTTTCTGATACGACTACCGTAATATGACTTGTACGTTTGTTGATTGGTGAAGCTGATCCTTTCGCACGTGGACGGAAACGTTTCATAGTTGGTCCTTCGTTAACAAAAGCTTCAGATACATATAAGTTTTCAACATCTAAGTCAAAATTATTTTCAGCATTCGCAATAGCTGACATTAAAACTTTTTCAATGATTGATGCAGCTTTATTTGGTGTGAATTTTAGAATTGCAATTGCTTCAGCAACGCTTTTTCCTCGGATTAAATCGATAACTAAACGCGCTTTACGAGGAGATGTACGTACTGTTTTAGCAGTTGCTTTAGCTGATGTAATTTGTTCTGCCATTATTATATCCTCCCCTCAGACTAGCGTTTTGTTTTCTTATCGTCTGCAGCGTGGCCACGATAAGTTCTAGTTGGTGCAAATTCACCTAATTTATGTCCTACCATGTCTTCTTGAATGTAAACTGGCACGTGTTTACGTCCATCATACACAGCGATTGTGAATCCAACAAAACTTGGGAAGATTGTAGAACGACGAGACCAAGTTTTGATTACTTTTTTCTTTTCAACACCTTGTTGTGCTTCGACCTTTTTCATCAAATGGTCATCGACAAAAGGTCCTTTCTTTAAGCTACGACCCATGGTGAACCTCCTCTCAAAATGTGCGACACATGGTCATAAAAATTATTTAGTCTTACGACGACGAACAATAAGTTTGTTTGATTTAGCTTTCTTGTTACGTGTTTTGAAGCCAAGAGCTGGTTGACCCCAAGGTGAAACTGGTGCTTTACGTCCGATTGGAGCACGACCTTCACCACCACCGTGTGGGTGATCATTAGGGTTCATTACGCTACCACGAACTGTTGGGCGTTTACGTAACCAACGAGAGCGACCTGCTTTACCAATGTTAATTAATTCATGTTGTTCGTTACCAACAGCACCGATTGTTGCACGGCATGTTGCTAAGATCATACGAACTTCACCTGAGTTTAGGCGGATAAGAACGTATTTACCTTCTTTACCTAAAACTTGAGCACTTGTACCAGCAGAGCGGATTAATTGTCCACCTTTACCTGGTTTTAATTCAATATTGTGGATAACAGTACCAACTGGAATGTTTTCTAATGGTAATGCATTACCCACTTTGATATCAGCTTCAGGACCAGAAACAACTGTCATGCCTACTTCTAATCCTTTAGGTGCTAAGATATAAGTTTTTACTCCATCTTCGTAGTGCAATAAAGCAATGTTTGCAGAACGGTTTGGATCGTATTCGATTGTCGCAACTTTAGCTACAACATTATCTTTGTTACGTTTGAAGTCGATCAAACGGTATTGACGTTTATGACCGCCACCTTGGTGACGTACAGTGATGCGTCCGTTATTGTTACGGCCGGCATTGTTTTTCAATGGTGCTAATAATGATTTTTCTGGTTTTGATGTAGTAATTTCAGCAAAGTCAGAAGAAGTCATATTACGACGACCATTTGAGGTAGGTTTGTACTTTTTAATCGCCACGTCTTTTTCCCTCCTATTAATAATCTATCTAGTTTTATTATTCAGCTGAGAATAATTCGATTGCTTTTGAATCGCTTGTTAAAGTCACAATAGCTTTGCGACGTTTCTTTGTATAACCTGCATATTTACCCATACGTTTGAATTTAGGACGTACGTTTACGATGTTCACGTCTTTAACTTTCACATCGAAAGCAGCTTCTACAGCTTGTTTTACTAATGTTTTGTTTGCACGAGTATCCACTTCAAAAGTGTATTTGTTTTCTTCCATAGCGTTCATAGACTTTTCAGTGATTACTGGGCGTTTAATGACATCTAGTAAGTTCATTATGCAAGCACCTCCTCAATTTGAGTAAGAGCAGTTTGAGTTACTAATAATTTGTCATTTGATACAACATCTAACACACTTACATTGTCTGAAGCAACAACACTTACGTTTGGTAAGTTACGTGCTGATAAAGCAGCAAAGTCATTACCTGGTTCTAATACTACTAATACTTTTGTATCAATTGATAAGTTAGCAAGAACTTGTTTAAATTCTTTAGTTTTTGGTGCTTCGAAGCTTAATGCATCAACTGCAACCAAGTTATTTGCAGCAACTTTTTCTGATAATACAGATTTCATTGCTAAACGACGAACTTTTCTAGGAAGTTTGTAGCTGTATGAACGTGGTGTTGGTCCAAATACAACGCCACCTCCACGCCATTGTGGTGAACGGATTGAACCTTGACGAGCACGACCTGTTCCTTTTTGACGCCATGGTTTGCGTCCACCGCCACGTACTGCGCTACGGTTTCTAACAGCGTGTGTTCCTTGTCTTAATGAAGCACGTTGCATGATAACTGCATCGAAAACAACACTTTCATTAGGTTCGATTCCAAAAATTTCTTCATTTAAAGTAATTTCGCCAATTTGGCTTCCATCTTGTTTAAATAATGCTACGTTTGGCATTCCTTAGTTCCTCCTTTCTTCCTATCGATTATTTAGCCTTCACAGCTGATTTGATTGTAATCAATGATTTTTTAGCGCCTGGAACGTTACCTTTGATTAAGATTACGTTACGTTCAGCGTCTACACGTACGATTTCAAGATTTTGAATTGTTACGCGGTTGCCACCCATACGGCCAGCAAGGTGTTTATTTTTAAATACACGGTTAGGTGCAACTGGACCCATTGATCCAGGACGACGATGGTAACGAGAACCGTGAGCCATTGGTCCGCGGCTTTGTCCATGACGTTTGATTACGCCTTGGAATCCTTTACCTTTAGTTGTTCCTGTAACGTCAACGATGTCTCCTGCTTGGAAGACGTCCACTTTAATTTCTGATCCTACTTCTAAGCCCTCAAGCTCAACATCCTTGAATTCACGAATGAAGCGCTTAGGAGCCGTGTTTGCTTTTGCAACATGACCTTTCGCAGGTTTGTTAGACAAAACTTCACGCATATCTTCGAAACCAACTTGAATTGCTTCATAGCCGTCAGTTTCAACAGTTTTCACTTGTAATACTACGTTTGGAGTAGCTTCAACAACTGTAACTGGGATTAATTCTCCTGATTCAGTGAAGATTTGAGTCATTCCCACTTTTTTCCCTAAGATTCCTTTGGTCATGATTACACCTCCATCTTAATTATAATTATAGTTTGATTTCAATATTAACACCTGATGGTAAGTCAAGCTTCATTAAAGCATCAACAGTTTTTGGTGTTGGGTTCACAATGTCGATTAGACGTTTGTGTGTACGCATTTCGAATTGTTCGCGTGAATCTTTGTATTTGTGAGTCGCACGAATGATTGTGTAAAGACTACGTTCTGTTGGTAATGGAATTGGACCAGATACGTCAGCTCCAGTTCTCTTTGCAGTTTCTACAATCTTATCCGCAGACTGATCTAAAATACGATGTTCATACGCTTTTAAACGGATACGAATTTTTTGTTTTGCCATTTTGTTCCCTCCTTCGCCTATTTTGACAAGTAGACATAGCTCCACGAAAATTATCCGTCACGCTCGACCATGGCAAAGCGTCCGGGCGTGTCGCAACCTCTCGTTTCTTAGCCGCAGAATTCTATCTGCAGTGCATACCCTTTATGAGCAGCACCTTTTTGATTATAGTATATGTCTAAATAATTAGCAAGCTTTTTTCTTGAAAAACTGAAAATTTTTTTGCCTTTTCACTCTATTTTCATTTTACTCTATTTTATTGCGTACTATATTATAGTAGAAAAATGTTTCAACTTGACTTTTTTGCTTGAATCTTCTAACTTTAGGCTAAGAAAACTTATGGAGGGATGTTGATGTATCAATTAAATTCTGAATCTAATTTACCCTATTATCAACAAATTATCCATGAATTAATCGAAGCTATACAGTCAGGTGAGTTACTACCCGAAGAACGCCTACCTGCCGAACGTAAACTAGCACAGATTTATGGTGTTAATCGCTCTACTGTAGGACGTGCACTCGATGAATTAGTTAGTTTAGGCTGGCTTGAACGTCAACAAGGAAGTGGTACCTATATCAGCGCAACTCGTATTGCCAATCGTAAGTCACCCCAACTGCCTTGGAAAAATTTGCTAGCTCGCCCAATTTTTGTGGAAGATCCTTATCTTGCTGAATTGAAAACAAAGCGCAATGAGAAAGATTGTATTGATTTATCTAGCGGTGATTTGCCCCTATCTTTAATTCAAAACTTTAATATTCCAAGCCTTTCGTGGGAACAAGTGCTTAAGATGCAGGCTGATTTACCTGATTCAGGGGAAATTCATTTACGTCAAGCTTTGGTCAATCATTTAAAAAATCAGTATCAGTTATCCCTTAGCGCTGAGGAATTACTAATTACATCTGGTTCTACGCAAGGGATGTCACTGATTTTCGATACCTTACTTAAACCAGGTGATGTGGTTGCTACAGAAAATCCCTCTTTTCTTTTTTCATTACCTTGGATTGCTTCTAACCAAGTAGAATTATTAGGAATTGATATGGATAGCGAAGGAATGATAGTCGAAAAATTAGAGCAGCAAATTTTACAACGTCGCATTAAACTTATTTATCTTAATCCAGACTTTCAAAACCCAACCGGAAGATTAATGTCTCTTGAACGTCGCCAGCAAATTCTCACTATCTGTAAAAAATATCAGATTCCAATTGTAGAAGATGATGCTTATGGTGAACTGAACTTCAAACGACCCTTACCTCGACTAAAAAGTTTAGCCAACGAACAAGTCATTTATCTTGGGTCTTTATCAAAAATATTTAGTCCGCATATCAAAATTGGTTGGGTAGCAGCTCCTAAATCACTATTGTCTTCTATTATAGAAACCAAAATCCAAAGTGAGCGTACGACTGATTTATTTTCGCAAATCATTGCCCAAAACGCATTAAGTGCCAGTGATTATGTCGTCAAACAGACACATTTACTGCATTTTTTAGCGCAGAGACAAGCTGAGATTCTACAAGTTTTTTCTGAGTTTAACGAATATTGGCAAGTGGAAAAAACTACAGGTGGTCTATATTTGTATTGCACGTGGAAACATCAAAAACTTCATCGCAAGGACTGGCAAATCTTTCTAAATCAAAATTTACTCGTTGCGCCTAGCTTTTTATATTGCAATCAATGTCAATCTATGCGTCTAAATTATGCCCATCTAGCCACTTATCCTTTAGAAGAATTTAAACAGCGACTCGCACATTGTACAGCAGCGCTATTAGCTAAACGTTAAAAGATCTATCTCATCTAGATAGGTCTTTTTAAATTGGCTGGGTATATTTTGAGCCAATTGGTTGTTTTACGATATCAAGTGTTGCGTTATACTATCAAAAAAGGAGGAAAAATATGGTTAAACAAGTACTTACTATCGCAGGCTCTGATTCTACAGGTGGTGCAGGATTAGAGGCCGATTTAAAAACTTTTCAAGAATTTGGATTATATGGATATGCCGTCATCACCTCAATCGTAACAATGGATGCTTCTAAGGGTTGGCAACATGAAGTTCATGAGTTAAATAGCGAATTGATTCAAAAACAATTTGCAAGTGCTATATGTGGCGGCCAAATCGCAGCCTTGAAAACCGGCATGTTAGGCAATGCAGAAAATGCAGCAACTGTAAGTAAATTACTCAAGACAAGCAATATCGAAAAAATCGTCATTGATCCAGTTATCGCTTGTAAGGGAACAGCCAACATTTTACAACCCCAAGTCGTCGAAATGCTAAAAAACGAACTCATTCCACAAGCTTTTATCACTACACCTAATTTAGTAGAAGCAAGTATACTTTCTGGAATGGGAGATATACACACAGTTGACCAAATGAAACAAGCAGCACAAATCATTCATGAAATGGGTGCGAAAAACGTGGTAATCAAAGGTGGCGCCCGTTTAAACCATGAGTTAGCTATTGATATCTTTTATAACGGTCAAGAATTTCAAACTTTAGCTCTTCCAATTATTTCAACTGCAACCAATCACGGTGCCGGCTGTACTTTTGCTGCCGCGATTACCAGTTTGTTAGCTCATGATTATCCGGTGCTACAAGCTGTCCAAGTAGCCAAAACTTTTGTAAATCAAGCTATCCAAAAAGGCTTCTTCGTTAACCCTTATGTTGGTCATGTTTGGCACGGCGCTTATTTTCAAGCTGAAAAACG
>NZ_JAKUDS010000034.1 GCF_023221775.1 Enterococcus cecorum | reverse complement strand
CATCAAAATATATAGTAATAACATTATATCATATTTTTTCTGTTTTTACATCAATATATTCTCTTTTCCAACACTATCGTATGTAATAGAGTAGGGTGAGTTCTTATACCTCACCCTCTCATTGCACCGTACATACGGATCTCGTATACGGCGGTACATCATTATAGACTCAAGCGTTGTTTCTCATAGTACTTTAGTGGGTTGATTAGTGCGGGTTTGTTCCCTATTTTCTTCTCTAGCACTTCTGGCGATAAAAGAAAGTTGACGACGCTCATCCCACGTTGTCTATATAATCCTAATCTACTATTCGCTACTTGTCGTATTTGTTCATCAGATATGTTACACTTTAGATAGTTTCTTAATTGGCTCAGGCGCTTATACTTAGTCTTGGGCCTTTTCCACATTTTCATGATAACCACCCTTAATTTGTGTCTCATCCACGGACTAAATTCTTTTAGAAAATTCTTCATATCACTGATTCGATAATAGTTTATCCAACCCATGATAATTTGGTTTAATTTTGTTATTGTATCTTCAAGTGGTCTTGCTATCGCTTTTCGTCTACATAGTACCGTCTTAATTTTCCCTTTTAGTCTTTTCTCTCTATTCTTTGCTGGACGACAACGCCATCCTGCTTGATTTGATGATTTATAGAATGAAAACCCTAAGAATTCACTCTTTGTCGGTCGGACTACTTTAGATTTGGTTAGATTGACTTTGAGTCTTAATTTCTTTTCAAGCCATTGTGTAATAGACTTGATGACTCTATCGGCTGCTCTTTCGCTTTTGACGAAAATATTGCAGTCATATGCGTATCTTGCAAATCTTAATCCTCTGTTTTCCAATTCTTTATCTAGTTTGTCCAAATAGACATTCGATAGGATTGGAGATAGTGGTTCGCCTTGCGGTACTCCCATTGTACTTTCTGAGATTAATCCGCCATCCATTATCCCTGCTCTTAGAAACTTTCTGATAAGATTGAGGGTTGTGCGTCATTAATCTTTTCTCTTAAGATTGATATTAACTTGTCATGGTTTACTGTATCGAAATATTTCTCAATGTCTATATCAATGACCCATTCATATCCTTCGTTTAAATATAGGATAGTCTGTTCTATAGCCATATGAGCACTTCGATTTGCTCTAAAACCATAACTGAATTCGCTAAAGTATCTTTCATATCCTTTAGATAGTAATTGTGCAACAGCTTGTTGCACGACTCTGTCTACAACAGTGGGGATACCTAAGGGCCTTTTGTCCCCATTTGGTTTAGGGATATATACCCGTCGAACTGGCTGTGGTTGATACTTCTTATCTCTGATTTGTTCTTTGATTTCTGCCTTATGCTCTCGAAAATAATGGCGAAGTTCATAGACCGTCATTTTGTCAATTCCTGCCGCCCCTTTATTTCTTATGACTGCTTCTACTGCAGAATCAAGATTTCTATCTTCAAGTATGCGTTAGATTAATTCCACTTGTTGCTCCTCCATCTCTGAGTAAAATTATCTGGATATAATTCTCTCTACTTTTTGCCTCCATTGACATACGTTTCAATTTGTTGGGCATATCCTCAAATCCAAACCATCCAGACTTTACTTCGAGCGATTTGCAATATAATGACATTCAGTCCTTCCTGACGCGTCTGTTATCAGTACTACGACATCAGCTGACTCCCAGATATGAGCTTCTTTCGCACATGAAGTAATTCATGCTATCTGGGCCTCCCAAGGTAAGATGCAATTCTTTCGTCACACAACCTCTGGATTTACTGTCTTGGTTTTACGTTTACCTTTTGGACTTCGATTTGTTTTGCAATCTCATCCACCATTTATCCTCGTATCCAGTTTCTGTTCGTAGGCTTGTTGACTTTGCTACACCGCTTTCTCCCCCTAGGCATTACTGCTGTCGGCTGGCACTTCGCTACACTTGGCGGTAAATACCCGTGTCTGGACTTACACCAGAATGAAATTGCACCATACTTGGCACAAAAAAAAGACGCCTAACCTACAGGAAATGCTGTAAGTTAAGCGTCTTCCGACGACTCTTATTTTGTTTATTTCAGACATATTCAAATAGTGCACTACTGTCACGACGTAGGCTCTATTTTTGCACCTACTGTCACGAGTTCAACAGCTACAACTACCCGAATATACTTTTTCATATGCTTTCCACGCTCAGAATAATCTGTCTTATCAAACGTGAAATGCTCGAAAAAGTGCGTAAATTCAAGGATTTCTATTAGTTCACTCTTGTGAGCAACACTACCGTCTCAACATGGTTCGTCATTGGGAAGAGGTCCATGGGTTGGACTTGTTGTGCTTGGTAACCTAGTGCTGCGAAGTGGACCAAATCACGCGCCATGGTAGCTGGGTTGCAGGATATATAGACAATCTTTTGCGGATTCATTTGGCAGCTGGCCTCGATAAAGCTTGGGGTTAATCCTTTACGTGGTGGGTCAACGAAAATCACATCTGGGTGGATGCCCTCTTTTACCCACTGTGCCATGACTTTTTCAGCGCTACCTGTGACATAAGTGGTATTGGTAAAGCCATTGAGTTTCGCATTGGCAATCGCATCTTGCACGGCTTCCTCCACGACTTCCATCCCGTAGACGTGTTTGACCTTGTCCGCCACTGATAAGCCAATGGTGCCAATTCCTGAGTAAGCATCAATAATGATATCTTCAGGTGATAATTGGGCAAAGTCATAGGCCGTTTGATAGAGTTTTTCGGCCTGAAGTGTGTTGACTTGGTAGAATGATTTGGCAGAAATGTGATAGGTCTTGCCTAGTAATTGATCGTTAATATAACCTGGGCCAAATAAAACTTTTTCTTGTTTACCCAAAATGACATTGGTTTTGTCTTCATTAATATTTTGCACAATGGTCACAACATTTGGTAATGCTTGGGTGATTTGAGCAAGAATTTGATCGACTTGGAAGAATTTTTCTTTGCGCGTCACAAAGACAACCATCATTTCATCGGTATAGTGACCTTTGCGAATGATGAGGTGTCTTAAAAAGCCTTCGTTCGTCTCTTCGTTATATGGTTTAACATGGAATCGGCGTAAAATATCACGAATCTGGATAATTGCCGCATCAATGGTTGGATCTTGAATATAAAAATGCTCAATTGGCACAAGGTCATGACTATTTTTACGATAAAAACCAGTTTGTAATTGATTCTCCACACGACGAACTGGTATTTGGGCTTTATTTCGATAGCCAGTTGGATCAGTCATACCGATTGTTGGTAGTACGGGTACTTCTGGCATTTTCGCCACTTTTTTCATTACATTGGCGACTTGTTCTTGTTTAAAAATCAGTTGTTGGTCATAACTTAGATGGGCAAGTGGTGCAATACCGGTACGAATCAATTTTTCATCAGTATTTTCGACACGGTGTGCAGACTTTTTGATAAAGTTTTTCACCTTCGCAAAGCCAAATTTATTGCCTACTTTTAGCACATGAACTTCAACCGTTTCTCCGGGCAAAGCATTTTCGATAAATAAAGGATAACCCTCTACTTTAGCAATGCCCATTCCTTCGTGCGTTAAGTCAATGATATCAACTGTTAAATCTTGATTTTTGGTTACTGGGTAATTTTTCATAAAATCTCCTTCATATTAATGATATTCAATAAAGAAACCTTCCATATCTCCCTGAATGACATAGACTGGCAATGTTTGGCTATCTTCAGGAATCAAGCCAGAAGAATAAAACCGCAACTCTTCAGGCATTGAAGATATTGGTGTACCAGGAAGATAGATTGCCATGCGCGTATTTTTACTAATTCCATAAGCTTCGGTATACTCATACTTCACATTGTCTTTTATTTCTGAGCTGCCCACTGATTTTTCATATTGTAAATTTTCTAAATACACCTCATAAAGCGTTGGACTGACTTGATGGAGTCTTGTGAAGTGTCCAGAAACCTTACTTTCAGAAATCGTACCACCTGGATAGCCCGGTCCAGTTGAGCCCATATCAGAATCATGATAGACACCAGAAAACGAGCCATTTGGTCCAACAGAAAGTGATGAACCCCAACCACCTGCACCACTTGAGAAGACAAAATTCTTACCAACTAAAGTATCTAAAATCGTTGGTTGCGCAGCGGGTTTAGCCGTCGTTGTTGTTTTTTCAGCTTGTGGTGTTTGACTGGTCGTTGTTTTTGATTGCGTTGTTTTCTCTTTTGTCTCAGTTGTTTTTTTCGTGGTTGACTCAGTTGTACTTGAAGATGTCTTGGTCTTTTTCTTCTTGTCCTTAGTGCTTTTCTTTTTGATGACTTTGCTGCTTGTTGTTGTTTTACTTTCTGACTTCTTTTCTTGCTGACAACCGGCTAATCCTAAACTAGTCACTAACAAGGTTACTAACATCCCATTTAACACACTTTTTTTCATGCTTATTCCTCTTTTCCTGTTTCTCCAGTAAATAATAATTCCATCATTTGTTTTGCTTGATCATCACCAATATAATAAACAACATCTCCCACTTCAATCGTTAAAACTGGTCCCGGGGATAAAATCATTTCTTCGCCACGTTTGACAGCCATAATGGTCGCTTTGGTGCGATGCCATAGATTTAATTGTCCGACTGTTTGTCCTAATTCTTTAAAAGCCTCTGTTACGACTAATTCAAACGGTACTAAAGTCAAACTATCTTGCGTGCGGCGTGATTCAGTTTCCAGTTTACTGATTAATTCAAGAGTGGTTTGTAATTCTTCTTGTTGACGCTTAATACTTTCTCGTAATTCCTGTTTGGTTTGTGTTAATTGTTTGAGGTTTTGTGAGCGAGCAATGAAGGCACTGGCTTTTTCCTTCGAACGTACATAAACACCGCTACCATGAATCACTTCGACAATCTCCAAGTCTGCCAATAAATTCACCGCTTTACGGGCAGTTTCGGGTGAGACGCCAAAGTTTGAAGCAATCGTCGTGCGTGATCGGATTTTTTCCCCAAGTGGATATTTTCCATCGACAATTCTTTGTGCCACCATTAAAGCAATTTCATGGTATCTTGATTCAGTACGTTTAGGCTTATTTTTTGTTGTTTGCATAATTACATCCTTCAGTTCTATTACTAATATTATGTCTTCATTTTACCATTTTTAATACTAAAAAAAAACATCCTCTATGACAATTCATTTAAAGCCAATTCAAAAATTCAAATAAAAAAACTCTTCCAAATATGCCCTAAGTCACGGATACTTGAAAGAGTTCATTTTTTTATCCTATTTTATTGTCGCCATCGATATCTTCGTCATTTAATTTTTCGACTTCTTTGATAAAGTCCTGACTAATTTCTTCATAGTCTTCCTCTTCACCAATCACGGCTTCATCAGGAATATCATCAAGGTTGGCAAAGAATTCGATATGATTTTTTAGATTTTTAAAGGTCATCGGCGCATCGCCACCATATTCCCCATCTAAATTAATCATCAATTGTTTACCATCTTCAGGTGTATGTACCTTTAAATAACTTGTTTTGGCATAAATGATTCGTGGGTCATCGACATGTTTGCCCCCATTTAAGACCAAACCGATTAAATGCAGAATTTCTAAAATGTTAGCGGTTTTAACGATAATCAAGGTAAAATTGCCATCATCGAGCTTAGCGTCTGGGACGATTTGTTCAAAACCACCCACCGAATTGGTTAAGGCTAAGAAAAACATCGAAGCATTCCCTTGATATTCACCACCATCATATTCTAAATGCATTTTAATTGGTTTAATTTGTGGTAAGAGTTCAGCACCTTTGACTAAATAAGCCAAATAACCAAAAATACTCTTTAATTCAGAAGGTACCTCATACGTTAACTCGGTTAAGTGTCCTCCTGCTGCAATATTGATAAAATAGTCACGATCTGTTTGACCGATATCCATTTTTACTGTTTGGTTTTTGATAATCACTTCAGCTGCGGCCTTGATGTTGCCTCGAGGGATTTTTAATGCTCGGGCATAATCATTGGTCGTACCTGCAGGGATAATTGCCATTTTCGGACGATTTTCCAAAGGAGCAATCCCATTGACCACTTCATTAATTGTACCATCGCCACCAGCAGCGACCACTAAATCGAAGCCAGACTCACCTGCGCGTCTGGCTTCGTTTTTTGCAGAGTCTGGCTCTGGAGTGGTTGCATAGGCACTTGCTTCATATCCCGCTTGCTCTAAACATTCTAAAATATCCGCTAAATTGCGTTTTAGAGTTTCTTTTCCGGAAGTTGGATTATATATCACACGTGCTCTTTTCATAACTTTTCCTCTAACGTTTACCTAATTCTTGTTTTAATAATTGGTTAACCACACCTGGGTTGGCTTGACCTTTCGTTGCTTTCATAATTTGACCGACTAAGAAACCAACGGCACGATCTTTACCATTCTTAAAGTCTTCAATTGATTGTGCGTTGTTGTCTAATACTTCATTGATGATTGGTAATAATTGTGCTGGATCAGATAATTGAATCAACCCTTTTTCTTTCACAATAACCTTAGGATCGCCACCATTTTTCATTAACTCTTGGAAGACTTTCTTCGCAATCTTAGAAGAAATCGTGCCATCCAAAATTAATTGAATCATGCCGGCTAAGCTTTCTGGCGTTAGTTTGCTTTGATTTAATTCTAGTTTTTCACTATTTAAGTAAGCAGATACTTCACCCATTAACCAGTTAGAAGCTAATTTCGCATCAGCCCCATTTTCAATCGTTGCGTCAAAGAAATCAGACATTTCCTTCGTTTGCGTTAAGACCATCGCATCGTATTCTGGTAATTCTAATTCGTTGATGTAACGTTCACGGCGTTTAGCAGGCATTTCTGGCAAGCTTTGGCGCACACGTTCAATCCATGCATCGTCAATTTCAAAACGTGGAATATCTGGTTCTGGGAAATAACGATAATCAGACGAACCTTCTTTGACACGCATCAAGATTGTTGTGTTTGTCTTTTCATCAAAGCGACGTGTTTCTTGTTTGATTTCACCACCTGATAATAAGACTTTAGCTTGGCGTTTTTCTTCATAAGCTAAACCTTTTTTCACAAATGTCATAGAGTTTAAGTTCTTCAATTCTGTCTTGGTACCAAATGCTTCTTGACCATAAGGACGTAATGAGATATTGGCATCACAACGCATCGAACCTTCTTCCATCTTCACATCAGATACTTCAGTGAATTGGATAATTGAACGCAATGCTTCAAGATAGGCATAAGCTTCTTCTGGTGAACGCATATCCGCTTCAGATACGATTTCAATTAACGGTGTGCCTTGACGGTTTAAATCAACATAAGAATACCCTTCGTTACCGTGCATGTTTTTACCCGCATCTTCTTCTAAATGCACACGTTCAATGCGGATCTTTTTCTTTTTCCCTTCGACTTCGATTTCAATCCATCCATCATGGCCGATTGGTTGGTCGAACTGAGAAATTTGGTAAGCTTTTGGATTATCAGGATAGAAATAATTTTTGCGGTCAAAGTGTGTATGCTGACTAATTTCACAGTTTAACGCTAAAGCAGCTTTCATCCCAAATTCCAAAGCACGTTTATTCATTACTGGTAACACACCTGGATAACCCCAGTCGATGACGTTGGTATTGCTATTTGGTTCTGCCCCGAAATGCGCTGGAGCAGGTGAGAAAATTTTAGAGTCCGTTTTTAATTCAACGTGGACTTCAAGCCCGATGACTGTTTCAAAATTCATTAGTTCGCGCCTCCTAAAATGACTGGTTTTTTCGTATGGAAGTCAGTTGCTTGCTCGAATGCTGCAGCTGCTTGATACATGGTTGCTTCATCGAAATGTTTACCAATAATTTGTAAGCCGACTGGTAATCCTTCGCTAAAGCCACATGGCACTGACATACCAGGTAGACCTGCTAAGTTCACAGGAATGGTTAAGACGTCACTTAAATACATGGTAATTGGATCATTGATATTTTCACCTAAACCATAAGCAACAGTTGGTGAAGCTGGACCAATGATTAAATCGTAATTGGCAAAAACATTATCAAAATCTTGTTTGATTAATGTACGGACTTGTCCGGCTTTTTTGAAGTATGCGTCATAGTAACCTGCTGAAAGTGAGAAAGTCCCTAACATGATACGGCGTTTAACTTCTGTACCAAACCCTTCACTTCTTGAGTTAACATAAACATCTTCTAAGTTTGAGATATTTTCAGAACGGTAACCATAACGAATACCATCAAAACGTTGTAAGTTTGAACTAGCTTCTGAGGAGGCAATAATATAGTAAACAGCTACCCCATATTTTGAGTGTGGTAAGCTGACTTCTTCTACCGTCGCACCTAATGCACGGAAAGTATCAGCTGCTTTTAAGATAGCTTCTTTGACACCTGGTTGGATTCCTTCCCCTAAGTATTCTTTTGGTAAAGCAATCTTCATACCTTTGACAGACTGACCAATTTTCGCTGTAAAGTCAGGTACAGAAACCCCAGCAGAAGTGCCATCTTTTGGATCATAACCACTAATCGCATTTAAAGTTAAGGCATTATCTTTTACATTACGAGTCAATGGTCCAATTTGGTCTAGAGATGACGCAAAGGCAATCAAACCAAAACGAGACACACGACCATATGTTGGTTTCATACCGACAATCCCGTTAAAAGCTGCTGGTTGACGGATAGAACCACCGGTATCAGAACCTAATGAAACAGGAATTTGTCCGGATGCGACACTGGCTGCTGAACCACCTGAAGAACCTCCAGGAACTTTGGTGTGATCCCAAGCATTAGTTGTTTTCTTGAAATGAGAAGTTTCGGTACTACCACCCATCGCAAATTCATCCATGTTTAATTTACCTACAGGAATCATATCTGCTTGATATACTTTTTCCATGACAGTCGCATCATAAATTGGATCAAAGTTGTAAAGAATTTTAGAAGCTGCAGTTGTGCGCAAATCTTTCGTTACAATATTATCTTTAATCCCAATTGGAAGGCCTGCTAAAACATTGCCTTCACTGATGCCTTTTTCATCTAAAGCTTTAGCCATTTCTAAGGCTTTTTCTTCGTTTAAAGTAATGAATGAACCCATGGTGTCTTCCGTTTCTTTAATACGTTCAAAAGTCGCTTGGGTTAAATCTTGCGCTGAAATTTCTTTTGAGACTAATAAGGCATGTAATTGTTCTAATGATTGATCATATAATTTAGTCATTATGCACCGGCCTCCCCGTTATCAATAATTGCTGGCACCTTGATAAAGCCATTTTCACTTTCAGGTACATTTCGTAATAATTCTTCACGGTCAAAACCTGGTTGCGCCACATCTTCACGCATCACATTGACAGTTTCGATGACGTTAGAAGTAAAAGGAACACCCGTAGTATCCACTTCTTCTAATAACTCAACCATATCGATAATCTTACCTAATTGAGTCGTAAATTCATGTAATTCTTCATCTGGAAAGGCTAGTTTCGCCAACTTAGCGACATGTTTTACTTGTTCTTCACTAATCGCCATAATCTTCCTCCTATTTTTCACAGACCTTTTGTTAGTTCCGTTCATTTTCTATCTATACTTGGATATTGTAACATTTAATTGAAAATCATCCTAGTTAATTCAGAAATCTTTTTAAACATTTTTTCAAAAAAGTCACATTTTCTGAAAATATTTTGTAAAATAGCACAATTTCTTCATTCTTTTAGTCTGCTAGTGCTTCAACCATTTGCTCTTCGCTCCAAACTTCAATTCCTAAACTTTGGGCTTTGGTTAATTTACTGCCAGCATCGGCACCGGCAATGACTAAATCTGTTTTTTTCGATACCGAACCCGTGACTTTACCCCCTAAGCTCTCAATTTTGGCCTTGGCTTCGTCGCGTGTATAAGTCGTTAATTTTCCAGTTAAGACGATGGTTTTATCCTTAAATGGGGACTGAACACTGGCTAACTGCGCTTGGGTAACTCCTAGATATCGCAAGTTCACGCCTGCTGCTTTTAATTCTGCTAATAATTCATGGACTTCATCATTGGCAAAGTAGGTCGTTAAACTATTGGCAATTGTTTCACCCATGGTATGCAAGTTTAAGATTTCTTCGGCTTTGGCTTGGCTTAAGTTTTCAATGGTTTCATAGTGCTCTAACAAGATTTTTGCAGCTTTAGCCCCGACATGACGAATACCTAAGCCAAATAATAACCGTTCCGCAGAATTTGCCTTACTTGCTTCAATCGCCTTTAGTAAATTATTGGCTGATTTTTCTTTGACCTTATCTAAAGTTAATAACTGTTCTTGGGTTAAATAATATAAATCCGCGACATCTTTCACTAATTCTTTTTCATACATTTGCTCAATAACTTTCGGACCCAAGCCATCGATATTCATCGCCTGTCTAGAAACAAAATGACTCAAGCCTTCTTTCATTTGGGCACTACATTTAGGATTGATACAGCGCAACGCCACTTCCTCTTCTAAGTGGACCAATTCACTGCCACAGATTGGACAATGCGTTGGTTTAGGATAAGGGGTACTTGCTGCCTCACGTTTTTCGACAATGGCATGATCGACTTCCGGAATGATATCGCCCGCTTTATAAATAATTACATGGTCGTTTAAGCGTAAATCTTTTGCCTCAATATAATCCATATTATGCAGACTCGCCCGACTGACAGTAGTTCCTGCCACTACCACTGGATCCATCACTGCAGTAGGTGTCACAACCCCAGTACGTCCCACCGTCCACTCAATTTCACGAATGACTGTTTCAGCTTCTTCAGGTGGAAATTTATAAGCAATGGCCCAACGTGGAGCTTTAACAGTAAAGCCTAATTCATCTTGTAAGTTTAAATCATTGACCTTAATGACAATCCCATCAATTTCATAAGGTAAGTCCGCACGCTTTTCATGATATTCCGTAATATATTCCCAAATTTCATCGATAGTTTGGCAGATACGACGGTTCGGATTAATCTTAAATCCTAAGTGATCCAACGCTTGCAACGCCTCTTCTTGCGTGGCGACTTCTAAAGGACCAAATTCCGCTACTGTGTATAAAAAAGTACTTAAATTGCGTTGTGCAGTAACTTTGGTATCCAATTGACGGAGACTTCCGGCCGCAGCGTTTCGTGGATTTGCAAATGTTTCTAGGCCTTCTTGTTCACGTGCTTCATTTAATTTCATAAAGCTTTCTTTTGGCATATAACATTCACCACGAACTTCAATTGAGATAGGTTCTGGTAAAGTCATCGGAATAGAGCGGACCGTTTTCAGGTTTTCGGTAATATTTTCACCTACACTGCCATCCCCACGAGTTGCTCCCCGAACAAAACGACCATTTTCATAGCGCAAAGAAACCGACAAACCATCAATTTTTAATTCACATTCGTAACTATAATTGTGATGGCCTAGCGCTTTTGCCACCCGTGCATCAAAGGCTTCAAGTTCACCTTTACTAAAAGCATCGTTTAAGCTATAAAGTGGCACCTCATGCACAGCTTTTTCAAACCCTTCTAAGATTACGCCGCCAACACGCTGAGTAGGCGAATCTGGCGTGATACTTTCAGGATATTGGGTTTCTAATTGGACAAGTTCTTGATAAAGCTTGTCGTATTGGCTATCAGAAATTTTGGGTTGGTCTTTGACATAGTAAAAATAAGCATATTCATTTAAAGTTTTTTGCAAGTTTTTGATTTTTTCTAATGCTTGTTCTTTTTCCATGATTTTCTTCCATTCTTATATTTTTTCAATTGGGGCAAAACTAGCTAAAAGTCGTTTAATTCCTTGACCAGTAAAGGCAATATCTAATTCATAATCCCCATTATTTTCATGTACCTTCACCACAGTTCCAACTCCCCATTTTTTATGATTGACCTTATCACCAGCTTGCCAAGAAATATTGGCTTTTGGTGTGGCCGTATTTGGGAAGGTCTTCTTCGCAATTGTTTGGTACTGTGGTTTTTGATAACTTGGACGATTTTGTGTTTGTCCATAAGTACGATCGCTATAAGTACGATTACCATAAGTACTGCTTGAGTTGGCACTACTTTGGTTTTGACGACTCTTCATAAAATCAGCAGCCGACATTCCTTGACCAAAGGAGGCTTTAAACTCATCGCCTGATTGTAATTGACGTTTAGCATAAGTACCGATTGGCTCAAGTAAATCTTCATCTATTTCATCGACAAAGCGTGAAGGTCGATTAAATTGAGTACGACCATAAATCGTTCGTGAAATTGCATTGGTAATATACAACTCTTCTTCAGCTCGGGTAATTCCTACATAGGCTAAGCGACGTTCTTCTTCCATATCGGCTTCATCATCATTGGCACGCAATAATGGGAATAATCCTTCTTCCATCCCCACTAAAAAGACAATTGGAAATTCCAACCCTTTGGCAGCATGAAGCGTCATGAGTGTCACTTGGGTCGCCTCTTCTTCTAAACTATCAATATCTGACACTAAAGCCAAATCATTTAAAAATAAACTTAATTTCTCATCATCTTCTACATTTTCGTATTCTGGTGACTGGGCAAATTGTTGGTCAAATGCTTGGGTAACAGTTAAGAATTCATTTAAGTTGTCAATTCTGGCATTGGCTTCAATAGTGTTTTCATTTTTCAAAGCTTCTAAATAGCCAGTTTTTGCTAAAATTTCTTCCGTGAGTTCAGTAATGGAGAGGTACATTTGCATCTTCGCAAAGCCATCCATCATTTCCCCAAACTTTGCTAATTCTTTGGCAGCTTTTCCTGAAACATTGGATAAAGCCACACTTTCGCAAGCCTCTAGCATGGACATTCCATGTAATTGCGCAAAGTCTCGGAATTTTTCCACTGATGTCGCACCAATCCCTCGTTTTGGCACATTAACCACACGTGCAAAGCTAATCGAATCTTGCGGGTTAGCAATCATCGCTAAGTAAGCTAAAATATCACGAATTTCTTTGCGCTCATAGAATTTTTGACCACCAACCATTTTATAAGGAATACTTGATTTTAATAACATTTCTTCGACTACACGTGACTGTGCATTGGTTCGATATAAAATCGCAAAATCGCCATAGTTTTTCCCTTGTTTTTGGATATGATCATTGATTTCTTTGACGATAAACTGGGCTTCATGACGTTCATTATCGCCACGGTAATATTGGATTTTCTCACCTGTTTCATTTTCGGTCCATAAGTTTTTCTTTTTACGGTTCACATTGTTTTCGATGACTTGATTAGCCGCTTTTAGAATATTTTTCGTTGAGCGATAATTTTGTTCCAGTAGTATCACTTGGGCATCAGGATAATCTTTTTCAAAATCCAAAATATTTTGCATATCGGCCCCACGCCAACCATAAATACTTTGGTCTGCATCCCCAACGACACAAATATTTTGAAAGCCGCGTGCCAACATATTCACCAATAAATATTGCGCATGGTTAGTATCTTGGTACTCATCGACATGAATATATTGGAATTTATTTTGATAGTGACGTAGTGTATCTGGTGATTGACGGAACAACTCAATGGTATTCATAATCAAATCATCAAAGTCCATACATTGATTTTCACGCAATACATCTTGATAACGGGCATAACACTTAGCCACCGTCTGTTTGAAATAATCGGCCCCAGCTAAACTTGCATAATCATCAACTGTTTGCATGGCATTTTTCGCGTTACTAATCGCTGCGATAATCCCACGCGGCTCATGCTTTTTCGGATCTAGGTTTAACTCTTTGACGATTCGCTTCATTAAAGCAAGCTGTTCTGAACTATCTAAAATCGTAAAATTACGCGAATAGCCTATCGTTTCAACTTCTCGGCGTAAAATACGTACACACATCGAGTGGAATGTTGAAATCCAAACACTTTCGGCCACATCTCCCAGCAACTGATGAATACGTTCTTTCATTTCACGAGCAGCCTTATTGGTAAAGGTAATCGCTAAAATATTCCAAGGATTTACGAAACATTCTTCAATTAAATAAGCCACGCGATGAGTCAACACCCGTGTCTTCCCACTTCCTGCACCAGCCATTAATAATAGTGGGCCTTGAGTAGTCGTCACGGCTTGGCTCTGACGTGGATTCATTCCATTAAGTAACGGGCTATTTACTGACATTGACAACATCCTTTTCATTTAGTTTCAATCTTTTTCATTATACCACGAATGCACGTTCTATTAAATGCGAACACACAAAAAAGCCCACGAATTTTCAGCGGGCTGGGGTAATAACTATACAAAACATACTATCTAAAAGTAATCTCGTCAAAACAATATCAAAATCCGATGTCCGAACATTAATGGGATTTTATTTTGTCGTTGAGTAACCGTTCATATTTTTTGATTAAATCTAGAATCTGATTAAAATTCAATTGTTGCCTAAAGATCATCTGTTTCATTTGTTGAAAATCACTTTCAAACACTGAAATAGCCTCGTTTGAAGGAATTAGTTTGATATTACCTTGCTTGATTTCATCATATTTCGCCCAATTACACGGATAAAATTTTTTCTTAAAATCAACTACTTTAAATAAAACTTCAATATTTTCTAAGCTTTCATCCATCATGCTATGTTTTAACAATTTATAAACATCATAATAGTGTCTTGAATATCTCATTGGGTAATTTCCGTTGACCCTATTTGCCTCACGATGTAATATGGTAATCTTTTCATAAAAAGTTCTGATGCATTCTACTGTATACACTTCGAATTGATCTGAAAAAATATTCGGATATGCCTCAGAAATATATGGCTTAATTTTATACATCGAAGCAGGTATGGGTTCAGCCAAACACCCTATCTCTAACCTAATTACTTGGAGAATTGCTGTATCACTATATTTTTTAGGGTAATCGAAACATATGGTTTGGCCATCCAATTCATCAATATAAAACCTAAACTGCTTATTGGGTAATAATTTTGCAAAATCAGCAACTAATATTGGTAAAAAAACGTCTTTTAAAAAAAGTTTTGTATCAGTATTTAACATTTCGTTGAATTTTGCTTGCTTTGTATTACTACGTTTTTCGTAAGGCTCATTCTTTCCATAACCAATCAATTCCCAGTTTAAAGCTAAATCAATATCTTCTGAAAATCTATCTATAATCCCATAAACTTTAGAAAGGCTAGTTCCCCCTTTGAAAACTATATGATTTTTATATTTAAATTCAGAGAATAGGTAGCGTAAAACAACACAAACCCAAAAATCTTTCTCAATAATCGCGGTTGATAAATTTAATTTTTCAGATGTATTTTGAATAACTAATGCTAACTCTTCTTCATTTATTTGAAGTAGTTTATCCATATTATCCCTCCTGAATTTGAAAAAGTACTTTTTGAATCCAGAATGGCAATTTTCCAGTATCCTTCGTTAAATTCTCTGGTACTTGTTGTGCATATTTTCGCAATTGATTTATCTCAACATCAGAAATATTTTCTTCACCCAATGCACGTATCGCTTGAATCAAAATGGATAACTCTCTAGAATAGCTTGTAATATTTCGGTTTGTTGTATGTTTGAAAATTATTTTTTTACCACGATAATCATATGAACGATATGGTCCATCAGAAATATAAATGTATTCATTAGGTATCTGTGTAGAAAGTCCTGTATAATTTAACGCTGTATCTCCAAATGGCGCAATTGACCAAGCAAACTTTTCTGCAATTTTTTCTGCCACTTGGTTTGCATCAGGATAAGAATACTCTTCAAGAATCTCACTATAATTCGGTTTAGTATATAACCCATCAATCAGACGATCAATTACATTTTCATTATTTAGTCGCAATAGTATTGATTTGACTGTATTTTTTGTACCATACTGATAAAAATCATTTATTGAATAGATAGTTCCTGGATTTTCACAAATAATATTTTGAATTTGTTCCGTTGTCGACATTTCTCACACCACCTTTGCACCCAAAATTATATACTTTTGGGTGCAAAATGTCAAAAAATTACCACCTCACTTTATCTACAAAAAATCAGCAAGGTGGATAACAATTATTTATTCATTCTTAACTTTTGCATTTCTAATAATTTTTCTTGTAAAGCTGGGTCTACCGCAAAAAGATACAACCCATTTACTCCACGGGTCAACAAAACATTCAACTCATTTTTCAATAAAGTATCTGAAAGATAGACTTTTTCACCATTTTTTAGTTCTCTACGTTGGATGGCTTTTTTATTTTTGCTCGCTTCACGGTCGAAAACAATCTTACCGTCACGATATTTCACAGATGGGCCAATAATCACTCCGGAATAATTCAAGTCAAAACCTTGAATCGTAAATGTTGAACCCACTTCATCAATCGTTTGTTCTTGCTCCGCCCAAGCTAATGATTTATTACGACGCTTTTGTTCCTTTGTAGTTGGTAATTGTAGATTCCACGGCATGTGAAATTCACCAACTGACACATTCCAATACCCACTATCAACAGGTTTCTTTTTATCAATGTAATCCCAATCAAAAGTAGCTAGCATACGAGACAAACCGTGCTCTTGATTTTCTGCTTTTTGTTTTATAGCCGCAAACATTTCAGCTGGATTTTCAAAAACTTTCAAATCATAGTTGGCATCGTCAGGGATTGGTAAAATTTCCCTATAATCAGTAAAATGACGTATCCAATTAACCGTTTCTTTACTTGCATTAATCCGCATTTGATTTTGTAACTCAATATATCTTCCATGTTGAATGGCATCATGTTTCATGTAGGCAATTTCATTTTCTTCCCAATGTTGCTCACGGGACAATATCTGGTTTTCATCAAAAACAACGACCACTGTACGCGCGCGATTCAAAATATCTACCAATTGATTTTTCCCTCGATATGCCTGTTTACCCTGTGTCCAAAGTAAATGTGCTTCGTCAATCACCACCACATCTACCGGATCATCAGGTGAAGTCCGAGTAATAAAACTTGTTGGTTTAGAAACGATTGGAATATCTTCTTTTAACGAATATCCAAGCTTTTTGACAATTTGTTCATAGACCTTTAATTGTTGATCGTGATTCACTAACAAATATATACTGCGATTTGTAAACAATGGGTACTCCTCTAAATTGGAAAGTTCTAGCAAATCACAGAATAAGCTACTCATCAATACAGTTTTCCCTGTACCGGCTTGTCCATTGACTAAAATTAATTGGCCAACTTGGTTTTGTGTAAGTGTGGATTCAATCTTTTGAATAATCAAATCTTTAGCCGCTAACTGTTCTTGTGTTAATTTATGATAGGGTGATGCTTTAAAAATCGCAGAATCTTTAATCACCCGCTCTAATGGAAATAATTCTTTATTTTTTTGTCGAAGTTTGCGCCAAATTTTAGAAAAGATGACTTCAAGCTCATCAGACGTATAGTATTCACTTTGTGGATTGGTCCGACGATTATTGACATGTTTAATTCCCTCAACACTTAATAAGTAATGCATAAGTCTATTTTCAATATCTAGTGTCAATGATTTATTGAAATGTTTATGACCAATCACATACATTTGAGACGTGAGTGATTGTTTTAATTCTTTCCAATCATCGCGCACCTGGTCATCCGCATTTAAATGTTCCAAAGTACGTCGGATAATATCATTTGTTTCACCCACATAAACTGTATAACTTTGGTCATCATCTTTATCATTAACAATATAAACCGTTGGATAGTTCAGCAAAAATTTACTTTCTTGTGCTTCTATAAAATTTTCTTTAAATTCTTTTAATGCTTTTTCGTTATATGCTAAATCATAAATAATGGGTGATTCCACATCTACCAAATTTTTCACCTCAATTAATCCCAATTATTCTTTGTGACACCTAGCAAGTCAAACTGATCTTGTAAGTCACGATAATCTAAATTGTCGTACATGTTGTTATCATTATTATAATAATCGTACTGCATTGTTTCAACATCAAAATTATCCGAAACTTCAATAGGAATTGATTCGACAAAGCCATTGATGATAAGGTGTTTAAAAATAATTTTCTTCTCTATATTCTTTTGTGGCTCTTTTAGTCCCTTATTCATTATTGATTGAATTAGATTGATATCAAGATTAGGAAAAGGATCACTAAACACCTGTAAAAACAAATCAAGTAACTCATCAGGATAGTCTGCATTCTCTATCTCCTCTGCCGTATTAAAATACCATTCTTCAAAATCATCTTGTAAAGGTGAAATAGTTACTGCAGGCAACCTACATATTTCACGAAAACGTACTAAACATGAAATCCTTTGTTTAACTAGATCTAATGTATAATTATGTTGCGTATTCTTTAATTGATATTTTGATAAAATACTTAAGACTTTATTTACATCAACATCTCTATTCGCTGCCTTAAATTCTGTTTCAAAATATTGGATTATTTCTTTAGGATATTTGTGTCGTATCAGCTTATTCATTGTTTGTTTATATTTTTCACCGTATTCTAATTGCAAAAAATATTTTTCATCTGTAAATCCACAAATCTTTCTAAACTTCGATAGCTTCTCATCTCTATCAATTATGATTTCTTTATTTCTGAAAAAGTTTGATTTTTGTTCAATCAATTTAGATCGTTCTACGTTATGAATATACTTTTGAAAATCCAATTCTAGTCTCAACTTATTTTTTTCGCTCAAATCCAATTCATGAAAATCAAAAAGTGATAAAAACACCATTTTTCTTTTATGATCAAATTTATTTTCATATATTTCTTTTACAGTAATTTCATAACAAGCAACTAATCCTAAAATTAGTTCATTTTTCATAAACGGTCTCATACCATAACGTTTTCTATACCAAAAAAGTAAGTTAAACTTTTCCCGTTCAGATAAATTTTCTTTTCCTCTTTGCTTTGACATCCTATCTGTTTTAATTTTCTTTTTATTATCACGCTTTAATTTCTTCTTAACTGTTTGAATATTATTCTTTTTTGGATGTTGAGTTTTATTTTGTTTACTCTTACTTTTCGCTACGTTAGGATTTTTTTAGCATGTTTAACTTCGACTTTTTTTGTTGTATTATTCTGCTGAACTTCTTCTTTCATCTGATTATGTAAAGATAGAAGTCCTAAATAAAGTTGATTATTAATCCCCATATCATCACCTATTACCAATTATTTATTAAATAAATGAATTTTAACCAAACAACACTAGCTAGTTGCCTTCAAGTTAATGGTTAAGCAATTACTTATTCAAAAACTCATCATATATTTTGTAGTCTCTCATATACCTTCCCCCGTCAAATCTATAGGAATATCCACATCTAGTACAATATCATCATGTGGTATCATTTCATATTCGATTAACTCTAGCTCATTATCATCATTTAGATAAACATTGGGTACTTTACTAGGTAACTTATGGTAGTCTCCAGCAAATTCAAATAAGTTAGGTAAATACAGATAATTTTCTCGACTTTCATCCACAATTGAAAGCAAATTAGCTTCTGAATCATACGCAACCGCCAAATACTGATGGCCATGTATAAAACTTAAACTATCTTTTCCGATATATGTAGCCACTACATATTTCACTTTCCACACAACCTTTCTACAGGGCTAAAATCAATACTCTAACAATTATATTAATAAATAAATTTTATCACCTTAAGCCAAAACAAGAAAGCGTTTCTAAAAAAATAAGAGAGAAGGATGAACTCCCTCTCTCTTATCTCTATTGTTATTCTTTTGTTTTTAAGGCTTTACCTGAAAGAAGTATAATACTTGCAACGAATAGACTCACCAAACCAAGTAATATTGAGCTTTGTTTTGTACCTGATTGTGGTAATTCAGCTTGTGAAGATGCCTGAGTCTTTTGTTTTACAACATTTTTATCCGAACTCAGTACTTGTTTATTGTTTTGTGCATTGCTTGAATTTGACATCTTAGCTTTATTATCTGACAAATGTAACACGGTATCTTTCACTTCGGACGCTTTCGCAATATCCTTAGCTTTTGATTCTGGAATTGTCAACTCAGTTTGATTTTTTACATTTGTCGTATCATTCTCTTCACTTGCTTCAACTACTGGCTCTGTTTGTGTGCCTGTTTCTGTTACTTCTGGTCTTGGCTCCGTTTGTGTGCCTGTTTCTACTACTCCAGGTGTTGGCTCCGTTTGTGTGTCTGTTTCTGTTATTTCTGGTCTTGGCTCCATTTGTGTCGCTGTTTCAGTAACTTCAGGTAATGGCTCCGTTTGTGTGCCTGTTTCTACTACTTCTGGTGTTGGATCCGTTTGTGTGCCTGTTTCTGCCACTTCAGCAGTAGGCTCAGCAACAACAGATTTGCCATCTAAAGCAGCAATTGCACTAGCTAAAGCACGCGTATAGCGATCAACAACCACTTGCACTACATCAGGCGTATTAAGTGTATCTTCCACCTCTTTAAATGTTTGATCAAAAGCTACTTTGACATCTGCACTGGCATTTTGATATTGCACTTGTTCTTTTAGTTTTTGAGCTTGAGCAAATATTTGTGAAAGTTGATTGACATTCGTTGGCTGACCATCTAAAGCTGTTCTAGCTTCACTTAACTTGTCTAACAACTGATTGACCTCTGCTTGTGTCGCTTTTTCTTTTGCACTTAATAATTTAGCAGATCGTACAAGCGCATCGTAAGCAACTTGTTTTAATGGATCAGCATTGTAATAGTTCGCTTGTTGTACTAGTTTTGGATATTGTCCTAATTCATCCGTTAATGCTGTCAAGTCAGTGTCTGTACCATTTAATGCAGTAAACGTTTCTTTTAATTTCGTTACTTTCTGATCAATAATTTCTTGTTTTTGTTTTTCATTGACTAATTGCTGTGCCTCTAGAAGTGCTTGATTGAAAGTATCTTGTTTATCCTTACTTGCATTATAAAATTTCGCTTGATCTTGAACATCAGCTACTTGTTTTAATAAATTCAGCAACTCTGTCTTATTAATCAACGTAAGTGTTTTGATGTTATAAGCATTATTTTTCACTTCAAATGTTGGCTCTTCTAAAAATTCATATCCTTCTGGCAATTCAGCTTTAATAATGTATTTACCAACTGGGACGATTTTTCCAAAGTCACTTTTCGCATATCTAGCTTGTGGGATACGAATTTCTTGTCCTGTTTCATCAACCAAAATAATTGTATCTGTTTCAGGAATTTCGCGATTAATATCCACTAATGCATTTGCTTTTTCCTTTACGTGGACAAAAAACTGCACTTTAGCTGTACTATTTGCTTCGTCAATATTTACCTTAACTGATTGATTGCCTGATAAAGTTGCCCAATCTGTATCATATAAGAATAAATCAAATTGATAGTCGCCAAATGGTAAAATTAACACGTTATTACCATCAACATAACGAGGAATGTCGGCTAAATGTTTTCCGTTTTGATCTTTTACCGCATAAGCATATGCAATATCCACCGGTTGTTTAGTTTCTTGATCTACAGCTTCAACAGTAACTAAACCATTCGTATTCCCAATACTAATTAAATCCGCCACATTTGCTGAAGCTTTATTTCCTGCATAATCTTCGACGACATATTTAAATTGTGATAAATCAGCTAAATCAAGTGGTAAGGTGAAAGAACCATCTTCATTTTGTGCTACGTATACACGATGATCAGAAACTGTTGTATCACCATTTACTTTTAGATTTATATTCGTGGTTAAGCCATTTTCATCAGGGACAAGATAAAAAACTTGTTCTCTAAAAATACCAGATAAACCATTTTCAATTGCTCGACGTGCTTTAAAGATGAATTGATCCTTATCATAAGTTGCAGTCGTAATCACTGGTGCCTGACGATCAATAATCACTTTAAAATCGACTGACTGTTCTTTTGCACCTGGCACTTCAGAACGATACGTAAGAACATAGCGATATTCTCCATCTTCAAGTGGATTACCTGATTGATCAAAACCTTGCCATTCTGTATTAAAAATGATGCTTGATTTAGGTCTCTTCTCATTGCCACTGAAGAAGTTTTTATTACCATCTTGTCCGTCGCTTTGCCATAAAACATGTTCTCGATTAATATCATCTGCACGATATACACTAGCTTTTAAGTTTGTATAGTTTCTTAAAAATACCCCTTTAAAAGCAAGTGAATCTTGATTACCATCATCATTTGGTGAAATAGCCAAATGTGGTTGCCCATTTTCATCAAGTTTAAGTACAAAATCACCATTTTCATCCTTAAACGTGCCTAACGCTTTTAGTTCAAAATCAGTAGTTTTTCCGGTTGAGTATACTTTATCAACACTTCCAGTTACTAAACCTGAAAAATTATCAGAACCCGCTAATTTTTCAGGATTATCCGAATCAATTTCAAAATAAAAACCACCTTTGCCATCAGCAATAAGTGAATAAACTGACTCTTCAACAACCGGTAAGTTTTGGAATTCACCATGGAAACCAACATATGGAATACTGATTACATCGCCATCATCGACACTATCAGTAAAACGAACAAACCCCTCCAGATAGTAGCCATTTTTCATGAGTTCATTTAATTCTGGCGTAAACGATGACGCATCAATTTGAATCTTTACAACCTCGCTACTGTTGGCTTTAACTGTCAACCCGCTAACTGATGATTCACTTAACTGTCGTGGTGTTAAAGTTATTTTTCCCTCCTCGACAGCATCCGTATCTAGATAAACATGATAATTTAACTTGCGGTCTTCATTTGAAATGTTATGCACAACAACATCAAAATCAAACGTATCACCGACATTACCAAGCGTTAAACTACCATAACCATCCTTACCGGTTACGTACAAATCAGTTGAAGTAGCTGCCTTTACATCAATAATTCCTGCACCTTGTTGACGCGGTGACGTATAAGCTTGGGACTCTTTATTATAATGAGGTTTTGCCGTACTCATCAATAAATGTTTAACCAAATCTTCTAATTCTTGTGGTGTTTTATTTGGATATTGTTCTTTTAGATATTGTTTCACTAATACAGCAGCACCCGCTACATGCGGAGAAGCCATACTTGTCCCATTCATATTGGCATAATCATTATCATTGATAGCAGCATATATACCACCCCCAGGAGCCGCTAAATCAGGTTTTAATTCACCGTCAGCAGATAAACCCCAACTTGAAAAATCAGACATAGAACCTGCATTTGGATTTTCGTCAAAAACAGATTCATTATTAAACTGGATTTGATACTGATTTTTCGCTAAAGCTTCACCAAATTCATTTGGGATGAAAATAGCTGGAATGGCCACCGCTGTTTCATCTAAGGCCATGCTGATATTTGCTTCATTTGGGCGGCTATTAAAAATCACTGCTCCAATAGCCCCTGCTTTTGTGGCATTGGCTACTTTTTCAGAAAAGGTAATCTCTCCACGTTTTATCAGAGCGAGTTTTCCAGAAAAATCCTTCCCTTCAAAGTCTTCTGCTTTACCTAAATTTGCATAGACATAGTCATAAGCTTTTCCCTCTTCAAAACTAACTTCACTCTTTTCTGGATTGTCAAAAGAACTTTTACCGAAATTCAGATTTTCATCATTTTCTAAACCGATAATATTGATAACCTTGCTACCAATAGTCGTATTATTGTATGAAGCAACTGAAATCGCCTCTTTCGCCGTAGATGGACTGCCAACTAACCCGTAATCAGGATTTTCAGCCGATGGCAAGTCATAATCCGAGCCAAATACTGCGTCATTACCAGCTGCAATAACTACAGATACCCCAGCATTTCTTGCAGCTTCAATCGCTTGAACAACACTTTCATCCATGTTAACAACAGAACCATTTGCTCCGCCTAAGCTTAAGTTAATACTATCCGCCCCTAATTTCACTGCGTCTTCAATCGCTTTGACATAGATTGCAGAACTAGTTGTTGGATTAATATCTGAAAAAACACGCATAAACATGACTTGTGCTTCAGGAGCAACCCCATAGATTAACTGATTCGCAACTGGTTGAGTTGGATTTCCGGTTGCGATGCTTGTGACGTGCATCCCGTGAGAATGTTTGTCTTCTTCTTTCATATCAGTATTGACATCGACATAATTATAACCAAAAATCACCTTATCATTAAACCATTCCCCATACTCAATCCCTGCAGCCTTTTTCGTTGCTTCGAAAGTTTCTTTGTTGAATTTAGCTGTATCAGGATTGGTTATATGCAGCACATCATGATCGACATCAATCCCTGAATCAATAATCGCCACAACCATGCCTTCTCCTTTATAACCAGACTCCCAAGTTTTAGGCACAGAAATAATGGTATTACTATCAATATTATTTGGTGTTGCAGATGATAATTGCTCACTCTCATTATTTTCGGTTTTACCTTCAGCAACCTGCTTATTAACCAATTCCTCTTTTTTATTTTCAATATCACTTGAAGTTTGTACCGATACAATTGGTTCAGATTCTTGTGTCTGATTAACTGTTGCATCAGTATTCGCACCTTCAGAATTTGTTGCAACTGATTCATACTCATTTGATGCAGATAAATCATTTTTAACTACTTCATTCGTAGTTGAATTTTGTTTATCAACCGAAGCGACTGAATTTTCTGTCTTTTCAGCTGTAGTGTCTATATTTTTTGCTTCCAAATGATTGTCTGTCGTAGAAATTTCTTTATTTAAATCATTAGCATTTTCTGCTTTAAGTGGTTGTGTAATTGTTGCAGTACTCGAATTCTCATCAGCGAAGACATTCTGAGCGCTTACAGCATTTAACAAGAAAGTAGTACTTAAAATTAACGTATATGCCCCAATATTTTTGGGATGTAATATTTTCTGTTTATCCATATAATCTCCTTTTTATTAGAATTAGGTTAACCTTAGATTATATTAAATCACATTTTATTCTAACATTCAATATCAAAATGACATTTTTATAATATGTGTGCTTTTATAATTTATTTATATTTATCATCTATTTCGATATATTTTTAACCATGATTGAAAAACACTTTTTATAAATTAAGAAAATTAAAAAAGAGAGTTCTACAATAGAATTCTCTCTTCTCATTTCTCATAATCATATTGATTGATTTTATTCATTTTTAAAACTTTGAATGCGCGCTATTTATGATTTAGCGGAACAACAGCCAATGTCTTACCTAAACTAGCCAAAATTTTTAAAATTGTATCTAATTGCGGATTCGTTTTTCCTGTTTCCATCCTTGCAATGACAGGTTGCTTCACACCACTTAGTTCTTCCAATTGTTTTTGACTAATCCCTTGTTCATGCCTTGCTTCGATAATCGCACTAATAATTGCCACTCTCATATCACTTTCAATAATTTCCTCAGGTGTAAAAATTTCTGTACGAACATCTTTCCATTTCTTACCAACTACTTCATTATTCATCTAAAGTCCCCCTTTTTCTTAAAATTTCAATCTCTCTTCTTGACTTTTCGATTTCTCTCCTTGGTGTTTTTCTAGTACTTTTCATAAATTGATGTAGTAAAACTAATGTATTTTCTTCCCATGTTACAAATATAATCCTATCACGTAATAGCCTTAATTCCCACAAATCTCCTTCCAAATGTTTAATGTACGGTTCGCCAATTTTCAAACCATGCTTGCTTAATAGTTCAAGGTAATCGTTAATTTTATTCAGTTTTATTCTAGAATCCTTATTATTGCCATTCTTTAATTCATATAAATAATCTAAAACAGGCTCTCTTCCATTAAGGTCTTTATAAAAAAATATATCGTACATGTTTTCCAAATTTTCTAATATTATGACCTATTAGTTATAATTTGTAAATACTTTTGGGTTATCAGATTCAATAAATTAATTTACCGGTCAATTAATCATCTACATTATAGAACACATGAACGCATTTAGCGATGATATACTACTCTTTATATTTCTCAACTTTTTATTGAATTTCTTATCCAAAATGAGAAAAACCAGGAGCTAGCTCAGAC
>NZ_JAKUDS010000033.1 GCF_023221775.1 Enterococcus cecorum | reverse complement strand
TATGCAACCAATAATCTTTAAATTCTGAACTAACTTAATTCCATCTATTATCTCTGTATTCAGGAGTAATAAACGAATCTTGCCAAAATGCATAATTCGTTATTCTCATTTCTTATTTCTACTACATTAGGGTACTTCTCTATATTTGATTAATTCACCCATATATTTATCGCATCCTAATATGGCATATGGCATCACTAACAATTTATATTAAATCAGTTATCAATCGTCCCATATATTTTCCAAACAATTTGGGCACTGATAATGAATGTCTGATTTTATTACATAATTTTCCACTTGAAATAATTTGATAATTTTTTTCAAAACTTTCTCATCTGAAAGATAGCACTTATCTATATAGATAATACTTTGATTGTTTCGTTCATCAAAAATAACTCTTCCTCGGGGTACATTGATATAATCATCTGTATCAAACTTAAACATAAGCGAATCAAACAACTCCCAATGATCGCTATTACTATCATATAGCCCATTTAAAAACCTTCCTTTTTTATACGGTATATGATTTGCGATAATTTCACCATTACTACAAATAAAAAAAATTCCTATTCTATTCATTACGCCATGTCCTCCTGTAAGACTAATTATATCACTCATTTTTATTTGCAACCAATACTAGCAAATTTTATTATTGTTTATACTAGTCAAAATCGCTTAATTACATTAAATCAAGCCTTATGAATTGTTAATCACATAGAGTGGAAATAATACAAAAGAGCTTGGAATTCTTTATTTATAAGGGGGCTAGGCTCTTTTTTAGTTTCCCCTATTTTTCTACTCTTTAAGATGGTACTTTGAAAGAAAATACATTCATACAATTAGTTTGTTGATGAATCTAAGAATATCGGGAAGGATGAATGTTGATGAGAAGAGTAATTGCCCTGGAATCATTTGGCCGACAGCGAGAATTATGGTGGACCTATCGCAACTTAGAATGGAGCGAAGTCGTTAGCAAATCCGAAGTTAATATCAAACAAAGTACCCTTGATTTTCACTCGGTCCGATCAACTTGGCCCACTCGAACAACTGATTACCACTCTGCCAGAAGCTCAGTTTATCATCACCGCCTTTACTGAAGTTAGCAGTAAAATCAAACAGCTGCTGCAATACCCTAATGTTTGGGTGCAATATGCCACAACGACGGATTGCCTGTTAGCCACGGCACAGACCGCACAACTCTTTTTAGACCTGAGTGATCCGATTGACGAAGATGTCCAATCTCAACTGCAAGCGTTAGGTAAACCTTTTTTAGGCATCAGACGTCCTGACTATGTCAACGAACATGTAGAAATGATGGACACACCAGAGAGAGTGATTGCACGAATAAAAGTTGAATTAGCATAAAAAATACGCGCTAGCAAAATTTCAGGTTCTGCTAGCACGCATCTTTAAGCGTATCTACAATTGAATAGTAACTTCAAACAATAATTCATCTTGATTAATTTGATACTGTTCATCCAATTCCGGACCGCAACTATTCGAACCTACTCCGGCATGATGACTATCAATAATCAAATACGGCTGTGCTTCTTTGATGAGTTCATGCCGATGATTCGTATTTGTTAATTGTTCCACTGAATAATTGCTCACATTAAAACTAAAAGGATGAAAGGCAAAAGCTTGAATCGTTTGATAATGACCCACACGAACTGCATAAGTATTCCCATGACTGCCATTTTCTTGTGGTTTCACATAAGGTTCATATAAATCTTCAATGGTTGTTTGGAAATCAGCAAAATAACTGGCTAATTTTTTATCTTGATAATTTTCTAGCGGTCCATTACCTAAATAGCGTACTTCTGAAGTATCTGGATGGATTTTTAGTTCTAGTCCAAATCTAGGGAAACTTGGCATCTGCCTGTTTCTTTCTACTTTTGTTTGAATCGTAACTCGCCCATTACTTTCAAAGGTCCAGATGGAAGTTAAGTCTGCCACACATTGACGATAGATTGGTAGCAAACGACTTCTTACTTTAATTTGAACAATTCCCTCTTTTTCATGAACTAGTTGGGTTTCATAAACGCGTGATTGCAACTGAGCAAAACCAGCGGCTAACCAATCTTCTTTCACCAAACGATCATTATCCGTTGGAGCACGCCAAATCAACCAACGTGTCTTACCAATGATTTGCTTATTCTCAACGATTGCTTGAGTCATTTGCCCAGTCAAACGATCAAAAGTAATGCTGAATTTTCCGGTAACTAATTGATATTCGCTCAGACTTTCTGTTACTTGCCACTGTGATTGCTTTTCCTCTTGATGAAGCCAACCTGGTAATTGCACAGGTGCCTCGCGAAAAGTTAATTGCTCTTTTGCATAAATTTCTTGAGTTTGAGGATGGAAAGTGACAACTAGTAATTGCAGTAACCCTTCTTTTGCCTTTGGAATAGTCAAAGAAAAAGCTACCTGTGACTTTGGTTTGATTGCTGAAATTGCTAGTTCATCTTCGGAAATCGTTTGTCCATTTAATTGCCAAATAAGTTTTACAGCTAAATTCTCATCAGTAAAAGTAGTAAAAGCACGTACATTTTCTAAAATGAGAAGATTCTGCTCTCTTTTCGCGCGTATTGGACGGTGAAGGTGCTTAAACTCTAGCAAACCAACATGCACTTGGCGATCAGGGTAAACTAAGCCATCCATGCAAAAATTACCATCATGAATCTCTTCGCCTGAATCACCACCATATCCAAATTGGGGCTTGTTTTGCTTGTCATACCCTAAGATAACAGCATGATCACACCACTCCCAAATGAAACCTCCAATAAAAGCGGGGTATTTTTCCATTAATTCATTATAGGCTGCTAAATCTCCAGGTCCATTGCCCATCGCATGTGAATATTCACATAATATATACGGTTTCTTCGGATTGACTAAATAATCTCGCTCCGATTCTTCAAGTGTCGGATACATCCGCGAATACACACTCAAATATTTATCTTCATTGTCATGATCTTGATAAGCATGAAAATACCCTTCATAATGACGAAAACGCATAGGATCTAATTCATGTGCAACAGATAAGGCTTTTTCAAAATTCTTTCCAAAACCGGATTCATTCCCCATGGACCACATAAAAATACTTGTCACATTTCTAAACGGCACGATAGAAGAACGTACACGATCAACAATGACCTGCTCATACCGCTCATCATTGGCAATAAGATTAAAATTATCATCCCCACCAACATCAAATAAAGTAACTACACCATGAGTCTCGATATCGGCCTCACTCAATACATAAAAACCTAATTCATCGCATAATTGATAAAACTCTGGACTCTTTGGATAATGCGAAGTCCGAATGGCATTGATATGGTGAGCTTTCATCAATAATAAATCCTGACGATGCCGCTCCATGCTGACACTAGCTCCAGTATCCGGCCAACTATCATGTTGATTCACTCCATGCAATTTGATGACCTGACCATTTACTCGTAATCCATATTTTATATCTAGCTCAAACTTTCTAAAGCCGATTCTTTCACAAATCCACTCTTGACCAAAGCGCAATAACAAATAGTACAGATAAGGGGTTTCATCGGTCCATTCACAAATACCCGTTACCTTAAAATCAAGCGCTTGTCCTTTGGAAATGACATTTTGCTGTGCATCCAACAAAAGATACTCAAAATCAACATTAGCTGACTGATCAACAATCTCAATTTGAACAACTGCCTGTTTTTTCTGATAATCATAGTCTTGATGAATTAAATAGTGATTCACTCGTTGTTTCGCACGTCCCAATAAATAAACTGGCCGAAAAATACCAGATTGTCTAAATTTATCCTGATCTTCAAAATAAGTGCCATCACACCATTTCAATACTAGAACAGAAAGTACATTTTCGCCAGCTTTCAAAAAATCAGCCAAATCAAATTCACTTATGGCATGTGATACTTGACTATATCCGACAAGCTGTTGATTCACCCACACATAATGACAGGAATCTACCCCTTCAAAAAATAGATGCCAATCATAGTTTGCCAATTGTTCTTCACTAATCTCGATTTTCCTAGTATATAAGGCACAAGGATTGACTAATGGCACATAAGGCGGATCAAAAGGAATCGGATAACGAATATTCGTATACATTTGTTGATTATACCCCTGCGTTTGCCAAGTGGAAGGTACCGGTATTTTTTTCGTATGCATTTGTTCTAATTGCTGAATTTCGTCAGCTAAAATATGCTGTACTGATGGATAATAGGTAAAATCCCACGTCCCATTTAAATCAATAAAACGATCTGATTCTTGCCGATTTTTAGCATTTAACGCCTCTTCCTTCTTTGAAAAAGGAATAAAGTAATTATGTTGCGGACAAGCATTTACATGTAATTGCGCCAAATCCTCATAATAATTTGGAATAAGCACCACTTATCAACTCCTTTTGAATAGCTACTTTCATTATATTATGATGTATAACAAATAGAAATAATTCATTCGCAGATATGAACTGAGTCAATCTTCTGCGAATGAATCCTTTTTTACTAATATAATGTTATTACTTTTTCATCCTGTATCACTAAAACTCTACCATAATAAAAATTACCTTCTACAACATAGCCTCTGCGTCCGTGATTAGGTTCTTGATGTTGAATGATTACAAGTCGCTTGCTGCCATCATGTAAAGTGAGTTTGATGGCTTCCACTATTTCTGGTGACATCAAATGATTTTCTGAGTAAATAGGGACACGCTCGCATTTTTCTATCACGCCACTCGGTGATAGTACATAAGAACTTACAGCTGAACCTTCAATTTTTCGTGTAATGACGGCACAATCAATCTCCTCTAAGTCGTTATAACGTGGAGACCATTTCACCTTTTTTACTTTCTTGTCAGTCTCTTTATCCAAACAATGAATTTGATATTTCAAGGTTTCACTGATAAAACTTGTCTCAGTGGATTGCAAATCTTGTGTATGCCAATGGTAAAAAGTTTGAATCTCATGCGCTTTTTTTGCTAAATACAAGTCACTGACTAAACTAAAACCTTCTGGAAAATGCAATACTTTCCGATCAACATAGACAGGATCTGGTAAATCAAAGTAACCAAGATGTCCCCCTTCAAAGAAATGAATTCCCTCTCTTGAAGCCATTTTTTGATTAATCGGTGTTGCGACTTTCACTGCATCCCATGCTTCATTATGCTGATTGAAATTTTGCTGATCAACAATGAAAGTATTGTGAGCCCAGGGTGCTTTGTAAACTAAACGATCTTTGGCTACTTCATAACTATAACGTCCAGAGTCAACTAAGATATCTTGATTTTGATAAGATAATTCGAGGTGCAACCAGTCATCATGCCCATGACCACCGCCTAAAGGACCACATTTAAACAAATGATATTCTTGCGGTTTTTTGGCAATCATCACTCCCGCTTGTTCAAAATGATGTACACTTTCACTTAACAAGTACTTATTATTGACTTTAAAATCGCCATATCCTAGTGAAAGTACCGTAAAGAAATCCGGTTGAAGCGTACCCTTAGGACCATCTAGCAACACTTCTGCATATTGCAAAATTCCTGTCATATCCTCTACATCGCTATCTCCATAAACGGCTTGCATGCCATTTGGTTTGACAAAAATACTAGCCGCATCAGTAAGTCTTTGTGTATAGTCAATGATTGTATCCGGAATACTAATTTGATTGCGTTTAGCTAATTGTATGATTTCCAATAAACATAGCAAGACTTCATTATGATACATAAAAGATTGTTCCCGTTGCATACCATCCGCTTCCACTTGTAGCGCTAAAGATTTATCTAGATAATCCCAACTTACCTCTTGCCATTTGTTTGCATCAGAAAATTCAGGAAAAGTCACACTTGCGCCAAATAATCCTGCTAACTCCAAAATTTGCCAATTACTTTGTCCATGCTCAAACGTCAAATGTTTCAGTAAGTAATCGGCTTGAACTTCTACTTCAGCTGTTAATCTTTGCCATAATTTTTCAGAAAATAATGGGTAATATTGGTGGATTTCAAATAGTTTAAACCAGTTAATCAAACGTAAACCTACATCAATCGTTCGCCAACTATATTTTACCGTTTCAGCATTGAGCGGATTATCCTGAATAAAGCGTGTTAGAAATTGCTCTAAATAAGTTGGATAACAAGTATCATCCGTCAAAACATATGCGATTGCCACATCAACTAAAAAACGTTGCCTATTCAGCATATAGTTCCATTCTAAATCTTGATTCGGACTCACTCCCCAAGTTAAATCATCAATTGCGAAATGAACAGGTACCACTGTTTTTTCCATATCCCAGTCATTATCAAACAAATAATCACCCTTAACAAAGCGTTGACTACGAGCAATTAGTTGTTGACATTCTGTGGGATAATTTTTCCATAATGATGTTTTAAAATTTTGCCAATCTTCTTTAGACTGACAATTGAAAAAGGGATAAAAATTTTGTTTCATTGTATCTTTTCCTTTCCAATCTGATTTTGATATCTCCAAATGATTTAATCTATTGTAAGTCTGTGTAGCGGCTCACTTTTCCTTTTTTACCCTAAATCTGCTTGATCCACCAATTCAATTTCATCTCTGACTTTTCCTTCTGTTTCAAAGATTATCAATTCATTGGTTCCTAGATGTAGTAATGGTGCTGGTAGATATAATCGTTTTTGTGGTCCTACTTCCCAAAAACGTCCTAAATTAAATCCGTTAATAAAGACAACTCCTTTGCCCCATCCACTCATATCGACAAAGGTATCGCCACATTCATCCACCTCAAATTCAAATCGTGAAAAACTTGGCGTCCCACAAACATACTCACGAGTAAAATCAACCGCCGTCAAATCATCTAGCGGTAAATTATAAATCTCCCAACCTGTTTGAAAACTACCATTGATGACAACCCCATCCATTATCCCTTTTTGTTGGTGGTTCATTTGTACCGAGTAATTGACTCGCCCCATATTTTCAACTAAAACGCCCAATTGATTGCTTCCTTCTTGTAAGCTGAATGGATAGTTCGTCCCTATTTCATGATCATATTGAGTGACGAGTAGTTTTTGATTTAAAAAGACTTGGGCCCGGTCTTTACAGTTGATTAAGCGAAAATCTTCAATCTCGCCTTGTTGAGCTAAATTTGTTTGATAGTAGATATAACCATAGCCTTGATCATACATCTCCATTGATTGTGGATAAATAGCCGTATGTTTTGGTGCTAAGGTATCTAAGGTCGCAAATAGACTCACACGCTGATGGACAGATAGCTTACCATACGCTTTTTGGATGATTCTTGTTGATAGTTCGAACTTTGGTATGTCTTGATATTGAGCAATCACTTCTTGGAAAGCTTTATATTTTGGAGTGATTGCGCCCCATTCGGTTAAGGGGGCATCATAATCATAGCTCGTTACATCAGGTGTTAAGCGCTCATAATAGTTGGCCCCGTTCATAAATCCAAAATTCGTTCCTCCATGAAAGACATAGATGTTCACTGATCCTTCTGATAAAATATCCGCTAGTTCTTTGGTAGCTTCAGTTACACTGGTGGTATGGTGTTTTTTATCTTGCCAAGCATCAAACCAGCCAATCCAAAACTCCGTCACCATCAAAGGTCGGCTTTCCCCGTGAAAAGCGCTTAAGGTTCGGAAATGTTTTTTCACTTCTGAACCACAATTTATTGTAGGTAAAGCAAAGTTTGGAATAGAGCCATTGTTTAACATGCCACGCCAAGGTCCATCTGAGGTGATGAGGGGGACGGTCACTTGATTTTTGCGCATCAGTTCAGCTAAGGTTTCAAGATAGCTTAAATCATTGGCATAACCTCCATATTCATTTTCCACTTGCATCAAAATAATTGGGCCGCCTTGATCAATTTGTAAATCAACCACTTCAGGAAATAAGCGGGCAAAATATTTTTCTACCTTTGCTAGATAGCGCGGTTCGTTCATTCTAATCTTCATGTGTGGGTCTTTTAATAGCCAATAAGGTAACCCACCAAATTCCCATTCCGCACAAATATAAGGAGATGGTCTTAAGATGACGTATAATCCTACCTTTTGGGCTAACTGAATAAAGCGACGTAAATCAGCTCTTCCTGTAAAGCAAAATTCGCCTTCTTGCACTTCATGAACATTCCAAGCAACATATGTTTCGACGGTATTACAACCCATTAGTTTGAGCTTTTCTAGGCGGTCTTGCCAGTATTCTGGAACGACACGAAAATAATGAATCGTCCCGGAGATGATTTGAAAGGGCTGATTATCTAAATAGAATTGATCTTTTATTTTGAATTCTGACATAAAAATCCTCCTTTTTAAGATAATAGTTACTGAAAAGGGACTGACCCATTAGTCTCTTATAAAACATGAGCATTTAAATAATCCGAATATTCATCATTGATTTTATGAGTAATCAAGTTGAACATTCGGATTTTATTTTCTTTTTTATTAAAGATTTATTCCATCATATGGATTTCTTTTTTTTATTATCTTGCTAATATACTTTTGGGTCAGCCCCTTCTAATTATTTTACTTGATGTAATTTGCTTTGATTTAAATAGATTAAACCGACAAAAACAACTGGCGTAATGAGTAAGCCAAATTGAGGTTTAATCAACTGTACTACTAAATAACAAATAATTAGGATAAAATTCACGCAAACGACATACCATTTTTTTAATAAATAGTAGATAGAAATCAATCTAATTTCCCGATGCGTTTTATCTTCATTACGAATATTGAAGTAGCAGAAATTTAAGAAATATCCGATGATTCCTAGGCCAATAATAACTAAAACAGGCAATGCAATAGGTAGTAGTTCAAAATGATAGAAGAATATAGCATCCACTGCTAACAAGTTAATAATGATCCATGGAATCAACCAATTAGATATCCCTTTTACAAACCATTTCTTATACAAATCAACAAATGTATAGAAAGGTCGATCAATATCTTTATATTCTCTCAATTGATTCAAATAAGCAATCAATGTATAAAAAGCAGGTCCAAATAGTAGCATCGATAACGAAAAAGCAAACACATTGCGAATATCTAGAGCTAAAAATAAAGAACAACATACGAAGGGAAAATTAGCAATTAACAATCCTAGATTCGCAACTAATAATTGATAGATCCAATTAATAATCTTCATGTAAATATTATTATCAAATGTTTGCTTTTTCATATATCTGACTCCTATTCTTTCATACCCGATGTAGCAATTCCTTCAACAAAGTATTTTTGCATAGAAAGGAAAATGATGGCTACTGGTAAAATAGAGATGACGGATGCTGCCATAATCAAGGCATATTCTGCATCAAATAAACCTACGAACATCTTTAAACCTAGTTGAATCGTCTTATTTTCAGTAGATGATAGATAAATAAATGGTCCCATATAATCATTCCAAGTATTCACAAATGTAATGATTGTTAATGAGGCAATGGCTGGTTTAGTTAATGGTAAGATAATTCTACGATAAATTCCCCATTCACTTAAACCATCAATTCTGGCACTTTCACATAGAGAATCTGGAATGGAATTATAGTATTGCTTCAATAAGAATACACCAAATGCAGAAAAGGCTTGTAATAAAATAAGTGATAATAAAGTATCTGTTAAATGCATTTGTCTCATCATAATAAATTGAGGAATCATATAAGATTGCCAAGGAATTGCAATCGTACCAATGTATGCTAAGAATAAAGTATTTCTTCCTCTAAAATTCAATTTAGAAAAACCATAAGCCGCAAAACTAGATGTAAATAATTGAATTAAAGTAATTACGACAGATAAAATGGCCGTATTTTTGAAGAAAGTAAGCAAAGGTATTCTTTCCCAAATCACTTTATAATTTTCAGGATGCCACTCTTTAGGGATCCACTGAATTGGAATCGTGAATACATCATTGTTTGACTTAAATGATGCAGATAACATCCAGAAAAACGGAATCAAAGTGAAAAGCGCAAGAAGGGTCAAAAAGATTAAGCCGATAAATTGAAATACCTTGCCTAGTTTTTTCTTTTTCAAAGCAGCATTATTTTCTTTGTTGTTGGCTGTCATTTCCATTTTTCTCACCTCTACGCTTTATTATTTCTATTTTCAACAGAGAATTGTAAGATGGTAATACCTAATACAATAACAAACAATACTAATGAAATCGCTGAGGCATAACCAAAGTTAAATTTCTTGAATGCTTCATTATAAATTTCATATACCAATACGTTGGTTGCTCGTCCTGGTCCACCATCGGTCATTACCTGTACCAAATCGAAAATCTTGAAACAGTTAATAATTAACATAATAGTGACAAAGAAGGTAGTTGGTCTTAAGGATGGTAAGGTAACATTTAAAAATTGACGCCATTTGCCAGCTCCGTCCATGGATGCAGCCTCATAAAGTTCAGCTGGAATGCTTTGTAACCCAGCCAAATATAAAATCATGTAATAACCCATACCCTTCCAAACGGATACAATTATAATTGCTGTTAAGGCCCATTGAGAACTAGAGGTCCAACCTGGAGGATTTGCCATAAAATGTTTTAATACCCCATTAATTGGTCCCATGGTTGGGTGAAATAGCATATTCCACACAACGGCAATCGCTACTAAAGACGTAACATAAGGGAAGAAGAAGGCTGTACGATAAAATTTCATTCCTTTAATCTTTTGGTTTAGTAATATGGCTAAACCTAAGGCACAAACCATCGTTAACGGTACAACGGCTACTGTATAGACCACTGTATTCGTCAAAGAAATCCAGAAAGTATCATCTCCAGCCATTTTTACGAAATTCTTTAGACCGATAAATTCAGGACTAGAAAAGGAGTCCCATTTCATAAAAGCTAAAATAAGTGAAAATACAACTGGAATTAAAGTAAAAATGAAAAATCCAATAAAGTTAGGTGCGATAAACGAATAAGCAGTTAAGGTTTGTCGTAATCTAATTTTGCTCTTTTTTGACTCCATAATTATTCTCCTCTCACAAAATTGAACGACACTCATTCACGGCATTTAGTGATTCGGAATAGCACTCCGAACCACCAAATACCAAAAGTTCATTCAATTATTCGATTTCGTTTTTCACACGACTTTCCATATTCGCAATACCTTTAGCAGGAGATTCATCGCCTGTCATAATTAAATCATGTTCTTCTTGTAAGATTTTATCAATAGCAGGTGCATTCTTATCAGTTGCAAATTCTATCTCAATCTTATCAGGGTTGAAGGCATTCTTAGAGATGTCATCCGTTGGCATACCTTCTTTGCTGAAGTATAAGTCACTAATTTCTTGTGTACGATAAGCTGGTACAACCCCAACTTTTGCTAAAATTTCTGCGCCTTCTTTACCAGTAGCAAAATCAATAAATTCTTGTGCAGCTTTTTGTTTCTTAGAGTTCTTATTAATTGCAAATGCGGTTGGTGAGCCAAATGTTGTCACTTTACCATCAGCTTTTAATTGAGGAATTGGTGCAATTGCCCAGTTTACATTTGTTTTTCCAGCTTCTTTATTGCTTAACACACCAGCCATATACCAAGTACCCATATACATCATAGCTGTTTTTTCTTCTTCAAATTGTGATTGGTAAGTAACTTTTGTTGATTTAGCAGTACCAAAATCCATTTGTGCTTGATCTTTTTGCATTCTTACCGCACGTGTATAGTAATCTTCTAAATAATCATATTTTGGTTTAAGTAAGTTTTCACCATTTTGTGCTTGTGCGATGGCTTGAATGGTTGAGCGCCATGTATGTTGGTAAGCACCATAATGTACGCCATCTTTTTTCGTCAATTTATTGGCAATTTCTTCATATTGATCCCAAGTTAGATTTTCTGGATCAGCAATGCCGGCTTCTTTGAATAAATCTTTATTGTAGTATAGAACCCAGAAGTCAGTACGATAAGGTTGTGCATAAGTCTTACCTTCAATATCAAACATCTTGTACGCATCTTTAGCTGGGTCAGTATCAATCTTCTTAATGTGGTCTGTAACATCTACTAATTGATTACGATAAGCATAATTTGAATAAGATAATAAGTTCTTCATTGTTAATACGTCGGTTGTATCTCCAGAAGATAGCATGGTTGTTAATTTTGTATCGTAGTCATCAGATGCAATGTCGATATTTTTTACCTTAATGCCGGTCTTTTTCTCGAATCCATCAAACAAAGCCTTAAATTCAGGTGTTGTGTCATAGTTCCATGTAGTAACAGTAATTTCTTTCACATCTTTACTGTCTTGCTTAGCTGTCTTTTCTTCTTTGTTACCACAAGCAGCTAATCCTAATGCAGCCCCTAACACTGTCAATGTAATTAAACTTTTTTTCATGAATTTCATGGTATTCCCTCCTAATATTTAAATCTTTTCAAATATTTTTTACCAATATCGATACCAGTATTGTGCTAGACGAATTAAGGCTTCTAAGTAGAAATAATCGCCCCAAATCATACATTCATCTACACCTTTAGAACCTTTCTTATCATATACACCATGTAGTAAAATACCATTGGATTGGATTCCTTTGGTAGTATAAGTTGCACTTAAAGTTTGCATCATTTCAATTGCAGCTTTTTCATATTTTTCGCGTTTGTCATCTGATAATGGTAATTGTTTGGCTAATTCTAACAGTCCACATGCTGCAATGGCTGAAGCGGAACTATCTTTTTCTTCTCCACTAGCATCATCAAAAATCAAATCCCAGTAGACGATTTTATCTTCTGGCAGATGACTAATGAAGTAATCAGCCACTCTCTTAGCCGTTTCTAAAAAGGTATAATCTCCGGTATAGAGATAACTCAAAGTAAATCCGTAAATTCCCCAAGCTTGTCCACGTGCCCAACAAGAATCATCTGAATATCCTTGTTGTGTTTTACCATACTTCGCTTCACCTGTATGAATATCAAAATAATAAGTATGATAAGTAGTCGCATTATCTCGAACAATATACTTTTGGGTCTTCTTTGCATGTTTGTAGGCAGCTTGGTAATACTTTTCATTTCCCGTCAAACGGCTAGCCACATATAATAATGGTAAGTTCATCAAACAGTCAATAATCATTCGGCCTTGTTGCTCTGGATCATTTAAATTACCCCAAGCTTGAATAATTTCTGCCTTTTCAGAATATCTCGTTAATAGTTCATCTGCGGCTTGAATAATCATCTGTTTAGATGTTTCACTACCTGTTAAACGATAATCCGCCACTGCCGATAAACTATATAAAAATCCAATATCATGCGTTTCTAAACCAATTTTATTATCTAACCGGTTTTTGAAACTTTGCAACTGCATTTGTATGGTTTCATCAAATTCTTTCGTTTGGCTATATTCCTTTGATAACAGTAACATACCTAGCCAAAAACTAGCTGTCCAATCAATATTATCTTCTGGGATGTACTGTAATTGAACACTCGCTGCTGGGGGAACTGTTTGTTTGAAAATAGCAGTGTTTTCTTTTACTTTACCAACAGCAAAGTCAATCGCATCACTTATCCAGCGATTCTCATTTGTCATATCATCACTTCTCTCAAATACGAATGCGTTTTCATTTAGCGGCATCACACTATTGGATGTACATCGCCTTCACGAAGCCATAGTACTCCCCATACACAGTAACTTGATCACCTAAATGAAACACTTTTTTCTGATTATTCATCACTTGAATACGATAACCATCAAAATTCAAAATAAAACGGTCTTGATATTTTACTTTTTTTGAATGGCCATCTGATTTTTCGATTTTCCCATTCACTTTTACTAATTCATTTAGTGGAATATCATCATCTTTCCACTGTTTGACGCTATACTCAACCGATTTTTTTACTAATTGTTGCGGAACTTGTTGATCGGTAGCTTCAATTTGTGCTTTTTGACAACCACCTAGTAGTAAAAGGAATAGGCAGCAAAAGCATAGCCTCACCACTCTCTTCATAACTTTCACTCCAAATATCTAAGCTAGCTTACATTTATTATTTTACTCAAAAAAATATAAAAATCAATATTTTTAGTAAAATTTTCCTTAATTATTTTAGTAAAAACAATAAAATTAGTGATTAATAGAGGAATCCGTTACAATATTTTCGCAATATTGGTTACTTCCGTTGCTTTTCTATTGATTTTTTTAGTAAAAAAATTATAATTAATTTAGAATAGTAATAAAATGTTGAAAGGAAGTGATTGATATGGCGACCATTACTGATATCGCAAAAGCTTGTGATGTCTCTATCTCAACGGTATCCAGAGTCTTAAACTATGATAATACGCTTTCTGTTTCTGAAGATACTAAACGTAAAATCTTTGAAGCTGCTGAGAAATTAAATTATACCAAATATAAAACAAAAGCCCATCTGCAAAAGCAAACCAATTTACAAGAAAGTAAAGAAATTCCCTCCATTGGGATTGTGCAGTGGCGTACTCCAGATGAAGAATTAGACGATATTTACTATATGTCTATTCGCATCGGAGTAGAAAAGCGAGCAGCGGAATTGGGCTACAATGTGATTAAGCTTTCAACACTTGATGAAAATATCATGAATCAATGTGCGGGAATCATTGCAATTGGGCAATTTAAGCAAGAATTTCTCACACAGTTACATCAAATGCATAATAAACTATGTGTCGTGGGCAGTAGTTTCCCTTTAGAAGAATTCGATGGCGTGAATACAGACTTCGCGCAAGCCGCTTCTTCTGCTTTAGATCATCTATTAGAACTAGGTCACAAAAAAATTGCCTTTTTAGGTGCCGAAGATGGTATTTCCCACTTTGGCTTTAGAAAATATAAAACGCCTACAGCTAATACCTTTATTGATAAATTATCCGATTTGGGACTCTTTCAAGAAAAATACTTTATCCTTGATTCAGGCAATCGTTTAGTCGTTAAAGTCGGTGAAAAATTGGCAAAAAAAGCCTTAGAACAATGGAAAGACGATTTACCTACTGCTATCTTAGCGGCCAACGATGCCTGTGCTATTGGCATTATGCACGTCTTACAAGCAAATCATATTCGCATCCCTGAAGACATTAGCGTAATGGGCATTAATGATTCGTCTATTTCACGCTACGTCTCGCCAGCTTTAAGTACCATTCATGTCTTTACGGAAGAAATGGGTGAAAGCGGCGTTGACTTGCTCCATAAACGTATTCAACATGACCGAATTGCTAGAAGGGTATTCTTAAGTAGTGAATTAATCGTTCGCAACTCCACAGCTAAACCAAGAAAATAGAGAAAGTAGGGCAACTCCTTGAAATAGAAAGAAGTTGTCCTGCTTTTTAGTTTTGTTTCATTTCAATTTGGATATGCGCTTGATTAGACAGTTTCGCTCGCCAACAAATGCGATAAGCACATACTGGGATTCCTTTATGATCATTGTAGGTTACCGGAATCACTTCGATAGCTGCTGACGGAAATTTCATGGTGAGTACTTGCTGATCTGCGTTTAAGATTACTTCTTCTCCGCTTACTTTTGGACAAATGCGGGTAATGAAGTTTTCGACGACTTCATTTTCGACTGTCTCAAAAGTAAATTCATCCACCAAAAGCAATGTTTGTCGAGAACTGTCACTCATCAATTGACGATGAAACTTCTTTAGCTGGGTCTTGCTTGGATAGCAGCTTTCCAAATCCAACGACACAGTAGTCATTTGTTGCTCTTGTTGAAAATAAATCACACTTGAAACCGCGCCTGATAACTGTTCATAGCCATTAATTATTGGAATACTATGCCCTTTTGCACTTGGCGTAAAATACTGATAACGTTTTTTACTAAAATAATCACGCGTATATTCCCCTGAACCTAAATCATCTAAAAATAGCTGTGCAGTCGTCCCCAATACAAAGTGACCCAAATCAATATGATTATGACTTTCATCATTACGTCCCCCTTTGGCAGAAAATACATAATGATTCACTTGGTCGACTTGTACCAACCATTGCTTATTACCAAAGAGATGGATTTTACTTGTCAATGCTTGCTCATCTGGCATTCCCCACAGTAAATCATGTGCTAAATGGGCATAGCGATAACATGAATCAAAGCCGATTGCGTTCATCTTTTCAATTTTTGGCACTCGATAACCCCATTCTTTTTGAAGGTAGGCCAACAATCCATTAGGTAATTCCGATGGATTATAATCAGAAAAAGGAACGAATAATTTTGTATTCAATTGCGCATAATAAGGAAATTCAGCAATTGCTTGGACTTTTTCCCGTTGCAAATAGCTTGTATCACGGAATCTTTCGGCATAAGCTGCAGCAAAATATATATAATACCCAAAACCATAGGCCCAATATTCCACGCCTTCTTCGCAACAGCCATCCTCACCAAAGGAAGCAAAATACGAATGAAAAGCACGATTGAGTCTTGTGATTAATTGCTGACACTTTTCGTCTGATTCAATAACATCCAAAAAGGTCATACCCAAACTCCCTGCAATCACTGCACTCCAATTATTTTCTTTTTCTTCCCAAGACCAATGTTTTTGTACGAATGGTTGCGTAATGCGTTGATTGATTTCATGAAGTATCCGTTCATTTAATAACGTTGGAAAGTATTGATGAGATTTGGCATAGATATTCGCCAAGGTTTGCCCCGTTTCAGCTGCAAATAAATCAATAATCTTAGGCGCATCCTCTTTATATTGGTTATTTTCTATCGTTAAATGTGCTGGTAATGCCCAGGAATACTCATTACAAACTGACCAAAGCGTATCTTTTAATAACGGTAAATAACTTTCATCGCGTGTATACTCAAAGGCTAAAGCTAAAACCACTAGTTCTCGTCTACGTTGAAAATATTCCTCTTCAAAAATAAGACGATTGCCTGAAGATAAATACGCTTCATATCCAGCCATAGAGATCGGCATCACCCGTCCCTTTTGCACATATTTCTTTGCTTCTTGAATAATTTCCTCTAGTAATTGACTCATTTAATTCAAACCTTCTTTTTCTTCTCTACCAAAGCATTCCAATTGAGTGAGTGCTGGAAATGGTGACTCATCTGGTGATTGTTGTAAATCGCCTATTTTTAACCAAGAAACGACACGCGGTGCAATATTAAAAGTTTGTTTCAAAGCAGACTTTTTAGTTGAAAGGATTTCTTGCGTACCATCAGAAAACCAAACTTTAATTTTCTCCCAATAATTATCATGCGGAAAATCAGCTCGTAAGGTAAACGCTAGCTGGTCCAAACGTACTTTGCGTCCAAAATCAATCGTCAGCTCGGCATCTTTTTGTCGATTAATCCCCCATGAACCATAAGGATATTCTCCATGAGATTCATTGGCAAAAGTACCATCTATCGCATTACAAGCAAAAAAGGTCGCATCATTTCTCGTCTCAACATTCGCATAAGCATGAGGATAGGTTCCATTGCATTCTTTTTGGTCTAAAGGATTTAATGCTAAATTCCGATAAAGACCTATTTCTTCTGGGGTTGCTTTTCTAACAGACCAGTAATGTCGATTACTCAAAAAACGTGTTTCCGCTCTAGATACACGAGCATTTTCAGACAAATGAATCGGATAGCGCACCAAGCAATCAGGAACAAAAACCAAACTATTATCTATGGTTTCATCTAATTTCAACCATAAATAAGCATTGGGTTGATCAGTAGTGATTTCAATATAGTCTCCTTCTGAAAAAGTAAAATTTTGCGTCGAAAGCCATACAAGGTCTTCTCCTGTCACCTGTAGTTGTCGCAAATCTTCCTCATAATCATTTCTACCTTGGCAAATCTCGCCACTTTGCTTTTTGATTCTTAATGAAATCTGCATTGTCGCACCTTCTTTAAAAATATTTTTGTTTTTACTAAAAAAATTATATCACATCTCTATTTTTTAGTAAAATTGTATTTAAATATTAGTAAAAAAGTTGTATACTGCAATTGAAATCAAATGAAAAGAGGAAATTTTATGGGTAACATCAATCATCGTTTAATGAATAATCCTTTAATGACATATGAAGACTTAGAAAAAAGCTTAATCGAACTTGTTTCACCAGTATATCAAGTTATGGAAAGCCAACAGACACCTGGGCGTTTTCATTTATATACCTCAGGCACAGTATATTCCATTGAAAAGCAAGATATTGAAGGTTTTTTACGGACACTTTGGGGATTAGGCCCACTTTTTAGTCATCCTGAGAAGATACGTAAGCACGAAAAAATCTTCTGTGCAGCTAACCACGGAATTTTAAGCGGTACCAATCCAAAAAGTCCTTATTATTGGGGAGAATTGGAAGATTACGATCAATTATTTGTGGAAATGGGTGCATTATCTGTCTATCTTTTATTTACCAAACATGAATTTTGGGATACTTTAAGCGAGTCCCAACAACAAGATATTTATCATTGGCTCAACCAAATCAACCATCACACCATTCCACAAACAAATTGGCTTTTCTTTAGAGTATTGGTGAATAATTTCTTCTTACTCGCACAACTTGAAGATGTCAGACCTCAAATTGAGGCAGATCTAGCTAAAATCGATACTTTCTACTTAGAGGAAGGATGGTATTTTGATGGTTATGAAAAGCAAATTGATTACTATATTCCTTTCGCGATGCAATACTACGCCTTACTCTTAACTGCCATCGGAGTAACAGATTTAGCCCCTCATCTAGAAAAATATCGTCTACGTGCCCAACAATTTAGCCGTAAGTTTAAAAATTGGTTTGTTCAATCAGGGGCCGCTTTGCCATTTGGTAGAAGTACCACCTACCGTTTTGCTCAATCTGCCTTTTTTGCTGCAGCAGCTCTGGCAAAACAAAGACTTGATACTTTAAGTCCTGAAGAAGCCAAATATCTTTTATTCAATAATATGCGCTATTGGTTTAAACAACCAATTTTCAACCAAGATGATACTCTATCCATTGGTTATCAATATCCCAATAAAGTGATGGCAGAAGGTTATAATGGCCCAGGTTCTCCTTATTGGGCTTTGAAAAATTACATCGTTCTTGCTTTAGATGAAAAGGATGATTTCTGGACTATTTCTGAAAAGCAACCCTCCTTTTCTGTTAAAGAATTAAATCCATACAGTAAAATGCTTATCGTTCATAGTCCAAGTGGCAAAGAATTACAAGCCTTTACGATGGGACAACACTCTCATGAACACGCACATGGACAAGCTAAATACGAAAAATTTGTCTATTCTACTACTTTTGGTTACAGTGTGCCCAAAGGAAGTGTTTTACCAAAACAAGGAGCATTTGATAACACTCTAGCAATCTCAGAAAAAGACATTTACTATCAAACTGTTTTCGATTACGAACAATCAATCATTACGGAAGAATATTTATATGGACTCTGGAAACCCTTTGACGATGTCGCGATTCACACTTTCATCATTCCAGATTATCCATGGCACTACCGAATTCACTATATCGAAACCAAACGTGCCTTAAATGCTATCTTAGGCGGATTTTCTACTATTGCTGATGGAAAAATAAGTCAACAAAACGCCCATCAATTACTCTATCAAAGTTCAAAAGGTACCATCGGACTGCATACCTTCGATGAGCAAATCAGCTTGTTTAGTGAAAAAGTAGAACCAAACACCAATGTCTTATATCCACAAAGTATGCTCGTCTACGGAAAAACGAAGCTGACACCTGGCAAGCACATACTCAGTTATGCCGTTTTAGGAAATGCTTTTGACGAGATGAATGAAGAGGCACCGATAAAACCTATTCTGCATCAAAATAATATCCTATTAGGCAATAAGACACTTGCTGATTTACCTATTCATTTTTCATAATGCAAGGGGGTGATACAAATGGAGATAGACTTAAAAAATTAGTCCAATTCAAAATTAATGCCTGTCAGAAAACCTATGCCAGTGGCAAAAATCAAGTGAAAAGTTGTCGCAAGGGCACACATGATTATTCCTATGCAGAAGGCGATTTTCGTTACTATGATTCTTTTGTCGGTAGTAAAAAATTCGCTGGTCAAGAGTGTATCTATTACAAAGACAATGTTGTTTTTGCTATGAATTACTATGGATTTGCACTAAGTACAGAATATGATTCCGCCTTTTTAAAAGAGGCATTACGAGCAATCAACGAAAAAGATTTTTATAGAGGACCACAACTGTATACTCAATCACCATTCACCTATCAATGTCTTAGTCACGGTGAAATCCAAAATTTTCAAGGCGAAGAAAACATCTTTTATTACGATAAAAAAGTCTACACTTGTTTCTTTCAAGGCGGTTTGATTGAATAATTCAAAGCATTGTCACTATACGATATTTTTTCTCAACTTACATGGTAGAATGTCGTATAGTGATATTATTTTGCTTTATATAAATAAATGAACGATCCCTGTTAACAGCACATTGTGTACAAATAACCGAAAACAAAACATTGGGAATAATAAGTATTTTTACAAGTGTTTCCTTTTAGTTAACACGTTCATTTTCGTTAACCTCCATTTGCATTTTGGTAAACATGATGGTATAATTTAAACAGGTTAACCGGTAATCACATCGTGGTTGACGTAATTAAAAGGAGAATTTATATGCAAAATATTCGTTTACAAAAACAATTGGTCGCAGCGATTTTTGCCGCAGTGATTGCTGTATTTGCGCAATTCACCATTCCCTTGCCAATTGTTCCCTTAACGCTACAAACCTTTATTGTTGGTTTAACTGCCACGATTTTAGGACGTAAAGTAGGTAGTCTAGCGGTCATTATCTATCTTGCTTTAGGTGCAATTGGGCTTCCCGTCTATGCTGGTGGTTCGGCTGGTGTTGGTGCCTTATTTGGTCCATCTGGAGGATATCTATGGGGCTTTGTACTCTGTGCATTCATCATCGGAACCATCATCCAAATGAATCCGAAAAGTTTTGTGACGGTACTAGTTGCCAATATAATCGGGTTTGCCACTACCTTAATCGTTGGTAGCATTTGGTTAAAATTTGCGACCGGTATGCCATTGAATCAAGCCCTCATCGCTGGTTGTGTGAACTTTTTGCTACCAGATATGATTAAAGCCATTTGTTCTGCGGGTATTGGATTTTTGGTATATCAGAGACTGCCACAACATTTTTTAAAGTTAGTGCAAAATTAGGTATCTACGCTAGATTCTTTTCTAGTGTATGTAATATTTAGATGGTTTTCCTATTCTCATTGACCATCTTCCATAATTAGTAAAGCCGAGTACGTTTTTTCCCATTCTTTTCGTACTCGGCTTTTGGTTTTATCGTTTAGCAAATGATTGCAAAAACTTTTTTGTTAAAGACAATCATTTAGCAAGAAGAGGTCCCAGTATTCGTTTTGCCTTCATAATCGGCAGGGTTAATCCGTCTAGCTTCGATATTGTTGGCTAAAATGCCACTATCTGAACGTAATTGTAAGGCATGATAGACAGGTTCAACGACTACGCGGACTTCATTATCTAATAACATTTCCGATCTTGACTTCATATAAACTTTGCCAAGCGGGGTTTCGTGCACATGATCATAGACCGCTAGTTTTTCTTGGTTAAAATCACCTGGGACAAACAAGAAACGAAAACTTGAATATAATTGACAACTGGCAGCACTATCGACAAAAGGTCCCGTCGCATCTTCATAGTCAAGCAAGATATAATCACCATCTTGCATTTTCGCTTGTAATTTTTCGATTGCTTCTGGCGTTAAAGTTAATTTCATTTTCATCACCTCACACTTATTCTATCACGAATTGATTCATCTGACTGTTTTGACGACTTGAAGCGCTTTTGTTACAATAAGAAAAAACGAAAGGAAGGAATCATATGAGCGATTCTTTGCAGCAACATTTAGATAAATCCATGTATGGTGCACCAAAAATCAATCCCGAAGAACAAGCAAAATATCTAGGGACTTTTAGAGAACGTTGCTTGCTTTCCATGACCAAAAGTGAAATGCAAAACCCCGAACTACAAGCAACTCTGAAAAGTCATCTAGCAGAATTTAAGGGCTACAAAGCGTTATTAAATGCGAAATTGCCCGGAAGTCTGCAAGCGACCTATATCACCATTCTCAGTCAAGCTAAAATGCCATTTACCGTCACCGAGTCAAGTCAGCCTTGTAATGAGGATAGTATCGGGTTGTTAATTGTGGATAGCCAGGCAGTCAACGAAGCAATCATTGATATTGCTGAAAAATATCCCTTAAACACAAAAGAGCCTACACCCAAAAAGCATGAATCTTTTTGGCATAAGCTCTTTTCATAAGGTTCGCCATCAAGTTGGGCGAGCCTTTTTATATTTTCAAGGTTGGAAATAGCATCTGCAACACTTCTAAGGTTAAGCGACGACCTTTTCCTTGGTACGGATAGGCGTGCATATGCATTGCAGGGTTGAAATTCGCCTCAATAATCCCATAAGCGTCTGGTGAAGTGGCACTTTGATGATAATCTGGAATAATTAAATCAATGCCTGAAATTTTCGCTCCCAATGCTTCGACTGCTTGAGCGGCAATTTGCTTATAATCATCCGGAATTTCATCGGTCATATCAATCGAATCGCCACCTGTAGAGATATTGGAATTTTCTCTTAACCAAGCTGTGATATCCTTTGGCAAGACCGTTTCAAAATCATATCCCTGTTCTTTAAGCATCAGCGCCTCGATATCGCCTAACTGAATCTTTTCTAATGGATAACGATGATGCGTGCCGCGTAAAATATCTTGGTTTTTTTGTTCAACTAATTCACGAATAGAATGTAGCCCATCGCCTTTGACATTTGCTGGCACCCGTAACATGATAGCCTTGGTCTGACCATTAATCACAAAGAAACGATATTCAGTACCGGCAAAATATTCTTCTACCAAAACATCGATATCTTCTTTAAAAGCAATTTCTAAGGCTTTTTGATAATCCGCTTGACTCATCGCCTCTTTAAAAATCGTAATTCCTAGCCCGTAGTTGGTACTCTTAGGCTTAATCACTACTTTTCCTTGCGCATATTTAGGGTAATCTCTTAAGGCACTGGCTAAATCTTGGTATTCCGCACCTTGAGGGACTCTAAAATGAGAAGCAGCAAGTACTTTTTTCGTTACCACTTTATTTTCCATGATTAATGGGACGACATAGTTATCTTTACTGGTCATATTCGCTTTTTTCACATATTCTGTTTGGCCGTTGTAAGTTAATTTGATAAACTGATCGACCTCATCCAATACTTCAACTGCCACGCCTTTTTGAATGGCATCAAACATCATAATTTGCGTTGATAATTCCATATGGCGATAACCAGCTAACTGATAAGGATGCGCCCAAGCTTTTTCGTGATATTGACGTCCTAATTGCGTTGCCAGTTCGTGTTGCGTTTGGTTTTTTAATTTAGCAATATACTCACTAGCTAACGTGGCTTGTGGGTGGCGCGCCATCTCTTGCCATTTTTTAAGCCATTCTTGTTCTACTGGTAAATCTAACTCTTTTACTAAAGCCACCAATTCATCAATGATACGAATCACTTCTTCTTGCAAGGCACTTTCTTTTTCAGGATGCTCCATGGCGACTTGTTGGTTGTATTGCTCACCAAGTTGTAAAAAGGCATCGACATCACTTGGCGCTTCTTGAGTTAATAAATATAATAAAAATACTTGGATAAAAACAAGCTGTTCTTCATTGATACCAATCGCTTCAAAAGGATTTAAGTCCACATTGCGTAATTCAATATAACGAATCGCATCTTCTAAATACTCTTTGCCTTTTCCTTGACGCAAACGCACGGCTGAATAGAACTCTTTTTCTTCAATCAATTTTCCTTGGGCGACGAGCTGTTTTAAATCCTGACAATACTGGTCGAAACTTTCAAAGCTGACATGAAGGGCTTCTTTGTTTTGATAGCCAGCTTTAGAATTACGAATACTTCGAACATAATCATGAGGGGCATCAGATAGACAATAGTTCTTTTCCGGAAGTGGAGAAGCTCCAAATAGATAAGTGTAAACATAACGATAATGCAAGTATTGCTGTGCGAGGTGCAGATACACTTGCGTACGAAAGGCAGACAAACTCACTGGACTATTTTCTAATTGATGAAGGGTCGTCATGAATTTTTGACCTAACTCGATATTGACATGAATCCCACTAACCATTTGCTTACGTTTACCATACACTTTTGCCAAATAACGACGGTATAACACATCTTCTTTGGTTTTTAGTTTGGCAATCATAATTTGGTCTTCCTCATCAGGCAAAGCTGGCGGCATACTTAGGGGCCAAAGCATTTCCTCAGGATTCATAGAACGATAAATAACATCATGAATCATTGCTAATTTTCGCAAAGCTTCTTTTGGACTATTTGTCACTGGGGTAATTAATTCGACCTGTGTTTCGGCAAAATCCGTTTGAATATATGGATGAAAAGTTCGACTTCCTAATGTTTTGGGATGATCACTTTGTGCTAGATTGCCCGCTAAATCCACACGTTGACTTTCTTTTTCCAAGCCAATGCGCATTTCCAATAAAAACGGGCGAATCGCTGCTTTATGTAAAAGTTCTGAATAAGACATCACTTAACCTCGTTTTCTATTCGTTTTTTACATTATAACAAATAGTTTTTCAAAAGCACACCAGACTGCTCAAAAATCAAAACATTTCATACTTTTTATAACAATATTCCGCAAAATGATTTGCTACTTCAAAAAAAGAACAAAGCTAACGTAAATAGGCTTTATTTTAAAGCTATCATCTTTGTAATCAGTGTCTGAACATGAATTTTTCCATATCTGATCTCACTTGAAGATTCAAATTACGTGCCATATTTGACAAGTGGCTTTGAAGTAGCACAAAATACGAAAACAACAAAAAACGGCTCTAGAAGCTTATATATCAAGCATCAGAAACGTTTTATAATTAAACAGCAAAACTCTAAAGACAATCCTTCAAGATAGTATTAGCAGTTTACATATTATCTATTAGACATTTTTGATTTCAATAACTTGTCTGAATGAAAAATTTCGACTTTGAGTTTTAATTGAGATAGCAGGGTACTTGTCCAATATACTATGAACATTTGCTAAACCAATACCTCTACCTACCCCCTTAGAAGAGAAGTCTCTATTAAAAATATTAGAAACATCAATTTTATCTTGTGCAATAGAATTTTCGACAATAACAACAACCATATCATTTTCTTCAAATATAGCTAGAACCAAGGACGGTTTTTCTGCAAGTAGAGTTGCTTCAATAGCATTATCCAAAAGAATGGATAATATTGTAATAAAATCCAGTGTATCCGTATTAGACAGATGAGCTGTGCTTTCTATTTCAATACAAAGTTCAATCCCTTTATTTTGTGCTTCTAACAATTTAGCAGAAATAACGCTTTTAATTGCTGGATTAATAATCTTCGATAGATTAGCAAAGTCATATCGGCTATTCGAAAAATTCTTTTTTGTCTTTGCTAAAACATTCTCATAAACTTCTTGAATGGCATCAATATCTCTCAATTCAATCCCAGTTTGTATGCTGGTTAGAATATTAATGTAATCATGTCTAAAACTTCTAATCTCGTTATAAAGGGACTCGATATGTTGACTATATACTGATAGGTCTTCTAGTTGTTTATCTTTTCGATAGTGCAACTCCGCTTCTAATTTCTCTGTGAATGTTGAATTTAAATAAATAAGCATAACAAAAAATACAACAACATAAATTCCCACTAGGTGTTTACGATGCTCCAATGCATTTGGAATAAAATCCTGTCCGATAACTAGAATTTGGAGTAAAAACAAATAGAAAAACATAGATAAATTCATCCAAAAAAAATAGCGATCCAAATAATTTTTCTTCGCTCCTCTTTTTAAGTTATCAATATTAATTTTTACCAACTTTGTTAAATAAAAATATAAAGGAAAAATTAAAATCTCTATTAATAAATTTATCATTTCGTCTGTACTAATTGTCATTTGACTAAATCCTAGTATAGGAAATAGATAAAAAGCTAGTACACGACCAAATAGACTCTCTACCACAATAGGATAAAAACCATAAAAAATATCTAACAACTTGCTCCCACACTTATTTAGATAAACAGAATAAATTGGCAGAGAAAATAAATAGATAAAGTAAGCTATTGGAGGAGCAATAAAAAATAACTCTCTAAAGGCTACAGGAAAAACAACAAACCAGTACCACCTAATCTTATTTCCGCTAATATGTTGGTACAGCAGCAATACTACAATAATATGAGCTAAAAAATTCAAATTTTCAAATATCCGTCCCATAATTTCTCCCTTTGTTTTGTACTAGTTGTAAATCGACTACTGAATCCGTTCTTTTAATCCTCTCATCTTCATACGAGACACAAAACAGTTTTCACCACCGTAAAAGTAAATGATTTTCTGCTCTTTATCTATTTTTTTAATATTCTCCGGATTGACGACAAAAGATTTATGACAACGATAAAGTCGTCCATCTGTCTTTTCAATTTCCGAGATACTCGCATAAAACTCTAAACGTTCATCAGTAGTATGTAAAATAACCTTATGAACTGTCGGAGAAGTCTCAAAATATAAGATTTTATTAAAAGGAACTTGGACTTGCGACAACGATGTTTCAAACTTAAAAGCATCCTGAGCAACTGATGTCCCTTCCTTCTCCAAGGTATACTCAATTGCAGATTCAATTCGTTCAGCAAACTGCTCATTTCCTAGCGCTTTGTCGATAAAGTCCAAAGCAGCGACTTTGTATTTAAAGGTAATCGGCATGAATTCTGAATGTGTTGTAACAAAAACAATTGTTGCATACGGATCCTTCTCACGTATTTGCCTAGCAATGTCTAATCCTTTTTTCTCTTCTCCTTTTATTTCAATATCAAGAAAAAATAGTTGGTGAGGACCATGTTCAACAATCGCATCTATCAGTTTAGAAGATTGTCCAAAAATTTTGGGTCCCTTACATTTCCAAGAGTGTTTCGCTACAGCATCTAATATGATTTTTTCAATACGAGATTGTTGTAAAACTTCATCTTCTAAAACAAAAATATTAATCATTCTTTTCTCCTGCTAAAAATATCGGTTAATAATGATAATATAAAATCAATTTATAAAAAATGATAATTTATCTGGTTAAAAATTATATTGACATAGTAGTATAAAGTCAAGCAATTGTTAAAAGAAGTTAGCATCTCAATTTTCCCTAGTCACATTTTTAGATTAAAAAGATTAGAAAACGATTAAACAATATTCAACTCTCAATTATTATTTTATTCACACTTTGTTATGATATAAAAACAAAAAACAGACAGTTAGACTTGAAAAAT
>NZ_JAKUDS010000032.1 GCF_023221775.1 Enterococcus cecorum | reverse complement strand
AAAGACTATCGAGTTTAAAGCAGATAGGTTAGCGATAAGAAAAATATTAGAATCTCATAATATTACTTTTATAAATGAAAATCTTGATTGGGTTCTAAAGATGTTGAATCTATTAAAATCAACAAGTCACGATGACGGAATCAACCTTAGAACATTATTATGTATTCTAGATGATTTTAGATATTTATCACAAAAACTTGTAAAGGATGTTGATTTATTAGACAGCAACCAAAGAAATAAAATACAAAAAAGTCTCTTTCTAAATATATTTGTTATTACAAATGAGATGAAGTTAGGTAGATTGCAAAGAGATGATTTAAATGAGTTACAGAACATCTGTAATACTAGAAGCTTTTTTAAATGGTTTATAGATGATAAACCAAAAAGTAAGAGTGAAATAATTTTAGATAAATATCATAATACAGGTAATCCTGAATTCGATGATTATATTTTTTATCATCAGGATATTAATAAATATATATTTACAGGATATTTTGCTCAGAGTAGGTATCTCCCTGATTGGAATAATATATTTTTGCAATATGATGATTTGTCTAAGCTAGAGCATTTTGTAAATTTGTCCGATGAGGAATTTTTTAAACTACAAAAAAACATATTGAAAAATAAATTAGATGAACTCTCTTTAGAAAATCTATTAAAGCTTGCATGTTTATTTAAATATTTTGAGGAAAATGACTTATTAGCGACGAAATGCTCAAATTATATGGAGTTGATATTTCCAATCGTTGAGGATAACGTTAAAAAATTAGGACACACAATAAATAAATTTTATTCTTATTCTTATAAGGATTTTTCAACATCATTCCCAGAAAAGTATGATGATTTAGTTCAGTTGAGTGAAGAAAGTGTAAATTCTCAAAATGAATTAGATAGACTATTAAAGACTACTTATTTTCCTTTTACCGACTCGACAAGATTTTTTAAAATGTTAGTAGAATTTCCAGAAACCGTTGAAAAATATATTTATTCAGAACCAAGTAAAGCCGGAGAATTGGCATCTAAAATATTATTATACAAGGACGAAATAATATTTGAGATGGAATCAGAATTAATGTATGCTTATAAATTTAAAACTAGAATTAAGCGTGATTTAGAAATAAAACAAATGGGAAAGATTACGAAATTTCTTTTAAGTAAACGTTTGTTACATTCAATCGAAGTGACAATTTCAGAATTTGAGAAAAAAACAAATGATAGGTAATTAGGAGAGTTTGAATTCATAATTATTCAATGGAAATTTATATTTGTATAGAAAGTTATTTCCATATCTAAAACGAAAAAATTTTCAGTATTTTCATATTATGGATCGATATCAAAAATTATTTACTCAATCACATGTTAGTTACAATACAGAATAATTTTAAAAGAGTGTATGGTATAACACAAACCGATATTAAATATAGTAAATTAACTATATTTAAGTAACGCGATTTTTAGCATAATCATCAAAGTAATGTTTGTGTGTAGGAGTGATTTGGAATAGGTAAGATTGATGATAGTTGTATTAAAAGTGCTTTGTGTTACGCTTGTTGTAATAGTATTTATTTTAAAAGTATTGCATAAGTTTATCGATGAGCGTGATAAAAGAAAAATTGCTGAAATCGATGCTAAAATTAAGGAATGTTGACAAATAATTCAGTCTACTATATATATGAAAAATAAAAGTTATGATTGATGGCGTATACCTGACGAGGTGTGCGTCTTTTTTTGTGCAAAGTATGGTGCAATTTCTTTCTGGTGTAAGTCCAGACACGCGTATTTACCGTAAGCGTTGGATAACATAGCGGTCTTTTCCCCTACTTTAATTTTAGGTAGTATAAAGCTACCAAAATTTGAAGGAGTTTTTTCATGTCTCAGTCACAAATTGTTCCAGTAAGGCTTACTGACAACGAGAAAAATCGTAAAAATGAAGATACGCATAAAAAGAATTCTCAAAAACTGTGAGTACATATCAAGATTTCATCAGGAACCGAGGTACGTCTATTTTAAGGGGGCTCCCCGTAACTAGCACAAATGATTTTGGAGAAAAATTAATATGCTAGTCGATTTTACTAGAGTGAAAAATATTTTTATTGTTTGCGGAAGAACAGATATGCGAAAAGGCATTGATGGTTTAGCTAGTATCGTTCAATATGAATACAATATGGATTTGTATGATGACGCGATATTCTTATTTTGCGGTGGAAAATCTGATTGTTTCAAAGTACTCTATTGAGATGAAGATTTGTACAAGCGAATAAACGATGGAAAATTAAAATGGCCATGAAAATAAAAAATTGACATGGGAAAAAAGAAGTGGTTGTTCTCCAAGAACGGAAAAGGGGCAAGGACGAATGAAATCTGCCAATCATTCATCATGAACGCAGAAGTGAATAGTCTAAGCCCGTGGAAATATTTGGAATGGTTACTTGCAGAAATAAAAGAGTTGGAAGAACCGATTGAAGAGGGGGGGGGCTATCTACCTTGGTCAGAGGAAGCACAAGAATATTTGTACCTAAAAATATCAACACTACTTCAAAAAAGAAGCCTGAATGCTATTCGATTTGAAAAAATTATAGCATATCAGGCTATTCGGCGGGCATTTATTGTACTCTCTTTGGGCCATTTTACCTTACATCAATATACCATTCGTTATCTTCTTTATACTTTTTAGCAAGCCAATTATATACTATCTGCTTATCTTCCTTTGTTTTACAAAATACATTCAATACACTATCTAATGTAAATTGTCTTAATAGCTGTTGGACTGTATCATCTGATTTCTCATTGAAAAATTCCCAATCAAATAGCGGATGTATTCCTTTCAATGAGTCTGTTAACAAAATTTTTACATCGTCCAATGACAGGTAGTTACAATTGATTAATTCACCCAGATAACCTAATTCTGTATTTTGGGGGTTAGGGAAAATTTGCACAGAAGAATTTGTCTTTTCTCCTAGTCTAATGGTGAAATAGTTTATAATTTCTTTTCTCTTATTAGTAAATGGGTAAATATTGTCAATAATCGCATTAAAGATAAAATCGATATCCAAGTCTTCAAGCTTATTATTCTCATATTTTTTTAGCAAATGATTGATGATATTTTTTTCTTCATCATCTAAAAATGGATAGAAATTAAAAATATACTCCTTATAAAATTTAATCGTTTCTATTATATTATCTATATTATCAGCTTTTTCTGCGATATATAGTTTTTCATAAATGCTATCTACTCTAATTGTACATAGATTGTGTGTGTCTATTTCCTTTAAATTGTTTAAAATTTGTGTATATGTTGTAAATATAGATTGTTTATAATGTATATCTGTGAACACAATATAATCTATCTGTTCTTGGATGAATTTGAATAGTTGTTCTTTGAATAAAAAACTAAATTCAGTGATGTATTTTTGGTAGTATCTTAATAAAGGGATATAGCAATCCATTGTTGTGTTATCAGAAATTTTTATATTTTTTATGAGATTAAAGAGTATTTCAAAATTTTCTTGTTTTAGTTCACACTTAGTTAAAAAGAGGATAAGAGTTTTTAATCTATCTAAATGTAAATATAAGTCTTTTTCGTTTTGGCAGATATTTATGCACTCATTAATAATATACGGTACAATTTCTGAATCGCATTCTAGTCTTGTAATTTTATGTTGTTGGAATAAATCTTTAAGAGTACTATGTTTAAATGAAAATAAAATAAGTTTGATTTTGTCTAAGTTAAAACTTTTTATTATTGAGCTTACCTGAGTAATTGAATTACTGTTATGGTAAATATTTTTTTCATGTTCTTTTTGGATTAAGTAATTATTATAAGCAATTAACATACATTCAAAGTATATATTGATAATTTGTTTGTAGATTCCATAATAATGAATACACAAACAATTTGAATCAATAAAATTAGTAATTGTATCGAGTACTAAATTCAATTCGTCAAAATTGTGATTATACGAAAAACCAGAACCAACTTTATGTATTTGTTGTTCCTGTTTTAATTTAGTCAATAAACGATCGAATTGATAGTATTTATTATATAGATAGTTTTCATCAATAATATAATTCTTAAAAAAAGTAGCTATTTTCGCAATATCTTTATCTGCAGATTGAGCTAATGTAGTAACAATTTCGTTAAGGTTTTTTGTGTGTTTAAAGTGCTTTATTGGGTTTTCTATGTAAGAAAAAGGAGATTCTAACTGTGAAACAATATTTTTATTTAATTCTGCAATTAAATAGGTCAAATAGTCTTCTTCATTAATAGCTTGATTTGATGCGTAATTGAATTCTATCAAAGCCTCTTTGAATCTGTATTCCTTATAAAAATCATATCCCTTTTGAAGTATGTTATTAGGGTTTATTTGGTCAGAATTATTAATGTCATTTCCTAAAAAATGGGAAATATTTGTTTTGTTAATAAGCAGTCTTGCTAGTTTTCCATTATCAGATAATTCGATTTTGTCTTCTTCATGTGACCAAATTATTTGATTATTCATTCGAAGTCTAATAGGTTTATTTAAATTATTATGGATACTATCTCTAATCAAAGTGCTATCTATAAAGGCAAGTTTATCTAAATGTTTAATTTTCTTCCATATTTTTTCCTCTAGAGGTATGTTGGGATTAATAATATCATTTAAAAAAGACTCAGTGTTTTCTCCAAGATGTGAATGATCATCTATATGTCCGTTTGAGATGACATGTATCCCTTTATTTTTATAATATGTAACTAATAAATCATTTTGATATTCTGGTGTATAGAAATACGAATGTTTTGCATGACTTGCTAAACTATTTGAAATCATTCTATAAATCGCATTAAAAGTACTGTCATTTAGAGAATATCCGATAAATAAGATAGTATTATTCATAATAAGTGATTTTATTAAAGTTGAAATCATTGGAAAATTTTGCTCGTAATCTTGATAATCACTTTCTTTTAGAACTATATTTTTATTTTGTAAATCTCCATGCATCTTTATGATATATCTGTTGCTGCTAACATATGGAATATCGGTATCTTTAGCTAAAACGTTGTAACTTAATCCTTTTTGACGTGCTGCTTGCTCCATTAAACTATCATAATTTGTAGTGATAATGTGTTTTGGATTGATTTTGAGAATTAACTCATGAATTTTATTGGGCTTAGGAGTAGGATAATTTTTGAATAATTCTTCAATTTTTTGTAAATATTCTTGCTGACCAAATGTATCATAATAAATTTGTGCTATTTTAAGATAGTCCAAATTGTCATTGTCACTTAATCCTAAATCTTTTTTCAGTTCTTCAATAAGTTTTGACCATGTTGGTAGATTAGAATTTGCAGAGATTCCAGCTCCAATAAAGAGAATTAGTGAATCATTATCTCGAGCTTTAACAATTTGCTTAATCATTTCATCATATAATTCCATTCGAACACCTCCAAATCATTTTTCAATAAATATTATATCATAGGATTAGTTATAGCATTTACTTAGATGATAGATTAAATGAAAGAATTATAGAGTTGATAGTAAAATGAAAAATACAACATATTATGTATAGTAATGAATAAACAGCACTATTAATTCAAAATATTCAGTTACTTGATGTACCGTTTATTGTGTAAAATTGATGGACGGATGTGAAATAATGAGTAAAAGACAGCAAGATTATTTGATTAAATACATTGTTGAAATGATTTGTTGTACATCTTTTATAGTAATATATGTACGAAAGTAAAGGTGGGACTGAATATAGTAAGGGTTAATTAATTATTTTGTTCAGTATATTAGAGAAAATTATGAAAGTAATATAATGCGCTATCAACCAAAACAAAAATATTCGTTGTAATAAAAAAGGAAATGAGTTATTTGCAATTCCTTGGGATTAGTGGAATATTTAATTTAGGCGCTGTCGAATTTTTTTAATACAGTGTACAATAATGTACAGAAAATGAAAAATAGGATTATATTTTGTGGATAATAAAATATATTTTGAAAAATGGAGGGAAATATGTATGGAAAAGTATGATGTAATTCAAAAGCTTACTATGTTTAGTGAAATGTTTGATACTTTTATTAATATAACTAAGAAAATTATTAATAATAAGGAACAGTTACTACATTCGGTAAATCAAGTTAAAAATTATACTGTGTCTTTTAACTTTACTGATTCTAATTTATTGGATAAAGCTCAAATAGCACTAAAAAAGATTATAGAAGATGTTACTGTAAACTCAGATGCTATTTCAGAAAAATATTTTAATTTTATCTTAGATGAAATTGAATATGACAATCCCGACTATGCAGGTATACTAAAGTATAACGATAATGTTATTTCAGTTAATCGAACAATAGATAGTATACTGTCTCAAAAGGGTTCGCTTGGAGGAAATGGAGCTATAAATATAACAAATTTGAAAAATTATATTTCAAATATCGATTTGTATGTCGAAAGGTTTACTAATAAAATAAGCTCATTGAAAATATTTAATAATATTAGTAGAATAACTGGAAATACAGTTTTAATAGGAGCAAACGGTTCCGGAAAAAGTACTTTTGCGAGACAACTCAAAAGGTTATATAGTGATAAAATATCGATTATTTCTGCGCAGCATTTATTATTTTATCAAAAAAGTGATAGTATTTCACATATTAATGAACCTTATAATTTAGTAAGAGATTTTCAACGCGCAGATAAGTTGCCTATGAATCAAGATTTTTATCAATTTAAACAAGAAATGGCAGAAGAATTTACTAATTTGATCACTGCATTAATCAATGAATATACTCAAGTATCTGCAGAATATTATGAAAGTGATAATAAAAAGAAGGCTATATTAGTTGATGTAATCGAGCTTTGGAATTCTATAATTGAACATAGAAAGTTGATTGTTCATAAGTTATCAATTAAAGTTGAAGATTTAGTATCAGGAGAAAATTACGATTTTAATCGATTAAGTGATGGAGAAAAAGCAATTTTTTACTATATTGCAAATGTTCTAATTGTATCAGAAAATAATTATATAGTAGTTGACGAACCGGAAAAGCATATTAATTTGGCACTTTGCAACCTTCTTTGGGATAGCCTAGAAAAGAGAAGGCCAGATTGTACATTTGTATATTTGACTCATAATATTGATTTTGCCATATCAAGGATTAATGCTCAAATTTTTTGGAATAAAAGTTTTACTATGCCTGATGATTGGGATATTATCCCGATACCTGAACATACTGGTATTCCTAATGAATTGCTAGTTGAAATTGCTGGAAGTAGAAAGGACATCCTTTTCTGCGAAGGTGATAAAAGTAGTTGGGATTATAAAATCTATTCTCTCTTGTTCGAAAATAGGTATACTATTTTGCCAGTTAAAGGACATTTAGATGTGATTAATTATTGTAAGGCTTATAATAATACGAATATTTTTCATGGACGTGCAGTGGGTATGATTGACAGAGATTTCCATAGTCAAGATCAAATTAATAGCTGGGAAAATAATGATATTTTTGTTCTACCATTTTCTGAGATTGAAAATTTAATGTGTACAGATTTAGTATTTGAACAATTTAAATCTATAAACATAATTACTAATGAACAAATAGAAAAATTCAAAGATGAAGCGTTTAAGGATATGGAAAAAAATATTGAAAAATTAGTAACGGTATATGTTAGGGATACCATAAATAACGCATTTAAAAATAATATGTTGAAATGTAATAATAATTTTGAAAAATTGGAGTCTGAATTCAATAATCTTATAGAAATTATGAATATTGATAGAATTCGTGATGACGCAAATAAAGAATTTTTAAAGATTATTGCAGAAAAGAATTATGAAAAGTATTTAGAGAAATCTAATGTTAAGAATAAATTGATTAAGGAGTTTGCTTCGAAGTACTTACAAATTGGCGACTATCCAAATAGAGTACTTATGCAAATGCAGTCAGACTCTGAATTTCTTGCCAAAATTAGAGAAAAATATTTCTCTCAAATTTGATAATGTAAATAATTTTAAGCGTGTTATTCATCATTAAAAGAAATTAATACATGAAATATTAGCATTATTTGAAAATACATTGGATATATTACATAGCATTTACGCTAGCTAATTTCAGTTAGTGCAAATGCTTTTTTTGTACACTTTTTCTATGAGCATGCAGTAAGGTTTAGTTTTTTCAATAATATTTTTGTAAAAAGTTCTACTGATATTTTGAATTTATAAAAGAAGCCATTTTCGAAAAGATGGAAGAAGATTTAGTAATGGATGAACAACGTATTCAAGCAGCTAGAGAAAAAGCAAAAACTGAAAGAAGATATGGTCATACAGAGGTTTGGAAGAAACTAGGGGTCTGAGTATTTTGTTTATTCATTAAATAGTTTTGGTATCTTTTTTGCAAATGCAATTCTAATATCATAGTAGTTCTACATATCTTGGGCTTCGTCATTACTTTAATTAAATCCATGTTTCATCCATACAGAAGCCACCTTCAATTTAGAGAACTCGTTTCAGTCTAAATTGAAGGTGTATGTATTAATTCAAGCTATTTATTTTGGCTAATAGCTAAATGATTCAGTTGCTGGATGAATTGTTGATAGTTTTGACATTTTATGAGTTTCTTCACATTTTTTATATCATCTAGAATAAAAGCAAGTTCTTCAAATAGTGTGTTTAATTTTAATGATTTGTTGTCGTTAAAGGACATCAGTAATACTAGATATACTTTCTTTCTATCCCACATTAAAGGCTCTTTTAATATACAAATAGCTATGGAATTGGAATTCGATGCCCGTCTAATCGCGTGGGGAAGGGCGTAATAATTTCCAAAGGCGGTGCTAGATAGTTTTTCTCGTTCAATAACATCCGCTAAAAAGTTTGCTTCACAAAATCCTTTATTGATCATATTCGATGCTAGAAACGAGATACATTCATATTTATCTTGAAAACTCAGATTTGTAAAAAATAATTCGGGTTTAATAAATTCAGCGGTTTTTGATAATTTGACTTCTTGTTTTTTCAAAAGCTTATTAATATTTTCTAGATCAACGGGAGTTAATGAAATATAAAAATAGTATATTGGGATTGTTTCGGAAATATCTAAAATCGTATCACTGATAATCAAATCAAACTGAGTCATTTGTTTATTAGAAAATTCAAGGGTTGAGGTAAATTCTTGAACTTCTATCTGGTAATCGTTGATATTTCTTAATTGCTTTCTTACAAGACTTGTATTTGCCTGACCATAGGCTGAAACGACGGCGATGCTTTTCGTGTCTAACTTATTAATGTTTTCATAGGAAGATAGAAAATGTAAAGCAATAAAAGCTATTTCGTCGTCTGGATAAACGATTGAAAGCGATTCTTGAATATAGAAGCTAGCAAAGACAGCAATATTATAAATAAAAGGATAAATTCGTTTAATATCATCTAATAATGGATTGACTAAAAAGCTTTTTTTCTGAGCACGATGATAGAGTGATTCGACATGATTGCTTAAAAAATTAATCAAATCTTTATCTGTTGAAAAATCAATATAGAATGAGTCCTTGATTTTTTGCAAGACTTTAGTAATTGTTTTTGTGATTTCTTCGGTATAGTGATGATTAGCAGTTGAAAGATTGTATAGTTTATCAATATATTTTATTTCATTTTCTGGAATTTTAAGGTCAAAATTTGCTTCTAATAGCGGAATCAATTCTTTGGTTTGTGATTTTAATGAGCGAATATCAAAATTAGCTGCATTTGTTTTGGAAACAGTATTTTTTTCAATAATTCTTTCAAGTAATACAGCTAAATGTAAAATAAAACTAATATTGGCAAAATCATTCATATGATAGTTGATAGAATTATGGTAAGAGAGAACAAGCTGGGATAGTCTGTTAAAATCAATATTTTGAAAATAGTCACTATATTGTGCTAATTCCAATTTATTTTTGCCGATTTCCTCTTTTAAGAAGAAGTTGAAAATATTTCTTTTTTGTTCTTCTGTGGCGTTTATATATAGATAATTATTCTTTCTGATGATGCATAATGTCGTATCGATTTTTGTGATTTTTGTATTCAATTCTTTGATATATCGATCTAAAGTTGTTTCACTAATATAGAATTTTTCTGCTAAATCATAGTAATTCAGCTTTTGGCTATCAATGATTTCTTTGAGTATAAGAAAGATAGTGTTATCGTTTTGGAGTATGGTGCTGTTATTTGGAAGCTCGTTTATAAAATAACCAGATCCAGATTTAGATGAAATAATACTTTTATTGAATTCTTGATTAATGAATGAAATATCATTTCTAATTGTTTTTTCTGAGACATTTAGAAACGCTGCAATTTTTTTGGCGGCAATGGGGATTTGTTGTTTTGAAAGGTAGTTTATGATTTGTGATTGTCTATCTGATAGCATGATTTATCCTCGCTTTCAAACTATATAAAACAAACAGTCTAGCCAGAGATAGCTATCTCTGGCTAATACTGTGATTATGTTATTCTTTTTCTAGTTTAACTAGATCTTTTTCGTAAACTTTTAGGAATGGTAAATAGATTACACCATCTAGTACAATCAGTAATAATACTAGAACCACTGCACGCCAATCCATTGTCGATAAGAAAGCTCCAATTGGTGCGGGCATTTGCCATGAAAAGACTGCAAAAGTTTTCCCAACGATGCCATAGTACATACAAATATAGGTAACTGTAGCATTTAATACTGAAGTAAAGATGAATGGGAAAAAGAAGATTGGATTTAACATTAACGGTGTACCAAAAATAAGTGGTTCAGAAATACCGAAAATGGAAGGGATAAATCCTACTTTTCCGACAGTATTTAATTGTTTTGATTTTGATTTCATCATTAGAAACGCTAAGGCTAAGACTGAGCCAGAACCGCCGATTATAACAAAGTAAGTCCAATATGGCGTTGTAAAGATCCGTGATAAATCTTGTCCGGCCATTTTTTCTGCCGCATTAATAGATAAGTTTCCATCACGAATTGGTCCAAGGATCCCAGCTAAAGCAGCATCATGAATACCAAAGAACCAGAATAAGTGGATTAAGAAAACAATCAAGATTGCAAATGGTAAGCTATCTACCACTTTGAAACTTGGTGCGATAATATCATATAAGAATTTCACCGCAGTGGTATCGAATAAATGGAAGAGGATAAATAGCAAACTATATACAAACATGATAATCATGCCGGGGATTAATGTCGCAAATGTTTCTGATAGGGAAGCAGGGACACTATCTGGCATTGAAATTCTACCAACGTTGTGTTTTCTCATCCAAGTATAACTTTCAACTGTAAATATTGCTACAAAAATAGCTAAAAGAATCCCGCGACCATCCATAAAACTTATTTCTACTTGTTTTCCGTCCCAACCGAGCTTCAATGGATCAAGCACGAGTAATAAAAATCCCATAATTGAGAACATAATTGGTCTTAACACATCTTCATTATAGTGTTTACATAAAAAATAAGTAACACCAATGCAAATGAATAATGACATGGCATTAATCGTCATACCACTTAACCAATCTAAAATGAGCGCATATTTATTTGCAAAATTAGCCCAAGCAAGGATTAAGCCATTGGTAGTATCATCGGTAACGGGTGCGGCTTTGATAATAATTGGGATAGAACCGAATAAGGTAATCGGAAGTATCGACATGAAGGCATCCCGAGTAGCTTTTAAATGACGTTGTTGACTCATTTTATTGGCAAATGGTGAAATGTACTTTTCCATTTTGTCACTTAAAGCATCTATTTTCATGATTATTCGCCTCCTAAAATTTTCATAATATCTTCATATACACCTTTACCATCCATAATGCCGTATTTCATAGGCGAAATAGGTTCCACTCGGATAGAGGTAGATTGTCTAATTTGAGGTAGTAAGAAGCGAATTTGAGGGCCAATTAAGATTAAATCCACGTTATCTAGATGGTCAAGATACTCAGCTTCACTATATGCTTCTACGCTCAGAGTTTGATTAGAAGCTTTTTGAATTTTTTGAGCTAAGATTCCTGTTGACATCCCAGCGTTACAAACAAGTACGATTTTTTTCATTTTATTTTCCTCTTTTCAAATATTATTTATAGGATTTTCTGATAATTGTATGACCATTACTTTCGATCATTTTCTTATACCAATAGTAAGATTCCTTAGGTATTCGTTCAAGGTTATTGTCAAAGTCGATAGCAACAAGGCCATAACGTTTTTCAACACCATTTTTCCAGGAATATAAGTCAAAGGTAGACCAAGCGAAATAGCCTAATACATTTACCCCCATATCCATAGCATTAAAAATGGCATTAATATGATCATTCATAAATTCAATTCGGTATTGATCTTTGACTGGCTGATTTGTAATTGTTTCTCTTACGCCGACTCCATTTTCAGTAATGTAGATAGGGATTTGATATCTGTTCCAAGCTTGAAGTAATCCATCTTGTAGCCCTTTTGGATAAATTTCTGTATCCCATGCGGTAAATTCACTATTGGGATCTTGCACTTGTTCGAACCAATTTTTGATTACTACTTTACTTTGCCCTTTTTTGCCCGTATGATTGAAAACAAGTTGTGTTTCACCAGAAGTATATGGTTTTACTAATGTTCGTGCATAATAGTTTAAGCCAATAAAGTCTACAGTATTATTCTTTATAATGGCTAAATCTTCTGCTTTCATAAAGTGAACATCAAATTGCTTGCTTAGATAGGAAATCAAATCAATCGGAAATTCTCCTTTTATTGCTGTATCGAGTACCCAATTATTACAGTAATTATCAGCATATCTCATGGCAATCCTTGTTTCGATTGTATCATCAACGCCATCAACAGGAGTATAACTATGAACGATTCCGATTTTACCTGGATAATTTCCTTCTTTAAAGGCTTTGACTCCAAGTGCATTTGCAAGCATAACATGATAGGCTGCCTCCATTGTCTTTTGTGGACTTGTGAAACCAGGTGGATAATTACCAATAAAATAGCCATTGACGACAAACCATTTCGGTTCGTTAAAAGTGGACCAGTAAGTAACCTCCTCTCCAAAAGCTTCAAAACATACACGGGCATATTTTTCAAATGCAAAGGCAGTTTCTTTATTTAACCAACCGCCAATCTCTTCTAAGTATTGAGGTAAGTCCCAATGATAAATGGTCACAAATGGTTCAATATCATATTTTCGACAAGTTGCAATGACCTTTTTATAAAAATCAATTCCTTTTTGATTGATATCGCCCTGTATATTTTTGATGATTCGTGGCCATGAAAGTGAAAAACGATAAGCATTTTGTCCGCCTTCTTTCATCATCTTAATGTCTTCTTCAAAGCGGTGATAGTGGTCACTTGCAATATCTGCATTTTCTAAATGGTTATCATGTAGGTATTTATCCCATAATGATTCAGCTTTTCCATCTTCGTTCCATGCGCCTTCACATTGATAGGAGGCTGTTGCGCTTCCCCAGAGAAAATTTTTTGGTATCAATTCTATCTTCCTTTCGATAAGTGTAATTCAGCGATTTCTTCGATTAAGTCTACAGCAATACTGGTAGAACTGAGATGTCCTTCTGCATGAACAAGTAATAAATCGACTTCTTTCATCTTGTTTTCAGATGATAGATTTCTAAGGATATTTGCATGAGATTGATGCGCAAGCTTTATCTCATCTTTGGCCGATTGTATTTTTTCTTTATATATTTTGGTGTTTCCTTTTTTTAGTTCTGCTAAAGCTTCGTATGCATCACTTTTTGCATTACCAGCATGCAAAATAATCTGCATAGAATCTAATTCAGTTGTATTCGTTTCTTCCATTTCGTTTTCCTCCAAAGTACTTTTTCTTCTTTACACATCTTATGCTAATACAAATAAGCAAAAATCGATAATCAACTTTTACCATTTTGATTGTGGAAGTATTAAATGTTATTTCTAATTAAGCTAGAGAGAAATATGAATGTTTGATTGCATTGTATCAATATCTGAATATTGTAATACCATTAGCAATCATTTTCGGATTTTTTGTTGGTATAGACCATGAATTCAAATTTTGCACGAGATATGATGAAAAAATATGTATGGAAGCGTTTTAGTTTCTGGCGTATATTTTAAGTGTAGAGAGGAGAATGATCATATGAGTAAAATCAGTATGCTTAATCATATTAAAACAATTCCAGAATTAATGAAGATGCGAATGAATGAACAGGATGATATTGATTATGTGCTGAAAAATGTATATCAAAAGGATTCTATAGCGATTATTGCTTCAGGAAGTTCCTATAATGCTGCTCATGAAATTAAATTATTTGCCGAAAAGATTTTTAATATTCATGTAGAACTCTATTATCCTAATTATTTTCTTCGTAATTATGGTGAGAAAAACATTGACGTGGATAAATTGTATTTATTTATTTCTCAGGGGGGTGGAACAAAATCAGTATTAGAGGCGATAGAATGGATTCACAGGAAAGGAGGAATAACAGCATCGATTACAGAAAAACTAGATAGTCCAATTGCTCAAACCGCTAAATTTAGTTTGGAGATTGGTAGTAAAAATGAACCCTATATCTTTAGAACATCTGGGTATAGTTTGACGGTATATACTTTGTTTATTTTTATTATTAAATTTGCCTATTGTAAAGAAATAATTGATAAAGAAATGAGAAATACTTACTTAGATCAATTATCTGATTTACCAAATTCTGTAAATCAAATAATAACAATTGCTGAACAAGATTATGCAGAAGATTATGAAAAAATAAGTAATTATCAAGCAGTATTTGTTAGTGGATCAGGAAATTTATGGCCTATTGCCCGCGAAGTAGATATCAAATTTATGGAAATGCTACCGATTATTTCGAATAGTTTTGAGTTAGAAGAGATTATTCATGGTCCTCAAAATTGTTTTACATCTGAAATGTTGTTTTTCTTTTTAGTTGATGAACAACAAGATTATCAAAAGGCTACGAGTATCCAAAATTTTATTCAAAAAGAAATTGGAGCATTTTGTAAGATAATTTCTCCATTTGAAAAAAAATATGCCTATCTTGATGTTGACAACCCATTCAATCCGTTATTATTTATTACGTATTTTCAAGTTATATGCTACTTCTTCTCACAATCAAAAGGTAGAGATTTAACGAAAAGAATTTATCCACAAATTGATAACTATATTCAAAAAAGTGTTATTCTTAGCAAAAAAGAAGAGGAGTGATTAGGATGATTCAGCTAATTAGAATTGATGATAGGTTGTTGCATGGACAAGTAGCTTATAGTTGGAAGGCTTATTTAGGATACGATGCTATCGTGATTATCAGTGAAGATGTGGTTAAGGATGAAATAAGGAAAATGGCCATTAAAATCGCTAAGCCAGAAGGAGTACGATTGGCAATACGAGGAATTAAAGAAGGAGTGGAGTTATTAAATAATGACAAATTAAAAGCATTAAAGGTATTTGCAGTTACTGATGATATCAAAACAGCAAGCCAAATATTTGAATCACTAAATGAAAAACCAAAATTAAATATTGGTGGTCTATCAAAAAAAGCTGATAAAGAACCCTATACTTCTTTTGCATATTTGTCAATTGAGGATAAAAAATACTTGAAGAAAATGAAAGATAACGGTGTTGAAATTGAATTTCGCTTAGTCCCTAATGATAAGCCTAAGTATTTTACTGATTGAAAGGGGAGAGTATCATGTTAGAGGCGTTGTTAGTCGGGTTAGTTGTAGCATTAGTATGGTTTCTTGAAAAAATGGGTGGTACCCCAATGGTTAATCGTCCACTTATTATTTGTACATTGGTTGGTTTAGTTTTAGGAGATTTAAAATCAGGAATCATGATAGGAGCGAGCTTGGAATTAGTCTTTATGGGAGCAATCCAGGTAGGCGCGGCAGTCCCACCAGATGTATTAGTTGGTTCATCTTTAGGTGCTGCTTTTGCGATTATTACTGGAAAAGGTGCAGCCGTAGCATTAACATTAGCTTTACCAATTGCCATTTTAGCACAGTCATTAAAAGTAATTATCTTTATCGTAAGAAGTTGGTTTATGAACTTTGCAGTTTCTTTAGCCAAAAATGCCAATATCAAAGGAATGTTTGCGCTAAACATGTTCGGACTTATTTTACAATGCTTGATGTATTTTATCGTCGTATTTATAGCAATTATTTTTGGCTCAAATGCTGTTGAAGTATTTGTAAATAATATCCCACAAAATATTATGAATGGGTTACAAGTAGCTGGGAACTTATTACCTGCAGTCGGATTTGCATTGCTATTATTACCAATGATGAATAAAAGTAATATTTTGTATTTTATTCTAGGATTTTTGATGATTTCTTATGGCAAATTACCAATTATTGCGGTTACTTTAATTGGTGTAATTCTTGCTTTCATCATTGTTTTCGAAATGAAGACAAGTGATACGGAAAAGAATGGTAATGGTACACAAAATAGCAATGATGATGAATTGGAGGGACTATTCGATGAGTAAAAAAGTTTATACTAAAGAAGAAAAAGCTTTATTCAAAGAAATGTTTTGGTATTCGTTTGTACTTGAAAATTCATACAATTATGAAAGACAACAGGCATTAGGTTATGCAATAGGAATGTGGCCAATAATTAAAAGAGTTTATCAAACGAAAGAAGAGCGAGCAGATGCTTTAACTAGACATATGCAGATTTTTAATACTACCCCTCATTTAGTAACGATGGTAACAGGTGTAACTGCTGCATTAGAAAAAGAAGCCAGTCAAAGCAAGGATTTTGATAAAGATACCATTAATAGTATCAAGGTTAGTTTAATGGGACCTTTAGCTGGGATTGGAGATTCATTCTTTTGGGGAACACTGAGAATTATCGCTGCAGCCATTGCACTGCCACTTGCTAAAGAAGGAAGTGTATTAGGGCCAATTTTATTCTTACTGGCTTTCAATATTCCACATGTAATCATTAGATATTATGGAGGTGTGTTTGGTTATACAATTGGCACTTCTTTGTTATCGGAATTTGCATCTTCAAATGTTTTTGCTAAAATATCTAAGGCGGCAACAATTGTAGGGTTAATTGTTATTGGGGCAATGACAGCACAAATGGTTCAACTCAATACAAAGCTAGCCTTTACTTTTGGTAAAACCTCATTTAAAATACAAGATTATTTAGATCAAATATTTCCGATGCTGTTACCATTCTTATTTACATTATTGATGTTTTGGTTGTTAAAAGAAAAGAAGAAAAGTGCATTATTTTTATTAATAGTAACGATTATATTTGGTTTGGTGGGTTCTTTAATTGGTATATTTTAAAATTGAAGTGCAGGTTTATCTTGCACTTTCTTTTTTTGGTATCATAATGGACTTAATAGGTCTAATTTGAGGTGTGGGATATGCAATTTTCAAATCGTGAACGAATTATTATTTCTTATCTAAAAAGAAGTGATTATGTATCTGCTGAGGAATTAGCAAATTACTTAGGTGTTTCTGAAAGGACAATCAAAAGTGATGTTGCTAATTTAAAAAGTATTCTTAATAAACATGAGAATATATTTTTCTCAATTCCAGGTAAGGGATATCATTTGAATCATGATGTGAATTTTGATTCAAATACGGAAATTTCATTTAATGATAAAGATTTGATATTGAGTAACTCTGATCGATTATCTTATATAATTCAAAGGTTGTTGTGTTTAAATCAAGCAATTAAGTATGAAGATTTAGCAGATGAATTATTTATAAGTGTGTCTAGTTTAAAAAGAGATATGCAAAAAATTCGTGCTTTACTCTTAGAATACAATTTAAAGGTAAATTATGCTCCAAATCAGGGTGTCTGGATTATTGGGAACGAATTCGATTTTAGGCAAGCTATATCGTATTATTTTTATCAAAGTTTTTGGAGTTATCTATCTACTTACGATCAAGAAGTATATGTAAGAGATGAAAGAGAAATCAAAGAAATTGAGAGAATCATTGATGATACTTTGGAAAAATATCAAATTGTTGTGGATGAAAATGCTAGATTTGATTTAGCAATTTTAATTAAAGTTTGTTCTTTACGTAGTCAATTTGATAATAAACTATATTTAAATCAAAATGATTATACAAGCAAAGATTTTGAAGCAATTAGTGAAATTGTTCGATATACAAATAGTCAAATTAATACACAAGTAACAACAAAAGCAATAGATTACTTAGCATTACAGTTAAATAGTAAGAAAATATTGAATGAAACGAGTGAAGATATAAATTTTTTAACAGAATTAGTTTTGGAAATTCAACAGGAAATCTACCGTAATTTTAATCTTGATTTTTCAAATTTCACGGATTTATGGGAAAAGGTGAAGCTTCATATTAAACAGTTGTTATTGCGATTAGAAAGAAATGTAATTGTCTATAATCCATTAGTATTTAAACTTTCTAGAGACTATTTATTTGCATCGAAAATTTCAATTTCAACGGTCGCTATAATAGAAAAATACTCAAATTATAAACACATATCAATTGATGAATATGGTTACTTTATCCTGTATTTTCAAAGTATGATTGAACAATTATCGACTGTTAAAGAGATATTAATATATACAGGGAATAATCGTGCTCTAGAAAATTTTGTGAATAGTCTAATGATGCAATACTATCCCAAAAGTAAATTACATTGGCAATTTGTTAATCATTTACCTAATGAAACTGTGCGCTTTGATGGATTAATCACTTTTGTAAACAGCAAGAAAAAAATGTCGAAACAGATAGTGATTACTGAAAACATTAGAGAAAATATAAGAAAATTACCAACACTACTTGCGACAGTTGGAAATAATAAAATGGTTATCAGTCGGTACATTAAGGATGAAAGTATTTTGATTAGTAATTCTAGAAAAAAAGTAAACATCATTAAAGAAATTATCAATCATTTAGATAAGTTTGGGTATTTGAAGCAAAATAGGGAATATAAGTTTATCTTTCAGGAAGTAGGAAATGGTGCAGTACATATTCAGGATTTATATAAAGTACTTGAGTATCCAATTTGTATGGTTATTGTATTAAAACATCCCATCTTGTGGGAAAAAACTGTAATTAAGACCTTATTTCTAATTAAAACAAAAAAAGATGGGGATCCTGATTTAAATGTCCTTTGTAATACTTTTTCTAAATTTATTAATAATCCTGATAAAATAAAACTGATGCATGATTCACCTGATGTATCAACCTTATTAAACATACTGATTTAATATATGCGGAAGATTGAAAATACAATTGTCAAAAAATGTAATAACTGAAGATGTAATACTCATAGATGAGTCTGAAGTTAATTAGAAAGTGTGCAAATAGATTAAAGGAAGAAACGCCCTTTTTTAGTGTGCCAAGTATGGTGCAATTCTAACTGGTGAAAGTCCAGTCACGGGTATTTACCGCCAAGTGTAGCGAACCGCAAGCCGATAGCAGTAATGCCTAGGGGGAGAAAGCGGCGTAGCAAAGTCAGCAAGCCTACGAACAGAAACTGGATACAAGGCTAAATGGTGGATGAGATTGCTAAACAAATCGAAGTCCGAAAGGTAAACGTAAAACTAAGACAGTAAATCCAGAGGTTGTGTGACGAAAGAATTGTATCTTACCTTGGAAGGCCCAGGTAGCATGAATTACCTCATGTGCGAATAAAGCTTATATCTGGGAGTCAGCTGATGTCGTAGTACTGATAGCAGACGCGTCAGGAAGGACAGAATGTCATTATATTGCAAATCGCTCGAAGTAAAGTCTGGATGGTTTGGATTCGAGGATATGCACAACAAATTGAAACGTATGTCAATGGAGGCAAAAAATAGAGAGAGCTATATCCAGATAATTCTACACAGAGATGGAGGAGCAACAAGTGGATTATATAGACAAAGTGGGATGAGCGTCGTCAACTTTCTCCTATCGCCAGAAGTGCTAGAGGAGAAAATAGGGAATAAACCCGCACTAATCAACCACTAAAGTACTATGAGAAACAACGCTTGAGTCTATAATGATGTAGCGCCGTAAACGAGACCCGTACGTACGGTGCAATGAGAGGGTGAGGCATAAGAACTCACCCTACTCTATTTGACTATTATTGTAGTACTGATAGGTGAAAAAAGAATATTTTTTGTGTTTTTTTAGTGTACCAAAATGGATGGAATTTATATTTAATGATTGCGAATCATACATTTAGTGATATGATTAATATATGTTTATGAGGACGAGGGGGTTGTAATTATGGATAAAAATATATTGGAGTTAATTAAAATATTATATCATTCAAAAAGCTATCTAACTTCGAAATACCTATATTCTGAGCTAGGTATATCTAAAAGGAGTCTTCAATACTGTTTGACAACAATCAATTCAACCCTCAAAGAAAATAATATTTCTCCCATTAAATATGTTAAGTCTAAAGGGTACTATATCAATACAATTCAAAAAGAATATTTAAAACAATTATATACAGATAACAAACAAATCTATTATTCTAGCGATGAAAGAATGATTCGTACACTCAGTTTTATGATATTTTCTAGTACAAAATTAATTATAGATGAGTTAAAAGACTATAATGAGGTTAGCAGAAATACTGTTATCGATGATTTAAAAAAATTGCGTGAACAATTGATAAGTTTTGATTTAAAAATCACATACAATGCAAAATATGGAAATAGACTGTCCGGTGACGAAAAGAATATCCGTCGATTTTATATTGAAAAAGTACTTACATATTTAGATTCAAAGCAAATAAGTGATTTTGTTTATCTAATTACTTCTAATGCTCCTATTAGTTATGAAGAAATCACTAATGAAATAGAGAAAATCAAATATTTTATTCAGAAAGTGGAAAAATCACTCGAAGTAAAATATACAGATAATCATATTACAAATTTTTATGTTATTTTTTTAACAATTATATCAAGAATTAAAGATAAGCATTTTGTATCTATTTATTCTGATTATCCGCCAAAATTCCAACAGTTGCTTTCTGAATATGTCTTCACGGATACTTCAATTCCTATTGATGAATATCTCTATGCTGAAGAGTTTTTATTAGGGGCAAATAAAATTAGTATCATGCCTCAACAAGATAGCTCTTTTAATTCTAAGATTGATGAATTTATAAATACTTTTGAGAAAAATACTCGTACAACATTTGTGGACAAAGTTGCGCTAAAAAAAGATTTGGTTTTACATCTTTCTTCAGCCATTCATCGAATCAATTATGGTATACAATGGATTAATCCGCTTTTTTCTGATATAAAAAAAGAATATAGTTGGATTTATAATGCTACTATTAAGAGTCTGTATGTTATACAAGATTACTTTATAAAGCCTATTTCTGAAAATGAAATTTCGTACATTGCTATTATTTTTGGAGGACATCTGACTCGAGAACAGAACCCAATATTATTAAAGAGGCAGAACTTGCTTGTACTATGTTCTAAAGGCATAGGTACTTCAAGAATAATTTTAACTCAGTTACACTCGCTTCTTGGTGACAGTGTAGATTATCTGAACCCAATGTCAATTAGAGAATATATTGACAAACCATTTAAAGTGGATATTGCAGTATCGACTATACCTGTAGCTGTAGAGGCTGAAAAAAGTTTTATTGTATCCACAATCATTACAGAATCTCAAAAAGAACTCATAAAAAATGCGGTACTTCCCTATGCAACAAATAAATCAAAAAATGAAGTTGTTACCAATAATATTCTTAATCTATTAGATAAGTATATTGATACAACAAAATATCAACAATTAAGAAACGAAATTTTAACGATTATTAATAATGCAGAATACGCTGATAATAGTATTTATACTCATCAGTCGTTGAATGATTTATTACCTTTATCAAGAATACAGCTTACTAGTCAAAAGCTGGGGTGGAAAGAGGCGCTAAAATTATCTATCAAGCCTTTACTCAAGCAAAAATATGTAAGTACTGAATTTCAAGAGGCTATTATAAAAAATATTGAACATTTTGGCCCCTATATCATTATAGGTCCAGGGTTAGCATTTCCGCATGCGGGTGTAAATGAGGGGGCATATAAGTTGGGGATGAGTCTATTAATTCTTCGTCGTCCAATATTCTTTATGAATAGTGATAAGCCGGTTAATATTATCCTTGTTTTATCTGCTCCTGATTCCTCATCACATATATTTGCTATTGAACAATTGACTAATTTAATTACTCATTCCAATATACTGGAAAATCTTCCTCTAGTAAAAAATAAGCATGAAGTTATCCAACTATTACAGTCTTAAGATCCTTTTTGATAGAAGGGTCTTTTTTTTGCGCTCTTGATAAGAACAAATTTGGACTTTTAGTGCATTAAATAAAGCGTTATCATTAAATCATCAAATGATAGTGCACTTATCATATAAGGATGTGATTGACATGAAATTTTTAACTCCAGAATTGGTTTCCCTAAGCGAAAATTGTCATTCTGCTGAAGAGGCAATAAGAAAAGCTGGAGAATTGCTTGTGAAAAATGGCTATGTGCAGGAGCAATATGTAGAGAATATGGTTGAATCTTATAGAAAGCATGGGGCGTATATTGTTATAACACCCAGAGTTGCAATCCCGCATGCTTTAAGTAGTGAGTATGTGATTACTCCATCCATTTCTCTAATACAGTTACAAAAACCTGTGACATTTGGTCATCCAACCAATGATCCAGTGAATTTGATTTTCGCTTTAGCAGGTACATCTGGAGAGGAACACCTTCGATTAATTCAAAAAATTGTCACTTTATTAAATAAACCGGAAAATATCAATAGATTATGTAATATGCAATCTTATAATGAGTTAAAAAAAATTGTAGAAGGGATAGAAGAGAGATGAAAATATTAACAGTATGCGGATTGGGACAAGGAACTAGTCTAATTTTAAGAATGAATGTTGAAACTGTCCTTAGAGATTTAGGGGTTTCTGCTAATGTAGAACATATCGATGTTTCGGCGGCAAGATCAATGGATGCAGATCTTGTTATCACTAGTCAAGAACTTGCTGAAACATTAGGTGACTCTCATGAAGGAAAAACAATTATCGTGAATAATTATTTTGATTTAGACGAAATCAAAAATGCGTTAAATAATTTTTTTGAAGGTCAGGAGGGAAAGTAAATGAGTATAATTACATGGATTGCTAATAACTTTTTTGGTACGCCAGCCATCTTGCTAGGTCTTATTGTTTTTATTGGTTTATTAATACAGAAAAAAGACATTAACCAAATCATGAGTGGAACGATTAAAGCTATTATCGGATTTTTAATTATTAATGCCGGTGCTAGCATTATCACGGGCTCATTAGGAATCTTTGAACCAATGTGGAAAGAAGTATTTAATCTTTCTGGTGAGAAGTTAGCAGGATTCATGGGACAAGAAAAATTTAATGCACAATTTGGTAGTATTGTAACCTTGTCAATGACGTTTGGATTCTTGATAAATGTATTACTTGCCAGACTTACAAAGCTAAAATATATATATTTAACTGGTCATATGATGTTTTGGACAACAACGATTTTTGCAGGAATTGTTGTTCAATCTGCAGATAAAACACCTACATTTTGGCCAATGGTGATTTTTCTTTCTATTGTTATGGGGTTATATTGGACGATCCAACCAGCTATTGTTCAACCGTTTTTAGTAAAAATTACCAATAATGACAAGATTTCATTAGGACATACTTCTGCAAGTGTAGCTATTTTATCTGCCTTATTAGGAAAAGTATTTAGCAAAAATAAACAAGATGCCAATAACATTAAGGTTCCGAAAAAACTGGAATTCCTTCGTGATTCAAATGTAATTACTTCGCTTACTATGGGTGGACTATTTATCATTGGTGCCATCATCTTGTTAACAAAAAATACAGCAGGAAGCAAGGAATTAATTGCCCAAGCTGGAAGTCAAAACTTTATTATTTACTCTTTAATTCAATCATTTACATTTGCAGCTGGTATTGCTGTTGTTCTTGTAGGTGTAAGAATGTTTATTGGTGAAATTGTCCCAGCATTTAATGGGATTGCTACAAAAGTTGTTCCAGGTGCAAGACCAGCTCTTGATTGCCCTATTGTTTATCCATATTCACCAAATGCAGTTATTTTAGGATTCTTAGGAGCGTTTATTGGTGGAATTATTTGGCTTGTAGTGCTAGGTCATACTGTTCAATATATTTTCGTTCCTACAATGATTGTATTATTCTTCCATGGTGCAGTTGCAGGTGTATTTGGGAATTCAACTGGTGGAGTGAAAGGGGCTTTATTAGGTGGCTTCATCACTTCTACAATTGTAGCTTGGGGTCAGTGGTTTATGGTAACACACTTATTAAATACGACAATTCCTGATACTGCGATGTGGGCTGCTGATAGTGATATGTTCATTTTAGGACCTATCATTAACATAATTTCAAAATTAATTTTTTAGAAAGAGATGAATCATAATGAGTTTTATTAGAACATTTTTTGGTGATATTGATCCAAACGACTTAGGATACACTTATTCTCATGAACATATTGTATGTGTACCTGAATATTGGAAGGAAAGAAATGAGGATGATTTATTACTAGACAATTGGTTAAAATCAAAGAAAGATGTTGAAGACTTTAAGAATTTAGGTGGTCAAACTATTGTTGATGCTACAGCGATTGATTATGGTAGAAGAGTACTCGAAGTGGCAGAAATTGCTAGACAGACCGGCATTAAGATAATAGGAACTGCTGGATTCAATAAAAGTTTTTTATGGAAAGCAAAATTAAAACCAGAACTAAAAACTTTACTTGGGGATTATGAGACATATGAACAATGGATTGCAGAAAGTTCTGTTGATGATTTAGTGAAACATGTTTGTACAGAGGTAACTGAAGGTCTAGAAGGTACCTCCTACAAAGCTGGCCAAGTAAAATTTGGAACTGGATATAATATGATTTCTCCGCTTGAAGAAAAAACAATGAAAGTAATTGCTAGAGCTCATTTTGAGACAGGAGCGCCGATTCACTCGCATACTGAAGCTGGTACGATGGCTCTTGAACAGATTGAAATCTTAAAAAAAGAAGGTGTAGATATCCATAATATGTCCATTGGGCACATGGATAGAAATCTTGACTCATATATGCACCTTCAAGTGGCAAAAGAAGGAGCCTTTTTATCATTTGATGGAATTGGAAAAATCAAATATGCTCCTGAGAGTGCTAGATATGATGCTATTTTTAGACTTGTAAACGAAGGATTTGAAGATCAGATTCTTATTAGTGGAGATACTGCACGGAAAACTTATTATAAGCATTATGATCATGGATTAGGTCTAAGATATATTATTGGTCCTTGGTCTGAAAGATTTTTAATTGAAGCTGAAAGAAGAAAATTAGATGGCCAAAAACTTCTTGATAAATTCTTTATTGAAAATCCTAAACGGTGCTTCACATTTAAAAAGTAGGTGATAAAAAATGAAATATGCTAAGAATACTTCTTATACAATAAAGAATAATATTGACGCTACAACTCCTATTATTTTACCTATTGGAGCTGTGGAGGCACACGGGCCACACCTACCTTTGGAAACTGACAATATACTTGCTGAAAAATATTCGGATTTAATTGCAGAAAATGTTAATGGGCTAGTATTACCTGTCATCCCCTATGGACAAGTATGGAGTTTAAAGAATTTCCCAGGAAGTCTAACTATTTCAAATGAGACTCTTATACAGCTTATTTATGAGCTAGCCTCAGATTTATATAAACAAAGTGCTAGAATTTTTGTATTAGTAAGTGGTCATTTAGGAAATATGGTTGCATTAAAAGAGTCTGGAAGAAAAATTCAGGAAAAGTATACGGACATGAAAGTATTGTATATCTTCTATCCAAAAATTCAAAAGTTAGCGGAAGAAGTACGTGAAAGTAAAAGTAGTCATGCCACATACATTCATGCTTGTGAAATAGAAACATCTTTACTTCTTTACTTATCACCTGAAGATGTAAACATGAATCTTGCTATTTCGGAGTCTCCTGAGATTCCAATGATTGCTGATTTTACGCCAACTCCTTGGGAAACATTTACGGATACAGCAGTTTTAGGAGATGCAAAATTAGCGACACAAGAGAAGGGAAAATTTTTGATTACTAAAACATTGGAATTAGCTACTGAAATGATTAAGAGTGAAATAAATCAAGTAAGTAAAAATTACGGGAAGTGATTATATTGAACGAAAATCAAGAATTTCATCTAAAAGTCTCTCATATTTTATCCAAAATTAATGATACTGAGTCTGAAAATATAAATAGTGCTGCAGATATTTGTGCCCGTTGTGTTCAAGAAGGACATTTAATTTTTGTATTTGGTTGTGGTCATTCACACATTCTAGCAGATGATTCATTTTTTAGAGCAGGAGGACTGGCCTGCATCTATCCAATTTACATTGAACCATTAATGTTACATGAGGGAGCAGTGACATCCTCAAAATTAGAAAAAAAATCTGATTATATCTCAAATTATTTTGATAGTATTCCTTTTAACGAAGGGGATGTATTAATTGTTGCCTCGACATCTGGGAGAAATCCTGTTCCAATAGAATTAGCCCTATTCGCTAAATCAAAAGGTGTTAAGATAATATGTATTAGTTCGCTTGAATACCACCTTCACTGTAGTTCAAGACATGAATCTAACAAATTTCTTTATGAGTTTGCTGATATTGTTATTGACAACCATTCTCCTTTTGGTGATTCAATTGGAATGGATAATGAGACTGGAATATCATTTACTTCACCTTCTACAATCACCGGGGCATATATCATTCAAAATCTGTATTTCTTAACAATAAAGAAACTACTTAATGTAGGAATCGTTCCACCAGTATTCTTAAGTGGAAATGTCGATAATTCAGCGAGTCATAATCAAGAATTAGTTGATGCCTATTCGTCAATTATTCCTTATCTAAAATAGCCAATATCCGTAATGATTTGCAACTGGGCAATCATTACGGATTTTTTTTAGTTATGTGAATAGTATATAAATTAGGATATTTGTCCATTATATCTTCCGTCATAGAATCAGATACAATTTTATAAGTAAATATATTCATAAAAATATCATTAATTGAATTGTAATCATACTTGTATCTCGTTTAAGTAGTTGCTTTTTTGAATGGAGAAAGGTGTAATACTGAGTCACAGTAATGTTTATTGAAAAACTTTGTATGCTATAATTTTTCTATACAAAGAACGAGGAGGAACTTAAGATGCGAACAATTTCTTTTAATGTCAGTGAGGAAGAAGCGAAATTAATTGAGGATTATGTCAATGACAATTGTTTGAATTTATCTGAATTTATAAAAGATGCCATTTTTGAAAAGATGGAAGAAGATCTGCTGCTGGATGAGCAACGGATACTAGCTGCAAGAGAAAAAGCAAAAACTGAAAGAAGATATGATCATACAGAGGTT
>NZ_JAKUDS010000031.1 GCF_023221775.1 Enterococcus cecorum | reverse complement strand
GAGAAGTGTAGCAAGCTTCTTCCTTTTTTATTTTCAAAAAAAGCATTAAGAGTGGTCGCGATGCTTTTTTTTAGGTGAAATTAGTGGTAAAATCGTATTTGTCAGTTTATAAGCTAGAGGTGCCTTTGTGAAAAAATTTAATTCGAATAAAAACATCATTATCGCATTGATTATTGTGATTGTGGTTGTGGCGGTTTTAAGTTTGACCATAGCTAAACGCAACACACAATCGAAAACAAATTTATTACAATCTACAGTCAATGATACAATCGGTTTAGTCGATAAGGTTATTACTGCACCTTTCCGTTTTTTACATCAGACGACCGAAAATATCAGTGATTTATTCCATACTTATGAAGAAAATCAGCAATTAAAAGCAAAAATCGATCAATATGAAACGTTAAAACAAAAAGAAAAAAATAATGAGCGTGAAATTAGTCAGTTAAAAGAAGAACTGGGCTTGAGCGAAACGTTAACCAATTATGAAACGCAGGTCGCTAATGTCATTAGTCGTTCTCCGGATACTTGGCAAGACCTTTTGATTATCGATAAAGGAGCAAGCGCAGGTATTGAAGTGAATATGGCGGTTATGGCGAAAAAAGGGCTGATTGGCCGTATCTTAGAGGTAAATGCCCATACTTCGAAAGTGGAATTATTGACTTCTGAAAATGAATCTAGTAATCATTTTCCTGTTCGTATTTCTTCGCAAGAGGGAGAAGTTTTTGGTATTTTAAAAGACTATGATCAAAAGCAAGACCTCTTGATTGTTGAAAATTTGACCGGTACAGCTAAGATCAATGAAGGGGATGTCGTACAAACTTCTGGCCTTGGTGGCAATTCTCCCGCTGACTTGATGGTGGGGAAAGTGACAAAGGCCGTTACGGATTCTTATGGTTTATCCAAGAAAGTCTATGTCAAACCAAGTGCCAGCAGCAATGATTTAAATGTTGTAACCGTCATTAAACGCTCAGCTGGGGTGAGTGAATGATGAGAGACAAAGAATTTCCATTTTATTTACCACCTATCTTGTTAATACTCATGTTGGTGGATACCCATTTGACCGCCTTTTTATCGAATTTATCCGATTATCATTACGTGTGGAATGTGCATTTAGTTTTAATTGTCCTATTGTGGGCCGCTTATTCTTTACCCAAATGGCCAGTAGTTGCGCTTAGTTTCGTATTAGGTCTATTTTATGATTGTTACTATCTCGGAATTGTTGGTATTTATACGGTCAGCTTAACGGTTATGGTATGGTTGATGTATGTTCTACATAATGTTATTTATCAAAATCTGTATACAATGTTTTTTGCGTTGGTCATTTTTTTAACCAGTTATGAAGTAGTTTTATTATTGGTGCAAATGCTGTTTAAATTAAGCACAACGACATCAGTTTTTTTCATTTCTCGTTATTTAGCACCGACTTTATTAATCAATATCATATTGTTTAGTATTACACTATTTCCGTTGAAGAGGCTTTTTAAATGAAAGCTTCTTTTTTTTTATGTTTCTGATTTGAAATATATTTGTAACATTACTATTATCGGAATGACATCTCACTATGTTAGAATAGCAATTGTCAGAAATAGGACCTTAGACTTAGAGAAGGTCATCAAGTGTTTTTAAATACACACTTAATTGGAGGAATTTATGGTGAAGAAACGTTTATCTTCAGTCGTAATCGTATCTACAGTCTTAGCAGGGACTTTAGTAGCGCCACTTGCTACCTTTGCAGACAATTACGATTCTCAAATTGAACAGAAAAATAGTGAAATTAACGATTTGAAATCTAAACAATCCGAAGCACAAGCAGAAATTGATAGTTTAGAATCAAGTATTAATAAAATCAACAAAAAAGCAAACGAATTATTAAAAGAACAATCAACTTTACGTGAAGAAACTACACAATTACAAAAAGATATTGAAGTTTTAACTGAACGTATTGCTAAGCGTGAAGATGCAATTCGTAATCAAGCGCGCGATGTACAAGTGAATAATCAATCTTCAGTATTTGTGAAAGCTTTACTTGACGCTACTTCTTTCTCAGATGCATTAGGCCGTTTGAAAGCTATGACTACTATCGTCAATGCGAACAATGATTTAGTGAATCAACAAAAAGCTGATAAAAAAGCAGTAGAAGATAAGAAAGCTGAAAATGAAGCGAAACAAGAAGAAATTGCTAAAAACCAAGCAACTCTTGAAGAACAAAAAGGGACATTAGAAGCGAAACAAGCGGACTTAAATGTATTGAAAGCTTCATTAGCTGAACAACAAGCAACTAAAGAAAGCGAAAAACAAGCCTTAGCGCAACAAAAAGCTGCCTATGAAGCTGAACAAAAACGTGTGCGTGAACAACAAGCTCAAGCAGCGGCGGTTCAACAAGCAGCGCAACAAGCTCAAGCAAGTGCTTCTAGCTCATCAAATGCAAGTGTGAACTATGGTACTTCAAGTTCATCACAAAGTTCTTCAGTATCAAGCAATGCTGGAGTGACGAATGTGGTAATTCCAAGCACACCTGCTCCAGCTCCAAGCGGTAATGGTTCTGCTATTGTAGCTGAAGCCTATAAACATATTGGTAAACCATATGTTTGGGGTGCTAAAGGTCCTGATACTTTCGACTGTTCAGGATTTACTCGTTATGTATACTTACAAGTAACAGGTCGTGATATCGGTGGTTGGACAGTTCCTCAAGAAGGTGCTGGTACAATTATCCCAGTTAGCCAAGCGCAACCAGGTGACCTTTACTTCTGGGGTTCTCGTGGAAGTTCTTATCACGTTGCCATTGCTTTAGGTGGCGGTTCATACATCCATGCACCACAACCAGGCGAATCAGTTAAAGTTGGCTCAGTTTCCTACTTTGCACCAAGCTTTGCAGTTCGCATGTAATCAACATTCAACTGAACATCTCAAGACTCTCACTGATGAAGTGGGGGTCTTTTTTTGGGATCTAAATCATACAACCTCTTCATACAAGCAACACTTTCCAATCAATTTTTATCTTCTTGTTTTTATGAATCTAGTAAAAAAAACTATAATGATAAATATTTTCATAGAATAAATAACTGAAAATTTTGTTCATGAAAAGCTTGGTTTTTCAATTTATTTCATCTGTTTTGAAAATTTTGTTTTTCTGAAAATTATTTTCGTTAATAAATTTCTTGAAAACGTCTTTCTTTTAAAAAAAGATTGTGCTATATTTACGTTGTTAGCGGTTACAAAATTAAATTGAATAGAGGTGATGCGTTATGATTTTAGATACTATTCAGCAAAATTATCATTCATTTACACCTAAAGAGCAGAAAATCGCAACTTATATCATGCAAAAAAAGCATTTAAAAAACATGAATATTACTGAGTTAGCAAACATTTTAAATACTTCCCCTGCTACGATTACACGTTTTTGTAAGAAAATTGATTGTGCCAATTTTGCTGAGATGAAAATTAATTTGGTTGATGAAAGTACACAAGAATCCATAGTTAATAAAGATACTATTTTCGATGCTATTCATACTTACTATACAACAGTGATGGATAATACGAATAAGCTAGTGAATCCTCAAGATATTAAAGAGACCATTGAAGCAATTATACATGCAAAGAAAATTTATATTTATGGTGTGGGTAGCTCAGGATTAACAGCATTAGAATTTATGCAAAGGTTAATTCGGATGGGGTTCAATGTTTCGTGTTTTACGGATACCCACATGATGCTAATTAGTCAAACCTTACTTACTCCAGATGATTTAGTAATAGGTATTTCTAGTTCTGGTCAAACAGTAGAAATTGTAAATATGTTGGCCATTGCAAAAAAAGTTGGAGCTACGACGATTTCGATTACGAGTTTTATTGATAGTCAAATTGTTCGGTATAGTGATATTAGCTTAATTGTGTATAGCAGCAAGTTTGTTAATAATACAAGTTTTGTAAATTCACAATTTGCGATGATGTTCATTGTTGATATTCTGACTATGATCTTACTGGATGATAAAGATTACAATACAATGATGCAAGAAACGATTCAAACAATTTTAGATAGGAAGTGAATGCCGTTTGATTATTAGTAAAGTAGAGAATTTAGGTACGTACCAAAAAGTGAATCCTTATATGAAGGAGTTGGTAGCATTTTTTGAGAATCATGATTGGCGAGAATTATCTGAAGGAAAACTTCCAATTGCTGGTGATAAAGTATTTGGCAATTGCTTTAATTATGTAGCTGATGGTGTTGCTGGTGATTTTTTTGAAACCCATTACAAATATTTGGATGTTCATTTAGTTGTTGAAAATACTGAAGATATGGCGGTTTCAACAAAAGATTCGACGACAGTTTCCAAAGCATATGATGAAGAAAAAGATATTGAATTTCACCAAGGTCAAGTAGAGCAATTGGTTCATTTAAAACCTGGTGATTGTTTAATTACCTTTCCTGAAGATTTACACCAACCAAAAGTCAGAGTTAATGACAAGGTTGTAAAAAAAGCAGTATTTAAATTGGCAATAAAATAAATAGAAAAGAGGAATTAGATTATGAAAAAGATTGTCAAACTATTATGTACAGTTGGGTTAGCTGCATCAGTATTTGCAATGGCTGGATGTTCTTCTGATGATAAAAAGGACGATTCTCAAAGCTCATCTAAATCTGGTGAGTTATCTGGGGATATTGTTATGTGGCATTCTTTCACACAAGGTCCGCGTTTAGAAAGTATCCAAAAATCTGCGGATGAATTTATGAAAGATCATCCAAAAGTAAAAATCAAAATTGAAACTTTCTCATGGAACGACTTTTATACTAAATGGACAACAGGTTTAGCGAATGGTAATGTCCCTGATATCAGTACAGCTTTACCAAACCAAGTAATGGAAATGATTAATTCAGATGCAATTGTTCCTTTGAATGATACGATTAAAGAAATTGGGCAAGACCGTTTTAATAAAAAAGCCTTAGATGAAGCAAAAGTTGGAAAAAATTATTATTCAGTTCCGTTATACTCCCATGCACAAGTTATGTGGGTACGTACTGATTTATTAAAACAACACAATATTGAAGTACCAAAAACTTGGGATGAATTATTTGAAGCAAGTAAGAAATTAACGGCTGATGGTGTTTATGGCATGTCTGTACCTCTAGGAACGAATGACTTTATGGCAACTCGTTTCTTAAATTTCTATGTTCGTAGCGCAGGAGGCAGTCTTTTAACTAAAGATTTGAAAGCGGATTTAACAAGTAAATTAGCTCAAGACGGTATTAAATATTGGGTGAAGATGTACAAAGAAGTCTCTCCTAAAGATTCACTAAACTTTAATGTATTACAACAAGCAACATTGTTCTATCAAGGAAAAACAGCATTTGACTTTAACTCTGGTTTCCATATTGGTGGGGTACAAGCTAATAGTCCACAATTATTAGATTCTATTGATGCTTATCCAATGCCAAAAGTAAAAGACTCTGATAAAGATTACGGTATTGAAACTTCTAATATTCCAATGGTTGTATGGAAAAATTCAAAACATCAAGATGTTGCTAAAGCATTTATGCAATATCTATTTAAAGATAAAAACTATGTAGAATTCTTAAATTCAACACCAGTGGGTATGTTGCCAACTATTAGTGGAATTACAGATCTACCTGAATATAAAGACAATGAAACACGTAAGAAATTTGCTCATGCAGAAGAAGTAATCTTAGAAGCTGCTAAAAAAGGTACTGCAATTGGATATGAAAATGAACCTAGTATTCAAGCTGGTTTAATGACAAATCAACATATCATTGAGCAAATGTTCCAAGATATTATTTCTAACGGTACTGATCCAATGAAAGCTGCGAAGAGTGCAGAAAAACAATTAAATGATTTGTTTGAAACTGTGGCAGTAAAATAAAAAATTGAGATTGGGGCTTGTTCTTTAAGCCCCAATTCATTTAATAAATATTAAAGAAGGGAGTATGAAAATGGCTAAAGATCGGAATTTAACACGTTGGATATTTGTTTTACCAGCAATGATCATTGTCGGATTACTCTTCATTTATCCGTTTTTTTCAAGTATTTTCTTTAGTTTTACAAATAAAAACCTAATTATGCCGACTTATCGTTTTGTCGGTTTAGATAATTATAAGGCAGTATTATCTGATCCAAATTTTTTCAATGCATTTTTTAATTCAATTAAGTGGACGGTTTTCTCATTAGCTGGCCAAGTATTTGTAGGATTTATTTTAGCGTTGGCATTGCATAGAGTTCGTCGTTTTAAGAAATTATATCGTACCCTTTTAATCGTTCCTTGGGCGTTTCCAACGATTGTTATTGCCTTTTCATGGCAGTGGATATTAAATGGTGTTTACGGCTATCTTCCAAATATGATTGTGAAGCTAGGTTTGATGGATGCGGCACCACCATTTTTAACTGATACTACTTGGGCCTTCGTTTGCTTGGTATTTATCAATATTTGGTTTGGTGCACCAATGATTATGGTAAACGTACTATCAGCATTACAAACGGTACCTCAAGAACAGTTCGAAGCAGCAAAAATTGATGGTGCTTCCTCATGGCAAGTCTTTCGTTATATTACCTTTCCACATATCAAAGTAGTTGTTGGGTTGCTAGTCGTATTAAGAACAGTTTGGATTTTTAATAACTTTGATATTATCTATCTAATTACTGGTGGTGGACCATCTAACGCAACAATGACTCTTCCTATTTTTGCTTATAACTTAGGTTGGGGAACGAAAATGTTGGGTCGTGCATCTGCTGTTACAGTATTACTATTTATTTTCTTATTAGCAGTTTGCTTTATTTACTTTAGTATCATTAGTAAATGGGAAAAGGAGGGACGTAAATAATGAAGAAACGCTCAAATATTTTTATAGATCTTGCTTCTCATCTTTTATTGATTATTGCAACGATTATTGCAATATTTCCGCTTGTTTGGATTTTTATTTCTTCAATTAAAGGAAAAGGAGAACTAACCCAATTTCCAACGAGATTCTGGCCTAAAACACTTACGTTAGATTACTTCACTCATGTAATTAATGATTTACATTTTATTGTGAATATCAAAAATAGCTTGTTGATTGCTTTATCAACTACTGTTATTGCGATTATCATTTCCGCAATGGCAGCTTATGGGATAGTTCGTTTCTTTCCTAAATTAGGAGCGATTATGTCTCGTTTATTGGTTACAACTTATATTTTCCCACCAATTTTGTTAGCGATTCCATACTCGATTGCAATGGCTAAAGTGGGGTTAACAAATAGTTTGATTGGGTTAATGGTCATCTATTTATCATTTAGTGTGCCATATGCAGTATGGTTACTTGTTGGCTTCTTTCAAACAGTACCAATCGGCATTGAAGAATCAGCAAGAATAGATGGAGCAAATAAATTTACTATATTTTATAGAATTGTTTTACCAATTGTTGCACCTGGGATTGTTGCTACGGCGATTTATACATTCATCAATGCATGGAATGAATTCTTATACGCATTAATCCTTATTAATGATACCAGTAAGATGACTGTAGCAGTGGCATTAAGATCACTAAATGGTTCAGAAATATTGGATTGGGGCGATATGATGGCTGCTTCAGTAATTGTTGTATTACCATCAGTTATCTTCTTCTCAATTATCCAAAATAAAATTGCTGGTGGGTTATCAGAAGGTTCGGTTAAATAAAATTTTCATAATGGAGGAATATAAAAATGACAAAATATGGAGTTGTAGGTACAGGATATTTCGGCGCGGAATTAGCACGCTATATGTCTAAAAATGAGGGAGCAGAAATTACTTTACTGTACGATCCAGAAAATGCAGAAGCAATTGCTAAAGAATTAGGGGCCAAAGTGGCTTCGAGTTTAGATGAATTAGTTAGTAGTCCAGAAGTGGATTGTGTGATAGTTGCAACACCAAATTATTTGCATAAAGAACCAGTAATTAAAGCTGCAGAACATGGCAAGCACGTCTTTTGTGAAAAACCAATTGCTTTATCCTATGAAGACTGTCGCGAAATGGTTGATGCATGTAAGAAGAATAATGTAACCTTTATGGCTGGACATATTATGAACTTCTTTAATGGGGTGCATCATGCAAAAGAGCTGATTAACCAAGGTGTGATTGGTGATGTATTATTCTGTCATACTGCTCGTAATGGTTGGGAAGAAGAACAACCTACTATTTCATGGAAGAAAATTCGTTCAAAATCTGGCGGACACTTGTATCACCATATTCATGAATTAGACTGTGTGCAATTCTTGATGGGAGGTATGCCTGAAAAAGTAACAATGACTGGTGGAAATGTAGCACATAATGGGGAAAACTTTGGCGATGAAGATGATATGATTTTCATTAATATGGAATTTCCAAATAAACGTTTCGCATTACTTGAATGGGGTTCTGCCTATCGTTGGGGTGAACATTATGTATTAATTCAAGGAACAAAAGGAGCAATTAAGCTTGATATGTTTAATTGTGGCGGTACCTTGAAATTAAATGGTGAAGAAACTCACTTCCTAATTCATGAATCTCAAGAGGAAGACGATGATCGTACAAGAATTTATCATAGTACGGAAATGGATGGGGCGATTGCTTATGGAAAACCAGGTAAACGTACACCATTGTGGTTATCATCAGTAATTGATAAAGAAATGAAATATCTCCATGCAATTATGCAAGGCGCAGCTGTTAGTGAAGAATTTGAGAAATTATTAACTGGTGAAGCTGCCTTAGAAGCAATTGCAACTGCAGATGCTTGTACGCTTTCTATTAACGAAGATCGTAAAGTACATTTATCAGAAATTGTAAAGTAGAAAATGATAAGTAGGAAGTGGGCGTAAAGCGATGGATGAAAAAATAAAAAAAATTAGACATCAACTAATTGTATCGTGTCAAGCCTTGGAACATGAACCATTACATTCTTCTTTCATTATGGGAAGAATGGCCCTAGCTGCACAAGAAGGTGGTGCCAAAGGGATAAGAGCAAATAGTGTGGTAGATATTAAAGAAATTCAAAAAGTAGTAGATTTACCAATTATTGGCATTATCAAAAGAGATTATGAAGACTCAGATGTTTTTATTACAGCAACCATGAAAGAAATTGATGAGTTAATGAGTGTTAAACCCGAAATTATTGCATTGGATGCCACAAGTAATATCAGACCAAATGGACAGACCTTAGCTGAATTATTTGCACAAATTAAAGCTAAGTATCCAGAACAATTACTAATGGCGGATTGTTCAACGTACGAAGAGGCTGTTTATGCGGATGAGTTAGGTTTTGATTTTATTGGTACAACACTAGTAGGATATACGAATCAAAGTAAAGGCGCAAAGATTGAGGCGAATGATTTTGAATTAATTCGCAAAATCTTAGCGAAAGTGAAACATCCGGTGATTGCTGAGGGAAATATCGATACACCTGAAAAAGTTAAAAGAGTTCTTGAGTTAGGGTGTTATAGTGTTGTTGTTGGTTCAATTATCACACGGCCACAATTGATTACGAAACGATTTACAAAGGTATTAGAAAACTAGAAAGAAGTAGATAAGATGAGAGATTTAACGAAATATCATGGCGTGATTCCGGCGTTTTATGCTTGTTATGACGATGAAGGTGAAATTAGTCCTGAAAGAGTGCAGTCATTGACCAAGTATTTTATTGAAAAAGGTGTCAAAGGTGTTTATGTCAATGGCTCCTCAGGGGAATGTATTTATCAAAGTGTTCAAGATCGCAAAACTGTATTGGAAAATGTAGTCAAAGCAGCACAAGGAAAGTTAACCATTATTGCGCATGTAGCATGTAACAATACCAAGGATAGCCAAGAGTTGGCACGTCATGCAGAAAGTTTGGGCGTAGATGCGATTGCGGCCATTCCTCCGATTTATTTCCGATTGCCTGAATATGCGATTGCTAAGTATTGGAATGATATTAGTGATGCAGCACCAAATACGGACTTTATCATTTACAATATTCCACAGTTGGCAGGTGTTGCTTTAACACCAAGTTTGTATGAAAAAATGCGCGAAAATCCTAGAGTTATCGGTGTAAAGAATTCATCGATGCCTGTTCAAGATATTCAAACTTTCTGTAAAGCTGGGGATGATTATATTGTCTTCAATGGGCCAGATGAACAGTTTATTTCAGGTCGCCTAATTGGTGCACAAGGTGGAATTGGTGGCACTTATGCGGTAATGCCACAATTATTCTTGCAGTTGGATTATTTCTTAAAGACCAATCAGTGGGAAAAAGCTAAAGCGTTACAAGCTGAAGTCAATGAAATTATCGCGCAAATGTGTAGTTGTCATGGCAATATGTACGCAGTGGCTAAAGAAATTTTACGACTCAATGAAAATCTTAATATTGGTTCTGTGCGTGCGCCTTTAGCAGAATTAATTCCAGAAGATTTACCAAAAGTTCAGGCTTGTGCGGAATATATTAAACAAGTAACGATAAAATTCATTGATTAAGGTGGCGATGATTCATGTCAACATATCTATGTTTTGATATTGGTGGGACGAATTTAAAATATGCTTTAGTTAACGAATCAGCTAAAATCATTCAACAGTGGGAGCAACCAACACAAGCCCGTTTAGGCGGCCCATTTATTTTACAAACGGTTTGCGATATTATTGAACAGTTAAAGCAGGAAAATGAACTAGTTGGTGTGGCAATCTCAACTGCAGGGATGGTGGATCCTAATGAAGGTTCTATCTTTTATGCCGGACCTCAAATTCCTAATTATGCCGGTACCCAATTTAAAAAAGTGATTGAAGAAAAATTTGAGCTACCATGTGAAGTGGAAAATGATGTGAACTGCGCAGGTCTTGCAGAAGGCATTTCAGGTGCAGGTAAAGAGGCAAAGATTTCTTTATGTTTGACGATTGGCACAGGGATTGGCGGCTGTATATTATTAGATAAAAAAGTTTTCCATGGATTCAGTAATAGTGCCTGTGAAGTGGGCTATATGCATCATGGTAAAGTGAGTTTTCAAGATTTAGCCTCTACAACAGCTTTAGTGCAACGAGTAGCCCAACTGAAACAAGAAAATACTAGTGAGTGGAATGGTCGCAAGGTATTTGAACTAGCGAAATTAGGGGATGCACATTGTGAAAAGGCGATTCAAGAAATGGTGAATGTATTATGTGAAGGTATTGCAAATATTTGCTATGTCATAAATCCCCAAGTGGTAATCTTAGGCGGAGGTATTATGGCTCAAGCTGAGTATTTAGAACCATTATTCGCAAAAACGTTGCCTCAATACTTGGTTTCTAGTATTTTAGAAAAAACAATATTGACATTTGCAACACATCAAAATAATGCTGGATTTTTAGGAGCATTTTATCATTTTAAACAAAAACACGAGAAATAACCACCCCTCCCAACCTAAGTGCGTTTAGGTTGGGGGGTGCTTTTTTTGCTTTTTGTCAAGGAGTGTGGTTGGCAATGAAGTCGATTGGAAAGGATGTATTTTTAATGGGAAGATAAGCACCGATTTGAGGTTTTAGTTACAAAAATTCTAGGGAGGGTCGACACACATTGAGCGAACAGGAGGCGGTTTAAGGAAAGTGATACTGTTTTGCGTTCAAAAATTTTGAAAAATCGACGTGATAATGAGTATGATGCGCCAATGATTTTAAAATTGACACACGAAAAATCATAACTTTTGAATGCTATTTAGTATTAGTGTGAGAATTCGCTATGGTTGCAGCAAAAAAAGTACATTTCTGAGTTTGATGAATCTCAAAAATGTACTTTTTGCTACTTGGTTCACTAAATTATTCTCGTACTTGACCTTGACCGTAGATGATATATTTAATTGAGGTAAGTGCGTCTAATCCCATTGGTCCTCGCGCGTGAAGTTTTTGCGTAGAGATACCGATTTCTGCTCCGAATCCAAAGACAAAGCCATCTGTAAAGCGGGTAGAGGCATTGACATAGACCGCTGCGGCATCGACTTCATTTAAGAATTTTTGAGCTGCACTATAATTTTCGGTCACAATAGCTTCAGAGTGTTTGGTGTTATATTTGTTGATATGGCTGATTGCTTCTTCAAGAGAATCGACTACCTTAATGGCTAAAATATAGTCCAAAAATTCGGTTTCCCAATCCTCTTGTGTTGCTTCACTAGCTTGCGTGAGGTAGGCTAGGGCTTTTTGGTCGGCACGAATTTCGACGTTTTTGGCTAATAATTCTTTTTCTAATATAGGTAAGACTTCTGAAGCAACCTCTTTGTGGACAAGTAAAGTTTCAATCGCATTACATACGGATGGGCGTTGTGTTTTCGCGTTCATGGCGATTTTTACTGCCATTTCTAAGTTCGCATCTTTATCAATGTAGACGTGATTATTACCAGTTCCCGTTTCAATTACAGGGACCGTCGCATGCTTTTTCACGTTTTGAATCAGACCAGCGCCCCCACGTGGAATTAAGACATCTAGATAGTCATTGAGACGCATCATCTCTTGTACGACTTCACGAGAGATATCATCGACAAACTGAATCGCACCAGGATGAATGTCGTTTTGTGCTAAGACTGCTTGCATGATTTCCACCAATAACTGATTAGAGTAGAAGGCTTCTTTTCCTCCACGCAAGATGACCGCATTGCCCGTTTTAAAGCACAGACTCGCCGCATCGGTTGTTACATTTGGACGAGATTCATAAATCATGCCGACCACACCTAGGGGCACACGTTTGGCACCAATCATGAGTTCATCGGCATTTTGCCACATTTTATCGACATTACCAATTGGATCGGGTAAAGTTGCAACTTGGCGAATTCCGTTAGCCATCTCTTGAATACGCGCTTCATCCAATCTCAAGCGGTCCTTCATCGTTTCTTTAATCCCGTAATCATCGGCTTTGGCTAAGTCTTTTTGGTTCGCGGCGATAATATTTTTGGTGTTTGCTTCCAGTGCTTCAGCCATTTGGTTTAAAATTTGATTTTTCGTTTTGGTCGAAAGCAAACTGAGTTGACTGGCGCTTGCTTTAGCTGTTTGGCCTAACGTTTTAATGTCTGTCATCGAATCTCCTCCTCATTAGTTATTTTTCATAAATAGTGTTCCAATCGGTGCACCCTCAATAATGTCAAAAATGATTTTCGGCTGTTTTCCGTTGGCTAAAACCATGGCTAAATCATGGTCTAAAATGCGTTTGGCAGCTTTGAGTTTACTTGCCATACCGCCTGTGCCAAATTGACTGCCCTTGCCACCGGCTTGCTGGGTGATTTCTGGCGTGATTTTGCTGATATGGTGGTGTAAGGTAGCTTCAGGATTGGTGTTTGGATTATCGGAGTAAAAACCATCAATATCTGATAGCATCACTAATAGGTCCGCTTGGGTTAATTGTGCGACGATGGCAGACAGCTGGTCATTATCACCAAATTTCGTCAAGTGATCCAATTCATCGACCGAAACTGTGTCATTTTCATTGATAATCGGAATAATTTTCATCTGCAAAAGTTGTTCTAGGGTGTTGGTAACATTTTTTCGGCTTTCCGGATATTCAATCACATCGCGTGTGAGTAAGACTTGGCCAGCTAACTTACCATAACTTGCGAGACGTTGGGAGTAAATGTTCATCAAAGTGGCTTGCCCGAGACTGGCGACGGCTTGTTGCTCAGGAATCGTGCTAGGTCGCGTCTTTAACTGCAGCTGATTCATTCCGACACCAATCGCACCAGAAGTAACGAGGATGACTTCTTTTCCTTGGTTGCTCAAATCAGCTAAGACAAAGGCCAACTCATCAATACTAGATAAATTAATATTGCCATTTGGATAAATCAGTGAACTTGTTCCTATCTTAATGACAATTCGTTTGCTATTTTTTAACTTTTCTCGAATCATTTCGTAATCTTCCCTTTATTATTGATTGTATCCATTTTACGCTAAAATCGCCCGTTCGTCATGCATTTTTTGCAAATTGTTGAAAAAAAGCAGATACCCAATCAATTAGGAATCTGCTAAATACGTTTGTTTAAGATTGGTAGTCAATGCCAAAGATACAATGATCATACATAAAATGAAGCAGCTGTCTTTCTTGACTAGTCTGATCGCTGTGGTAGTAATTGGATAGAAATTCATTGAAAGTGATAAAATCAGCTTCAGGAATGGATAATAGTCCCACGCCATATTTGTACATCAACGCATTGGCTGAAATCAGTGCGCATCTTTATTTCCATCCCAAAAGATTTGATTTTTGCTCATATACAGAAATAATCGTAGGACTTTTTCGGTGATAGAATAATCGCTATCTAATAATTTTTGAAAATCAGATTGGATAGTTGCTTCATCTTTCAATTTAGGGATATATTTTCCTTGTAGTGTGCTGACCTCGACTCCTCCATTGCGAATTAGTCCCGGAAATAAGGCATCTTCACTAGCAACAATTGCGTTTATTTTTTTTGCTTTTTCCAGTAAAGGATCATCCGTCGCTTTTAGCAAATACTCAAAGCCGCGTTTTAAATGAACGATGGTGAGGACTTCATCCACGGCGACATCTTTTGCCCGATTATATTTGATGATTTGTTTGATTTGTAAAGGAGTGGCTTTTAGATTTTCAAACTTTCTAGCCTGATAAATACAAGTGACAAGATTATTTTTGAGCAACAATTGCGATTCGTGCAAAGAAAGATGATACTTATCTATCAGCTTGTCGTTTGTATTCATTTTGATACTCCTTTTTCGTCTTTTTCTCCATTTTAATTGTCATACAATCAAAAAGCAATCTGCAATCTAGCCTTGTCATTTTATCCAAAAATGCGCCATTCATTTGAGCAATTTTATCCAAATTTAAAATTATCCATAAAAATAGAAGCGTTTTAGCGATAAATTGCCGCCGATATGTTAAAATATACTTATTCAATGATTATTTAAAAGGAGGTCCTTACGATTAGCAAGCGAGGATTTGAAATTATCACAAAGTATCAAGACCAAGGCCTACATTTACCAGTCCGGGCGACCCATCAAGCTGCTGGTTATGATTTTGAAGCGGCTGAAGATGTAGTGATTCCTAGCATTTGGAAAAGTGGCGCTGGCTTGATGACCATTAAAAACTTACTATTTGATGCTCAAAAAGCCCAACAAACACTCAAACCAACCTTAGTGCCAACGGGGATTAAAGCTTATATGCCAACAGATGAATTTTTACAACTGGCCAATCGTTCTAGCAATCCATTGAAGCGCTTTTTGTTATTGGCCAACGGGGTGGGAGTCATTGATGCAGATTATTATAACAATCCTGATAACGAAGGCCATATCATGTTTCAATTTGTGAATTTTGGTGTGACAGATGTGACAATCAAAAAAGGAGAACGCATCGGTCAAGGGATTTTCCTACCATTTTTAAAAGCCGACCAAGATGAAACGATGAGTACGCGCACCGGTGGATTTGGTTCTTCTAATCAAGAGTAAAGGTGGATTTCAGTGGCAAAAAAAGCAAAAACACAATTTGAGTGTCAACATTGTGGCTATATTTCCCCACGTTATTTAGGGAAATGTCCCAATTGTAATAGTTGGAACTCAATGATGGAAGTCAAAATCGAAAATACCACCGATGTCCGTCAAGCCGTTTCGTTTACCGGAATCAAGAGCCAACCAACCAAAATTACCGAAGTAGTGCCGAAAAAAACACCGCGCGTCCAAACAGAAATTGGTGAGTTGAATCGCGTGCTAGGTGGTGGTGTGGTTCCTGGTTCCTTGATTTTACTAGGAGGCGATCCGGGTATTGGCAAGTCGACACTGTTATTACAAGTGTCTGAGCAGCTAACCAAGGCCCAAGGGAAAGTCTTGTATGTATCGGGAGAAGAAAGTGCCGAGCAAATCAAGATGCGTGCGGAACGTTTAGGGGTCTTGCATGAGTCCTTTTATGTCTATGCGGAAAATGATATGGAGGCCATTCGTCAAGCCATCGAACAACTTTCACCTGATTATGTGATTATTGATTCGATTCAAACCATGATTCAGCCAAGCATTTCTTCTATGGCGGGAAGTGTCAGTCAGGTCCGCGAAACCACCGCTGAGTTGATGCGCATTGCTAAGAGTAATCAGATTGCCATTTTTATCGTTGGTCATGTGACAAAAGAAGGGGCACTAGCAGGTCCACGAATGTTAGAACACATGGTTGATACCGTGTTATATTTTGAAGGAGAACGTCAACAGTCCTTTAGAATTTTGCGCGCGGTGAAAAATCGTTTCGGCTCGACCAATGAAATCGGCATTTTCGAGATGCATGAAGACGGCTTGCATGAAGTCATCAATCCTTCGCAAGTCTTTTTAGAAGAACGTCTGCAAGGAGCGACTGGTTCGGCAATTGTGGTGACGATGGAAGGAACGCGCCCGTTATTAGTGGAGATTCAAGCTTTGATTACACCCACCATGTTTGGAAATGCCAAGCGTACCACGACAGGTCTGGACTTTAATCGGGTATCTTTAATTATGGCGGTCTTGGAAAAGCGTGCCGGAATGTTATTGCAAAATCAAGATGCCTATTTAAAAGCAGCCGGTGGTGTGAAGCTAAATGAGCCAGCAATCGATTTAGCCATTGCGGTGAGTATTGCCTCTAGTTACAAGGAAAAAGGCACCCAGGCAACGGATTGTTTTATCGGTGAAATCGGCTTGACTGGGGAAATTAGACGGGTCAATGCTATCGAACAACGCATCAAAGAAGTGCAAAAGTTAGGCTTTAAACGGGTATTCGTACCTAAAAATAATTTAGCTAATTTAGAAATTCCAGCGGGTATTGAAGTTATCGGGGTTTCTACTTTGGCTGAAACAATGAAAAAAGTCTTTGGCTAAGAATAAGGATGTGAGGTAGCTTGGTCAGACATGAGAAAATTCGTGTATACCCACCGATGAGAAAATCAGTCAGTATTAAAGATTTTCCCAATCGGCGGGGCGAATTTTCAAAATGTCTAGCTACCGATCACAGATTACACCAAGGATGTGAGGTAGCTTGGTCAGACATGAGAAAATTCGTGTATACCCACCGATGAGAAAATCAGTCAGTATTAAAGATTTTCCCAATCGGCGGGGCGAATTTTCAAAATGTCTAGCTACCGATCACAGATTACACCAAGGATGTGAGGTAGCTTGGTCAGACATGAGAAAATTCGTGTATACCCACCGATGAGAAAATCAGTCAGTATTAAAGATTTTCCCAATCGGCGGGGCGAATTTTCAAAATGTCTAGCTACCGATCACAGATTAGACCAAGGATGCTTGGCGGGGCGGTTAGCTACGAGCAGATAAATTCCGAATTGGCGGAAAAGAGCAATGGATGTAGGACTTTTCCAGCCAAGGCGGCTTATATGCCAACGTAGCACCCCACCAAGCACAGATTAGACCAAGGATGCTTGGCTTATGCTGAGTGTCCGCAAAATAGTTGAACAAAGGAGATTAAAGTATGCAGCGACGAATTATTAATATTTTATTCGTGCTTGCTGGAACGACACTAGGGATTTCCTTACTGCCTTATGCCTGGCAAGCATTACAACAAGAGAAGAATATGATGTTGAATAACAATGTGACTAACGGCTTAATCGGAGCAATTATTTTCTTTATTTTATCATTATTATTAGCCGACAGCATTGCAACAGGAATTCAAAAAATTGAAAAGAAACTGAGCGAATTCAGCCTGATGTACCTATTATTTGGCACACTTGGTACGATTATTGGACTTGTTTTAGGGGCGATTTTGTCCATTCCTTTTTATAGTTGGGATATTCCGTTCTTAAAAGGATTTATGCCTGTTATTTTGATGGTACTTTTTGGCTATTTTGGTTTTCGTATCGGCACGACGCGAATTGAGGAGTGGAAGAAATTACTCAATATTAAGACCAAAAAGCCTGAAAACAAAGTGGAACAACAGATGCTTGATCGTAAAATTGAAGACCATTTCCACAAGTATAAGATTTTAGATACGAGTGTGATTATTGATGGTCGGATTTACGATATTGCCAAATCTGGATTTTTAGAAGGTGTTTTGCTGATTCCTAATTTCGTGTTATATGAGTTACAATATATTGCGGATTCAGGAGACAGTTTGAAGCGAGTGCGTGGCCGCCGGGGCTTAGATATTTTAAATGCTTTACAAAAAGAAGAAGACATTGCCGTTGAGATGTACGAGGGCGATTTTGAAGAGATTTCTGAAGTTGACAGCAAGTTAATTAAGCTAGCGAAATTATTGGATGGTATCGTGGTCACCAATGATTTTAATTTAAATAAGGTTTCAGAATTTCAAAATGTCCCTGTGTTGAATATCAATGAATTAGCCAATGCGGTCAAACCTGTCGTGATTCCAGGGGAAACGATGGAAGTCCAAGTGGTCAAAGCTGGGACCGAGCGTCAACAAGGGGTCGCTTATCTTGATGATGGTACGATGGTCGTAGTAGAAGACGGACAACATTATATGAATGAACGCTTAGAAGTGGTGGTCACCTCTGCTTTACAAACGGCAGCTGGACGCATGATTTTTGCCAAACCTTCCCATTCAAGACGCGGCATTAACTAAATGAAAATATAGAAGCTATTTTTCTCTCAATCAAACGGAGAAAAATAGCTTTTTTGGTTCTTAGTGATGTGAGCTAGCTTAGATACTCAGCTTGTTCGAGAGGCTATTCGCGCGCAAAAAGTGGTGGAGTGCAGCAAAAAGTGGCGGAATGCAGTGAAAAGCAGCAGATGAAATGAAAGTGAGTTGAGAAAGTGTATTGAAAAGTGATAGGATATATGTATAAAAAATTTTTTACGAAAGAAGTCTTAGTCATGATAGAAAAACTTTGCTATGTATGCATGATAGTACTGCTAATAATCCTACAATTGACGCAGGTTCTCCCAATCGCCGTTTTTTTCTTGGCTTTAGGTGTTCTAGCGCTTATCTTAGCCATGCGCATCGGTATTTTCCATCAAACGCAATTGGCATTACTCGTGGATGAAAACATGCCGGTCCAACTTCAGCAACAACGCATGAAACAAACAGCTATTTTGGCACTGTTACTGGCTGTTCTCTTTTTTGTGCTAGCTTATATTAGCTAAAATGTTTCACGTGGAACAATTAAAACGATCTATACGCACTAAGACATCACAAAAAATAAAAAGGAATCATGAGCATACAAATACTTGAACTAGATCAACGTGATGCGTACCTTCAACACATTGTTCAATTATGGGAGGCAAATGTGAAGGTCACGCATACTTTTTTAACGAAAGAAGAAATTCAAAACATTAAACAATATGTCCCTCAAGCTGTAGAACATGTGTCCCACCTTTGTATTGCATTATCTAAACAATGAGAACTACTCGGTTTTATCGGTGTAGCAGACCAGCGTTTGGAAATGTTGTTTATTCAAGTCAATGCGCGTGGTCAAGGCATCGGCAAACAGTTGCTAAGGTATGCGATAAAAAACTTTGACGTCAATGAATTAACCGTTAACGAACAAAACCCACAGGCAATTGGTTTTTATGAACATCTTGGCTTTGTGACCTATAAGCGCACCGACCTAGACGAAGAGGGGCAACCTTATCCATTGTTATACATGAAACTTGTGCCAAACCATGAAAACGAGCGCCATTTCTCGTAATTTTCACTTTACTATTTTCATGTTTGGGGGTACAATTTTAGCTGTATACTAAATTGAAACTTGTATAAAAATTTTTGTAAAGGATGAACAGAATATGTCAAAAATACGCGTAAGATATGCTCCAAGTCCAACTGGGCATCTACACATCGGGAATGCTCGTACTGCGTTATTTAACTATCTGTATGCACGTCACAATGGCGGCGACTTCATTATCCGTATTGAAGACACAGATTTAAAACGCAATATCGCGGATGGAGAAAAGAGCCAATTAGAAAACTTAGACTGGTTAGGAATGAACTGGGATGAGTCTGCTCAAAAACCAGGGAAAGTAGGTCCGTACCGTCAATCTGAGCGTAAAGAAATCTATCAACCTTTAATTGACCAACTACTTGCTAGCAACTTGGCTTACAAATGCTACTGTACGGAAGAAGAGCTAGAAGCCGAACGTGAAGCTCAACGTGCACGCGGCGAAATTCCTCGCTATGCTGGCACTTGTGCACACTTAACACCTGAAGAACAAGCTCAAAAAGAAGCACAAGGCATCAAACCAGTGATTCGTTTCCGCGTACCAAAAAATCGTGAATACCGTTTTGATGATATCGTAAAAGGTGAAATCGTCTTTGAGTCAGACAATGTTGGTGGCGATTTTGTGATTCAAAAACGTGATGGCATGCCAACTTATAACTTTGCCGTGGCAGTCGATGATCACATGATGGGCATCACACATGTATTACGTGGCGATGACCATATTGCCAACACACCAAAACAATTGATGATTTACGAAGCATTTGGTTGGAAACCACCAAAATTCGGTCATATGACACTCATCATCAATAGCGAAACAGGTAAGAAATTAAGTAAACGTGACGAAACAATTCTACAATTTATCGAACAATATCGTGATTTAGGTTACCTACCAGAAGCGATGTTTAACTTTATCGCGCTTTTAGGTTGGTCTCCAGTGGGCGAAGACGAAATCTTTAGCCAAGAACAATTAATCGAAATGTTTGATCCAAATCGTTTAAGTAAGTCACCAGCGGCTTTTGATGCGAAGAAATTAGAATGGATTAACAACCAATACATGAAGAAAATGGATCTTGACCGTTTAACTGAAATGTGTGTTCCATTCTTGCAAAAAGCTGGCCGCATCAAAGAAGATTTATCAGCTGAAGATTTAGCTTGGGTGAAACAATTAGTCGCTTTATATCAACCACAAATGAGCTATGCAGCACAAATCGTGGAAGTTTCTGAATTATTCTTCATCGAACACCCTGTTTTAGACGATGCAGCAAAAGAAGTGCTAGCAGGTGAAACAGTCCCAACTGTCTTAGCCACCTTCAAAGCACAATTAGAAGCGATGGAAGAAGTAACAAGTGACAATGTTCGCGCAGCTATCAAAGCCGTCCAAAAAGAAACAGGCGTTAAAGGTAAGAACTTATTTATGCCAATTCGTGTCGCTGTTTCTGGACAAATGCACGGACCAGAATTACCAGACACTGTGGCTTTATTAGGTAAAGAAAAAGCTTTAAATCATTTAAATCAAGTCTTATAATCTCAAACACGAAGAACAGGCGAAGTAATCTGTAACGTTTTATAGAGAGGTTGCGGTTGGTGGAAGCAATCAAACAAGCAGATGAAATGCACCTGGGAGTGGTTTTAGCCCAAACTAAAAACGGCAAAATAGACCGTTATCTATTTAAGGCAGAAAATTTCTGTGAATAAAAGTGGAACCACGCCAAACAAGCGTCTTTTAACCAAACAAAACGGTTAAAAGACGCTTATTTAATTATAAGGATGTGAGGCGATTCGGTCAGCCACGAGCGGATAAGTTTGTCCAGAACGTCGGGAAAGTTCGAGAAGCAAAGACTTTCCCAGACGAGCTGGCTTATACGCCGAAGTGGCTAGTCGCCGAGCACAGATTGAGGTCGTGAAGCAGCTTGCTCATACATGAAGAAATTCGTGTGCTTACCTACCGCTGAGAAAATCGGATGAAAGGAGATTTTCACAAGCGGTAGGGCGAATTTCACAATGTCTAGCTGCTGAACGCCGATTACATGGATGTGAGCTGGGTCGGTCAGCTCCAAGCAAAAGGTTATTTTCTAGCTCCATGTTTGTTGTCGCGTTCCATGAAGAAAAGATACATAAAATAGTTGAAAAAATAAAAGAAAGAAGGGATTCTATGGGATGGATGAAAGAAGCGATTGCCGCAACCAAGCGTAATGATCCTGCTGCGCGTACTACTTTAGAAATTGTCCTGACTTATCCAGGATTTCATGCGTTATTTTGGCATCGGTGGGAACACTTCTTATACCGCCATCATCTTTATCTATTAGCCCGTATGCATGCTCAGATGACGCGCTTTTTTACTGGAATCGAAATTCATCCTGGCGCTGTCATTGGCAAAGGCGTATTTATCGATCACGGCATGGGTGTAGTGATTGGTGAAACAGCAGAAGTCGGCGATAATGTGACGCTCTTTCACGGAGTCACACTTGGCGGTACGGGCAAAGACTGCGGAAAACGACATCCAACGGTCAAAGATGGCGCATTGATATCTGCTCATGCGCAAATTTTAGGGCCAGTTGTGATTGGTGAAAATAGTAAAATCGGTGCTTCATCAGTCGTTTTACAGAATATTCCAGCCAATGCCACCGCGGTTGGTACACCAGCCAAAATAGTTCGATTAAATGGAAAGAAGGTAGCTCATGATTAAAATATATAACACCTTAACAAGACAAAAAGAAACGTTCAAACCACTAGAAGCTGGCAAGGTCAAGATGTATGTCTGCGGTCCAACCGTTTATAATTACATCCATATCGGAAACGCCCGCAGCAGTATCGCTTTTGACACAATTCGCCGTTATTTTGAATATCGTGGGTATGAGGTCAATTATGTATCCAACTTTACCGATGTGGACGATAAAATTATTAAAGCGGCCAAAGAAATGCAAATCACTGCACCTGAAGTGGCGCAACGCTTTATCGATGCCTTCAAAGCTGATACTCATGCGCTAAATATCAAAGAAGCAACCTTGAATCCACGCGTCATGGATCACATTGAAGATATTATTGATTTTGTGCAAGTGTTGGTAGACAAAGGCTATGCTTATGAATCGAATGGCGATGTGTATTACCGCACCCGCAAATTCAAAGACTATGGCAAATTAAGTGACCAATCCATCGATGAATTAGAAATCGGCGCCAGTCAACGAACCGGTAGTGAACAAGCCCAAAAAGAAGATCCACTTGACTTTGCGTTATGGAAAAAAGCCAAAGAAGGCGAAATTTCTTGGGATTCACCATGGGGGCAAGGTCGTCCGGGTTGGCATATCGAATGTTCTGTAATGGCGACCAAACATTTAGGCGATACCATCGATATTCATGGTGGTGGTCAAGATTTGGAATTTCCACACCATGAAAATGAAATTGCCCAAAGTGAAGCCAAGACAGGTCATCCTTTTGCGAATTATTGGCTGCATAATGGGTTTGTGACCGTTGGCGAAACGCAAGAAAAAATGAGTAAATCACTTGGCAACTTTGTGACGGTTCATGATATTATTCAAGAAATTGACCCACAAGTATTGCGCTTCTTCATGGCGACTACCCAATACCGTCGTCCAATCTGTTATAGTGAAAAAACATTACAAGAAGCAGAAAATAACTTACAAAAACTAAAAACTGCCTTGGAAAATGCGCAATTTAGATTAGATAGCGCGCTAGATGAACTAGCTAACGATGCTATTCACTTAGATGAGTTAGCGAAATTAGAAGAACAATTTGTCGCTGAAATGGACGATGACTTCAATGCCGCCAATGGAATCACTGTGGCCTATGAATTGGCTAAATGGTTGAACGTTTATGCGAATAATGAAGAAGTTTCAAAACCAGTGCTCCAACAAGCAATCCAACAATTACAGGGATGGTTAGCCGTTTTTGGCATTGAATTTAGCCAAGAATTATTAGATGATGAAATCGAAAAATTAATTGAAGAACGCAATCAAGCACGCAAGGAACGCAACTTTGCTCGTAGTGATGAAATTCGCGATTTGCTTAAAGCACAAGGCATTATTTTAGAAGATACTGCCCAAGGAACGAGATGGAGAAAAGGCTAATGAAAGATTTTGAACAATTAAATGGCCTGGCATTGGCGTATATGGGCGATGCGATTTATGAAGTGTATATCCGTGAGTACTTATTAAATCAAGGAAAGACGCGCCCCAATCAGTTGCACCATACTGCGACTAAATACGTTTCGGCAAAAGCGCAGGCAAAGTTGATGCAAGCCATGCTAGATGCTGAACTACTGACTGAAAAAGAAGTCGATTTCTATCGTCGGGGGCGCAACAGCAAGAGTCATACCAGTGCGAAAAATGCCGATATCTTAACTTACCGCATCTCGACGGGTTTTGAAGCTTTGATGGGCTATCTGTATTTAACCAAGCAAATAGAGCGAATGGAAGAACTCATCCAATGGTGTATCAGAGAAATAGGAGGCGAATCATGACGAAACCAAATAAAAAACGAAATCTCAATCAAAAAAGAACAGAAAAAATAAAACGCCAACCAAGCGAAAATCAAGGGCTAGCTAGTGATGAATTTGTATTTGGGATGCATGCGACACTTGAGGCCATCCAGCAAGGTCGCGGCAACAAGCTATTTATTCAAGACAGTCTCAAAGGTGAAAAGGTCCAACAATTAAAAGACTTAGCCGCAGCCCAACACCTACCAATCAAATGGGTACCCAAAGCCAAACTCGATAGTCTAAGTAATCAAGCGGTCCATCAAGGGGTCGTATTAACCATTACGCCTTATGAATATCTTTCTTTAGCGCAATTACTGGACCAAACAAAAGAAAATCCATTTTTCTTAATTTTAGACAGCTTAGAAGATCCGCATAACTTTGGCTCTATTCTTAGAACGGCTGATGCTACCGGAGTCGATGGTGTAATTATTCCGAAACACCGCGCCGTTGGTATCACACCGATTGTGGTCAAGACTTCAACTGGAGCCGTCGAACATGTGCCAATCGCCCGCGTGACTAATCTCCAACAGACCATCAGTCAATTAAAAGAGCAAGGATTTTGGATTTTTGGGACCGATATGCAAGGCGTGAATTATCGGGATTGGAATGCTTCTGGTTCGGTGGCGCTAATCATTGGCAATGAAGGAAAAGGGATGGCCCCCGGATTGAAAAAAGAAGTCGATCAAATGTTGACGATTCCGATGACGGGTCATGTGCAAAGTCTCAATGCCAGTGTCGCTGCGAGTCTGTTAATGTATGAAGCCTTCTTTAAGCGAGGATAAATGATGAAAAAACAATTATTGATTGTCGATGGGTATAATATGATTGGTGCTTGGCCAGAATTAGCAGTCTTAAAGAAACAAGATCGTTTAGAAGAAGCCCGCGAAGATTTGTTGAACCGCCTGTCTAACTATGCCAAATATGAAGGGATTCAAATTATGGTGGTCTTTGATGCGCAACTCGTTCCAGGCATTACCCAAAGCTATGAAAAATACCAACTTGAAGTGATTTTCACTCAAGAAGGCGAGACCGCAGATAGCTACATTGAACGCACAGCCGGCCAATTAAATAACCTATTAACGCAAGTCACTGTAGCCACGAGTGACTTAGCTGAACAGTGGGTCATCTTCTCACAAGGAGCGCTGAGAACTTCGGCCCGTGAATTATACAAATCAGTGCAAAAGGTTGAAAAACAAATCCATCAGCACCAACAAGAAATTCATTACCAAGATTACCGCCGCAACTCACCTTGGAATGAAACCCAACTCGCTCAACTTGCGCAAAAACTAGCAGAATTAAGCAAGCAAACGAAGGAAAAATGAGATTAAAATAATTTTACAATACGAATTTATTGCCGATTTTGGTGGTAGATTCGTATTTTTTTATTTCTCCGAGAATTTGAATAATTAAATGAGAAAAACGGTTTCAATATCATGATACGATAATAGCGCAAAAAACAGAAAGAAGTGATTTTTGTGGAACCATTAAGAAATCTCAATTATTTATCGACCAGCGAACTAACCAATGAATTTGAACGATTTCGCCCCATTCTAAATCGTTATCAAAGAAAATATTATTTTGTTGACTATGATAATGAGGATATCGAACAAGAGGCCTGGATTGCATTTGTTGAGTCTTATCGGAGCTTTAATCATCATTTAAATATTAGTTTTGCTAGCTATTATAGTAAGGTTTTGCGTAATCATTTAAGTAGTATCATTCGTTATCAAAACGCTTATAAAAGAACGAGTAATATTGATAAGATAAGTTGGGATAAAGTAGAAGAAGAGTCTGCAATTTATGATATGATGTTTATAAATAACCAAACACCGGTTGATGCGATCCTAAGCAGTGAAATTTTAGAAGAATTATTGCTCAAATTATCACAATTAGAGTTTATTGTTTTTAAAAAGACGCAAGAAGGAAAGGATAATAAGCAAATTGCCGTAGAGTTAGGAATGTCAGTGAAAAAAATAAAAAATGCCAGAGACCGCATTATCAAAAAGAAAAATCAATTATTAGCACAATATTGAGAAAGAGAGTAGTCTGGAGGGAGAATGTTTGACGATAAACGGCCTACCTTGCGAGTGTTTTTAGTCGCTCAAGGCGTAGTGAATCTATTCAAATATCGTGCATACAAGTAAAAAAATTCCCATAAAGTACAGTCTATGCTCGCTTTATGGGAAAATACTTATACTGTTTTGGATTCCAAAGTTTTGAAAAAATCGACCTGATAATGAGCATGATGCGCCAATACTTTTAAAATGGACTCACAGTAAAATTATAACTTTTGAATGATGCTTAGGATTATATTTCGCTTAATTCTTTTGCCGTAATTTCAGTAAAGTGAGTGATGATTTTATCTGCCCCATCTAAGGCTTCACCGGTAGACACACCGACTGCATACATACCAGCCCCTTTGATTCCTTGAATACCAGCTTGTGCATCTTCGAAACCGATTGCATCACCTGGAGCCACATGAATTAATTCGCAGGCCTTAACAAAAATTTCAGGGTCTGGTTTGCCTTTTGTTAAGGTGGCAGGATCGACAATGGCATCAAATTCATCAATGACACCTAATTTTTCTAGGATAAATGGGGCATTTTTAGAAGCTGAAGCAATCGCACAAGGAATACCTAGCGCTTGAGCTTGGTCTAAAAAGTCTTTCACACCAGGTAATAAATCTTCGGGTGTTAATTTTTGTAGTAAAGTCACATAATGTTGATTTTTCTTTGCTGCGAGTTCTTCTTTTTGTTCCGCAGTAAAATCATTTTCACGGCCACCATGGACTAAGATTCGTTCAAGTGAATCCATGCGACTGATTCCTTTAAGCTGTTCATTAAATTGTAAATCAATCTCAATGCCTAATTCATGGCCTAATTCTTTCCAAGCGATATAGTGGAATTTCGCCGTATCGGTAATCACACCATCTAAATCAAATACAAAACCTTTTTTCATGATTCATCCTCTTTTCGTTTTATTTGATTTTATTATAGCAACCGGTTGCGTGAAAGTCAAAAGGAAAATGAAAGGACGCAAAATATCTTGTACGAGCCATCTTGTAGTGCTAGACTATAGTCAAAATAATGGCTTACGAGGAGTGGGGCGACCCGATGAATCCTGAAACAACCTTAGCACCATTGTCTTCAGCCACGGCGAAAAAACAAGTCTTAGCACAAATCAAGCTAGCCAAAGATCATGGCGCAACCGTTGTTTATGGCGATGAAACGATTGATCATCCAGGTAATTTCGTGATGCCGACTGTTTTGACGGATATTACTAAGGACAATCCAATCTATAACCAAGAAATCTTTGGTCCGGTAGCCTCTATTTATCAAGTGGACTCAGAAGAAGCAGCTATCGAACTGGCAAATGATTCAAGCTATGGTTTAGGTAGCACGGTCTTTTCTAAAGATGTCGTACATGCCAAAGAAGTTGCTGAAAAAATCGAACTAGCATGACTTTCATCAATTTCGGTTGGGCGTCTCATCCAGAATTACCGTTTGGCGGTATCAAAAATTCGGGTTATGGCCGTGAGCTAAGTGAATTAGGATTTGACACCTTTGTTAATGAACATCTCGTATTTGTGCCAGATGCTGCACTTTAAAAAATCAGATAGCCTCTAGAAGTTAGCCGAGCTTCTAGGGGCTGTTTTTATTAGTTAGGGGGAAATTTTAGATTCTGAACGATGGTAAAGAGATGTACTTTGTTAAAACCCCGAGTTTATCACTTGTAAAAATCAAAAAGATAGGTAAACCTTTGAATATCAAGGGTTGGCTATCTT
>NZ_JAKUDS010000030.1 GCF_023221775.1 Enterococcus cecorum | reverse complement strand
TTTTTAAATATTGTTATGCTGTGATTAAGCCTAATTGATTCAATGCATGGTAAATCCCATCTGAATTATGATCTTGGGTAACTAAATCTGCATGTTTTTGTACTTCAGCATTGGCATTCCCCATCGCCACACCGACACCAGCCATTGATAGCATTTCGCGGTCATTCATTCCATCACCAAAACAAATGATGTCTTCTTGCTGAATATCTAAATCATTAGCCACTTTCAAAATCGTCGCTGCTTTGGAAATCCCTTGCGTTAGGACATCCACACAATTTGGGTGCCAACGAACAAAACGCAAATCTTGATATTTTTCATCGAAACGACCTTCATGTTTCGCTGAATAAAAAGCCAATCCCGCATAAACATCTTCCTCTTTGGCAAATTGTGGATCTAAATTTGGTAAAGTTGATCCAAATGACTCCATCGCATCGGTCATTTTAGGTAAATCTAAAGAAGTAATCCGCTTTGTTTCATCTAAACCTACTAAAGCCACATCAATTCCTAAAGGTACTACCTCTTCTTTTAAGGCTTTTAGCGAATCCATCGGTAAGAGTTGTTTATGAATTTGCTGATTATCTTTAAAAGCCGCGGCCCCGTTACATACAATGTAGTTTTCAAAGTTTAAAGCATCGATGACCGGTTTGGCCAATACACGTGAACGACCAGTCGCCAATGTCACATAATGCCCTTGAGCTCGCAAGTTTTCAATCGCCATCCGCGTACTAGGCAACACCTGTAAATTCTTATCTAATATTGTCCCATCGATATCAAATGCAATTAATTTTCGATTCATCTTCAAACTATCCCCCAACTTTTATGTATGCGTCTACTTTACTAAAAATTTCGCATTCTGGCAAATATCAATATGAATTACGTTAAAAATCACCACACTATACACAATACGCAAAAAAATCCCGCTACTTACCTTTACAAATAAGCAACGGGAAAATGATTAATCCACATATTTTGATTTTGAGCTGTTTAACCAAGCATAGACTAAACCAATTACCAAGCCACCACCGATATAGTTACCGATGAAAGCAAAAACTAGATTGTGAACGATATGTGCCACGTCCATGCCAGGAATATTACCACCTGAAGCAAAGAATGCTAAAGAGAAGGCTGGGAAGTTAGCAATCACGTGTTCATAACCTAAGAATGCGAAGATAAAGATAATGAAGATAATCGCAGGAACTTTACCCGCATCATCTTTCATACGTAAGCTGACAATAACTGAAGTATTTACGACAATATTGGCAAACATCGCTTCTGCTAAAATTTGTAGAGTTGGTTTTGCTAATTTAGCTGCAATCCCAGCATACATATAGTTATCTGGCGCTAAGTTTTGGAAAGGACCGGTTAAAGATACGAAAAAGGCAAAAATAATACCACCGACTAAGTTAAAAAATACACAGGTAAATAATAATTTCAAAGCTTTAGCAACGGTCATTTTCTTACGGAACACACCAACAGTGGCATAAAGCATATTTGAAGTTCCTAATTCAGCGTTCATATACAAAATCATAACCAGTGACCAACTGAACATGAAGGCAAATAAGAATTTACCTAAACCAGGTACCAATTTGTCACCATTCATCGCAACTGCAAAGGCAATCGCTGTCCCTAATGTCAAGAATAAACAAGCTAACATCGCACGCACAGCATAGCGTACATAACTACTTTCGATTAGGTCTAATTTCTTTTCAATAGAAGAATCAATCTTCTCAAATAATGGGGATACTGGATTCATCTTTTCACTCCTTAAATTTTCATCTGACGCCTTCTATCAACATCATTCTTATTCTAATAATGCAATTGACATTTGTAAAGGACATTTAATGAAAAAGTTCACGCTTTTCCTGAAAATTTTTCACTATCTGCTTTATGTCTGATTATAAATAGGATACCTTTTACTTTTGTCTTCCTTTTTATTCGTAAGCGTGCAAATTCAGTTGACAAGCGCTTGTCCAATCAGCTATAATGTGCTTTGTGTAAAATAATGCAGCAGAAAGATAATAGACCATCCCTAGTTTATCGCTTAATGTTAAGTTCAATTGAGTAACCGCGGCTGCAAAGGTGAAGATTGAAGAATAAACTACATGAACTATGAATTTTTCAAACGGATTATTTTACTCCAACGATATACTATATTTCATACATTGGAGGAATTTTTAAATGTCTCGTTACACAGGACCATCATGGAAAATCTCACGCCGTTTAGGTATCTCATTATCAGGTACAGGTAAAGAATTAGCACGTCGCCCATACGCACCAGGTCAACATGGACCATCAAGTCGTGGCGCTCGTTCTGAATACGGTCAACAAATGGCTGAAAAACAAAAATTACGTCACATGTACGGAATGAATGAACGTCAATTCCGTAACTTATTCGTGAAAGCTAGCAAAATCCGCGAAGGTAAACACGGGGTTAACTTCATGATCTTACTAGAACAACGCTTAGATAACGTTGTTTACCGCTTAGGTCTTGCAACTACTCGTCGTCAAGCACGTCAATTAGTTAACCACGGTCACATCTTAGTAGATGGCAAACGCGTTGATATCCCTTCATACCATGTTGAAGTTGGTCAAGTTATCAGCGTTCGTGAAAAATCTCAAAACGTATCAGTAATTAAAGATGCTGTTGAAGCTACTGTTGGACGTCCAGCATTCGTAAGCTTTGACGAAGAAAAATTAGCTGGTTCATTAACTCGTTTACCAGAACGTGACGAATTAAACCCAGAAATCGACGAATCACTAGTTGTCGAATTCTACAACAAAAAACTTTAAGATTTTCTATCAAGAGTACAAAAAGTCATTCAGTTTTTACTGGATGGCTTTTTTGTTTTAAAAAATAGGAATAGACAAACAAATCTCACCTAAAGATTCATTTGTCTATTTCCTTATCTTTCGTCTAAATCTACATATTCGATATCTTCGGTTACTTCCATATAAGCAGGACGGATAATCTTTTGTGTATTGACTAATTCTTCAATTCGATGTGCTGACCAACCGACAATCCGCGCAATCGCAAAAATCGGCGTATAGAGTTCCTGCGGCAAGCCAAGCATATCGTATACAAAGCCACTAAAGAAGTCGATATTCGCACTAACTCCTTTATAAATTTTACGTTTTTGAGCAATCACTTCCGGCGCAATTCGTTCCACCATGGAATAGAGCTCAAATTCCTGTGATGCTGCACTCCCTTTTTCTTCGGCTAACTTTGATACATAGCGTTTAAAAATCGACGCCCGAGGATCATTATTTGAATAAATCGCATGCCCCATCCCATAAATCAAACCCTTATGATCAAAAGCTTGTTTATTCAAGACGGCTGTTAAATAATTACGAACATCTTCTTCGGTATAATCTTTGGGTAAATGTTCTTTCATATCCGCCATCATCTGCGTTACCTTGATATTGGCGCCCCCATGTTTTGGTCCCTTTAATGAACCTAAAGCCGCCGCAATCGTTGAATACGTATCAGTCCCACTTGAGGTAACTACCCGCGTTGTAAAAGTAGAATTATTCCCGCCCCCGTGTTCCATATGCAAGACCAGAGCCATATCTAAAGTTTGCGCTTCTTGCTTGGTATATTTTTGGTCAGGACGCAACATTTTCAAAATGACTTCCGCTGTACTCAAATCACCTTTTGGATTATGAATATACATACTTTCCCCTTGGTCGTAGTGATTATACGCATGATAAGCATAAATCGCAATCATCGGAAAAACACTAATCAACATCAAGGATTGATCTAATACATTTTCAATTGAGATATCATCCGCCTTTTCATCATAGCTAGCCAAAGTTAAAATACTACGCGCCAAGGAATTCATAATATTGGCAGAGGGAGCTTTCATGATGACATCTCGTACAAAATTCGTAGGCAAAGTTCGTCTGGCATTTAATTCTGCTTTAAACTGTTTCAACTCCGATGCGCTTGGAAGGTTACCAAAAAGTAATAAATATGCAACTTCTTCAAATCCATACCGATTCTGTGAAACAAAACCTTCTACCAATTCATTGATATCTATTCCACGATAACGCAACTCACCGCGCTCAGAAACCACTTCTCCGTTGACTTTCTTGTCTGGATAAATTGTAGAAATCGTCGTTAAGCCTGCTAAGACACCTTTCCCATTTTCGTCACGCAAGCCTCTTTTTACTTGATATTTTGTATAAAGTTGCATTTCTATCTTATCATTTTCCTGACATAACAATGATAGCTTCTTCACATATTCTTCTTTATTTTTGGCATTCGTCATCACTAAACCCCTTCTTTCTTCGTAATATTCGGGTAATTCCATTTGAATATCATTATAACACGATAACGAAAAAATGAAATATTTTTAATAAAAAAGTTTACAAAGTTTTCTGAAAATCGTATAATTATGCTAGTTATAACGTATTTTTATCACAGAAAGGACGAGTGCTATGACCTTTAAAAGCCAATTAATCGTAAATCAACAACCTTTCCATTATATTGACTTAGTTAAAATTGCCGAACATTATCAAGAAAATATCCACAAACTTCCATATGCTATACGTATCTTATTAGAAAGTGTCGCACGCCATCAAAACGAAGAAATCACCGAAGAAGCGTTAAAATATTTGATTCACTATGATGCGAAAAATCCTACAGGGGTTATTCCTTTTAAAGTAGAGCGGGTCGTTTTGCAAGATTTTACTGGCGTACCTGCAGTTGTCGATTTAGCGGCAATGCGTGATGCGATGGTCAAATTAGGCGGTTCAGCCAAAGAAATTAATCCTGAAATTCCTGTTACTTTAGTTGTCGACCACTCTGTTCAAGTCGATGCTTTTGGTAATCCGCAAGCCATCACCTTAAATACTAAGCGCGAATTTGAACGCAATATGGAACGTTATCAATTTTTAAAATGGGCGCAGGGATCTTTTGAAAACTTTGATGTCGTCCCTCCTGAAACTGGGATTATTCATCAGGTCAATATTGAATCACTATCCCCTGTTGTCATCGAAAAAGAAGGTCTGCTATTCCCAGATACCCTTCAAGGAACCGACTCACATACCACGATGATTAACGGTTTAGGTGTGCTCGGCTGGGGTGTCGGCGGGATTGAAGCTGAGGCCGCTATATTAGGAGAAGCTTCTTATTTTCCTACGCCTGAAGTCATTGGCGTTCGTTTTACCGGTCAACTCGCGACGGGCACAACCGCCACTGACCTAGCCCTTTTTGTCACTGAAACTTTACGTAATGAAAAAGTCGTTGGGAAATTTGTCGAATATTTCGGACCAAGCTACCATCAATTAAGCCTTGCTGACCGTGCCACTTTAGCAAATATGGCACCTGAATACGGAGCAACTTGCGGCTACTGTCCAATTGACCAAGAAACTTTAGACTATTTAGCTTTAACCGGCAGAACGCCTGAATTGATTGCCCAAGTAGAAGCCTATGCCAAAGCCAACCAACTATTCTATGATGAAGAGCAAGAAGCAACTTATACCAAGGTTATCGAAATTGATTTAAGTCAAATCGAACCTTCTCTTGCTGGGCCAAAACGTCCACAAGATCGTATCAGCCTATCCCAAGTCGCCCAAAATTTCACTCAATCTGTCACTGCGCCAAGTGGTCCTAAAGGTTTTGGTTTACCTGAAGAAGAATTAACCAAACAAACCACGATTCATTGGCAAGATGGCACGACGGATACCTTAAAGACCGGTGATTTATTACTAGCGGCGATTACTAGCTGTACCAACACAAGTAATCCATCCGTTTTAATGACTGCTGGACTATTAGCTAAAAAAGCTGTTGAAAAAGGATTAACTGTCCCTAAATATGTCAAAACTTCTCTCGCACCTGGCTCTAAAGTAGTAACAAGCTATCTAAAGGCAAGTGGTTTACTGCCCTATTTTGAGCAATTAGGATTTTATCTTGTAGGTTATGGTTGCACCACTTGTATCGGAAATTCTGGTCCATTAGATGAAGAAGTTACCCAAGCAGTGACCGACAGCCAACTTCTCGCAAGTGCCGTACTTTCTGGTAACCGCAACTTTGAAGGGCGGATTCATCCATTAATTAAAGCCAACTATCTCGCTTCTCCACCACTAGTTGTCGCTTATGCTATTTGTGGAACAGTGCGCAAGGATTTAACCAAAGAAAGCCTAGGTACGGATAAAGAAGGCAAGCCAGTCTACTTAAAAGACATTTGGCCAAGTAGCGAAGAAGTCGAAAGCTATATTCAAAAATACGTCTCAAAAGAAGCCTTTAAAGCGGCCTATGCACACTTATTTGATGCCAATGAACGTTGGAATGAAATCCAAACGACAAGCAGTGATTGTTATGCCTGGGATGAAAATTCGACCTACATCGCCAATCCACCATTCTTTGAAGATTTAAGTGCTGAATTACCTAGCCATACTGCTTTAGAAAATCTCAGAGTGTTAGCCAAATTAGGTGATTCTGTCACAACCGACCATATTTCGCCAGCCGGTAGCATCGGTTTAGATTCAACAGCTGGAAAATATTTGAGTAGCCGAAATGTGCCATACCGCGATTTTAACTCCTTTGGTTCAAGACGTGGTCACCATGAAGTAATGATGCGCGGAACTTTGGCCAATATTCGCTTGCAAAACCAACTTGTACCAGAAATTAGTGGTGGTTTCACACGTTTCTTACCTACTGATGAAGTGATGAGTATGTATGATGCGGCGATGAACTATCAAAAACAAAACATTGGGACGATTATCTTAGCGGGTAAAGATTACGGCATGGGCTCTTCACGTGACTGGGCGGCCAAAGGAACACAATTACTTGGAGTGAAAGCGGTCATTGCTGAAAGTTTTGAACGAATTCATCGCTCTAACCTTGTAATGATGGGCTTAATCCCACTTGAATACACCAATCAAGAAACCGCTCAAAGTCTTGGCTTAACCGGTGAAGAAGTCTTTAGTATTGATTTCCCTGAAAAGCCACAAATCAATCAAGCCATTACTGTGACTGCACAAAATAAAGACGGACAAACCATTACCTTTACCACAAAATTGCGGTTTGATTCCCCAGCTGATTTGCGTTACTACCAAAACGGCGGTATCTTACCAATGATTATCAGAAAACAAGCAACGAAATAAGAAAAGAGGTCAGAAGATGAGTTATTTATCAATCAAAGACGGACAACTACAAGTACCCAATCAATTAACTGTCCCTTTTATTCAAGGAGATGGCATCGGTCCAGAAATTTGGCAAGCTTCCAAAAAAGTCATTGATACTGCCATTTATAAAGCCTATCACGGACAAAAAACCATTCAGTGGCAAGAAATTTATGCTGGACAAACGGCTTTTGAAAAATTTGGCACCTATCTTCCTGATGAAACTTTAGCAACGATTCAAGAAGCTAAACTTGCTTTAAAAGGACCCTTAATGACACCCATTGGCGAAGGATTTCGCTCATTAAATGTGACCTTGCGCCAAACGCTTGATTTATTTGCTTGTGTGCGTCCTGTTCGCTATTTTTCCGGCGTTCCTAGTCCTTTAAAACATCCCGAAAAAACAGATATGGTCATCTTCCGCGAAAATACTGAAGATGTCTATGCAGGAATCGAGTTTCTCGCTGGTCAAGCAGAAACGACACAATTAATCGAAGTGTTAAAAACACAATTTGGTGTCCAAAAAATTCGTTTCCCACAAACTTCATCGATTGGAATCAAACCCGTATCCAAAGAAGGAAGCCAACGTCTAATTGCCGCTGCGATTGACTATGCTTTAGCGAATAAGCGAAAATCTGTCACCTTAGTGCATAAAGGTAATATCATGAAGTTTACCGAGGGACATTTCAAAAAGTGGGGCTATGATTTAGCAGAGGAAAAATATACCGATGTATGCTTTACCATGCAGACTTTTGAAAAAATCGCAAAAAAAGAAGGTAAAGAAGCCGCTCAAAAAGCCCTTAATGATGCCCAAAAAGCTGGTAAATTGATCATTAAAGATGTGATTGCAGATAATTTCTTACAACAAATCTTACTTTATCCAGAAAAATATGATGTGATTGCGACGTGTAACTTAAATGGCGATTATATTTCTGACGCCTTAGCTGCTCAAGTCGGTGGCATCGGCATTGCACCAGGTGGAAATATCAATTATCACACCGGACACGCGATTTTTGAAGCGACTCATGGCACGGCACCCGATATCGCCGGTCAAGGAAAAGCCAATCCATGTTCGCTACTCTTATCTGCTTGCATGATGCTTGATTATGTCGGTTGGCAGGCAGCGAGTCATCGGATTATTTGCGCGATTGAACATGCCATTCGCAATAAAACAGTCACCAGTGATTTTGCCCAAGCGATGAAAGAGGCCACGCTACTTTCCACTCAAGAATTTGGCGACTTACTCGTTGACTTAATGGAATAATCAATCACTAAACTAGCTACAAAGAAAAGTAGCTAGTTTTTATTTCTCATCAAACTCAAAACATGATAGAATACAAATAAACAACAAATGCAGGAGGTGTGCCATGGATTTTCGTGAATTAGATACTTTAAAATGTAAAATGGATCAATTTCGTCCACTGACAAAAGGGCAAGTTGAAGCAATTGAACGCGAAAAAAAGATCGAACACGTTTGGTCTTCTAATGCGCTCGAAGGTGGTACCTTGGACAAATATGAAACAGCAGCCATCTTAGAAACAGGTGCTACGATACATGCTACACCTGTCAAAGAAATTTTAGAAACGCTTGATTTAGGAAAAGCTTTGGATTTTGTTTACGAACTAGCCTTAGGACAGGTGCCCTTAAACGAAGAAATCATCCAAAAAATCAATCAACTCGTAACGATCAAATCCGCGGATAAAGTTGAATTAGCAGGAATGTATCGACTAAATGCTGCTTATCCGTATGGTGTAGTCGGCATACATTACACAGATCCTTACCTGATTCGTCAAGAGATGGCCAACTTAATCTATTGGGCACAAGAAATCGCACCTACCTTACATCCAGTTGAATATGCAGCCTTACTTCATCAAAAATTTGTGAGTATCCATCCATTCACTGATGGTAATGGTCGGACAGCCAGACTTTTAATGGAATTTGCGCTGACAAGCAATGGTTTTCCAATCACAAATATTCAGCCAGACAAAAAATCTAGACAAATTTATATGGAAACTCTCGCCAACACACAACGAACAGGAGATACTGAACCATTTGTGGCATTAGTGGCTAATTATGTGAAAGAAGAGCTAGAAATGCGCATTCGAATTTTGGAATTAAACGAAAAAAATATTCGTGAGGCTAAAAGCAAAACAACCAGCTAGGTGTAAAACACATACAACTAGCTGGCTTTTCTTATTGTTCTTGTTTGCGTTTAGCTACCAATTCCAAAATTTGTGTCTGACTAATCGGTGTAAAATCTAACATATCCGCTCCTACATTCACAGCATTCGGACCTAGCGTTTTAGCAAAGTATGCCGAATTATTGTTATGCACATGACCGTAAATTAAGATACTGTCACGAAAATAACCTTCCCACTCTAAAATTGGATAATGAAACAAGACATATTGTTGCTTATTTTCTTTGAAAGTATGATAGTCCTTCACCCATTCAAAAAGCGCGGTGTCGAATTCTGGCTGATTGAAATATTTCTCATGATTACCGCGAATCAGATACTTTCTACCTCTCAAACGCCGCAATAATTCATTGGCTTCTTGCGCACTTCCTTTATATAAAAAATCACCAACAATAAAAACTTCATCTTTTGGCCGCACGACACGATTCCAACGTCTAATCATCGTTTCATGCATCTCAGCTAAATTTGCAAAAGGTCTATGGCTCATTTCAATAATTGATTCATGGCAAAAATGTAAATCTGCAATAAAAAACTTCATCCCTATCCCTCCACATTTAGCTTACATCTGACTCAAAACCTTTTGAAAAGCGATTTGATTTCTTTGGTCATACGGTGGACAGTAAATTGCAAATTCAATCGTTTGAAAAGCTTTAGAAAAATCTTGAATCGCACGTATCATCCCTTTTGCGACAATTTCTGGAGGATTTCCAAAGGCGCCACAACCAAACGCACCTAGGATTACAACTTCTACATTTTGTTCTTGGGCTACCGCTAAAATTTTGCGACAACGATTTTCATGAATTTGCGCTAATTCATCTGGTGAAATCATTTGACGGCCATGATTCAGATTCGGTGCTGCACACGTAATGACATCCACTTTTTGCCAGTGATGTTCAGGCAAAGTGGTCGGAAAAGCCGTATCTGACTTAAAAATCACGACATCAGGGGTATAAATCAAATCATCATTATAGGTAAAATCCATCTGACCGCTTCGTAATTGTTGACGATGGGGCTGATAAAACGCTCGCATCATCTCTCGGTCGGTCAAATTCGCATAAAGTGTACTCGTCCGACATAAACATTCCTCTTGCGCATTACTGCCATCGACAACCCCCCCCTGGATTCGTCGCTGAAGCAAAATTTAGTACGGCGACTTTCTTATCAGGATATTGCATCGCCGCTTGGAAAGTCCGTTTATCCGATAGTACGATTAACGCATCTTGGCTATACCGTAGCTGCTTATCATTGGCTAACACTTGATTGGCTGGTACAAAAAATTGTTTGGCAAGACTTTCTTGAACAGCTTGACGTAAAATTGGATTTTGTTGATAAAAATGGTAAGTGTCTTCAAAAATTTCAATACGTTTGTTGGTTGCTTCAAACTGATTCATAGACGCTCTTTCCTTTCCTAATTCGCTCGCTCATTTAGTCGATATTCATGCCAAGTATCAGCTATTTTTTCAAAAGAGGTATACTGCTTACTCTGCGTATCATAGACTAAAACGGGCACTTTGCCACTCTTATTCACATAACCATCGATAAAATAATGACTGGCTTGATCAAAATATACTCTCCCCAGATACCCCTCATCGCCTGCAACGAAGGACGAACGAAAATGACCGCAAATGATCGTCTTGTAAAATTTTCCCGTCGTAAATGGATACTTGCAAGTAAAAATTTCTGGAGCCGTTCCTAATTTCCAGTATTCCCCAGCTTCTTCATCCACGCCCGCATGAACAAAAATTTGCGTAGGCGTTTCGACATAACGCGGGAACTGATATTTACGTTTCAACCAAGTCAATAATTTTTGATGCTCAGGAGCGTTTAAAAGATTTTCCCGTAATTTTTCTTCAATTGCTTGTAAACGTACATGGATATTTGGTGCATCGCCTTGACTATTTAAGATAGCTTGAAAGTTATGCTCAGTAAAAAAGCTTTCAATCGTCTCAATTCCCATATTCATCGCATATCCGACATAGGCACTTTCCGGTTCAAATAGCCAATCACAAAACCATTCATCATGATTGCCTAATAGCACGGTTACTTGACCAGGATGACGCGTTTCAAAGTCCATAATTGTTTGCAGCACCTGACAAGAATGCCGGCCACGATCCACATAATCCCCTAAAAAAATCACCCTATCTTCTGGCTTTAGAGTTATCAATGTCAACGCTTCCTTTAACGGTGATAAACAACCATGAATATCACTCATACAGTATATTTTCGCCATACGCTCACCCCATTTAAATTCATTCAAACACAAAACGAACCAAATAGCCAGCGATAACTGACACTCCAATAAAGGCTATTTGTAGGCATTATTTATCAATTAATACAGCTTGCTTAATGCCGTTCTCGTCGCTTCACTTTGCCAATTAGTCGGTATCACTGTAAATCGCCCGTCCTCATAGCAAAGCAAATCACCATTGCCAATGAATTGATAAGTCAGACTATCCATATCAAGATAAACTGAAAATGTATCAACGCCTATTACATGCTCGGTAAACTTAATTACTTCTTGTGGCGTATGACCGACGATTTGTTTAGGAATTTCTGCATTGGGAATTAATTCCAACTCTCTAAAATCAGCCCATACTGGTGAACCAGCCATATCACCACCACCCCGCATAGGACCTACTGCTCTAGCAAAAATTTCTAATTCTTTTTCATGCTCAGTAATACTGGCTTGATTTAACGGTACCAAATGCCAAGGTGCCAAATCAAACAAGATATTAAAACCTGCATGACTAATCAAGTAATCATCTAATTGATAAGCCACTTGCAATTGAAAATTCTCTAAGAAATTTTGAACAGCGAAAAATGCACCACGATCAGTCACAGAAAATTCAGCCGGTACACCTAACAAATAAAAAATATCATGATTTCCTAGTAAGTTAATAATTTCTACACCTGCATCTAATTGCCCTTGCTGCCATTTTTGCAAATAAAGCAATTCTTGTGCATATAATTTAGTATTTTCAGTCTGCCCATGTAAATCGCAATAATCCCCCATAAACACAAGTCGCTCAATTTGGTGTTCAGCAATTACTTGTGCAACTAAAGGCAAAATCAAGCGTGCTTTCAGGTGTAAATCACCAATAAACAAGGTTTTCAAACTACCACCTCACCGTTTTAAATCATATATAGGATATCCTAAGCCTCTTGAAATTCGATTGTTAAGTTTGGATGCAGCTCTACATAAGGAATACAATGCTCAAAAGTCGTTGCCAAGTCATAAATCGATAAATTACCGGATAATCCCGTGTATAGTTTTAACAGCTCCACCAAAGCCCCTACTTGATGATTGCCGTCTAGTATCGCTGGATAACAAGCCGCTACCAACGGACGATTCAAGATAGTGACTTCAGAAAATTCTGCCTGCCCACTCTCTAGTTGCAAGCTTAATATTGCTTGTTGGCTTACTTTAAAGATAATTCTCATCGCATTTCCTCCCACAAACGTTTTGCATCTGTATCAGCTAACAATGCTAATAATAAATCTGCCTTGGCTTGAGCAAAAGTGGCTAGTTTTGGTTCTAAAGTTTGAATACGTGCCACACAATGCTTTAATTTTTCTTGTAACAATCCAAAGTCAATTTGAAAAGGTTGAAATCCATGCTCAAACAGAAAATCAATATTTTGCGCATAAGAATCATTACCTAGAATGCCGAGCTGATGAGATTGCTTGATTTGCTCTTTAAAATCTACAATAATTTCTTGCCACTCAGCAGTCCCTTGGAATCGTTGCATGGCTTGTTCCATCCGCTCTTTCCAATCAGGTATCCGCAAGCAACGTCCAAAATCCATATTGTAGGGTTGAACAGTTTCAAAACCAACTAAGAAAACAAAATTCGTACTATTGCCTTTACGATCTTCATTTCCTAGCAACAAATCAAAGGCTGCTTGTTTAACAATAAACGCCTTAGCTGCCTGCTCTGACAAACCGAACCGTGTGAAAAATGCAATCATACTTGATAAAATGGCTTGATTTTCACTTTTATTTTTAATCGCTTGCTCAAATTCATCATAGCTGATTAAATATTTCTCAAAAGCCATGGCACTACGGTCGGTCAGCACACTTTCTAAACAGCCAGCACGGACATAATTAGGGGAAGAAGTTCCAGTGATGGGTTGGGCATTGACTTTAGGAATCACTTTTTCAAAACGATAGGTCAGACAAGGAAAATCCGCATCTGCTACCATACTTTCGACAAAACAAGACACAATCGACTCCACTACGGAAGAATAACTCACATCATATTCGGCTTGTAAGTAAAAATTATCCCCATGACGCTTGGAAATCGTATCTAGTTTCAAAAAGCGATTATCCACTTGCTCTTGATTCAAAATAAATACCGGACCTTTTAATTGTGCCCCTTTAAATAAAGGATTACCAAATGGTTGGGGATGTTTCTCTCCAGGGACCAAGTGTAACGTATCTCCTTGATATTTTCCTTGCATCACATAAGACAACAAATTATCCATATCACACCTCACAAATTATAAATTTTTATCACGAATCATTTGTATTGCTTGTTCTACTGTTATTTCATCTAACAAAGATAAGAATATCGGTTGGGCTAACTCTTCAAAATAAGCCGGAACAACAGCGGTGAAATAATCAAGAGTTGCTAGCGGGGCCATATTGAATACATCATAGTCAACAAGCGAAGTACAACACAAATCATAGCTGCCATCTTCTGTAATGGTAAAACGTGGGGTATAAAAGTAACTATATGGGTATATTTCTCCTTGTTTTCCATCATTTGTTGGCATCCAGACCATCGCATTAATGTAATTCAATAAACGATAGAGATTTGCTAAATGATTTTTTCTTTCTCTTATCCATTTAGTGGCAGTAGCAGCATAGTGTACTTTAACCTCTATACAGTTATTACGAAAATAAAATCCCACTCCAAGCAATTTGCCAGGGCAATTTTCACAATTAAGTAAACTCACAACTAAACAAACGCCACTTTCACTCACAACCGTTTCAAAAGGTAATTTACGTTCTTTCAAATATCGCTTCACACTTTTTTGGACAGATAATGGATTGGTACTCATCGAAATTTCCTCCTAAGCCACTAAGTTATTTTTATTCCGCTACTCGATGATAATAGGCATTTGAAGTAAAATTACTTGGTGTAGCTTGAATGACCAAAGTATCTTCTGAAAATTGTCCAACTGTATTTTGTACATTATTTTTAGGAATAGCTAAAATGTACAGTGGTGAAAAAGGAATATTTCCTTTAAATCCCCAAGAATCCCAATCTGAACCATCATAACCATTTTGAACTTGAAGTGTTCGATCATATTTTGGTCCTGGTCCTGCTATTAATTCTCTCGTTTGGATTGTTCCATCAGCTTCAGTCCATTCTGGAATTGTTAGTTGCATATTTTCTATAATAGCCGAAACTTTTTCTTCTAGGTAACCAATATCAGCAATTTCCATTTTATTTTTAGTTATCTTTACAGTCTGGTTTTGATTATTCTTCCATGTACCAGCAATCGTTGAAAAATCTCCTTCTGTTATTCCTGATAAATCCATCGCAAAACCTTTATTTTCTAAATGATTCATCTTCGCTAAATCTTTTTTAGACTCCACCCGCTCATAAACAGTCATGATGCGTCCTGCGTGTATATAAACAGCAATATGTTCACGATTAGAATTGATAGTTTTGGGTAAAATTTCTTCAACATCACTTGATTTCATTGATACGTTTTTAGGATAAAAGTAAATTCCATATCTTAACGCACCTTGATCTGCATGTACTAATAATTCTTCATCTTGTACTTGAAATTCAACCGGTAAGGACTCCCCATTAACTTCTAACTGATTGGAAGTCAACTTAATATTATCATTTCCAATTTGGGTATTACTAACTTCTAATATTTTATTTTGTCTTGGCGGTAACCAAACATCTCCTTCCCCTGTAAAATAATTCACGTTGACCGCCACTGCTTGCCATTGTCCTATTACACTCTGATAGTTTCCCTTTTGAATTTCTTCTAAATCCATCACTTTGACCTGTGTGTTTTTCTTTTGAGTATTCGTTGTACTTGCAGTAGTTGATGGTAAACTTTCTGTACTTTTAGTTTTCTGTGAATTTAATTCCTTTCGACAACCACCCAAGCCTAATAACAGTAACGTTATTATAGTCAAAACAATACTTTTTTTCATTTAATCACCCCAAACTATTATTTTGTCTTAGCCTCTCCCTTGCCATCTTCACAAGGGAGAGAACTAAATTGAGTTAATCTTTAAAAACAAAAGGATCTAATTCTGATTTTAAGGCTAAGTATACTTGTGTATTTTGAACAGTTTCATCTAATGCAAAAGTAATACTTTCAAAATCATTTTTAAAGGCTTTAACCACTTGGAAAACTTCTTTAGCAAAGGCTTGTACGTTTGCGATTTTGTATTTTGAAATATCTAGCACCATATGCTTGACTTCTTTTTTACGTTTGTTTATTGGTAGCATTCCTGTATAACCCATCAATCATCAGCTCCTCTGTAAGATTACTGTGAGATGAGTGGTTATCTCTTACAAGACTAATCTTACATTAGAGAAATGCCTTATTCGGTCATTTAGCTATGATTTGCTAAAGTTTTTCGTTTTTTATCTTCCATTCAACGCATAAACAAAAGCTAAATAATTTGCGAAATCGCCAATACGTTGACGATGCGATTGAACATCTTCTTTTGTTCTTTTTTCAATTTTTTGTTGTAAAAATAATTGCTCCGTCCAACGCTTAGATTGCCATCCCAATTGCTCAAATAAGCGCTCTAAACTTAAGAAACAACCAATCAAGTTATTGTGCAAACTTGTTCGAGAAGCATCGATATTTTGCTTTTCCTCTTTAGACATGAAAGACCATTGTGAACGAATATGACTATATTCAATCGCATAATGAATACAGTCTTGCCAAATCCATTGAAAGTCTTCATCCTGTGTATCGGCTTGTGACAAAATCTCATGATGAATGCTCTTCATCGTCTCAAAATCCATACTTTCATTCAGGGTAAGATAATAATCAAAAGTTTGTTGCATAATAGACCTCCTATATTAACACCATGAATAGTAAAAAATAGCCTAAAGGTGTTAATTAGCCTATTTTTTCAAAGATACTTACGCTAACAATGCTAAAATTTCATTGATTTGCTCTTCATTCAAATCACAAGTATCGCCTTCACTATCACAAGCACAAATGACTGCATTACCTGCGATAAAATCATCTGTGGGTAAATAATGACGATAAATTTGAGTAGCCACATGATTGATTGGTAAGCCATCTAATTTACCAGACTCATTAATATACATCACCTTTTCAAATTTATCATCAAGCGTGACACATTCTAGATAATTGCCTTCAACAAGACGAAGTAGTTCTTTATAACCTTCTTTAATTTCACATACATTTGCTTGTTTCCCTACATTAATTACGATTGCTTTAATCATTTACAAATCATTCTCCCTCTATTATCTAGTTAATTCAAAAATTTTATCTAAAAATCAATTAAGTGATACAACACTATTATACATAAAAAAATTAGTAAAAACTCTCCAAAATTCCTATCTTTTTTTCCAAAACAGATAGTTCCAATTTATCTACTCGGGAGTTTTACAGTTGAATTGAAACATTTTTGCTCTATGCCTTGGTATAAAGCTATTTTTTTGTCAAATTTTTTCAATTTTACTCGTACTTTACGGCATAATAAAGTCGGATAACTACTATGGGAATGCGTTTAATATCAACAAAATCTAAATATTCAGAGTCGTTTTCAATTATTGATGATTATACTCATCCTGAAACCAATAAACGCTCTACATTTGTTGTGGAGGTTCTAGGTTCTTTAAATTCATTGATGGAAAAATATCAAACTACGGACAGAGAAGTAGTTGTCAATCATTTGAAAGATTATATCGAAGAGCGAAAACAACAACTGAAGGCAGAAAATGGTAAAATGCTTATTGAAGTTGCTCAAAAGGATTTAATAGAAAAAGATGAAACCAGAATTTACAATGTTGGATATTTGTATATCAAGGATATCCTTTGTTCTCTAGGGTTAAAACGTATATGTCAAGAAATTCAAACTCGATACAAAATACAATTTAATCTTTTTGATATCTTATGTGATTTAGTTTGTACACGCATTATTGAACCTTATTCAAAACGCGCAACTTTTGAATACAAAAAAAACGTTTTTTACATTAAACTACTTATCAATTGGGAGATGTGTATCGTGCACTTCATATTTTGTATCAAGAACGATATACGATTGAAAATGCATTATATCAAGGATCTACAAAATTATATCCGCGCAATACTAATGTTTTATACTACGACTGTACAAATTTTTACTTTGAAACAGAAGAATCAGATGAATTTAGATTATATGGTTTTAGCAAAGAACATCGTCCCAATCCAATTGTTTAATATGGGATGTTTATGTATGGTAATGGGACACCTTTAGTGGACTATGCTTTCGTAGGAAATATGAATGAGCAGCCTACGTTACGCAAATTAGAACAAAAAATTGAAGAATATTTTCAGTTGAAAAAGTTCATTGTCGTTGCGGATGCTGGATTAAATGGTTAGGAAAATAAAGTGTATAATAACATGAAAAACAACCATGCCTATATTGTGACACAACCTATCAAGAAATTAAAAAAATCACTACAGGAATTTGCTATTGATCCTTCAGGTTGGAGAATTAGTGGCTCCAGAGAGAAATTTAATTTACAGGATATTATGAACGCCGCAGAAAATGCCAAAACTGATTTGAAACATTATAAAATAAATATTGACGGTACGGAACGAAATGTTTATGATTTGATTTTTTTTTACAAAGAAAGATGGGAAAAGACAACAAAAAAGTCTGACGTAGCCAAAGATAAATATTCTCTTGAAGAACGTTATATTGTATCTTTCAGCTTTCGTCAAAAAGCTTATCACGAACATATTCGTCAAAAAAAGATTGATTGTGTTCTTAAATTTATTGAAAATCCAGGCAAATTAGTAAGAAACGCCTCTAAAAGCTTATGTATCAAGCATTAGGGACGTTTTATAATTAAATAACTGTAAAACTCGGGATTGACAGTATTAATATCACACGTTACACTTATGGTAACAAACAGTAATAAAAAGTAACTATAGGTTACAAACAATACGGAGGTGCTCTATGGATATTCCAATTAAGCTTAAAGCCTATGAGAAGGCGGCAATCAATCATATAAACAAGAAGTCGCCAGAGTTATATCAGGAGAAAAATCCAGGATTCCGATGGGCTGCAAATATAGCAGCTAAAAAATCTGGAATCAACTGGGAAAAGGTAAGTAAAGAGAGAATCGAGAATCTGATATCAGCAGATGGATTTATAGATGATGATTCATCTATAAGTCATTTGACAATTGATGATCAGGACTTCAAAAAGTTGAAATCAGAAATGGATCAGCAGTTCGCTATGAGTAGAGGAGTTCAAAAATCTTTTCTTGCTCGGGCGGTAATCAAATGGGCAATGACAGAGCTGGAAAGTCAGAGCAGGCTTGCCAGCTATAGTAAGCTGATTAATATTAAAGAACAGGAGCTTTCCAATACAGATGCCTTAAAGCTTTGTGTTGATCTGTTCTGTGACTCGTTTGAAGTCAATAAAGAAAAAAGAAATGTGCAGGAGGAGGTAAAGAAGATTCTTCTTGAGTATCAGAGAGAACTAATCAAGAGGTAGTAAGAGACATAATCGTATTAAAGATAATTGGAGTAATTCTATATGATATGCAGTATTGAAAGTTGCTGTTATATTCCTTCAGATTGCATTGGCTATCCTTGTTGCCTTTGTAAGTTTTGGCGGAGGAACGTTTAAGAAGATTAGTGGAATCATCTGCGGGCTATTTATTATGGCAAGCCTAATGTGTCTGGACATGAATTTTTGCTATTTTTACAGTGAATTCGTTGAATTGAAAATAATTTTCTTTTTTTAGATGAAATTTTTTTCTTTTCGGAAAAGAAGATAGGAAATTTGGAAAGTTTTTACCAATTATTTTATGTATAATGATGCTGTATCATTAGGCGGAGGCGATTGTATATGAGAATATATTCTGGAGGGATTTATCCAGTACAAGGGATTGTTCGTATTACTGATGAATATTTAAGTTATGATATTTTAAATATTCAAGATAAGGGAAAGCGAGCTTATATTTTATGTGGATTCAATCGACGGCTCCTTGTTACAACCCATGCGAAGATTTTATTATATCGTAAAGGAAAAAAGACAAAAATCATCTCTATTCCTTTTGTGAAAAACGAGGCTAACGAATATGTCTTTGATTTGCCGTCATATTTTAAATCACAGCATATCTCTGTAAAACTTTATAAACGGCAACAAGGTGGAGATTGTATTGGCACCTCTTGGGATTCTGTGTCAAGATTAGAATTGTGGTGCAAGAATGGATACGGTGGTTTCTCTACCTTTAGCTATGATAAGTGTTATTATGTGAATTTTGATTCTAAAGTACTATTTATTAATGGTAGAGCAGTCAAGTATTTATCTTATAGTTCAGCTGATAGAATCAGTAATCAAGCAAAGGAATCAGGAAAAAAATTATTATTTGACCAACATCATTATTCGTGGAGTACATTTGGTGAATATTTAGAGTCATTTGGATTAAAACGAGCCAATATCACTTTAAGATTTTTTGATGAGAAAATGATTAACTATATAGATAAAGGCGGCCGCACATTTTGTTCAGAAAAATATATTCGTTATATAGATTGGACTGACGAGAGTATTTAATGCTTGAAAGTCAGCTTTACTAAATTAAAAGATAATAAACTAGCTTTCATCTTATAATAGTAGGAAAATATTTTTGTTTCTTTCGATAAATTCACTTTAGCATGGATTTTTTTCTACCAAGGTTTATTTTAGGAAATTTGTCAATATATTTTTGTGCTTGTTTTAAGTATTCTGTATAACGTTTGGCGATTGCTGATTCTGCGCGCCATTCTTTTGTTGCCTAGCGTTCTACACCTACATAGTTATAAATGATGACAATGTTTGGAATGCTTTCTTTAATGACAAAAGTTTTCTTCTTTTATTTGACCATTTTTGATTCGATTTTGATTTTGACTGTATGAATTCGGTTGCAGTATGGACAATCCATGCGCATTGTGTTTCCTCCTCCTATTAGAACGGCAATGCCTCATCATTGACGATATCGTCATAAGCTTTTGACAATTTCCATCCGGGTGTGTCTTTGCTTCCCATCCCTGGATAATATTTAGCCATTCGACTTAAATAGTACTCTTCTAGATAGTCGAAACTTGCTTGAAGTTTGGCAAATGTGTCTGGTGCAATGCCAAAAAACAAGCCTAGACGAATCGATAAATCAGGTGTGAATTCAGCAATCCCGTAGTATAAGTCTTTGAGTAGTTGTCGATTGATTTTAGTCATAAACTCAATATCATCTGGTGTTACAGGATATTGCTGCATTAACTGTTGTAAATAAAAATGTGGGGAATATTGATTGATTTCTTGTGGCGTCACGTTTCAATAAGCACCCCAATTTTTTGAAGGTTTGAAACATGAATTGCTGACAAGCTGGCTCGACAGGATAGGCTGAATGTCTTTGCCGTTTTTATGTATGGGCAAACAAATCCACGGCATTTTTCCTTATTTTAGCCGTTCGTGGGAATCACTCTGCTTTTTTAAAAAGGTTTTACCTTTTAATATCCAATAATCAATTGCTAAATCCATATAGGCATTGAGGCTTTTGGCATTATTTATTGGTTTTTTCCCTGATTCCACTAATCTGTCAATGAAAGATATGCTATCAATATTGTAAAATTCCTTGCAATATGTATATACATTCTCATAATTATCCATAAAATCATAAAGGACTCCAAAGTTCTCACCTTTTAGAGATGTAGTAAATATAGAATTACTGAAAAACTCTCCTATTTCCTTTATACATGGGATGTTTTGTTTTAGTTCGTTTCTTTTTTTTAGAGAATAATCTATGAATGTCACGAATGTATCCAACCTATCATGCGCATTGTCGGGCTTTCTACCAAGGTCATGAACAAGTATTTTATTTTCTTGACCATATTTTAAATTCCCTTTTAAATTATTCATACCTCCGGTTACTGGAATTAAATCAAAATTAAGTAGATTATGGTGCATTTTTTGACAAACTTCTAGTTTTTTTGAAGATCCTCTAATTTCATTTCTTTAAAACTTTCCATCTTGTTATCGTTAAAATTAAATGAGCAGTCTCCCGCTATATCAATAGTTTCGCTTTTCCATATAAGTCTGTTATTTTTCAAATTCGGGGTCTTAATCTTATCATTAAATACCTTAAAGTAGTCCCAAGCTTCTGGAGAAGAATCCGGATCAAATTTTCCTTTGTTTCCGTTAGATGATTGTTTTTCCGAAACTGTAATTTCATCCATTTCATCCATATTATCTTCGGTGATATCTTCACCTTTTTTTAGTTTTTTAAGTATAACAAGAGTAGCTTCAATCTTTTCCTGTAAATCACTCATAATGTGTCTCCTTTTACCTGATTTCAACTTATTACGGTTTGTTACTGTTCGCTACTATAAGTATAGCATTTTATATTAATATGTCAATCCTGAGTTTTACAGCTATTTAATTATAAAACGCCCCTAACGCTTGATATATAAGCTTTTAGGGGTGTTTCTTACTTTATTACATTTTTGTACTTTTTTCTGAGTTAACCACTCTAGAAAATTTTTTTATATATTTTTGCGATAATATCTTTCTAGCCACTTGGAATCCAAAAATATCCATCAATTCATCAACTAAATCAGTTCGGTCAAAAGTAGGAGTATAGTTTAAACCTTCAAGATAAACGATATTCATTTGACGTAAGGTTGTAATGATTTTCTCTGCACTATATTTTTCTGACAAATAGTGTTTTTCAAGAATTCTATAAACAAGAAGAGCGATAAAGCAGGTTAATAGATGCCCGTTGATTGATTCTTCTTTTCTAACATATATAGGTCTAGTTCGAAATTCACTTTTCATAATTCGAAAACTTTCTTAGATTTCCCATCTTTGACGGTTAGCTTGAATGATGATACCGATATTTTTATCTTCTAAATCAGTCGTTACTACGTAGAATCCATCTAACTTTGCTTCATTTTTAATTTTTTCTGTATCTAATTGAATGACCTTGTTAGAGGCGATTTCTCCACCCTAAAAGATTTCATCTTAAATCTCAAACTGCTCTTTTACTATTTTTCGATATGTCGATAGCAACTCATTGGCAAATAGTTCATTCTCATCATCAAAATATTCAGGCAGATTGTTCTCAAAATATTTCTCTTGCTTTTTTAAATTCTCATTTATTTCGTTCTCAGTTTCACCGATAGAAAAAGAGAATTTTCTTTTACTATTCCACTCAAGATAAATATCCTTGTCTAATCGTGCAATTTCATACACACAATCAAAATACTTCAAATTTTCATTAGTATTCATCCATATTCCCTCTTTAATTCCTGGAAAAGTCCCATTGTTAACGATTTCCTTTAAGGGATTTAAAATTTCATGCCAAATGCTAAATTCTTCACTCTCATCGTCAAAAAGTGTAGAAATATTTTCTTCAATCATACGCAAGTGATTTTGATAGCATTCAAAATTACCATAAGTAGTGCACTCAAAGTAATTGAAATAATCAGTAGTCACAATCATATTTAACAACTGTTCCACCAACGTATGAATATATTTGTTTGCGATGACTTTAAATGGTTGATTACAATATTCTTGTAAAAAATTTTTTTTGAAACTCTTTTCTAAACCTTCTAAAACCTCAATACAAGTTTCGTCTGGCGCTGGTTCGTCCATCTTCGGTCCACCAAGTCTATAAATTACTCTTTTAAATGTCTGTGGAGCATATCCTATCATCTTCGCGATTAATTGATAGAGTGAGTCTAAATTAATTACATTTTTCTCGTTACTCACAAAATCTACATACCAACAAACAAAATTATTCTTTATAAATAAATAGTCTTTATCCTTTTTCTTACTATGAAGAATTATTGGTTTTGGCGTCTGATTAAAATCATCTCTAATTTTTTCGAGAATTTTTTCTTTTTTCAATTCTCTCCCTCCAAACAGTGTCATAGTAGTCCTGAATTCAAATTATACGATAAAATCCTCACTCGCATTTTTATAGTATCACAAATACGAGTTATATGTAATCCTTACCCTTCCTATTTTCTTCCTATCAAAAATACTGTATTGCATTAATGAACGTATGAATATTAAAACTTTCAACCATGTGATTAATAAAATAATGACTGTTGAGTTTATACTATGTAGCATTAGAAATAGCTACCCAAGCACATAAAAGGGCAAGTAGATAAAGTGGGGGTGCCTACATTAATCCCCCATTAAAAGTAGCTAGTATAGTCACAAGTGATGAAGCGAAAATCGTTGCTTTACTTCACGATGTATTAGAAGATTCAGAATATACATTTGAGGATTTGAGAGATAGTGATGTTACCGAAGAAATTATTGAAGCTGTTTCTGTATAAACAAAACCTAAGAACGTGTCTTATGACGATTATCTTAACAGAATTAAAAACAATGCATTAGCTAGACAAATTAAATTAGCCGCTTTGCATCATAATTCTGATTTGACTAGATTGAGAAAGATAAAAGAACTTGATTTATTACGAGTAGAAAATATCAAAAATCCATTACCATTTTTAGTGAATAATTATTTTAACACTAAAAATAGCTTTTATCTCTGAACAATTCTCCAAAGATAAAAGCTATTTCTATCTGTACTTACTCTCCCGGCCAAAATAGCTTTTCTAGTCCTTTTATCGTTGCTTCACTTGCCCAATCAGTCGGAATCACTTTAAGTTGCCCTTCCTCATAGCACAATAAATCACCATTACCAATCAATTGCCAACCTTGTTCAGAAATATAATTATTCGAAAAAGTATCAATTCCAATAATATTTCCTAATTGAATGGCTTTTTGCGGTGTATGGCCGACCACTTGCTTAGGATATTTAGGGTTTGTATGCAAGGTCGTTTCCATGAAGTCAGACCAAATTGGCGAACCATATGGAAATCGTCCGCGCCGGATATAACCCACATGTGTCTGATATTCGTATAATTTCGCTTTATGTTCTTCCTCGGTCATCGTCTCAAAGTTCCAATCCTCTACCTCAAAATCTTGATTAAAGCCTGCATGACTCACAAGATAATCATCTAACTGAAAAGCAACCTGCAATCCTAAATCATAAAGTCGTTTTTTGACTGCTAGGATTAATTCAGGATTTTCTGAAGTATAGTGATTGCGTCGATCAATCATATAAGGCGCATCGTGATTGCCCACTAAATTGATAACTTCAATTCCTTTTTTCAGATGCTCTTCCTTAAATTCTTTTAATAAGTCCAAAGCTGACAAAAATAATGTTGAATTGTTCTTTTGACCATAAGCATCAACATAATCACCAGTAAAAATCACGCGTTCAATCTTTTCTTGCGCCACCACTTTTGCAACCTTAGGCAAAATCAGCGCCTGTTGTAAATGTAAATCGCCAACAAATAAAGTTTTCATCACTTGCCACTTCCTTTTTTCTATCATTTATTTTTTTGATGCTTGAATCTAAGCCGGCCTGTCTAGGAAAATCTTAATACCTGATGGATTTCCCTGCCATTCCGGACAACCTTAGCTTTCTCGGTATCAATCAACTAAATACTCGGAAAATTCACCCTTCTGCTTAAGAAAATCTCATTTCATCCGATTTTCTCAGCAGTAGGTAACACATGAATTTTCTCGTATTTGCCCAAGTTGATTGATAACCTTTTGCTCGTAGCTGACCGAGTCGCTTCACATCTTTATCTACGGCGTTCAGCAGCTAGACATTGTGAAATTCGCCCTCCCACTTGTGAAAATCTCCTTTCATCCGATTTTCTCAGTGGGAGGTAAGCACACGAATTTCTTCATGTCTGCCCAAGCTGCTTCACGACCTCTTCTTTAATTTAGAATGATTCTTATTTGTTGGCAACTGGTTTACAAATAAAATAGATTTTTTTATAATAATCTCAACTAAATGAGAATGATTATCAATTGCAAAAAAATTCACAAACAAACAATATAAACCTACCTTATTCGAAAGGAAGAGATATAATGCAACCTACCTATGATTGTGTGATTATCGGTGGTGGTCCAGCTGGTCTCTACGCTAGTTTTTATGCTGGTTTGCGTGATATGAAAATTGCCTTAGTTGAAGCTTTAGATCATCTAGGTGGCAAGTTAAGCTTCTACCCTGAAAAAATGGTTTGGGATGTAGGCGCACTTCCTCCAAGCAAAGGCAAACAAATTCAAAAGCACTTAATCGAGCAAGCCCAAACTTTCCAGCCCGATATCTACTTAAATACAAAAATCATTAAGATAGAAAAAGTTGAGGATACTTTTCTTTTACATAGCAATCAAGCTACTATCTTAAAAGCCAAAACCGTTTTACTGGCGATTGGCGGAGGAATCTATACGCCTAAGAAATTAACCGTCCCACTCACAAAAGAAGTCCAGAACAAAATCTTTTATCACTTTCCAGATCCAAATCTAATCAAAGGAAAAGAATTATTGGTTTCTGGAGGCGGCAATAGTGCGGTGGATTACGCGATTGAAGCCCATGAATTTGGTGCAAAGGTCACAGTTTCCTATCGTGGAGAAAAGCTAAAAGGGCATGAAAGTCAAGTACGCAAGCTGTCTGAACTAGGCATTCCCGTTTACTATTGCGATACAATTGAAGAAATTCGTGAGCAGGGGCAAAAACTCCAAGTAAAATGCGCCGTTCACACCCTTTCTGCGGATTATTTACTGATTCAACACGGTTATGAACACGATGGCAGTCTCTTTGAAAGCTGTTCTTTTGATTTAAAACGACATAACGAGTACGCACTTGACTGCCAACAACCAAGCATCACCAGTGAAAAGGGCATTTTTGCAACAGGCGATATCCAATATTATTCTGGCAAAGTGAATCTGCTCGCCGGTGCTTTTAATGACAGCGTACATGCAGTTAATCAAATCAAACAATATCTCGATGAGTCAGCCGCAAGTTTTGAAATGGTTTCTTCCCATAATGAGAAATTCCATACTCGTAATCAAGCACTTTTTGCCAACAAGGAGGCGATATAGATGGAAAAATCCAGTCATCGCTTCGTTTTTGGGGCACTTGGGATTGTTTTTCTAGCTCTGATTATCTTATCTGTTGGCTTTGCACTAACCCAGGGACAAGCCGATATCAGAGTCAGTGAGGTCTATCAAATCTTACTATATAAGCTTTCTAATGGTCATCTAGGCAATGTCGAACAACTTTCATTGGCTGATCAAAATATTATTTGGTTTGTCCGGGCACCTAGAACACTCTTAGCTATCTTTGTAGGGATGGGACTCGCAATTAGTGGCGCGGTGATGCAAGCTGTCGTCCAAAATCCATTGGCCGATCCATATATTTTAGGTATTTCTTCTGGTTCATCACTAGGAGCTACCTTTGCGATTTTGGTTGGTTTTGGTGGTGGGGCGTTGGTCTTTCAATTTGGCTTAGCATTTGGTGCCTTTATCGGAGCTATTTTTGCCAGTATCTTTGTCCTACTCTTGGCAAGTGTTGGTTCAAAAATGACTTCAACAAAATTAGTACTCTCAGGGATGATTATTAGTTCCTTATGCAGTGCTTTGTCAAATCTCATTATTTATCTCGCTAATAACGCGGAAGGCATGAAGACCGTTACCTTTTGGACCATGGGTAGTTTAGCCAGTGCAAGTTGGCAAAAATTACCTTTAGTCAGTCTCATTGTCTGTGGCTTAACGCTCTTTTTTATCTTACAAGCACGAATCTTAAACGCAATGTTACTTGGAGATGAAGTTGCGACCACATTAGGCATTAAGCTAAGTTTTTATCGCAAAGTCTACATGATTTTAGCAGCACTTTTAACCAGTATTATTGTCGCAAATTCAGGAATGATTGGCTTTGTGGGACTGATTATCCCGCATATTGTCCGCGGAATGACCGGTTCCGATCATCGCCTACTAATGCCATTATCCGCTTTATCAGGCAGTCTATTTATGATTTGGGCAGATGTTTTAGCCCGCTCTATCTTAAAGGGTGTTGAATTACCCATCGGCATCATCACTGCCATTATTGGTTCGCCGATTTTCATTTACATTATTTTGAAGAAACAATACAACTTTGGAGGGTAGCTTATGAAATTATCCATTGAACACTTAAATTTAAGCATCAAACAACGCACCCTCCTAGAAGATATTTCTTTAAAGACTAAAGACGGCCAATTTGTCGGTTTAATCGGAGCGAATGGTAGCGGAAAATCTACCTTACTGAAAACCATCTATAAAACACTCAAACCAGATAGCGGGGAAATTTATTTAGATGAACTCAATATTTTGCATAGTTCTGAAAAAAAAGTTGCCCAAAATTTAAGTGTGGTGAGCCAATTCAACGAACTTAGTTTTGATTTAACCGTCAAACAAATGGTTATGCTTGGACGTACTCCCCATAAGCGACTTTTAGAGCAAGAAAATAAGCAAGATTTACAAATTGTTGAGCTAGCTTTAAACAAAACAAATTTGTTGGAATATCAAGATCGTAGCTTTTTGTCCTTATCTGGTGGCGAAAAACAACGGGTGATTCTTGCTAGAGCCATCGCACAAGACCCGCATTTCATGATTTTAGACGAACCTTGTAACCACTTGGATATTCGTTATCAGTTGGAAATCATGGAAATTGTCAAAAATCTAGGCATTGGAATTTTAGCTGCTTTACACAGTTTGGAAGATGCCTGCCGTTATTGTGATAAACTTTATGTCTTAAAGCAAGGACATGTTCTTGCACACGGTAAACCCGAAGAAATCTTGACCGAAGACTTAATTGAGGAAGTTTATGGTGTCAAATGCAAAATCTATCCAAACCCAATCACCCAACAATTAGGATTTTATTATTATAAATAAAGGTTGTGAGGCAGCTCGGTAAGACATGAAGAAATTCGTGTGCTTACCTACCGCTGAGAAAATCGGATGAAAGGAGATTTTCTCAAGCGGGAGGGCGAATTTCACAATGTCTAGCTGCCGAACACCGTCAATAAAGTTGTGAGAAGGGTTGTTTAGCTACAAGTAAAAGGTT
>NZ_JAKUDS010000003.1 GCF_023221775.1 Enterococcus cecorum | reverse complement strand
AACATGAAAATTTTAGCGATGGATACTTCAAATGCAACCTTGGCAGTGGCTGTACATGAAGATCATCAACTACTCGGTCAAATTCAGACCACAGTAAATAAAAATCACAGCATCTCGTTAATGCCAGCGATAGATCAATTAATGCAAATGGTCAATGTAAAACCGACCGATCTTGATCGCATTGTTGTGGCACAAGGTCCAGGTTCATATACCGGTCTACGCATTGGAGTGACGACGGCCAAGACACTAGCGGATACCCTAAATATTGATTTAGTGGGTGTATCGAGTTTGCAGGTATTAGCAGCGAATTGTGTCAATGTTTCAGAAATTATTGTACCGATCTTTGATGCACGTCGTAAAAATGTATATGCTCAAGCTTTTATTTGGCAAGATGATCAGCTAGTAGAAGTCATGCCAGCTGGTCACTATCCAATCGTTGAAGTGTTGGCACATTTTAAAGATCAAGCCATTTATTTAGTCGGCAAATATGTGGAAAAGTTCACTGATGAGATTGCGCAGTATGCTCCACAAGCGAAAGTAAACACAATCGAAAACTGGCAATATCCAAGTGCTAGCAAATTGGCCCAACTTGGTCTAGCCGCAACACCTGAAAAAGATATTGCGAATTTTTTACCAACGTATTTAAAATTAGTTGAAGCAGAGGAAAAATGGTTACAAACCCACGCACAAGAAAAGGGCGATAATCAATATGTGGAAAAAATCTAAAAATTTCATCTTTTCATTTATCACAAGAAGACATCGGAAATATCAGGCAAAGCTTCAAAGATTGAATGAGCGGGATTATCTGATTCGGGAAATTTTTCCTACAGATATGAAAGAACTATTGCGAATTGAGCGTGTGGTATATGAAGGTGATCTGCCATGGACACGAAGTATTTTTTTATCAGAACTTTATTCAAAAAAGCCCCATCTGTATCTAGGAGTTTTTGATAAACGTGAAATGGTGGCTTTCATTGGGATGCGCGTGGATATTTATGATGGACATGTGACCAATTTAGCGGTTTTACCACAATACCAAAAACAGGGAATCGCTTCATTTTTACTCACTGAAGTTGAACGGTTTGCCCGGAAAAATGTGTGTATGCAAATGAGTTTAGAAGTGCGCGTAACCAATTTAGATGCACAACGTTTGTATCGTAAATTTGGCTTTATTTCTAGACGTCGTTTGCCTCGATACTATGATAAAAATCAAGAAGATGCTTTAGAAATGGTGAAAATGTTAGATGATTAGAAAAGTGATGGAGAATGGCCATGCGGTGAGGTTACAGTTATCTGAAACGCAAATTGCCGAAATTTACCAGCAAATGGATCAGGCCTTTGTTCATGGTGCTCCGTGGACTTTGGAACAGTTTATAGTGGATTTAACAAATGAAACCACAAACTATTTATTTATAGAAGCACATGGGCAAATAGTCGGCTTTGTCAGTTATCGTCAAATCATTGATGAAATGGAAATCGATGAAGTCCTAATTTTTAAAGAGTTTCAACATCAAGGTTACGGAACTAAATTGATGCAAATGCTCTTTCATGAGGCAAGGAAGAATCAGGTTCAATCGATTTTTTTAGAGGTACGACAAAGTAATTCTCCAGCCATTGCGTTATATGAAAAATGTGGGTTTAAACAAATTGCCAAGCGCAAAAATTATTATCAACATCCAGTAGAAGATGCTTGGATTTATCAATATCAAAGAGAGGATTAGTAACAACATGAAAGAATTAATCTTAGCTATTGAAAGTTCTTGTGACGAAACTTCAGTAGCTGTGGTTTCTAGTGAAGATGAAATATTAAGTAATGTGATTGCTTCTCAAATAAAAAGTCATCGTCGTTTTGGAGGGGTTGTGCCTGAAGTAGCAAGCCGCCATCACGTCGAGCAAATCACCTTATGTATCAATGAAGCATTAAGTGAGGCAAACGTGAAACCAGATGATTTAAAAGCGGTGGCCGTAACCTTTGGACCTGGCCTAGTAGGTTCTTTACTCATTGGTTTATCGGCGGCTAAAGCTTTTGCCTGGGCGCATGGATTACCTTTAATTCCAGTTAATCACATGGCAGGACATATTTATGCCGCCAAGTTTGTGCAACCACTTGAGTTTCCGCTGATGGCTTTATTGGTCAGTGGGGGACATACGGAATTGGTTTATATGCAAGCAGATGGTGAATTTGAGATTATCGGGGAAACTCGTGATGATGCCGCTGGGGAAGCTTATGATAAAGTCGGTCGTGTGATGGGCTTAAGTTATCCAAGCGGGAAAGAAATCGATGAATTAGCTCACCGTGGGAAAGATACGTACCATTTCCCAAGAGCAATGATTCACGAAGATAATTTTGATTTTAGTTTCAGTGGCTTAAAGAGTGCGTTTATTAATTTGGTGCATAATGCTAAACAGCGCAATGAAAAGCTCGTTTACGAAGATTTAGCCGCAAGTTTTCAAGCAAGTGTCGTCGAAGTATTGGTAACGAAAACCATTCGTGCTTGCCAAGAATATCCTGTGAAACAATTAATCGTTGCAGGAGGTGTGGCTGCCAATCAAGGATTAAGAGAAGCGCTGCGACAAGCCATGGACGAAGAATTACCAGAAGTGACATTATTAATTCCACCATTAAAATTATGTGGGGATAATGCAGCGATGATTGCAAGTTTTGCCTTTGTAGCACTGAAAAAAGGTGAGTTTGCCAATTTAGCTCTGAATGCCAAACCATCATTAGCTTTTGAAAGAAGAGAATAGGAAGAATTTATGGAAAAAGTATTGATTAGCATTGTCAGTCATAATAGCAGTGATCTTTTTCGTACATTAGATAACTTACAAAGAGAAGTGGGGCAAGATGAACGTTTTGAAGTGGTTGTTTATGACAACGCCTCAGATGAAAGCTATCGAGAAAAATTACGGAAATATGATTTTATACGTTTGATTGAAGCATCGGAAAATCTTGGCTTTGGTCACGGGCATAACCAAGTCTTGTTAAATACCTCGAGTAAAGCTGCGTTTATCTGTAATCCCGACATTATTGTGACAAAAGAAGTATTAGAGCATATGTTGACACTTCTTCAAAGAGATAACATTGCAGCAGTAAGTCCGAAAGTCTTAAATGAAGATGGTACGACGCAACATTTGGTACGGCATAAATTAACAGTTTTCGATTATTTTTTACGCTTTGTGCCTTTTCAATTTGTCAAAAAGTTATTTGACTCGCGGCTGGCTGATTATGAGTGTCGCAATTTACCAGATGATCGCTCTAGTATCATTAAAATGGGGTCTGGTTGCTTTATGCTAGTAGATGTTGATGTATTTAAAGAAATTCAAGGTTATGATGAACGCTTCTTTATGTATTTTGAAGATAATGATTTTTGTTTACGTCTGAATCAAACTGGGAATCAAATCTTATACTCTCCTTTTGATACAGTCGTTCATTTGTATGGTAAAGGGGCGCATCGTAGTTGGAAGTTGTTTCTCGTCTTTATGCAATCCATGGCAAAATTTTTCAATAAGTGGGGATGGCGATGGTTCTAAAATTACCTTATCTTGTCCAAGTTTGTTATGAAAAAAACTGGCAAGAAATCCCTAATATCAAAGAAATCTCACAACAAGTAGGTAGGTTGCTTAGCGGGTATTTACTAATTGATCACAGTAAACAAGCCCAACAGCTTCCATCAGGATGTCCGATTACTTATTTACACCGACCAGAGAATCCTGGGTTAGCGTCGGCTTATAACACAGCCTTGCAAATGATGGGGGAGGCAACTTGGCTCATTATTCTTGATCACGACACGACAATTACTGAAGAATATTTACAAGAAATCAATCAAAAAATAAGTCGAGTACCCACGGATTGTGTCGCTTTAGCCGCTCGCATATATGAAAATCAACGTCAAATTTCGCCTATTGCAGCTGATCAGTATATTAATCGCCATTTTAAAGCACTGAGCACGGGGATTTACAGTCAAAAAGTCATGGCGATAAACTCAGGTACCGTTGTGAAAAAAAGCTTTTTAGAAAAATTAGGTGGTTTTAATTTACAATTTCCATTAGATTTTTTAGATCATTGGCTATTTTTTGAAATTTATCAACATCAAAAAAAGGTATGCGTATTATCCTCTCAACTACAGCATGAATTATCTGTGTTGCATTATGATCAAATGAAGGTCCAACGATATCAGTCTATTCTACAAGCTGAAAAATTATATTATCAAGAGTATGAGACAGATAAGCAGCGTATTCATGCAAGGCAATTATGTAAGCGAGCGTGTAAACAATTTTTATTAGTGAAAAATCGTAAAATTTGGAAAATGACAGTCAAAGCGTATTTTGAATGGAAGAAAGGAAAGCAAAGATGATTTCAGTTTGTATGGCTACCTATAATGGCGAAAAATATATTGAAGAACAATTGGCAAGTATATTGTCGCAACTTTCCTTTGAAGATGAGTGTCTTATTTCCGATGATGGTTCTACAGATAATACACTTCATATCATTCAGCAATTTCAAAATAAATATCCTCAGATTCGTATCTTGAATGGACCTAAAAAAGGAGTCATTGCCAATTTTGATTATTGTCTCTCTCAAAGTAAGGGTGATTTTATTTTTTTAGCGGATCAAGATGATGTCTGGCATGCTGATAAAGTATCGAAAATCATTGCACTTTTTAAACAGCAGCCTCATACAAAACTCATTTTAAGTGATTTGGCGATTGTAGATCAAAATTTACAAACAGTGATTCCTTCTTATTTCGCTTATAAAAACGTCAAAACAGGAACACTAAATAATATTATTCGGAATCGTTATATCGGGGCAGGAATGGCTTTTCGTGCAGATTTGAAGCAAGAAATATTACCCATTCCTAAAAATGTACCGATGCATGATATGTTTATCGGGATAATGGCTGAACCAAATGTCACGTTGCTACCTGAGGTTTTAACGGATTATCGACGTCACGAAGAAAATGCGAGTCAATTACAGACCAAATCAAGTAAAGTACAACAATTAAAATGGCGCATCAATTTAATTTGTGCGATTATCTTAAAGAAATTCATTAGAAAATAAAAAAATTTTTACATTTTTATATCAAAATCTAGAAACTTGTGACAAATCTCTGATAAAATGAGATAATCAGATAGTAAATTTAAGTTGAAGGAGATTTTTACTTATGAAGGGAATTATTCTAGCTGGCGGAAGTGGCACACGTCTATATCCATTAACTCGTGCAACTTCAAAACAATTAATGCCAATTTATGACAAACCAATGATTTATTACCCAATGTCTACTTTGATGTTGGCAGGAATTAAGGAAATCTTGATTATTTCTACCCCTCAAGATACGCCTCGATTTGAAGAATTATTTGGCGATGGTCATGAGCTAGGAATTCATATTGAATATGCTGTACAACCAAGTCCAGATGGATTAGCACAAGCATTTGTTATCGGTGAGGAGTTCATTGGTGATGATAGTGTCTGCCTTGTTTTAGGAGATAACATTTATTATGGTGGCGGTCTTTCTAAAATGTTACAACGTGCCGCTAGCAAAACGGAAGGTGCAACGGTCTTTGGCTATCATGTCAACGATCCAGAACGTTTTGGTGTGGTTGAATTTGATGAAAATATGACGGCTATCTCAATTGAAGAAAAACCAGAACATCCGAAATCAAACTATGCAGTAACTGGTCTTTATTTCTATGATAATGATGTGGTTGAAATTGCTAAAAATATCAAACCATCTGCTCGCGGTGAATTAGAAATTACCGATGTGAATAAAGTGTATCTAGAACGTGGTAAATTATCAGTTGAAGTGATGGGTCGTGGCTTTGCTTGGTTAGATACTGGTACCCATGAATCTTTACTTGAAGCTTCTACTTTTATTGAAACGATTGAAAAACGTCAAAACTTAAAAGTGGCTTGTTTAGAAGAGATTGCTTATCGTATGGGCTATATTAATAAAGAACAATTAGTTGAATTGGCTCAACCATTGAAGAAAAATCAATATGGGCAATATTTATTACGATTAGCAGCACAAAACTAGGGGGATTTAGTAGTGAAAGTTTATGATACAAATTTACAAGACGTCAAAATTATTGAAATGGATGTCTTTGGTGATCATCGTGGCTTCTTTACAGAAAGCTATTCAAAAGCAAAATTTTTAGAACATGGTTTAGATTATGATTTTGTTCAAGACAATCATTCATTATCTTCACAAGCCGGTGTCTTGCGTGGCTTGCATTTCCAAAAAGGAGAAGCTGCTCAAACAAAATTGATTCGTGTAGTAACTGGCGCGGTATTAGATGTGATTGTCGATATCCGAAAAGGTAGCCCAACCTATGGAAAATGGGAAGGTTATATTCTTTCAGAACACAATCATCGTCAATTATTAGTACCTAAAGGATTTGCTCATGGTTTTGTGACTCTAACAGATAATGTGAATTTCCTATATAAATGTGATAATTACTATAACGCACCTGCAGATGGGGGAATTGCCTTTGATGATCCAGATTTGGCAATTAACTGGCCAATTGATTTATCAAAAGCCATTCTATCTGATAAGGACAAGAAACATCCTACTTTGAAAGAATTTGAAGCAGAAAACCCATTTGTATATGGTGAGATTTAAGGAGCGTAATATGAAAAAAATTATTGTAACTGGAGGAGCCGGTTTTATCGGTTCAAACTTCGTACATTATGTTGTCAATAATCATCCAGAAGTACATGTGACTGTGCTGGATAAATTAACGTATGCAGGAAATAAGGCGAATTTGGCTGGACTTCCTGAAGACCGCGTGCAATTAGTAGTAGGCGATATTGCCGATGCAAAATTAGTGGATGAATTAGTGAAAGATACTGATGCAGTGGTTCACTATGCAGCGGAATCTCATAATGACAATTCATTAAAAGATCCATTTCCATTTGTTCAAACGAATTTGATTGGAACCTACACATTGATTGAAGCGTGTCGCAAATATAATGTTCGTTTCCATCATGTTTCTACAGATGAAGTTTATGGAGATTTACCATTACGTGAAGATTTACCAGGACATGGTGAAGGAGAAGGGGAAAAATTCACAGATAAAACACCTTATAATCCTTCAAGCCCATATTCTTCAACAAAAGCTGGTTCAGACCTTTTAGTAAAAGCTTGGGTTCGTTCATTTGGCTTAAAAGCAACAATCTCAAACTGTTCAAACAACTATGGTCCTTACCAACATATTGAAAAATTCATTCCACGTCAAATCACGAATATTTTAAGTGGAATTCGTCCTAAGTTATATGGTGATGGTAAAAACGTGCGTGACTGGATCCACACAAATGACCATTCATCAGCTGTTTGGGCTATTCTTACAAAAGGCCGTATCGGTGAAACTTATTTAATCGGTGCAGATGGTGAAAAGAATAATAAAGAAGTCATCGAATTGATTCTTGAATTAATGGGTCAAGATCCTAAAGCTTACGACCATGTAAATGATCGTCCGGGACATGATTTACGTTATGCGATTGATTCAACGAAACTTCGCGAAGAATTAGGTTGGCAACCACAATTCACTAACTTTAAAGATGGTTTAGCAGATACGATTAACTGGTATCGTGAAAATCGCAGTTGGTGGGAAGCTGAAAAACAAGCAGTAGAAGCTAACTATGCGAAAAATGGTCAATAATACAGCTGATTAATTGAAAAACTTTTAAAAGGCTCGCTCGAATTATTCTGAGCAGCCTTTTTCAACGATTTGAATCTAAAAGTCATTTAAAAGATTTTTAAAGGAGAGAAAAACATGATTTTATTAACGGGTGGTAATGGCCAATTAGGAACAGAATTACGCCATTTACTAGATGAAAAAGGCATTGAATATGTCTCTACTGATGCCAAAGAAATGGACATTACTGATGCGCAAGCGACAATGGATTATATCACTAATTTAAAACCAACTGTCATCTACCATTGCGCAGCCTATACTGCAGTGGATAAGGCAGAAGACGAAGGAAAAGAATTAGATGAAAAAATCAATGTGGATGGTACACGTAATGTTGCACTAGCTGCTAAAGAAGTAGGAGCGACTTTAGTATACATCAGTACAGACTATGTATTTGATGGAAAATTAAAAGATGGAGAATATGCAGTTGATGCCCCAATCAATCCATTAAACGAATATGGACGTACAAAAGCTTTAGGGGAAAAAGCCGTTCAAGAAATTATGGATGACTATTATATTATCCGTACTTCATGGGTATTTGGTAAATATGGACATAACTTTGTTTTTACGATGCAAAAATTAGCTGAAACACGTGATGAACTTACAATCGTTAATGACCAATTTGGCCGCCCAACTTGGACACGTACTTTAGCAGAATTTATGTGCTTTGTCATTGAACATAAAGCACCATTTGGTATCTATCATTTATCAAATGACAACGCTTGTTCATGGTATGAATTTGCTAAGGAAATCTTAAAAGATACAGATGTTAAAGTTTCACCAGTTACTTCTGAGCAATTTCCACAAAAAGCAACTCGTCCGCAATATTCAGTGATGGATTTATCAAAAGCAAAAGCACTAGGATTTAAGATTCCGACTTGGCAAGAAGCTTTACAAGGGATGCTTCAAGCTGTAGACCAAGCTGATTAAATCATTAAGAAAATATTTGAGTAAGTCCGTAGAGGGTTCTGCGGGCTTTTTTTACATTTTGATTTCATAAAGTGGATTTCATGGAGAAGTCTCAAAGAATATGATAGAATGTATCATAGAAATTTTTGAGGTGATTGAATGCTAATATTTCCCTTAATATTGGTAGTAATTTTATTTTTTCAAAATTTATTTGAAGAAAATCGTATAAAGACATTTCTATTTTCGCTCTTTTGGGGTTTCGCAAGTACCATTTGGGCAACTTATTTATGTGGATTGGTAAGCAAGAAATTTACCTGGATGGATTTATTTACAATATTTCCAGTTGAGAAAACGGAACTAATCTACTTTATTTATATCATTGTCACAGGATGCGTTTATTTCATCCTTTATTTTCTACATCGCGAGACTGAGTACTATGAAGAGGAGTTATACCCAGCAACAGTATTCGAAAAGATAGTTACTTTTTGGCTATTTGTATGTTATCAGGTGGCTTTGCTGCTGATTTTTAGCTCGAATTGGGCAATGAATCATTTTAAAGGGGTTTCCATTGATCAGATTGTATATACTTTGGTCCAACCGCTTGAAGGTACCGATGATTCGCAAATCAATTCATTTATTCAGCAACCCTTGCTTGGAAGTTTAGCGATTGGCTTGCTTACTTTCTTTATCTTTTATATTATTGCTGCTTGTTTGAAAAGGGCTAATCGTCGCGGAATATTAAAGGTTTTACCATTTCCTAAAGTGGTCATGACTATATTATCGGCGGTCGTTTTGATATTTGGCTTTATGCTAAGTGTCAATCAATTTGGCTATGCCGAGGTGAAAGCTTACTTCTTTGAAAAGACTAAAATTTACGATGAAGAATATGTAAATCCTAAAAAAGTTAAGGTTACTTTTCCTGAAAAGAAACGCAACTTAATATACATTTATTTAGAATCGATGGAAACAACCTATCTATCCAAAGACGTCGGTGGGGCGATGAGTGAAAATCTATTGCCGAATTTTACCAAGATGATTGAAAATAACCAAGCAATGAATTTTTCGAACACCAATCAGATTGGCGGTGCGTTACCGATTAAAACGACTTCATTTACTGTTGGTGGGATGGTTGCACAAACGTCTGGTTTACCAGTGAAAGTCGCGTTAAATGCCGACAATCAATCGCAAACTGATTTAGGCAATGAGGCGAATTCATTCGGGGCTAACACTTCGAATTTCTTGCCAGGGGCTTATTCTTTAGGTGAAATTTTGGAGGACAATGGGTATACCAATACTCTGCTATTGGGCTCTAATGCGGCTTTTTCGGGTAGAGATAAATATTTTACCGAGCACGGAAATTATCGTATCTTAGACTATAACACTGCCTTAACGCAAAAATGGATTCCAGAGGGTTATCATGTTTGGTGGGGTTATGAAGATGAAAAATTATTAGATATAGCTAAAAAGATGCTAACGGAAACGGCAAACCAAGGCAAACCATTTAACTTTACCATGTTGACGGCAGATACGCATTTTGAAGATGGTTATTTATCTCCGAATGCACCAAGATTATTTAAAGATCAATATGCCAATGTCATTCATTTTTCTGATCAAATGTTATCGGAATTTATTCAATGGATTCAGGAACAACCATTTTATGAAGATACGACAATTATTCTTTCTGGAGATCATCTGAGCATGGATCAAGATTTCTTCAATGATGTACCAGACAGCTATCAAAGAACGATTTTTGATATGATTATTAATAGTCCGATTACTAGCGACCGAACGAAAAATCGTCAATTTACTTCATTTGATTTATATCCAACGACTTTGGCTGCTTTAGGGGCGCAAATCGAAGGAGATCAATTGGGATTAGGCGTTAATTTATATTCGGACAAAAAAACTTTAGCCGAAAAATTAGGCTATGAGTATTTTGATAATGAAATGTCGAAACGTTCCTCTTATTATGATAATAAGTTGTTGAAGAAGAATGAAGTATTAAGTTCAACGACACAAAAATAAAAGCAAGACCTGATATAGTGAAAAGTCACCTTATCAGGCCTTGCTTTTTTATCCTCTAGGTGCACGATAACCTGCAGCAATGGCTTCTTCTACAGTATTAAACCACTGAACGACATTTTTCGTACGATTATAATATTTCGAACCCGGTACATGGTAAATACCATTTTGCGATCCTTTGATTAAACCTTGTCCTGTTGAAACTTGAGGTGTTGGATCAGGTTTTGGTGTCGGTGTCGGAACAACGATTGGAGGTAAAGATAATTCATATCCTGGTTTCAGCGCGTACCAACCAATGTTTTCATCTTTCCAACCATGTTTTAATAGATTGTTCTTTTCAGCGGCTGAAGTTGTGTAGTGATGACTGCCCGCACCTAAATTATTTTTATTATACACTCGGTATAAAGGAATGGTTTTATTCTTATCTGAATACCAACCAACACCTTCATAACGCCAACCAGCTTTAACTAATACGTCTCGTTCAAGAGGGGCTAATGTATAGTGATGATCACCGTTGTTTGGATTGTAAAGACGATACACTTCATCTCCGCTATCCGGTGCAACCCAACCAACATTTTCAAATTGCCAACCAGCGCGTCTTAAAGTATCACGTTCATTGGCATATTTGGTGTAGAAATGTTCGCCACTATTTGGATTATAGAGACGATACATTTCCGTATCTGCCTGCACCATTTTTGGTACACCGAATAAAAAAAGTAAAGTGAAGAAAATAGGATAAACAAACTTCTTCATAAAAATCTCCTCCCAAAAATTTTTACTTACACATTCAATATAGCATATTCGTATGTAGAATAAAACGGTTTCTTTGCGTTTTTTCTTCAGCTTTCTTAATGAAAATTTAAATACTTTTCAAATTAATCCTTCTGTAGTGCATTTGAATATGACAGATAGTTACAAATTTGTGAATTATCTTGCCTTTGTATCGCTCATTTTGTAAAATAGGACTGTTGATTATCTTAGGTTTTTCAGAAAATAGAAGGACTTTGAAAGGAATAAAGAGATGTTAAAAGATTTATTTTCAATTTTTAAGGATATTTTTACGAATAAAAAGTTATTGATGCAATTTTCGTATAATGATTTTCGTTCAAGATATGCGAGTTCTACGTTAGGTATTTTTTGGGCGTTTGTCAATCCAATCGTGACGGTATTGACTTATTGGTTTGTTTTTGATGTTGGTTTGAAATCAGGATTAACAGATGGAAAATATCCGTTCATCTGTTACTTGCTAACTGGGATTGTCCCATGGTTTTATTTTTCTGATGTCTTGGGTTCAGCAACCAATGTTTTTAGAGAATACAGTTATTTAGTTAAAAAAGTTGTCTTTAATATTCGAATTTTGCCGACTTCAAAGCTGATTTCCAACTTATATATGCACATTTTTTTCTTGGCAATTGCGTTTTTAGTAACGATTTTGAATGGCTTTATTCCAAGTATCCAAACGATTCAAGTCATCTATTATGGCTTTTGTATGATGATGTTCTTAACTGGCTTAACTTGGATTACAGCCTCTATTCAACCATTTTTCCCTGATATTAATCAATTTATTGGTGTCATCATGCAAACTTTGATGTGGGGAAGTCCGGTACTTTGGAGTGTGAGTGCTTTTCCACCAGTTGTTCAAACTATTTTAAAATTAAATCCACTATTTTATGTGATTCAAGGATACCGTAATGCATTCTTTAGTGAAGGTTGGTTCTGGCAACATCCCGCTTTAAGCATTTATTTCTGGTTTTGGACACTTGCGTTACTGTTAATTGGTAGTGTCGTCTTTAAACGCTTGAAACCACATTTTTCTGATGTATTATAAGGAGAGTTTCTATGAGTGAATATGCAATTGAATTAAAACATATAACAAAAACCTATGCGATGTATGCAAAACCGACTGACCGCTTAAAAGAGGCGCTAGATTTTCGTCGTCGGTCTTATCATGACACTTTCTACGCCTTAAATGATGTGAATATTCATGTCAAAAAAGGCGAAATGATTGGCTTCATCGGTGAAAATGGATCTGGCAAATCAACTTTGTTAAAGATTATTACGGGTGTTTTGACACCAACAAGTGGTGAAATGCAAATAAATGGGAATATTGCTGCGTTACTTGAATTAGGTTCTGGATTTAATCCTGAATATTCCGGTTATGATAATATTTATCTAAACGGGATGGTACTAGGATTTACCAAAGAACAAGTGGATGAAATGGTAGATGACATCATTAGTTTTGCTGATATTGGCGATCACCTATACCAACCAGTGAAAACCTACTCTAGTGGGATGTTTGTCCGTCTAGCCTTTGCTGTGGCGATTAATGTCGATCCTGAAATCTTAATTGTCGATGAAGCCTTAGCGGTGGGCGATTTAGAATTTCAATTAAAATGTATGGAAAAATTTACCGAGTTTCGTAATGCAGGCAAGACAATTCTCTTTGTTTCTCATGATGTAAATGCGGTTCGCCGTTTTTGTGACCGTGTATATTGGTTGAAAAATGGTGTTGTTGAAAATGAAGGCGAAACAATGGAAGTGACTGAAGAATATGAGAACTTCTTGAAACGGAAATCATTAAAAACGGTCGATCGTGAAAAGAGTGTAGTAGAAGAGCATAGTGCACCTGAAATCGTAACGGTTGATTCAGCAACACTTTTGGATGAAAATCTTGAACCAGTAGATATTGTGGAGCAAAATTCGACCGTTTATGTCAAAGTTGAATATACGGTTAAAGATGAAAGTCCGAAAAATCCCGTATTAGGTGTGGCCATTCGTACAGTGCAAAATCATTATGTCTGTGGCTTAAATACACTGCTTGATAAAACGGCTATTCCATGGAAAAAAGGGAAAAATGTTTTTTACATCAAATATCCAAATATGTCTTTATTAAGTGGTGAATATTACTTTGATGTGGCCTTCTTTGAGGAAAATGCCACCGTACCATTTGTATATAAAACCAAATACGTGACCATGTTTATTACAGGGAAATATGTTGGTGAAGGAATTGTGGTCCTTGATCATGAATGGAAGGAATCGATTTAGATGAAATACGATTTTGAGCTTTCTTTAGATGAGCACACAAGTTTAGGAAAAATAGTTAAACAGATTAAACCTAACAGTAATGTCTTGGAATTTGGTCCAGGAAATGGGAGAATGACAAGGTATCTAATAGACGAGTTACATTGTGAAGTTTCTATTGTCGAGTTTGATAAAGAGTTATTTGATTTTGTCATGACCTTTGCTAAAGATGGTGTTTATGGTAATATTGAAGATTATCATTGGGTTGAAAAATTTAAAGGTCAAAAATATGATGCAGTTGTTTTCGCTGATGTTTTAGAACATTTAACCAATCCTGAAGAAGTATTAAAACAAGTCGTGCCCTTCTTAAAAGAGGATGGACAGGTATTAATTACTTTTCCTAATCTGGCACATAATTCGGTATTGATTGATTTATTTAATAATCAACTAAATTGGAATCAGTATGGATTATTAGATGCCACTCACCACAGCTTCTTTACAGAAAAAGGGTTTTTAGATTTATTTCAACGGGTGGGATTAAATGTCGCAATTGAGGACTATACTTATTCACAAGTTGGGCAAAATGAAATTGATTCACATTACGAAGACTTACCTTTAGATGTTCAATTTGCTTTTAAAAATCGCTTATTTGGTGAGGTCTATCAGTATTTCTTTGCTTTACAAAAATCTCCGGTTGCACAGCCAATTTTGAAACAGCCAGAGAATTCAAGCTTTGTGAAACATGTGAATATATATTTTGAGACACATTCAGGCATTACTCCGCTTACTTACACGCTGAATAATCGTACAGGTGAAAATCGTCGCTATGACCTACAAGTGGCTGAAGATGTGCAAAATGTGTATGTCGAGCCATTGCGTGGGGATGGCATTGTGAGTTTCAAAGCCTACATCAATAACCAACCTTATCGACGCTTTACGCAAAAAGCCATGTGGAATAAAGATGGTATCTATCTATTTTCAAATACCGAGTCAGAAAATCATTTTGTTTTTTCTGGCAAAGAGATCGCAAACAAGACATTGAGTATTGAATTGGAATATTTATTTGACGGAGAATTCAGTGAAATTCAACATGTCATTTTGAATGATTTTAAACGTCATCGCTTGGAAAAAATGCGTATCGAACAACAACGAGCTGAATATGAAAAACAAGTACAAGCTCGCTATGAATCAATGGCTTTACGCTATAATCAAGTGGTAGAATCCAAAGCATGGCAACGTCATCGAAAGTTCAAACAGTTTCGTAATCAATTATTTGCCAATCGCAGTCATAAAAAATTACGCGATGAGCTGATTCATCTAAATATCGAATCAGTGGAAGTAGACAGTGAATTACACACTACGATTATTAAGGGGTGGGGATATTCCAAAGTAGACCACGAGCCGCTGAATTATCAATTACAGTACGACGAAGGTTGCTTCTATAAAGTGACCCCTTTATATCGTAAAGACGTCAATGATGCTTTAAAACTACCAGATAAGAAAAAATATGGTTTTATTATCGAAGTAGAACATTTTGAAAATCAAGGCAATGTACATCTCTACGTGCAAACAATCAATGGGGAGCAGATTCCAGTCTTAATTGACCGCCATAATTTATCCAATGCTTCTGTGTATCGACGTGTGCGCTATTTACTTGGTATGATGCGCCATTTAGGGATTAAAGGAACGATTCAACACATTAAACAACGTAAAAATAATCAAGATGCCTATGATCGTTGGATTGAAGAAAATGAGTCGTATGATATCAATCAAATCAAGCAGGAAATTGCTACATTTAGTTATCAACCCAAAATCTCAATTGCGGTGCCAGTGTACAACGTAGAAGAAAAATGGCTAAGAGCTTGTGTAGATTCCCTCAAAAATCAATACTATTCGAACTGGGAATTGTGTATCGCAGATGATGCTTCAACACAAAGTTATATTCGTCCGCTACTTGAAGGGATGATGGCGGAAGATGAAAGAATTAAAGTTGTATTCCGTAGTGAAAATGGGCATATTTCCGAAGCGACCAATTCAGCTTTAGGCATCTGTACTGGAGATTACATTGGGTTCATGGATAATGATGATGAACTAGCACCAAATGCCCTATATGAAGTGGTCAAAGCTTTGAATGAAGACCGAACTATCGAATTTATTTATACGGATGAAGATAAGATTACGACCCGTGGCAAACGTTTTGATCCATTCTTTAAACCAAATTGGAATGAGACTTTGTTACTAGGACATAATTATATTACGCACTTTGTTGTGGTTAAAAATGATCTAGTCTTGCGTGAAGTGGGTGGCTTAAGAAAAGAATATAATGGTAGCCAAGATTACGATTTTGTCTTACGTGCGACCCAAAAAGCCAAAAAAATCCATCACATTGCCAAGATTTTATATCATTGGCGTACCGTTGAGACTTCTACGGCACTTGATCCACAAACAAAGGAATATGCTTATGTGGCAGGTAGAAGAGCCTTAGAAGATCATATTTTACGAATGAATCAACGTGGCAAAGTTACGATGACGAAAAACTACGGGGCTTACAAGATTGATTTTGATCATGGCGATAAGGCTAAGATTTCTATTATTCCTACCAATCCGGAATTGGTGGATGCGACCTGGGCGAAGGCGTTGTTGGAAAAGACTAATTATTCGAATTGTGAATTACTCTTACCAGCCAAGGTAGCTGACCTTAAAAATCCACGATTGACATTAACATCAGCAACTTCAGTGAAACAATTGATTGAAGCTGCTACAGGTGAATATTTTGTGTTCATCGACGCAAGATTACTACCAGCTGATTATCGTTGGTTAGAAGAAATGATGAACTTCATGAAACAAAAACATTCTGGGTTAGTGACTGGTAAGATTGTGAATCAGGATGATTTCGTAATGAATATCGGTGTAGTAGTGGATGCTCAAGCAAAAGAAATCCAATACGAACAAGCTGGGGTTTCTAATAAAACAATTGGTTATTACTTCCGACCAGTTTTACCTCGGGAAATTTATACAGCAACTGAAGATTGTTTGATGATTAGTAAAGAAGATTATCAAAGAATTGGTGGCTTTGATTTTGCTTTAGCGAATCAGCTTCAGGGGATTGATTTAAGCTTGAAAGTACAGGATTTGGGTAAGAAAGTCATCTTTACACCGTATGCAACATTAGTAGAACAAACGAATATCAATCGTCAAATCGAAAAAAAAGCAAAAGAAAACTTTATCGATACGCATCAATCACAAATTTTAGCAGATTACTATCAAAATCCCAATAAGCTAGGTTAGGAGTGAAAAAATGGCAGATCAATATACAATTTACATTGACAGTATTTTACGCAATGGGAACAATAATAGCATTGTCATTAGCGGTTGGGCTTTGGATGAAGAAACGAAAACCGTCCCTTCCATTCATGTTGAAGGATTTGATGGTATTGTCCAAATTTCCTATGTGTATCGTGGGGATGTCAATGCTTTACACAAATTAGCATCTAATGTTTCTGCTGGATTCCAGATTGAGTTAGACGATCATCACAGTCACAATGACAGCATTCGATTAGTCTTTGAAGGAAATCAACAAACGACCATTAAAGAAATAAATCTAAATCAAAAATTTTCGCTTGTTCCAGGAACAGAAGGCAAATGGCTGAAAAGATGGCAAAGAGTGAGACGAGGTTTAGGTTATATCCGCAGAAACGGTCTAATCTCCACTTATCGCCGTTTAAAAATGGACCAAGCACCTGGAAAAAGTGTGCAAGATTATCAAGTTTGGATTTCGAAAAATGAGAATTGGGATGTGGAAGCCATTCAAAAAGAAATTCAAAACTTCAAATATCAGCCGAAAATCTCTATCTTAATGCCAGTTTATAATGTGGAGCAAAATTGGTTAGAAAAATGTATTCAATCGGTACAAAATCAGTTCTATCCAAATTGGGAATTGTGTATGGCTGATGATTGTTCTACGGATGAAAGTGTTCGGCCAACTTTAGAAAAATATGCACAAAGCGATGAACGAATCAAAGTAGTATTTCGTAGTGAAAATGGGCATATTAGTCGAGCAACCAATTCGGCTTTAGAAATTGCTACAGGAGAATTTGTCGCACTCTTAGACAATGACGATGAACTTGCCCCTATCGCTTTTTATGAAGTAGTAAAAGCATTAAATGAGAATCCAGAGTTAGATTTAATTTATAGCGATGAAGATAAAATTGATATGCAAGGCAATCGATTTGACCCAGCCTTTAAACCAGATTGGTCACCTGATTTATTGTTAGGAACCAATTACATTTCTCATTTAGGTGTCTATCGTCGTTCAATCATGAATGAAATTGGTGGCTTTAGACCAGGTTTTGAAGGCTCACAGGACTATGATTTAGTATTGAGATTCACAGAAAAAACAACGGCTCAAAGAATTCATCATATTCCAAAAGTTCTTTATTATTGGCGCATTTTACCAACATCTACTGCAGCGGATCAGTCTACTAAAGGATATGCCTTTGAAGCTGGTTTGAAAGCTGTTCAAGAAGCTTTGGTTAGACGTGGGATAAAAGGAACAGCTCATCATGCGGCGGGTAATGGATTGTATGATGTGGAATATGAGGTTTTAAGTACTGATCTTGTGAGTATCATTATTCCAACGCGCGATGGTTATGATGATATGTTGCGTTGCTTAAATTCGATTGTAGCAAAAACAAGTTATCCAAATTATGAAATCATCGTAGCAGATAACGGTAGTACCGATGAACGCATGGAAAAGTTATATGCGAAGTTTAAAGGACAACTGGGTGAACGTTTTAGAGTCGAGTCGATTGATATTCCATTTAACTATTCTAGAATTAATAATTTAGCGGCTCAAAAAGCAAAGGGTAAATATTTATTATTCTTGAATAATGATACTGAAGTCATTACTCCAGGCTGGATTACCAAGATGGTCTCCTTTGCTCAGTTTGAACGTATTGGCATGGTCGGTGCTAAACTGTATTATCCAAATCAGACAATTCAGCATGCGGGGGTAATCGTTGGTTTAGGTGGGGCAGCAGGACATTGCCACCACACTTATCCAAAAGGCGATTTTGGCTATTTTGGTAAATTAGAAATCAACGTGAATTATCTTGCAGTAACGGCTGCTTGTTGTATGATTCGCAAAGCAGATTTTGAACAACTTGGTGGTTTTGAAGAAGAACTAACCGTTGCCTTTAATGATGTCGATTTATGTCTGCGTGAATATGAAGCGGGTCATGACAATGTTTGGTTACATGGTGTCGAATTATACCACTATGAATCACAAACGCGTGGCTATGAAAATACACCTGAGAAAAAAGCTAGATTTGATCAAGAAACAAAATTCATGGAAGATCGCTGGGGTAAATATATTGCCAATGATCCATTTTACAGTCCAAACCTTTCTCGTGTGGGAGGGCATTTTGGTATTCGCTTAGAAGATTAATCAAAATTGCTAGTCTAGTCATTTAGGCTAGCAATTTTTTTAAAAATATTTTTAGCTTTGTTGACGAAATGCTCAACTTCCTATAGAGTAGTAACTAGATGTATTTTGACAGGAAAGGAAATAACTAAAGTGTACAAATTATCAATCATTGTGCCTTGTTACAATGAAGAAGAAACCGTAGAGATTTTTTACCAAGAAACACAAAAAGTGATTAAGCAACTGCAATGTGATTATGAATTTCTTTTTGTAAATGATGGTTCAAAAGATAAAACGTTACAAAAACTTAGATTCTTATCACAAAAAGATACCAATGTCCGTTATTTATCATTTTCGCGAAATTTTGGTAAAGAATCGGCACTTTTTGCAGGATTAAAAGCTGCGACAGGTGATTTAATTACTGTGATGGATGCAGACTTGCAAGATCCACCTGAATTATTACCTGAGATGGTGAAAGCTATTTTCGATGAAGGATATGACTGTGTGGGTACAAGACGCACCACTCGTGATGGCGAACCAGTCATCCGTAGTTTCTTTGCGAGAATGTTCTATCGTATCGTCAATCGCATTGGAGAAGTGGAGATGGTTGATGGGGCTCGTGATTTTCGCTTAATGACCCGTCAAATGGTCGATTCCATTCTTGAATTAAGTGAGTACAATCGCTTTTCAAAAGGTTTGTTTAGTTGGGTAGGTTATAAAACGAAATATCTCACATTTGAAAATCGTGAACGTGTGGCAGGTCAAACATCCTGGTCATTTTGGAGTTTATTTAAATACTCGATTGACGGCATTATCAATTTCTCAGAAGCACCTTTAAATATTGCGTCCTTTATTGGAGCGATTTCGTGCGTGGGAGCAGTGATTGCCATGATTGTTGTGATAATTAAGACACTCATCTTCAAAGATCCAACAACCGGCTGGCCTTCTTTAGTATCTATTATTTTATTTATGGGTGGGCTTCAGTTGTTATGCTTAGGTATCATTGGCAAATATATTGCAAAAATCTTTTTAGAGACAAAAAAACGTCCTCACTATATCGTTAAAGAAACAGAAAAAACGAGACGGGGAGGGGATATGGATGAATAGTAGGCTTCAGCGCCAGGCTAGTCCCAAAGCCGATGCCAATCAATCAATGAAAGAATGGCTCATGCAAAATAAACCAAGCATTGTAATCAACTTAATTGGGTATTTAAGCGTCTTAGTCATTATTGGTTTAAGCAATTATCCTTATGTTGATGATGTGGTCCGTCAGATAAATGGGATGACTAATTTTGCTGCTCATTACTCTAGATGGGGAAGTGAATTATTTGCCTGGTTCATTCAAGGAGGACGTCATTTAACCGATCAAGGGATTACAACCTTCGTGATTTCAGCACTAATATTAACAATGACCAGTTTACTTGCTCTGTATTTATTATATCCAAACCGTAAAGTACCGCTTGCTGCTAGTGTGATGTCATTGTTCATTGGAATGAATCCATGGTTTTTAGAATGTGTCAGTTTCCGCTTTGACGGACCATTTTTATCGCTGAGCTTGTTTTTCTGTTTTGTAGGTTACCTTGCATTTCGTAAAAGGGCAATCTACTTGCTACCTAGTGTGGCAATTTCTGTCTTTTTAATGTGTAACACCTATCAGTCAAGTTCTGGAGTGGCAATTATTGTCGCCTTAGTGCTCAGCTATCAAGCGCTCCTTCAAGGGGAGAAGCTCCAACAAGTTTTTCCAAAGCTACTGTTTAGTGCACTAGGTTTTGTCTTAGGAATGTTGGTATATTTGGTAGAAACGAGTTTTAATCCTGAACTATCTTCAAGAGGGGACACGGTCAATATCGCGCCTATTTCGCAAATGCCTACAAAATTGGTTGCGAATGCGCAGGCTTATTTTACCGAAATTATACAGAATTCAGCTAAGATTTGGTTACTAATGGCTGTATTGGTAATTCTAGGCTTCATCTGCTATAGTTTTCTAACCTCAAAAGTTCCGCTGGGATTGACGGTGATTTATCTTATTTTATTTATCATTTTAGCAAGTGTCCTAAGCTACGGGGTATTACTCGTTTTTGAGGTCCCATTAGTAGAAACAGCAGGACGTTATGGAGGCTATGGATTAAGTGTCTTGATTGCCTTAATTGGCTGTATGAGTGTATCTGAAGTACGCTTTAGAAAATTTTATATCGTACAATCGGTGTTACTTGTTTGGTTTATGTTCTATCAGTTTACCTTTGCTTATGGGTATGGCTATTTATTGGATAATCAAAGAGAAACAATGTCCTTTCAAAGCCAGCTTCTGACACAAGATTTAAAAGAAGTGGTCACAAAAGAACGTAAGACTATCTTTTCTAATCAGTTGTATGACGTTTCTCCAGTAGTTTTGAATGCGCAACGGAATTATCCAATCTTGAAAAAATTAATCCCTGATATGAATAATCCTTATTGGCCAAATGAATTTTGGTTGCGTAGTTTAACAGGTTTAGATGTCAAGCTTGCACCGGGTAGTTATGATTTTTCGAACTTCCCAGTAAATGATCCGACTATTAAAACAGTAACGAAAAATCAATTGTACAATATCTATGTTAATGAAAATCAAATATTTGTTGAAAGAAAATAATGATTTCGCGCCTTTCCTAGTAAAATGGGAAAGGTGATTTTTTTATACAAAAAATGGATGCGGCCAGTAAATTAGCCACATCCATATTCTTATGCCCCATAAAAGGCAATATCTTCATTCTTCCATCCAAGTTTGACAAGATTGTCGCGCTCTGCTTGGTTCACTGTGTAGTGATGAGAGCCAGCACCATCAGCATTTGGATTGAATAAACGATAAATAGGGGTTTTCTTGTTTAAATCAGAATGGAAAACAATTCCTTCTTTATTCCAACCAGCTTTAGCGACATTTTCATATTCAGCTTGGTTGGCCGTGTAGAAATGTTCGCCGCTATTTGGATTATATAAACGATAAATTGGCGTACCAGATTCAGGTAAATTCCACGCGACTCCTTCATCTTTCCAACCAAGATTAATTAAGTGTTTGGCTTCACCGAGGCTAGCCGTATACAAGTGTTCTCCTGAGTTCTTATTGTAAACGCGATATAATTTATCTGTTTTACCATTAGATTGATCCGGGTCTAATGGTGTCGTTTGGTCCACATCCACAAGATTCTTAAAGCTTTGTTCAGAGATGACTTTGTTACCTTGTTCATCTTCGGTAATGATTGACTTCACGAGATAAGTCTTACCTTGTTCGTTTGCTGCCAAATCAATTGTCACATCAAAGCCAGAATTCTTCGCTGAATCACCATATAAACGAGTAACATCAGCACGATTAATGCCTTGATACTTCACTTTCTTAACCACTTGATTATTGGCTTTATCAGTGAGCACTAAGAAACGATAGCCAGTGTTGTTTCTTTCATTATAATGCCAACCACGTAATTTCAATTTTCCGTCATTATAGGTTGCTTGATCTAATGAAGAAGCTTGAACAAAATCTTGTACTTGATAAGTACCATTTAAAGGAATTTCAAAAATTGTACTCTTTTGATCGCTAGTAAGATTTTTCGCAACAAAATGTAATTTATGTCCACGATATTTATCATCTACAGTGAATTTTGCATCAAAACCAGATTTGAGACTTGTTGACCATGTACGGTAGCTTGCTTGGACATCCACACGATTCGATAATATCAAGGCGATACGTTTGACCTCTTGATTATTTTCATCATAAACGAATAAGTATGGGACACCTTGATTGCTTAAGCGACTATCGAAGAACCAACCACGGACTTCTACATTATTTTTCGTATTCTTATATTCATCAATATTCCCAGTTTTGACAACAGGATCGAGTTTGAAACCTTTTGTAAAGTACACTTCATAATTTAATTGATCGCCGCGACTATCGCTTGATTTCCCAGCTTTGAAATAGATTTGTTTGCCGCGTAGATAATCTGGAATATTGACCGTTAGACTAAATCCATGTTTACCCGCATCAGGAAGCGCAGGATATTTACTTGCAACATCCGCACGATTTGTTAAAGTAATAGGATAGCGAGTTAACTCATTCCCATCACGATCAAGTACATAAAGGAAAGGATAACCTGTAGTCGTAGCTTTACTACTTTCAAACCAACCCGAAATCTTCATTTGATTATCCAGTGCAGCAAAGTAATCAATACTACTTGCTTGAATATCAGGGGTAATACGTTCCCCAGTAATGCGTTCAACCATTTCTTTGGCAAAGGCTTCTAAATTACTGCGAAGTTTTGCCACATCATTCGGATTTGAAATAAAAGCCATTTCCACCAAACGATAACTAATCCCACGATAGCGTAAAACACTTAAGTTTAATAAATCACTTCGTAAACTTAAACCACCATTTCCAGCATAAGCAGGATTTAAACCTACATATTTATTCACGACTTGTGCTAAATCACGATTTTTATCTGTTACCTGAGTAGGATGGACAATGACGTGACCCCCGTGAGCTGAAGTGGAGCGAGAAGAATCAAGATGAAACTCGGTTACTGATTCATAATTATCAATCGTATAAGCTCCTTTATCATGAACGCTGTCTTGATACATATCTCTGCTTGGATCATAAAAATATATCTTACTATATTTTAGCTGTGAGGCATATTTTTGTAATAATGGTAGTAACTCTGTACGATTAAAAGTTGCTTCATTTGTGCCGCTTCCTTGTGCACCTGGATCACCTGCACCGTGCCCCATGACAATCATATGCTTTTTAAATAAAGAGGGGACACCAAAATCATCATCAGGTGTGAAATTATGAATTAAGTCAAAGTTAATGCCTGATGAAGGAACACCACCGTCTTTATTTACTACTATAATATCCGCATGAATGTTACTACTAACGAAAAATGCAATAATCGTAGCCATAAGATAAAAAGACAGGCGAATAAATTTTTTCATTAAAATTCCTCCCAAAAAATTTTAATTTAGTATTGTAAAAACACAAGATTCATTTTATAATTGTTAAGAAAATAAATCAATAAGTGAATGAAATTCAACAGTTTTTTCTTAGAATTTTCGAATTTAAATGCAATTTACGAATAATTGTGTTTATTTAGTGAATAATTCTGGTAAAAACGTTGACATACTCAGCTTACTGATTTAAAATCATAAGTGTGCTATGTCGTTGGTACATTTTCAAAAAAATACCTAAATATGGAGGTCTTTAAATGAAAAACAATAAAAATGTGAGAAAAGACAACCTTTCTCCAGTAGACAATTCTACAAAACGTGTCTACAAAATGTACAAATCTAAAAAGAACTGGGTTGTTGCACCGGTTGTCCTATTAACTTTATTAGGTGCAGTTGCTCCAGCTCCAATCGCATTATCTAACGTTGTTAATGCAGAAACTAATGCAACAACTGCTGATTCAGGTGATACTAAGGAAGAAGACACTACAGTAACTGCTGACGCTGCTACTGTTGCAGCTAAGAAGGATGCTAAATTTGCTATCGAAAACTTAGAATTACCAAAAACATTAACTGGTGATTACAAAAATGCAACATTTACATTTGATGGTGCCCCTGCTCCTTATCAAACTCAACAAGCATACTTAGACGCTGTTGCATCTGATTCTACAAATACAGCCGATGCTGTATTCAAAGTATTAAAGAAAGCTTATACTCAAGCAACTGATATGGCATTCAACACTTTTGCTCCTAAAGCAGCAGATCTAAAATCAAAATTAGCTGATATCAACGGATTAGGAGATAAAGTTAATACAAATACAGATAAAACTTATCTAGATTTATTTAATGATAAAGTTGATGCTGCTTCGGATAAAGTTGTTTCAGCATTTAAGACTTTCAATGAAGAATTATCTGTAAAAGCTGCTGTTATTGATCGTACTTTAGGTACTGAATCTAAACCAGCTGAAAACAACTATGGTGTAAAACGTGCTGCATTTGATAAAGCATTAGAAGAACAAGTTGCTCAATTAAGCGCAATTTATGATGAAGCAGTAAAACAAGGTAAAATTAACACTAACTATTCAGCTAAAAAACAAGATGCTATTGATCGTGTTAATGCTTTACCTAACTTAACTGCTGCTGAAAAGAACCAATATCTAGCACAAATTGAAAAAATTGCTGCTGATAATGATGACACTCGTACTGATGCTGCATTAACTACTGTACGCGACTGGAAAACTGAATTAGAAGATGTTGTTAAAGAAGCTACTCGTGTAAACAACAAACACGTATCTGATTTAGTTAAGTCAGTAACTGACTATTTAACATTCCGTTCAGATAACAATGCTGACAACAGCTTCAACAGTGTTGCAAACAACTCATTAGGTCAACCAGTTAAGTTGTATTTAACTTCTTCACAAATTAACACTTACAAAAATAAAGTAAATGCCTACGAAAAATTAACAGATGTCAAAGGTATTGATACAAACTTAAATAAAGTTTCAGATTTGGAAAGTTTATTTAACCAAATCAAAGATGCAAATGATAAAGCTGCTATCCAATATAAGATTAATAGCTTAAAACAACTTTATACAAGATATATCAATGAAAACAAAGAATATAAAAACGGTGCTCTTGTAGATGCTGAAGTCTTACAACCAGAAAAAGTTCAAGCTTATGTATCTCGTATCAATGCTTCTTCTGTTGACACTTCAGCAAAAGTTCGTGATATCTTTGCAGAATACCAAGATGAACGTGAAGTTACTTTATTATTGAAATCTAAACCATCATTAGATAGCTTAAAAGAAGCTGTTTATGACAAAGTTCGTGACTTAGCTAACTTAAATGATTTAGTAAAAGGTAACTATCAATTCGCTGTAAAAGCTGCTTCAAGCCAAGATGAAGTTGTAGACTTATTTAAACAAGCTCGCAAAGAAAATCGTGATGTATTACGTGCTGCTCAAGATGCTGCAATTAAAGAAATCAATGCTTTACCATACTTAAGCGATGCAGAAAAACAAGATTTTATTGCTGAAGTTACTCGCGAATTTAATGCAGATGGTACAATCCGTGACGTAACATTACAAACAGTGGCAACTGTTGTAAATAATGCTAAAAACTTAAATGCTGCTAAACACTTAACTGAAGTGAAACACGAAGCTAAGAAGACAATTCAAGGATTGAAATATCTATCTAATGTTCAAGTTGGTAATTACTTAACTGAAGTAGAAAATGCTAAATCAATCAATGAAGTTAACACAGTTGTTGCTAAAGCTGTGAAAGCTAATTTCCGTGCAGGGGTTGAAAAAGCTTTAACTGTTAAGGAAGCTCAAGAAATTGCTCGTGAAGCAATCAATGCATTAACTGCTTTAACTGCACAACAAAAAGCTGATGCATTAGCTGCTGTAGATGCTGCTAAGACAAAAGAAGATGTATTAAGAGCTTACGATGCTGCAGACAAGACTAATGATGAAAACATCGCTGCTGCTGCACGTGCTGCTGCATTACAAGCGGAAAAAGATGCAACAATCGCTAAAATCAATGCATACAAATATTTAACTGCTGAACAAAAAGCTGATTACGTTGCAAAAGTAAAAGCTGCTTTAAACTCAGATGATGTTAAAGATATTGCTAAACAAGCACAAAAAGATGATCAAATCGGCTTTAACGAATTTAAAGAATTAGAAGCTGCTAAAACTGCTGCTGTTAAACTAATTCGTGGTGATTTTGATAAAGGTGAAGCTGCTCCTTATGAAACAGCTGCTTACAACACTGACGAAAGCAACACATTTGGTCAATTAGATGCATTAACTACTGAACAAAAAGCTGACTACATCGGTAAGATTTTAGCTGCTAAATCAATTGCAGAAGTTGATAAATTAGTCGATGATGCATATTACACTAACTTAAATCAAATCACTAATCGTGATAAATTTAACCGTGTAGCATCTGCATTAATCAATGCTTCTAAATACTTAAACCCATCTCAAAAAGCTGGTTATGTAAGTAAATTAGTTGGTGCTTCATCAATCGAAAATGCTAAGAAAGTTCTTAAAGAAGCAGTTGATAAAGGTTATGAACAAAACGATAAACTTGTCATGAAAGAAATTGACAGCTTATTGAAATCTGGTTTATACAACACTGCTAAAACTAAATTAGCTGCATTACGTTTAGACAATAACATTGCAACTTACACTGCTAAAGTTCAAGGTTTATTAGATTTACGTACTGCTAAAGAAAACGCAGTAAATGAAATCAACGGTGCAGATTATGTATCTGATAAAGATAAAGAAAACTTAATTAATGATGTTAATAAAGCTAACTCTATTGACGATGTTAATAAAGTTCTAGATCACTTGAAAGATTTACAACCTGCACAAGTTGTACAATTATTCCGTGCATATAACCCTAACTCAGGTGAACACTTATACACTGCTGATAAAGCAGAATATGACAAACTTGTTGGTTTAGGATGGCATGGTGAAGGTAATGCTTGGAAAGCTGCATCTAAAGGTGCTCCAGTTTACCGTCTATACAACCCTAACTCAGGTGAACACTTCTACACAATCAGCGAATCAGAATACAATGATGTAGCTAAAGCTGGATGGAAGAAAGAAGGCGTAGCATTCTACTCTGACAACAACCGTGGAGTTGAAGTATACCGTCTATTCAATCCAAACGCTAAAGGTGCTGGTTCTCACCACTACACTACTTTAGCTAGCGAACGCGATACATTAATCAAAGCTGGTTGGAAGTATGAAAATGTTGCTTTCTACGGATTAAAATAGTTCGTCAACGACATAAAACACATTTTGGAGAGTGATTATTCACTCTCCTTTTTTTACATACAATTGGCTGTTCAAATAATCGAACAGCTTTTTTTATTTCTTTAACTTCGGATATAATATACTTCTGAACATTTTTTTGAGGTGAAAAGATATGCAAAAATCAAGTATTGAAAGAATAAATTTTTTAGAAATGATAGATAAAGAGGATAAAAATGAATTCTTGAAATTAAATAATTTTACGGTAAATCAACTAATAGATATCTGGTTAATGTTATATCAAGAACAAGTAAAGAAAAGTACTTATTCATGCACTAGTGGGATTATCAATCGAAGTATACGAAAGCAACTTGGAGAGTTTGGAGTAAACGAATTAAAACCAATTATCGTTCAAGAAGCTATCAATCATTGGGCTTCAATATATAATTATTCAAGATATATGCTCATCATAAATTATTTAAATAGAATTATTGAATTAGGAATTAAACTAAATTTTATAACTGAAAATCCTACAAATAAAGTTATTATTCCAAAAAAGAAAGAAGAATTATATCAAGGAAAAAGAATCAAGTATTACTCAAAAAATGAATTGCAAATTTTTCTTAACACAATCATGAATTCAAAAGTAGAACATTATAAGAAAACAAGAGATTATACAATTTTTCGCTTACTTTCTTTTAGTGGTTGCCGTATTGGAGAAATTTTAGCTTTAAATTGGCAAGACGTGAATTTGATTACTGGGGAACTAGACATTCATAAAACATTGACAAAAGCCAGGTTTCATTATATCTCACAAACCCCAAAGACTATAAACTCCCAAAGAATTATTTATCTTGATGATGTGACAATTCGTTATTTAATAAATTGGCAAAAAATTCAGTTAGACTATTTGAATAAACATGGGTATCAACATGCAAATTATATTTTTACGAATAGCAAGAATAATTTCACTATTAATCAAGCAATTACCGAGAGATATAAACTTTATCAACAAGAAGCTAACTTAAAATATATTGGTTTGCATGGATTTAGGCATACTCACGCAAGCCTGTTATTTGAGGCAGGAATTGATTATAAAGATATTCAAGAAAGATTAGGACATGTAAATATAAAGACCACAATGGATATTTATACCCATCTTTGCGATTCAAGAAAGCAAGAAACTGTTAAGAAATTAAGTCAATTTGTAGAATTTTAATCAAAACAAAAAAAGGAGAGTGAATATTCACTCTCCAAAATGTGTTTTATGTCGTTGACGAACTATTTTAATCCGTAGAAAGCAACATTTTCATACTTCCAACCAGCTTTGATTAATGAATCACGTTCGCTAGCTAGAGTAGTGTAGTGGTGAGAACCAGCGCCCTTAGCATTTGGATTGAACAGACGGTATACTTCAACTCCACGATTGCTATCAGAGTGGAATGCCACGCCTTCTTTCTTCCATCCAGCTTTTGCTACATCATTGTATTCTGATTCGCTGATTGTGTAGAAGTGTTCACCTGAGTTAGGGTTGTATAAACGGTACACTGGAGCACCTTTATCAGCTGCTTTCCATGCGTTACCTTCAGCTTTCCAACCTAATGATACTAGATGATCGTATTCAGCTTTATCAGCAGTGTATAGGTGTTCACCTGAGTTAGGGTTGTATGCACGATATAATTGAACCGCTTTTGCAGGAGCTTTATCCGTAACTTTACCTAAAACTTTATCTACTTCAGCAATATCTTTTGCAGCAGTTACTTCTTTAGCTAATTTTTCTTTTTCAGTTGCAGATAGGTAATCAGCTTTTGCAATTGTATCCAGTGCAGCTAGTTTTTTCTCGCGAAGAGCTAATGCATCGTCAACAATCTTAGTATATTTACTGATGTTTTCAGGTAACATCAAACTTGCTAACTTCACTTTTGCTTGTGAATAGCTACCATCTTTAATTAATTGATCTAATTCAGCAGTAACTCTTTCATCATTTTGCTTAGCATTTTTAGCTTGTGCTTCTGCAACAGCTTTTTTAGCATCTTCCAATGTTTTGGCAGCATTTACATCCTTAACATGTGCATTTACTTGTTGAGTAGTTAATTCAGCAAAACGTAAAGCTTTTGAAGTATCAGTTGTTAATAATTTATCAGTAACAACTGTCTTATATTCATCTAAGTCTGTAATTGCATCAATATCGGCTAAAATTGCTTTATTTGCAATTGCATGAACATCTTTAATCGTTGCTGCAGATCTAATTTGTTCAACAAATGCCCCTGCTTGTGAAGGTGATAAATGACTTAGTTCACCAATTTGTGTAACTGCAGCTGATTTAGCATCTGCTAACTCTTGAGCTGCACGTTGTGCTTCAGCATCTTTCTGACGAGCATTAACTAACAATTCATTAACCTTCGTTTCAGATTGAGCTGCTTTAATTGACTTAACGAAGTCATCTTTTGCTTCAGCCGATAAGTATTTTAATCTGTTTACTTCTTTAACTGCATTATTGATTACTAATGCTAAATGATCAGCTTTATATGCAGTTTCTGCTTCATGGCGTGCAGTTTCAACTGCGTGCTGTACATCAGCAATTAATTTATTTACATCATTTTTATCAGCTTCTAACGATTTTAAAATATCAGCTTTATATGAATCAATTCCTAACAATGCATTAACAAGATTTGTTGCAGTTTCAACAGAATTTACACTTGTAGCTTCATTTGCTACCTTATCAGAAACTACATCTTTAACTCTCTTAAGTGCGGCAGGTTCATTATCACCAGTATGAATACTATCAATTGCAGAAGTATCTTGCACACCAATTAATTTAAATGAATCTCTTGCCTTACCTTTTAATGCTACTAATGCTTCTGAATCAAATCTAGAATCATTCAATTGTTTTGCTCCATTAGCTAAATCAACAACAGCTTCAGCATTAGTTGCGGCCTTAACATCGTTTACAAAAGAAGTTTTTTCTGATTTAGATAGGCTTTCTAAGCCGTTGATATCAGCCGTTGCTTTTTCTTTTGCATCAGCTAAGATTTGAGCATCTTCAGCTTTTAATGAGAAATAAAGTTTTGCAACTTCTAAAGCAGAATTCGATCGTGAAATTGTTCTTAATGAATCAGCTTTTTTAACTGGATTACTGAAACCTAGATTAACTAAACCAGTATTTGGAGTGACAGTTCCAATTTTATCATCAACATATGTTTTTAAATCAGATGTTGAAGCTTGTGCATTGACTTCAATAAAATTGGCTTTTAAGGCATCTAATGCATTTTGATCTTTCACATTAGCCAATTCTCCTAAGAAGTAATCTTTTAATGCTTGTCTTTCTGATGAAGTATATCCATCTAAGTCTTTAACATCTTGTTCAAATTGTTTTTTATTAATTTCGAATTCTTTAGCTTTAATTTCAGAAATTATAGTGTTGATTTCTGCAGGTGTCTTAGCAGCTTCCGCACGTGAAATATAAGCATTCTTAGTTGCTAAAGTTTCAGCATCAGCTGCAGTAAATACTCGATTAACTAAAGTACGTACTTCATTAACTAAAGCTGATTTTTGAAGCATATCTTCACCTAATGCTTCAGTTAATAATCCATAAACACCTTGTTTCCAATCAGATGTATTTGTATAAGTATCTAATTTTGAAACTTTGTCAGCTTTATATGCTTCGTTAACAAAAGCTAAAGAATTGATTTTTGAAGTAGCATAAGTTTTAGCAGAAGCAAAACTTGAAAATGCATTGTTCAATTCTGTTGCATATGCCTTCAATGCTGAAAGTTGAGATTTTTTAGTTGTAACATCACTAACAAAAGTAGCCAATGATTTACTTGTTTTTAACGTTGTATCTGCATTTGAATATGTTGATACATTAATTGCTTGAACTTTTGAAACCAAATCATTTACTGCAGAAGTAGGTAAATTTGGTAATTTTTGTTCTGAAATAGCATTTAATGCATCAGTTTTTGCAGTATTGAATGCTGTAACTTGATTTGAAGCTGCTTCTACACGTGCATTTTCTACAATTGTATCAAAGCTAGAAGAAGCACTTGCGATTTGACTTTGGAATTTTTCAACCCCAGCTTTTGTTAATCCAAATTGTACTAAATCTGCAACTTTTGCTTGAGCGTCTTCACGTTTAGCTGCCAAATCTTCAGTAGTTTCAGTTGCATTAACCACGTTAGATAATGCGATTGGAGCTGGAGCAACTGCACCTAATAAAGTTAATAGGACAACCGGTGCAACAACCCAGTTCTTTTTAGATTTGTACATTTTGTAGACACGCTTTGTAGAATTGTCTACTGGAGAAAGGTTGTCTTTTGCCAGTTTTTACTTCAGTTTAATGCAAGTCTGTAATGGATTGAAATAGCATTTAGCGCTGTTTCACATATATCTTAATAGTTTTGTTTTGATAGATAATTATTGTCATTTATTTTGCAAAATTAATTAAAAGATTAGTTGCACAGGAGGATACCTTCAGTTAAGCTTAAGAGGTAAACAAGGGAAGTGAGGAGAAGCGTTTGAAGTTAAGAAGAATATTAGCGGCAGTTGCAGTTAGTTTAGGGATGCTTTGCGTTAAAAGTCAGTCAGTATCTGCTGAAATGATGTATCGTTTGTATAATCCACGTACGAGTGAGCATTTTTTTACGGTGAATCGGATTGAAAAGTCGCTTTTAACAGTGGCTGGTTGGAAGTATGAAGGTGTTTCGTGGAAAACGAGTAGTGAGGGTAATCCCATCTATCGGGTGTATCATCCTCAATCTGGGGAACACCTATACACTGTTAATGGCAATGAAAAAAATTTGTTAGTTGCCCAGGGTTGGCGTGATGAGGGGATTTTTGGTAAATCGGGTAGCAAAGAAAAGTCGGCGCCGATTTATCGGTTGTATAATCCAAATGCCCCACAAGTTTCTTCGCATCACTATACGATGAGCGGTGGAGAACGTCAATATCTAATAAAAAAAGGCTGGCGCGATGAAGGGATTGCCTTTTATCAGGAGGCTTTTTCTCAGTCGTTTGATCAAGGCTTACCGCAGCCATTGATTATTGATATTTCTGGGTATCAAGATCCAAAATTGATTAATTATGATGCTTTAGCAAACTCAATTGATGCGGCGATTATTCGTGTGCAACATGGTTCAATTAAGCAAAATTTTGAGAATGAAGCACAATTCAATACAGGTGAGGATAAATATTATCAAACACATATTGCCGAGTTACGTAAGCGAGGGGTGCCGATTGCGGTGTATGCTTTTGTTGAAGCGGCAAATTTAGCAGAAATGAAAGCAGAAGCAACGACCTTTTATCAACTAGCCAAAGATTACCACCCAAGTTTTTGGTGGGGTGATTTTGAGAAAATGACGATGAAGGATATGCGGACGGGCGCAGAAGTCTTTCGCAGTCAGTTAAAATCATTAGGGGCGAAAAAGGTGGGTGCCTATATTGGCCATCATGTGTATCGTCAAATGAATATTGATACTTCACGATTTGATGCGGTGTGGATTCCTTATTACAACTGGAATAATGGTTTGGTGTCTGGTTATCCGACAGTGACTAATAACTATACCATTCATCAATTTACATCAAATGGTCATTTACCAGGGTATCAAAAAGAGTTGGATTTCAATCGTCTGACGAACCCAAATGATTTTAGAAGATTATTTTTATCATAATGGAGGGAAATATGAAGTTTAAAAAATTATTATTAGGATTTATTACAATCGTTGGTATGGGTGCTTTTTCTCATCAGGTATCGGCTGCAGAGGGGCAAGCGATGTATCGGTTATATAATGCGAATAATGGTGAGCATTTCTATACAGGAAATCGTGTAGAAAAAAATCTTTTGGTGGAAAATGGTTGGCGTTATGAAGGTCGTGCCTGGAAAGCAGCAGCAAGCGGGCAGCCTATCTATCGTTTGTATAATAAAAATTCCGGCGAGCATCACTATACGACAAGTTCAGTTGAGAAGAATTGGTTGGTTACCAAGGGTTGGGCTTATGAGATGATTGCTAGTTACTCGATGGCTAAAGATGAAGGAGCTCCAGTTTATCGCTTATTTAATCCAAATGAACGCCGCGCGGGAAGCCATCACTATACACTTAATACTTTTGAGCGCGATATGTTGCTTAAAGCGGGTTGGCGTGATGAAGGGGTGGCTTTCTACCAAAAAGCAATTATTATCCCGCAACCGTTAATTTTAGATATTTCTGGTTGGCAAGTTCCAAATAAAATCAACTATGATGAGTTAGCAAATGAGGTAGATGGTGTCATTATTCGGGTACAACATGGGACAGAAAAGCAGGGGATTGAAAACTATGCGCAATATTTATCTGGTGAGGATACGGCTTATAAAACACATATTACAGAGTTTCAAAAGCGTGGGATTCCAGTGGCGGTGTATGCTTTTGTGATGGGTGATTCGATAGCAGATATGAAGCGTGAAGCGACTTTATTTTATGAGCGGGCAAAAGATTTCCATCCAGTATTTTGGTGGGGAGATTTTGAGCGTAATACGATTACGAAAGGGACGATGCGTGAAGGTGCGGAGGCCTTTAGAAGTCAGTTAAAAGAGCTAGGTGCACAAAAAGTAGGCGCCTATATTGCCAATCATTTGTATCAGTCATTTGATTTGGATGTTGATAAGTTTGATGCGATTTGGATTCCGACATATGGGGCAAATAATGGTCTATATGAAGGCAGTAATCCAACTTCGACGAAAGATTTCGACATGCATCAGTTTACTTCAAAGGGTGAGTTAGCAGGCTATCTTGGTAATCTTGATTTGAGTCGTTTATCAGGTCGTAGCAGCTTTGATTATCTTTTTGGTAAGTAAGAATCTATTGTTAGGGATTAAAGGAAGTGTGTACGATGAAAAAGTGGCGAATTTATCTTTTAGGTGTATTGTTTATAGTTTTAGGGATATCATTCACGCAAAAGATCGTTGCGGATGAAACAATTGTTGCGATGTATCGAATGTATAATCAGAATACTGGCGAACACTTCTATACGAAAAATCCATATGAACGTGCACAATTGGCAGCAATCGGTTGGAAGTATGAAGGAATCGGTTGGTTTGCTCCTAGCAATAGTCAATCACCGGTTTATCGCTTATATAGCCCAGCTTCAGGAGACCATCATTATACGATGAATAACGGTGAACGAAAATATTTGATAAATCTTGGTTGGCGCGATGAAGGAATCGGTTGGTATTCAGCTACTGCAAAACAAGTACCTATGTATCGTAGCTATAATCCCAATGCACAAGCGGGATCCCATCATTATACAGCCAATCAAAATGAGCAAACTAGTCTTATCCAAAACGGTTGGCGCGATGAAGGAATTGGCTGGTATGCTGTCAAGAATGGTTACGCCTCAACTATTCCTGCGCTTCAATATCCACATCCTTTGAAATTTCAATTTGATGGTCAGAAAATCGCGAAACGCGTCTTCGAACTAGTCAATGCGTTACGTCAATACAATCATCTTGAACCGCTAGTATGGAATGAGGAGGCAAAAAAAGTCTCAGATTTCAGAGTTTGGGAGACCATGTTACTATTTGACCACACTCGTCCAGATGGTAGAGAATGGGATAGTGTTGCTGATGATTTACATTTGAAGTTGCCAGATTATAATGGAGAAAATATTGCTGCAACGGGTCTTCATCATCAGTCCAATGAGGAGTTAGCAGATGAATTTTTTGATATGTGGTTGCATTCAATGGGTCATTTTCTAAATATGGTCAAACCAGATTATCGTGAATTTGCGACGAGCTATGCCTATGCGAACGGCTGGGTTTATGGCGTGCAAAATTTCTATTAAAAAAATTTTGAGGGTGGAAAATTTTCCGCTCTCTTTTTTTATATTTCGTGTTATAATAAGCTTATCAAATGTAAGGAAGTGTTTGAAATGAAGAAATGGGTAAAGAGTGTTTCAATTGTTTTGGGAGCGTTTACCATGGCTGTGCTAACTCAAGAAGTTCAAGCCGCAGATGGGGTAGGAATGTATCGCTTATATAATCCAAATAGTAGCGAACATTTTTATACAAGTAATGTTGCTGAACGAAATCATCTGGTGCAAGTGGGATGGAAGTATGAACAAGGTGCATGGTTAGCTCCTAGTTCAGGTGAGCCGGTTTATCGTTTGTATAATCCAAATTCAGGGGATCATCACTACACGACCGATGCCGAAGAAAAAGATCATTTGGTAAAAGTTGGTTGGCGCTATGAAAATATTGGGTGGCGTTCAGGTGGTTCTATGCCCGTGTATCGCTTGTATAATCCCAATGCCAAAAAAGCCGGTTCCCATCACTATACGTTAAGTCAAGCGGAGGCCCAACAACTGATTCGTGCAGGCTGGAAAGATGAAAAAATTGGTTGGTATGCACAGGCAACATTTACGCCAAATGATTATGTGCCAATCCAAAGTAATGTTCCGCCACGTAAAGTTGATGAGAATATCACGACTGCAGGTGGGGGTGAAGGAAATAATCCAGGTTCATTTAGATATCTTTATTCGAATAAGGGATTTGATACAGGTGTGGACCTCAATCAAACACCTTTACTTGAGTTCTCCGCAGATATGAACATGAATGGCTCCAGAGGTAAGGGAGATTTTTATGGCATGCAATTTATTATCGCAGGTAATGGTAGTGCTGCCGGACAAATTGGACTAGACATTGGTTTTCAAGAAGGAACCTCAGCGGACTTTGCACAAAATCGAATAGCGGTGAAAACAGTGAATTTCCCAGCTGGTGCCGGAAATCATGGCGAACAATTTTACAGTGTGAATACGCAAGCTTCTATGAACAATACGGCTCATATCACTGTGCAATATTTCAAAGGGACTAACGGCGAATTTGTCGTCACAAAATTAAATCAGCAAATTGTCGGTATTTACAAGACAAAATTAACCACACCAAATCAATATATCTTACATGCTCAAATTGAAGATTGGAGAGGAAAACCGGCAACGCTAGCTTTATCCAATATCCAAGTGAAAAAATATGGTACAGACGTGACTTCAGCAGGTGCGGTAAATCTGCATATTGCCAATAAAGATAATACAGCAAGCAATCACTTTAATCTTCAAGCCAATAGCGATCATTGGTTAATTCACGGGGCATATTAAGCATTTTTTAGAATATCCAGATCCTACATCATTGTTTGGTTTGGATATTCTTTTCATTTTTTGTACAGAATGAAGAAAAAGTATTTGCCAAGTCCTATCTGAATAGTGTATACTAACAAAGGTGTGGCAATCACACTCAACATACATTCTTATTGGATTGTTGGTAGGTGCTAGTAATAGTTTGCCAGCAAGGTTAAAGATAAGAAGAAGAAATAAAAACCAAATTGGAGGAATTTAAACATGGCAGTTATCTCAATGAAACAATTGCTAGAAGCCGGCGTACACTTTGGTCACCAAACACGTCGCTGGAACCCAAAAATGAAGAAATACATCTTCACAGAAAGAAATGGTATCTACATCATCGACTTACAAAAAACAGTTAAGTTAGTAGATGCAGCTTACGAATACATGAAAGAAGTCGCTGAAGATGGCGGTATCGCATTATTCGTTGGTACTAAAAAACAAGCTCAAGAAGCAATCAAAGACGAAGCTATCCGCGCTGGTCAATACTATGTAAACCATCGTTGGTTAGGTGGTACTTTAACTAACTGGGGTACTATCCAAAAACGTATCGGTCGCTTAAAAGCTATCAATGAAATGGAAGAAAACGGAACTTTCGATGTACTTCCTAAGAAAGAAGTTGCTGGCTTAAACAAAGAACGTGAACGCTTAGAAAAATTCTTAGGCGGTATTGCAGAAATGCCACGTATTCCTGATGTAATGTACATCGTTGACCCTCGTAAAGAACGTATCGCTGTTCAAGAAGCTCGTAAATTAAATATCCCAATCGTTGCTATGGTTGATACTAACTGTGATCCAGATGAAATCGACGTAGTTATCCCATCAAACGACGATGCAATTCGTGCGGTTAAATTAATTACAGCTAAAATGGCAGATGCATTCATCGAAGGTAACCAAGGTGAAGATCAAGAAGTTGTAGAAGAAGTATTATTCGAAGCAACTGAAGAAAACGCAACTTCAATCGAAGAAATCGTTGAAGTAGTTGAAGGCGACAACGCATCAGCTGAATAATTTGATGAACAAAATGGAGCTGTTTTCAAGGGCCAAGTGAGGAGCCTCACTCTCCTTTGAAACAGCTTTTTTTAAAAAGTAAAAAAGAATTTATTAAATGATATAGGAGGAATTTTTCAAAATGGCACAAATTACTGCTAAATTAGTTAAAGAACTACGCGATATGACTGGCGTAGGGATGATGGATGCTAAAAAAGCTTTAGTAGAAACTGAAGGTGTTATCGAAAAAGCAATCGACTTATTACGTGAAAAAGGGATGGCTAAAGCTGCTAAGAAGAGCGACCGTATCGCTGCTGAAGGTTTAGCTTCTGTTGCAATCAAAGGAAATGTGGCTGCAATCGTTGAAGTGAACTCAGAAACAGACTTCGTATCTAAAAATGAAATGTTCCAAAACTTAGTAAAAGAAATCGCTGAATTAATGGCAGAACACCGTCCAGCAAATATGGAAGAAGCTTTAAAATTAGAAGCATCTAAAGGTACATTAGAAGCTACTTTAATCGAAGCTACTCAAGTTATCGGTGAAAAAATTAGCTTCCGTCGTTTCCATGTTGTTGAAAAAGGTGATAACGATGCATTCGGTGGCTACCTACACATGGGCGGACGTATCGCAGTATTAACTGTTTTAGAAGGAACAACTGATGAAACTGTAGCTCGTGATGTTGCAATGCACGTGGCAGCTATCAACCCTCGTTATGTTGATGAAAGTCAAATTCCTCAATCAGAATTAGACCACGAAAAAGCTATTCTTACTGAACAAGCATTAAACGAAGGTAAGCCAGCAAATATCGTTGAAAAAATGGTTGAAGGTCGCTTGAAGAAATTCAAAGCTGAAATTGCATTAGTTGACCAACCATTCGTTAAAGATCCTGATATGACTGTTGGTAAATTTGTAGCAGATAAAGGAGCTAAAGTTGCTTCATTCACTCGTTTCGAAGTTGGTGAAGGTATCGAAAAACGCGTTGATAACTTTGTAGAAGAAGTTATGAGCCAAATCAAACAATAAGCTCATTCATTTAAATAGGAACGCATAGATTTTTATGCGCTCCTTTTTTTTGGAAATTTTCAGTTAAAAGTCTAGTTTTAGTGGATTCTATGCTATAATTTAGTCGGATAATTTGATTAGTCAGGAGGAAAAGAAATGGTTGAACCAAAATATAAACGTGTCATTTTGAAATTAAGTGGAGAAGCCCTAGCTGGAGAAACAGGCTTTGGTATTAATCCTCCAACGATTAAAGAAATTGTAAAAGAGTTAAAGGAAGTTCATGACCTTGGCGTTGAAATGGCTATCGTAGTCGGTGGCGGAAACATTTGGCGTGGTCAAATCGGCGCGCAAATGGGAATGGAACGTGCACAAGCCGACTATATGGGGATGTTAGCAACAGTGATGAATGCTTTAGCTTTGCAAGATACGCTAGAAAATGAAGGCGTTCCAACACGTGTTCAAACTTCTATTGAAATGCGTCAGATTGCTGAGCCCTATATCCGTCGCCGTGCAGAGCGCCATTTAGAAAAAAATCGAGTGGTTATTTTTGCCGGTGGTACCGGAAATCCATATTTCTCAACAGATACAACTGCAGCTTTACGTGCGGCTGAAATCAATGCGGATGTCATTTTAATGGCGAAAAATAATGTAGACGGGGTGTACTCTGCTGATCCTAAGATAGATGTCAATGCAGTGAAATTTGAAGAATTGACACATCTTGAAGTGATTGCGAAAGGATTACAAGTGATGGATTCAACTGCAAGTTCACTAAGCATGGATAATGATATTCCGTTAGTAGTCTTTAATTTGAATGAACCTGGTAATATTCGCCGAGCTATTTTAGGTGAAAATATTGGGACTACGGTTAAAGGTAAATAATTATAATGGCCTTCAGTCTGTATAGATTGAGGCCTTTTTTTGCGCTTTTTTATAACAAAATTCTAATTTTTCATAGCGTTTATGATTAATTTGTGCTAAAATTTAGGTAAGCGGTGCGATAATAGCACAAAGTTTTATAGATTAGAGGAGATTTTTATGGCAGACGCAATTTTTAACGAAGCAAAAGATAAAATGCATAAAGCAGCTGAGAACTTGCAACGTAATTTAGGTCAAATTCGTGCAGGACGTGCAAATGCTTCCCTTTTAGACCGTGTTCAAGTCACTTATTACGGAGTCCCTACTCCATTAAATCAAATGGCTTCTATTACTATTCCTGAAGCTCGTGTATTGATGATTACACCATTTGATAAATCAATGGTTCAAGAAGTTGAAAAAGCATTGTTAGCTTCTGATTTAGGGATTACGCCTACAAGTGATGGTAATGTCATTCGTTTAGTGATTCCACAATTAACAGAAGAACGTCGTAAAGAATTAGCCAAAGACGTGAAAAAAGAAGCAGAACAAGCAAAAGTTGCTGTTCGTAATATTCGTCGTGATGCAATCGATGAATATAAGAAACAACAAAAGAATAGTGAAATTACTGAAGACGATTTACGTTCTGCAGAAAAAGATATCCAAGATTTAACAGATAAGAGCATCAAAGAACTAGATAAAATTGCTAGTGATAAAGAAAAAGAATTATTAGAAGTATAATCAGCATACAGGGGGACTTTGCGCCCTCTGTTTGTTTATATTAATAGAATCAGGTTATACACAAAATGCGAAACGCTTACACAAATGAAAGGATGATAGTTCAATGAAGAAAAAATTTTTCGTAACTGCCTTAGTGTGTGGCACGATTTTAGGAATGGCAAGTGTGAATCGAGTATATTTAGCGGATGAGCCTTCAACTACTGCTGCTTATTCAATCAGTCGTAACTCCACTTCAACTAATACTTCAAGCGACGGATTGTATATTCCCGGAAAAGAATTGCGCTTATCTGATACAACGACTCCTTCATCAGGCAATGTGATTATTGGTGTAGACGGGACTTTTTATCAACCAGATGTGCAAAAAGTAATTGATAAGATAAATAAGATTCGTAGAGAGGCATATGATGAAGGAATTGTCAGCCGATATGTACCGATTAAATGGGCGCACATGTTAGAGGATGTTGCGAAAATACGGGCAGTTGAGTCGAGCTTTACAATGAATCATGAGCGCTTAACAGATAAGTCGATTTGGGATATCGGCAGTTCGTCTGCAGTTAGTTCGGGTGCTGAAAATCTAGCTTGGAATTGGGAACAGGATGCGCAATCATTTTTACAAGCAATCGATCAATTCTATGAAGAAAAAGCCGACTATATCTACTATCAAAAAACTGGCATTCAAAAAAATCAAATTGGTCATTATGGCAGTCTAATTAATCCAAATTATGAATATGTCGGTATGGGGAGCTTTTATAAGGGTGGCGGCTATACTTGTGTGGCCCAACGCTTTGGAGCTAGTAGTGCAGGAAATGTTTTATCTGATGCAAGTAGCACGACCGATTTTGGTGATCGTGTGCAAATCTTAGAAGCAACGTTATCTTCACTTACTCAGTATAATATCCAAGCAAGCGATACGATGGTGAAGGGTACGAGTCAAGTGGCTACATTAAATGGTTTGTTATTGAAAGATTCACAAGTTCAAGTATTAAAAGAGGTGACTTGGACTTCAGATGATGAAAAAGTAGCTACAGTTGATGCCAATGGTAAAATCACTGCAAAAGCTGCTGGTGAAGTAACAATCTATGCAAAAGTAGCAGATCAAGTGGTGAAGAAGAAAATAACTGTTCGTGCTATCAAGAGCATTGAAACAGTGAAGGCTACGACAAAGGCTGGTCAACTACCAAACTTGCCAGATAAGGTAAAAGTGACTTGGACCGATGATACCCAAACGACTGAACCAGTGAAATGGAATAAGGTGCTGGATGGTGAAGTCAAGACCAATTCTGAAAAGACTTTGGAAGTGGACGGCACGATCATGAACGGTTCACAAAAGGTACAAGCTGCGGTAAAAGTACTAGCGGTAGATCGAGTGGTATTAGCGAATACTACCACTTATGTAAAACAAGCACCTACCTTACCGGATACTGTCGATGTCATTTGGTCTGATAAATCCACTACAAAAGAAAAAGTGAATTGGAATGCAGTAGAGCCGAGTGATTATAATCTAAAAAATCACAGCTTTACAGTAGAAGGAACCTTAGTTGACATCTATTCCAACCAAAAAGCCAAAGTACTTGTTAATGTCATTGAACAAGTAGAGGTGATGTATCGTTTGTATAATCCAAATTCGGGGGAACATTTTTACACGAAAGCAGTAGGCGAAAGAAATTACCTTTCATCAATTGGTTGGAAGTATGAAAATATCGGTTGGAAAGCTCCAGCTAGTGGTACGGCAGTTTATCGTTTGTATAATCCGAATGCCAGTGATCATCATTATACGACTAATAAAGCTGAAAATGATCGATTAGTAAAATTAGGTTGGAAAGCAGAAGGTATCTCTTGGTATTCAGGAGGTAGCAAACCAGTCTATCGTTTGTATAATCCAAATGCCAAAGGTGCGGGTGCGCATCACTATACCTTATCTAAAGCCGAAAGTAATCATCTCGTTTCCCTAGGTTGGAAATATGAAGGCATTGGCTGGTATGCTGTAGAATAATAAGTAAAGATTTTTCAAATAAAAGATTGCAAGCAGATTATTGTTTGTAATCTTTTTTATACAAATTTTTAAGTGATTGACCCTAAAAATTTAGGGGATATTTTGCATATGATAATCACGAAAATTTAAATTTTTGGGGGAAGATAAAGTGAAAAAAGTGAAGCTAGTTTTTGCTAGTGGTGCACTTATTTTTAGTTTAGGATGCTATCCGATGATGACTAAAGTCTTTGCGCAAGATTCTGAAAGTGTAACGAACCTAGCAACTTTACAAGGTGAAATACATCAAAATGAATCCAAGACAGACTTGAAGGTTGATGTGTATTTACCAACCAATTTAAACGTGAAGCAGGTCTTAGTTCCTATCTGGCAAGCGGATGATCAAAGTGATATTTACTGGTATCCTGCGACTAAGGTTGAAGAAGGGCATTATCAAGTGACGTTTGAATCTTGGCGTCATCAATTCCATGAAGGAAATTTTCATATTCATGTGTATGCTTTTAATCAAGACAACACACGCCAAGCTATCGTATTAGAAGATGTGCAAGTCCATTTGCCGGCATCTAGTATTACAGCTGAGGTACAAAACTATAATGACCGTTTGGGAAGTGCTGAAGTAAAGGTAAATGTGCAAGCTCCTCAACAAATTCGTCAAGTTTATGTTCCGGTTTGGCATGCAGACGATCAAAGTGATATCAAATGGTATCAAGCTACGCGTCAGGCAGATGGAACTTACTTAGCTAATATCAATGTAAGTAATCATCAGAACCATCGTGGTAATTATCATATTCATGCCTATGCTTATTTCGAGCAAGTAAATAAACCAATTATGACGGTTTTATCGGATTTAACTTTTAATGAATATCCTGATGAGGTTCAAGCGGAAGTATTAAACTTTAACAATAAGAATGGTTCCTTTGATGTAAAGGTACAGGCTAGCTCGACTTATGGAGTGAAACAAGTTTACGTACCGATTTGGAGTGAAGCGAATCAGGGGGATATCAAGTGGTATCAGGCTGAGAAGCAAAGCGATGGGACTTACCTTGCCCATATGAATATTAGCAATCATAAATATCATCGCAATCCCTATCATATCCATGTATATGCTTATAATAATCAAAATAAGGCCAAAGCTAAAGTATTAGAAGATGTTCGTTTTGAGCCGTTTCCAGATGAATTATCTGCAAGTATTGTAAGGCAAGATGATGAAAAAGGTACGCTAACTGTGAAGGTTAATGCTTTTTCTGAAAAGGGAATTGATAAAGTCTATGTACCGATATGGTCAACAGCCAATCAAAGTGACATTCGATGGTATCAGGCACAAAAACAAAGTGATGGTAGTTATCTGGCAGAAATGAATATTGCCAATCATCAATATCATCGTGGAAATTATCACATCCATGTTTATGCCTATAATCGCTATCATGAAGCTAAAATGATGGTGTTACCTGATACGAATTTCAATGTTTATCAAGATAGTATCTCTGGAGCTATTCAAAACTTAGACAAACAGAATGGGACGTTTACAGTTCGCTTGAATGTTAAAGCGCATCAAGGGGTGAAGAGTATCAAAGTACCAATTTGGCATCGTAGCAATCAAAGTGATATCAAATGGTACGAGGCAAAGCGAATAAATGATTCGACCTATGAAGTCCAATTCAATGTAATGAATCATAATTATGAAAATGGTACTTATCATGTGCATGCGTATTTAACAAATTATGCGAATAAACAAGTTGGTACAGTTGTTGGCGATGTGAATGTTGCCGGTGATTTTCAACAAAAAGTATTAAATGTTCCTTACTATAATCAAAATGCTTGGGGGGCGCCAGTCGGTTGTGAAGGAGTGGCCTTACTTCAAGCGTTACAAACAAAAGGGTACGCTAAGCAGTATAACCCAAGAACATTTTTAAATGAAATTCCAAAATCAGTGGATGGTACGCCTTATACTGGTTTTGTGGGTAGTCCATTTATTGCTAATCCATGGCAATTTACGGCAATTTTTGATAGTGCCTTAACCAAATGGGGTAATCGTTACGGCCGTGTTGAGAATATTAGTGGAAGCTCAACCGCGCAATTGTTAGATCAAGTATGGCAAGGGAATACAGTCGTTGCTTATGTGACGGTTCATATGACGCCTCTTGCATGGGGCAATTGGAGTTTTGGTAGAGTGCCAAATAATAACCACGCAGTAACCTTATCTGGATATAACAAACATAACGGAACTGTTTATATTACTGATCCAATTGATGGAAAATACTGGATGTCTGCTAGTAAATTTGCAAGCATTTATGAAGCTAGAAAAATGGCTGTCGTAGTCAAATAAAGAATATGAGGTAAAGAAAATGAAAAAAGGGAAGATTATTGCAAAATTAGGATTTTTATTCATTGCAGGACTTGTTCTAGGGTCGCATGAGGCTCGAGCAGATGAGTCTGTTACGGCTGAATATTCAAATGATCAGCTTTCAGTTGTTTTAAAAAATAACTCTTCAAAGTTAATGGCTGCTGTTTGGGGTGAAGAAAATGGTCAAAATGACATTCGTTGGTATCCGATGAATCATGATGGCGAATATGCTAAATTAGCAACTTCACTAGCTAGTCATCATGAAAGTGGAAATTATCAAGTTCATATTTATGACTTTCAAACTGGCAGTCCAGTATTTGTTGGTGCTACTCAATTAAGTGTTGATTTAAACGTAACAGGTCAAACACAAGTAACAAATGTCAACGATGAGACGGGTAGTTATCAAGTGACATTTACGCCAACGAAAAATGCCAATTTGATTAAAGAAGTCTATGTTCCAAGTTGGACAGCCAAAGACGGTCAAAATGATGTGGTTTGGCATAAAGCTGTCAAGAATGGCGATGTTTGGCAAGTAACGATTGATTCTAGTGAACATAATTATGAAACGGGTGAATACATCTCACATGTGTATGTCCAAGATATCTCTGGAAGTATGCAGATTATGGACCATTTTAGTCAAAACGTGAACGCTACCCAATCATTAGAATTAAGTGCCTTACCAAGTACGAATCAAATGGCAGTAGCGCTTTCGTTGGATAATTATCGGACAGCTAATCCTAATTTGAAATTTGCAGTTTGGGGTGAGAAAGATGGTCAAAATGATATTCAATGGTTAACCCCTCAACAATCTGGTAATCGTTGGTTGGTCAATATGGATGTTCCAACTCATCATGAAACTGGTAAATACCAAGTCCATGTTTATGATTTCAAAACAGGAAAGCCTAAATTAGTGACAACAACGACTTTTGAATTATCTCCAATTACCAGTACAGATATTCAAGTAATCAATCAAGATGACGATAATCAAACTTTTGATATTACATTTCCAAAGGTTGAATCTCCAGCTGGCATTACGGGTGTGAAAGTTGCAGTTTGGAGTGAGGAATCAGGTCAAGATGATCTTCATTGGTATGATGCCCAGTTAAATGGCAATCAATATCAAGTTCACGTTGATACGGCCAATCATAAGGATAGTATCGGAACTTATCATATTCATGCCTATGCGAGCGATAATCGTCGTTTATTCCAAATTGTTGGCTTTACTCAAATCAAAGTCAATGATTCTAACGCAGCGCCAAGTATTCAAGCAAACGTAAATGGTGATCAAGAAAGCGTCACGGTTACCTTAAAACACTGGCGTAAAGGCGGCGAAGTATTACTGCCAACATGGGGAGACAAGGGCGGTCAAAATGATATTCAATGGTATCAAGCAGAAAAAATTGGCCAATCTACTTGGCGTGGTACTGTGCATCTAGGAAACCATATGGAACTTGGAAAGTATGAAGTTCATGCGTATTCAAGAGAAAATGGTAAAATGAATTTCGTTGCGAATCAAACATTTGATGTACAAAAGATTAAATCAAACTTTTTAACTTTTGAACAAAAAGACTCTAATGCGGCTACTTTTGTGGCTAAATTGAATAATGTTTTGGCTGATAAACCACTTAAGGGTGTACGTTTTGCGGTTTGGACAGATCATAAAGGTCAAGATGATTTGAAATGGTATCAAGCTTCTAAAAACAATCATAGTTATCAAGTGAAAATTGATGCTAGAAACCATAATTATGAAAGTGGTCAATATGTGGTTCATGCCTATCTAGACTATCAAGATGGTAGTAGCCAACTAGTAACTTATACAAATACGGACTTTAAAGTAAATGGACGCAGATATCAAAATCCAGCTCCTTATTATCAAATTGTTGATAAGATTAATATCGGAAATTCTGGTTATAATATTTCCTATGGTTTTGAAGGTTTGAAAGTGGCTAAAGTCATTCAAAAACTAGGTGCAGGAACTTATGTAGGTATGCAAGGTGCGTTCTTTGGCCCTCGTACTCAGGCGGCCGTTCGGAATTTCCAAGCTAGAAGTGGCTTACCGGTAAATGGCGTGGTTGATTTACGCACGTGGAAAGCGATGGGCTTATCAGAAAGCGATTGGTATAACGTTGGGTCTTATGTCAGCCCAATGAGAGTGAATCGTAATAGCTCTCGTCAAGACCATATTGAAGCAATGATTTCACGCGCTTATGATTACCTAGGAGACCCATATGTCATTGGTGCTTCTGGTGCTCCAGGTCTGGGACTTGATTGTAGTGGCTTAGTTATGCAAGGGCTATTTGCAGCAGGCTTAGATATGTCACCAATTAATCCGATACGACATGCTCAACCTGGTTACGAGTACGAATCTAGAAATATGTGGGCATCTCCAAAATTAATGAAAGTGCCATATGCTAACCGTCAACGAGGAGATTTAATTTTCTATCACGATGGTAATGGGGTTGTCATCCATGTGGCAATCTATCTAGGAAATAATCGCGTCATTGAATCATGGCCAAATAGTGTGATGGTTTCTGCGGTTGTTGACGGTAAACATCCATACATTTTAGGTGTAGGACGTCCATTTATCTAATAGAATAAGTGGATGTAATGATATATTGAAAATTTGTTAGTCAGTGAATGAAATGAAATGGTTTTGTCAGCAATTCATCTCGAAATATACTTGACATCTGCATGCAACTTAGCTATAATTCGAAAAGGACAATGTTTTTTTAAGAAAGTAAATTTCGATAACAAAAACGGTTACTTTTTAAGCTCGGAGGGAGGGATTTACATGTCAAAAACAGTGGTTCGCAAAAATGAATCTCTTGACGATGCTCTTCGTCGCTTCAAACGTTCCGTGTCTAAAGCTGGTACTTTACAAGAATCTCGTAAACGTGAATTCTATGAAAAACCAAGTGTTCGACGCAAGAAAAAATCTGAAGCTGCTAGAAAACGTAAAAAATATTAATTCTGGTAGCAAAGAAATGGAGCTGGTAGTGTGTCACTACTAAGTACTTTGAACGATGATATGAAGACGGCGATGAAAGCAAAGGATAAAGAAACTTTACAAGTCATTCGTATGTTGAAAGCATCGATTCAAAATGAACAAATCAAAGCAGGTCATGAACTAAATGCAGATGAAGAACTTACTGTGTTGTCTCGTGAAATGAAACAACGACGTGATGCTCTTTCTGAATTTGTACAGGCTGGCCGTGATGATTTAGTTGAGAAAGTGAAAGTTGAGATTGCTATTGTTGAAAAATATTTACCAAAACAATTGACAGAAGAAGAAATTCGTCAAATTGTATCTGAAGCGATTGAAAAAGTTAAAGCAACTTCGGCTAAAGAATTTGGTAAAGTTATGGGTGCTGTGATGCCTCTTGTAAAGGGAGAAGCAGATGGCAACCAAGTGAATGCGATTGTAAAAGAATTGCTTAATAAGTAGTATTCAACGGATATAACAGCTAGGGATAAATTTCCTAGCTGTTTTTTTTGCATTTATATGAGAGAAAAGTGGTAAGAGGAATTTGTCTGTATATGATGCAGATATAAGTATCATGAATATTATTTTCGTTTTGCTATTTTACGTTGACGTCTACGCTATTTTTAATGTCCCTTGCAATCAATAACCGTACCATTTTTTAAAAAGGAGTGATTATCGAATTTTTCTAGGTTTTATGTTATAATCAAAGGTAACCAAATGAAGGTTAGGGGGAGCTTGATTGGCTGATTCAAAGAAAATTTTAGATATCACATTTGATGAAAAGATAGATTTAGGTCTTTTGTATGGGACTCATGATAAACATATGAAATTAATTGAAGATCAACTGGAAGTGATTATTCGCACACGCGGTGAGATGATTCAAATTGAAGGAGAGGAGTTAGCCGTTGACGATGCTAACAGAATCATTCAGGTATTAGTTGAGTTGATTCAACGTGGCTTACCGGTGCACACGCCAGATGTAGTTACAGCTTTAAATATGTTAAAAAATGGCAATCTAGATGAATTTATTCAATTATATGAGCAAGAATTAATCAAAACGCGTAAAGGTCAAGTTGTACGTGTGAAAAACCGTGGTCAACATCTTTATGTCGAAGCTGTGAAAAATCATGATGTCGTATTTGGAATTGGTCCCGCGGGTACAGGAAAAACATTTTTAGCAGTAGTTCTTGCGGTATTGGCTTTGAAAAAAGGCGAAGTACAACGGATTATTTTAACGCGTCCGGCTGTTGAAGCGGGGGAGAGTTTAGGTTTCTTGCCCGGAGATTTAAAAGAAAAGGTCGATCCATATTTACGACCTGTGTATGATGCACTTCACCAAATTTTTGGCGTTGAACATACGACTCGCTTAATTGAACGTGGTGTCATTGAAATTGCACCATTAGCTTATATGCGGGGACGAACATTAGATGATGCTTTCGTTATTTTAGATGAGGCACAAAATACAACGATTTCCCAGATGAAGATGTTTCTTACGCGACTTGGTTTTCATTCCAAAATGATTATCAATGGGGATACTTCACAAATTGATTTGCCAAAAGGTGTAACTAGTGGCTTATTGCATGCACAAAAAACACTTGCTGGGATAGAACAGATTCAGTTTGTTTATTTCAATGCAAATGATGTAGTCCGCCATCCAATTGTTGCGAAAATCATTAAAGCTTATGAGCAAAAATAAATTTTAGTTGATAGTTATTTTTGCTAGGAGGATACCTACATAGTTAGGGGGAGGATATATGATTGTTGAACCACTTTGGAAACTCTATCAAAAATTAGGTAAACTATTGCTTTCAATCTTTTTTTTACTTTTCTTTCTTGTTTCCTTTTTTGTAATATCTTCTAGTGTTAAAACAAAAAGCATCCATTATTACGAAGGACAAGTTGTAGAAGAGAGTATCCGAGCAAATAAAACAATTGAAAATGTAGCTGCTACAGAAAAAAGACGCCAAATAGCTGCTGAAGCTGTAACGCCTGAGTATACCTTTCAAGATGACGTCGCTAAGCAGCAATATCAATATGTCAATCGTTTATTTGAGTTAGTTGAAAAAGTTAAGAAAAAAGCACAAGAAAAATATCAGAATGCTTTAAACAACCAAAAGGCAGGGGATATTGCTCCAAGTATTTCAGTAGCTGATGAAGTCATTGATTTGAAGAAGCAGTTTGAATCATTGGATGCTGACAGTTTAACTTTTTATCAGAAATTTGATGATAGTTTTTATCAAGAATTATTTTCAATAACAGATGACGAATTCAAAGAGGTTAAGTCGCTCAGCTTAAATTATATTGATCAAGAATTTAAAAAACAAATTAAAGAAGCAGATGTCGCAGCTATCTTAAAAGAGTTGAATCAGCAAGTTGGCGAACTCAAGACGAATGAAACGGTTAAAAATATTGTCAATGCTATATTAGCCCAAGCTATCGTACCCAATTCTTTCCTAAATGAGAAGAAAACGGAACAATTACGCCAAAAAGCAAAAGATGATGTGCAACCGGTGATGATTTATCAAGGGGAAATCATTGTCCGTGAAGGCTCGCAAATTGATGCAGCGGCAATGGAAAAACTAAAATTATTAGGCTTGACGAATCAACGAGGCTCTATTTTCCCAATGATTGCCTTGCTATTAGTAATTGTTTTACAGCTAGTGGTACTATTTAGCATTTCCCGACAAGAAAAAGATGAGAAACGTCGTCTTGTTAAAATTGTTTTTTATTTAAGTGTCATGTTAATCTCAATTTTGGTTATGAAGACCATTCAAGTCATTCAAGATGAGTCCATATCTTATCTATCATTATTGTATCCTGCCATGTTTGCACCGTTTACCATCAATGTCTTATTGGAAAGACGTCTAGCCATTATCGCAGCCCTTTTCCAAGTCATTTTGGCCAATTTTGTCTTTTATGATGCAATTGGTACGAGTGTGGTAACGATTATTGTCATTGCCTATCTTTTTGCTGGTTTTATGGGAACATTGTTGAAACGACATAATCTGTATAAACAACGTCTGCAAGCTTTACTATTAGCTTTAGGTTTTCCAGTGTTTATGAACGTGATTGTCGTCATTATGCAAGGAATGAGTTTTTCAGATACAAAGACTTACCTTACATTAATTTGTGGGATTATCGGTAATGTCATTTCTTTATTACTAATGGTCGGTTTATTTCCTTACATGGAATTGTTGGTTTCAGATGATAGTATGATGGTTCTAAATGAATTGAGTAATCCGAATCATCCACTCTTAAAACAGTTACTTGAAGAAGCGCCAGGAACTTATCACCATAGCATGATGGTAGCGAATTTAAGTTCTAATGCAGTAGCGGCGATTAATGGGCGTAGTTTACTCACTCGTGTGGCTTGTTATTACCATGATATTGGAAAATTAAAACATGCGAACTTTTTTGTCGAGAACTTACCACATGGGGCTGAAAATCCGCATAATTTCTTATTACCTGAAGATAGTAAGCAAATTATTTTTGGTCACGTCATTGATGGTGCTAAAATACTAGAGCAATACCATATGCCTCAGATGGTCATCGATATTTGTAATCAGCATCATGGAACGACCTTGATGAAATTTTTCTATGTGAAGGCAAAAGAGCGTGATCCTCAAACCAAAGAAAGTGATTATCGCTATCCAGGTCCAAAGCCACAAACGAAAGAAGCCGCAGTGGTAAGTATTGCGGATAGTTGTGAAGCGGCAGTACGGGCGATGGATCATCCAAGTAATGAGAAAATTCAAAAGTTTGTTCACCAGCTCATCGAATCTCGTATTCTAGATGGTCAGTTGAACGAATCAGGAATTACCTTAAACGAATTAGCGATTGTTGAAAAATCAATTGTCAATGGTTTATGTAGCACGTTCCACTCAAGAATTAAATATCCAAAAATGGAATCCGAAGCAAAAAGTATGAAAGAAGAACAAGAAAGAAGAGGAAACTGATGGAGATTACCTTTATTGACGAACAAAAATTATTATCTGAAGAAAAAATCAATGAAATTGCTGAATTGTTGGATTTTGCAGGTGATTATTTGAAATTAAAGCCTGATACTGAAATGTCAGTAACCTTCATGAATAATGCTGAAATCAGAGAAATTAATCGCGATTACCGCAATAAAGACCAAGCAACAGATGTCATTAGTTTTGCTTTGGAAGATGAAGGAGAAGGCGAATTAGCAGTCATTTTTGATGAAGACGCGGCCTTTGATTTACCCCGTAATTTAGGTGATATTATGATTTCAGTTGAACGAGCAAAAGAGCAAGCAGAAGAATATGGCCATAGCTTTGATCGCGAATTAGGTTTTTTAGCAGTACATGGTTTTTTACATCTCAATGGTTATGATCATATGACCCCAGAAGATGAGAAAGAGATGTTTACTTTACAAGAGGATATTTTAACTGCCTATGGACTTAAAAGATAGAAAACCCAATGAAAAAAATATTTCAAAGAATAAGCATTTCATCTATTCATTAGACTTTGCGATTACTGGTTTAAAAACAGCCTTCAAGGATGAACGTAATTTTCGTTTTCATTGTTTTGCTTTGGTTGTGGTTTGTGTATTAGGAATCGTGATGCGTTTAAGTATTATTGAATGGATTTGGATTTTGTTAAGTGCAACTTTGGTGATTGTAATGGAGTTAGTGAATACCTCCTTAGAAAATTTAGTAGATATGATTACCAATTATCATTTTCATCCATTAGGTAAAAAGGTCAAGGATATGGGAGCAGGATTGGTATTAGTCCAAGCAATTTTCGCCTTGATTGTAGGTCTATTGATTTTTGTGCCAAAATTTTACGAATGGATTGTTAAATAGTAGAGAGGAAGTTATTATGTCAATCGAAAAATCTGGTTTTGTGGCAATTGTTGGACGTCCTAATGTAGGAAAATCTACGCTCTTAAATCGTATCGTAGGTCAAAAAATTGCGATTATGAGTGATAAAGCCCAAACAACAAGAAATAAAATTCAAGGAGTGTATACCACCGATAAAACCCAAATCGTTTTTATTGATACTCCTGGGATTCATAAACCAAAACATCGCTTGGGTGACTATATGGTCGAAGCTGCTTATAGTGCTTTACATGAAGTGGAAGTAGTCCTATTTATGGTGGCCGCTGATCAAAAACGTGGAAAAGGCGATGATATGATTATTGAACGCCTAAAGAAATTAAATGTACCGGTCTACTTGGTGATTAATAAAATTGATAAAATTCATCCAAATGATTTATTAGAACAAATAGATGATTTTAAGTCACAAATGGATTTTGCGCAAATCATCCCAATTTCAGCTACTCAAGGGAATAATTTTGAGACTTTAATGAATGAATTAGAAGCCAATATGCCAGTGGGTCCGCAATATTTCCCAGAAGATCAAATCACGGACCATCCAGAGTACTTTGTCGTTTCTGAATTGATCCGTGAAAAAATCTTGCAGCTTACTCGCGATGAAGTGCCGCATTCTGTGGCTGTAGTCATTGACTCAATGAAGCGTAAACCAGATGAAAAAGTCCAAATTCAAGCTACAATTATTATCGAGCGAGATAGTCAAAAAGGGATTATCATAGGTAAAGGTGGCGCGATGTTGAAAAAAATTGGGACACAAGCCCGAAAAGATATCGAGAAATTACTTGGGGATAAAGTCTTTTTGGAACTATGGGTAAAAGTGCAAAAAGATTGGCGTGATAAGCAAGTCTATTTAACGGATTTCGGATACCGTAAAGAAGATTATTAAGAAGGTGAAAATATGGCCTTAGCGGAATCAAAAGGACTGATTCTTTTTACCAAAAATCATCGAGAAAATGATATGCTAGTGAAGATTTTTACTGAGTCAGCTGGAAAGCAGATGTTTTACGCTAAGGGCATCCAACGAAAAAATCAACCGTTAAAGGCAGCTGTACAGCCCTTTACACAGGCAGTTTATATTGGAACCTTTAATAGCGAAAATCTATCTTTCTTAAATGGCGCCAAAGAGATTCATCCTTTTTTGAATATTCAACAAGATATTTTCTTAGCAGGCTATGCGACGTATTTATTAAATTTAGCCGATGCAGCCATTGAAGACCGTGTGTACGACCCAAATCTTTACCATTTTTTAGCACAGTCGCTATTGTTTATCGATCAAGGCTATGATGCCGAAATTATTACAAATATCTTTGAAATCCAAGTATTACAACGTTTTGGAGTACTACTTGATTGGCAACATTGTGCGATTTGTGGAGAAACTCATGGAAAGTATGTTTATTCAAGCAAATACCATGGACTATTATGTGAGAAGCATCAATATCTAGATCCACGTCATTATCCAGCTGATTATAAGATGATGCAATTAGTTCGCATCTTTTCTCAAATTCGTTACGAGCAAATCAATCAACTGGATTTAAAGTCTGAAACAAAACAACGCTTACGCCATTTTATTGATTTTTTATACGATGAATATGTAGGAATTCATCTGAAAAGTAAAAAATTTATTGATCAGATGAAAAATTGGCAAGATATTTTAACTAAACCAGAAGCTAACTCAGCAACAGAGTCGAATGAATGACGGCTTTGTTGCTGAGTTTTTTTGATATTTTCCATATAAATGAAAATTATTAACTAATTATTCATTTAAATTTAATATTATTTTAATAATAATTTTCAAATTTTAATGAAAGGTGGAGGTGAAAGGATGGAAGAGTACTTTGATTTTTTATCAATGGAAGAACAAAAATCGATTCAATTAAAGGCACTTTTTAGTCGATATCATTTCCAAAATTATCGATTGAGTGCCTTTGAAAGTTATGATTTATACGCTAAGAGTCGTGAATTTGCAACGCCTCAATCAGTGATTACCTTTGTAGGTGCTAAAGGCCAAGTAATGGCGTTAAAACCAGATATCACACTTTCTATCATTAAGAATACTGGAAATACCGGAAAGAAAAAAGCGTTTTATGATGAAGATGTTTATCGCGATGATTTTCATAATGAAGAGTATTTGCGTATTCATCAATTAGGTATCGAACATATAGGCCGTTTGACGCATTACGATGAACGAGAAATTCTTGAATTGGCATTGGAAAGTTTAAATATTTTAGGGATAAACCGGCTACATTTATCCCATCAAGCATTGGTCGATGAGGTATTGTCTTGGTTTACTGATGATAATAGAATCTCGGTAATTCTAGCGCTCAATCAAAAATCAGTTCATGAACTTGAAAGCTATCGATGTGTGGAGAAATTATCGCAGTAACGTTGGCAATTATTAAAGGATTTATTATTTGCAACAACAGCTGACTTTGACAAAATGTATCAACTTTTTTAAACCTCTGCTAGTCAAAAAGAATTAGCCAAACGTCATATTGTCGATCATAAGGTGAAGCAAGAAACCATGCAGTAAATTTTCAAAAACTATTGACAAACTAAAAGCAAAACGAGTAAACTGTAGATAAATTTAATACATGCGTTGAACAATTAAAGAATAAAAATCCCTATGATAGCGAGTCTGGGAAGGTGAAAGCCAGATATATATTTTTATTTGCGGCGATTGGGAGCATAAATTTATTCAAATGAAGCTGCCGAATCTATTCGGAAGTAGGGTGGAACCGCGAAATAAGATTTTTCGTCCCTATAGTTACCAAAAACAAAGGTGACTATGGGGACTTTTTGTTTCAAGGATGTGAGGCGACTCGATTAGCTACGAGCAAAAGGTTATCAATCAACTTGGTCAAATACGAGAAAATTCATGTGTTACCTTCTGCTAAGAAAATCGGATGAAAGGAGATTTTATTAAGCAGAAGGGTGAATTTTCCGAGTATTTAGTTGATTGATACCGAGAAAGCTAAGGTTTCCGGGATGTCAGGAAAATCCATTATGTTTTAAGATTTTCCTAGACAGGCCGGCTTAGATGCACAGGAGCTACCCGCCGAACACAGATTGCATCAAGGATGTGAGCCGGGTCGTTCAGCTACGAGCAAAAGGTTATCAATCTAACATCCAAAATTATCAAAAACCCATAGTCTACTAAATGTAAAGTAAAGGAGCATTTGCATGTCAAAATTAACTGTACAAGAAATGATTTTAACCTTGCAAAAATTCTGGTCAGACAATGGCTGTATGTTAATGCAAGCCTATGACACAGAAAAAGGAGCCGGAACCATGAGCCCTTATACATTTTTAAGAGCAATTGGACCAGAACCATGGAATGCGGCATATGTTGAGCCATCTCGTCGTCCTGCTGATGGTCGTTATGGAGAAAACCCTAACCGTTTATACCAACACCATCAATTCCAAGTTGTTATGAAACCATCTCCTGAAAATATTCAAGAACTATATCTTGAAAGTTTGAAACTATTAGGAATTGATCCATTAGCGCATGATATCCGTTTTGTGGAAGATAACTGGGAAAACCCTTCGATGGGCTGTGCAGGTCTTGGTTGGGAAGTTTGGTTAGACGGTATGGAAATTACGCAATTTACATATTTCCAACAAGTAGGGGGACTAGCTTGTCATCCGGTAACTGCTGAAATTACTTATGGTTTGGAACGTCTTGCTTCATACATTCAGGAAGTTGAAAGTGTTTATGATTTAGAATGGACCAATGGCGTAAAATATGGCGAAATTTTCCGTCATCCTGAATATGAACATTCTAAATACTCATTTGAATTAAGTGACCAAGAATTATTACTTTCTAACTTTAATCATTTTGAAGCTGAAGCCAAACGCTGTATTGAAGAAAACTTAGTACATCCAGCTTATGATTATATTTTAAAATGTTCACATAATTTCAACTTACTAGATGCCCGTGGTGCGGTATCAGTAACTGAACGTGCAGGCTATTTAGCGCGTATTCGTAATATGGCTAGAGAAGTAGCGAAACGTTTTGTGGAAGAACGTAAAAAATTAGGTTTCCCATTATTATCACGTGAAGAAGCCCAAAAATATTTAGATGAGGAGTAAGAGAATGGCTAAGAATTTTTTATTAGAAATTGGTTTAGAAGAAATGCCGGCACATGTAGTTTTGCCAAGTATGAATCAATTAAAAGAAAAGTGTGAAAAGTTTTTAAATGAACAACATCTAGAATTTCAAACAATTAAAGCCTATTCTACCCCTCGACGTTTGGCTTTAGTTGTAGAAGGACTAGCAGAAAAACAAGCCGATATTCATGAAGAAGTAAAAGGTCCTGCGAAGAAAATTGCTTTAGATAATGAAGGAAACTGGAGCAAAGCAGCGCAAGGTTTTGTTCGTGGACAAGGCTTAACAACGGACGATATTACCTTTAAAGAATTAAAAGGTGTAGAATATGTTTATGTCGAAAAACATATTGCAGGTAAACCAACCACAGAAGTCTTAAAAGAATTACCACAAGTGATTCAAAGTTTGACTTTCCCGGTGACGATGCATTGGAATAAATATGATTTTGAATATATTCGCCCAATTCATTGGTTAGTCGCTTTGTTTGGTGAAGAAGTGATTGATTTCAGTATTTTAGATGTTCAAACGGGTCGTAAAAGTCGTGGTCATCGTTTCTTAGGTCATGAAACAACCTTTAATCATGCAGATGAATATCTAGAAAAATTGGCTGCTGAATTTGTCATTGCTGATCAAGTGCAACGTCAAGCAATGATTGAAGAACAAATCGCACAAATCGCTCAAGAAAATGATTATCGAGTGAACCTTGATCCTGAATTATTAGAAGAAGTAGTCAACCTTGTCGAATACCCAACGGCTTTTGTGGGTGATTTTGAAGAAAAATATTTAGCCGTACCAAAAGAAGTCTTAATTACATCAATGAAAGAGCATCAACGCTACTTTGATGTGATGAATCAAGCTGGTGAATTATTACCTCACTTTATCTCCGTTCGTAATGGAAATAGCGAACATCTAGAAAATGTGATCAAAGGAAATCAAAAAGTATTAACTGCCCGTTTAGAAGATGCAGAATTCTTCTATGCGGAAGACCAAAAATTAACCATTGATTTCTGTGTCAATAAACTAAAAAATGTGGCGTTCCATGAAAAAATAGGTAGCATCTATGAAAAAATGCAACGCGTGACTAAAATTAGTGAACTTTTAGCGAAAACATATGGTTTAGATGAGCAACAAACGGCTGATTTAGCCCGTGCGAGTCAAATTTATAAGTTTGATTTAGTGACCAATATGGTTGGAGAATTCCCTGAACTACAAGGAATTATGGGTGAAAAATATGCTTTATTACAAGGTGAAAATAAAGCTGTCAGCCAAGCCATTCGTGAACACTACTTACCAATTTCAAGTACTGGCGAAATTCCGGAAACTCAAGTTGGTGCTTTATTAGCCATTGCCGATAAGTTGGATTCTATCGTGACTTTCTTTGCGGCTGGTATGGTGCCAAGTGGTTCCAATGATCCATATGCATTACGTCGTCAAGCTTACGGTATTGTACGTATTGTCTTAGAAAACCAAATGAGCTTCCCGCTAGCAAGTCTTTTATCAGAGGTGAAAGCTTTATTAAATCCAATGGTTGAAACATATGGTTTTGACTTAAATAATATTGATGTTGAAGTATTAGATTTCTTTGCGGCGCGTATGAAACAATATCTATCTTTAGCAGAAATTCGCTATGATATTATTGATGCAGCCTTGCAAGCAACACAAGAAGATTTAGCTGCTCAATATTTAACTGCGCAATTGCTTCAAGAACATAGTCAAACAGAAAGCTTTAAACCAGCGATGGAAGCTTTGACACGTGTAGTGAACTTAGCGAAAAAAGCAGATACCATTGTGGAAGTGGATGAAGCATTGTTTGAAAGTGATGTTGAACGTGAATTTGCAAATCAAGTGCAAACAACCTTGGCAAGTCTTTCAGATGATTTGAAAGAAAATTATCAAGCTTTAGTAGCACTTGAACCAGTAATTGTGAAGTACTTTGAAGACACCATGATTATGGCTGAAGATGAAGCACTTCGCAATAATCGTTTGAGTTTATTAAAACAATTAGCACAATCCATTGAAAAATTAGCAAAATTAGATGTCTTAGTAACAAAATAAGACAAAATAAAGATAATAGGCTAGTTTGCAATCTCGCGAACTAGCCTATTTTTTCTTATATTTGATACATTTCGCCAAATGGTAAAACAATTCCTTTAGCATCTGTTAATAAATCAATAAATTTTTGGGGATCTTGTTTAATCACTGGAAAAGTATTGTAGTGGATAGGTAAGACCGTTTTGGCTTGAATGCGTTTGGCACATCTTGCAGCTTGTTTGGGTCCCATTGTGTAATTATCGCCTATAGGTAAGCAAGCAAAATCAATCTCGTAATCTTCCCCTAATAAATCCATCTCCATAAATTCAGCGGTATCACCTGCATGATAGAAAGTTTTCCCATCTGCTTCGATGATAATACCAGCTGGGTTACCAAGATAATGGACTTGTCCTTCGTATTCTAAACTAGAAGTATGTAGCGCATGAGTCATTGTGACACGGCCAAACGGAAAATCAAAACCACCGCCAATATTCATGCCGTGTACTTTCTGCCCTAATTGAGTAAAGAAGTTGGCGATTTCAGCCACAGCAATAATTGTTGGCTGTTGATGTTTGATTAAATCAAAGACGCCAGCAACATGATCCCCATGACCATGCGTTAAAATAATATAATCAACCTTTAAATGATCGGCTTGCCACATTTCTGGAAGATTGGCATCAATATAAGGATCAATAATGATTTTGGTGTCATCTGCTAATTCTAAATAAATGGTGGAATGTCCTAAATGTGCAATTTTCATTTTCTTCACCTCAAAGTGTTTTCTTTTATTATATTCCTCAATAGTACCCTTTCGCAAATCTCAATTAAATAAATTGCATGATAAATAAGAGTACGGGAATGAAAAATAAATAGACAAAAACGGATAAACTCATCGTGGTTGCCGCAAAAATTTCATCTGCATGATAACTTCTAGCTAAAATAGGGACTGAGTTTTGAACGGGCATACTTGATTGCACCATAAAGACTAGCATCATTAAATGCGGTACATAGATAAATTGAGCTAGCACATAAACAATCATTGGTGAAAGAATAAAGCGTCCAAATAAGACTAATAAGGATTCTTTAGTCAGTCTTAAGTTGGCGATTCCTTGATAATACAACATGATACCGATAGCTAACATCGACAGTGGCGTCGTTAAATTTCCTAAATGATTGCCCAATGTTTGAAGGCTATTAGGAATTGGCCAATTGAGAAACACCCAAAAAATCCCAATCATAAAACCAAGTAAAGCTGGGGTAAATAGTTTTTTTAGGAAAATGAGCGGATGAAAGGACAGGGTGGCTTGTTTGCGAAGCGCACTATCCTTGGCAATTTCGAAAACGCCAATGGTCCAGAAAAAACTGGTATTGACAATGTAGTAGAGCAAGACATATGGAACAGCTTTTTCACCAAAGATGGCTAAATTAATCGGCAAGCCAATAAAAATAGTATTCGAGCAAGTAAACATTGTTGAAAAAGTACCGTGATGATTCTTTGATAACTTGAATAGGTGAATGATTGCTTTACTAATAAAAAAAGTGAAAAACATCGAAACAATGGGAATAAGTGTCCCTGAAATTAAGGTTAGAAATTCTTCTTTGGTAAAGTTTGCGGTAATATTTAAAAACATACTGCAAGGGAGTCCTAGGTTTAAAACCATTTTAGAAAAGGTGTCAGCTGTCTCATTGCTAAACCATTGGCGATATGAGAAAAAATAGCCTAAAAACATTAAGACAAAAATCACTAGGATATTAAGATAAGATTGTAGCATCGAAAGCCTCCTTTATTATGATTTTAGCACGGATTAGTGGAAAGAAAAACAATAGATATAAAAAACTGCCAGTAAAAACTTACTGACAGTTAAAATGTTTATTTACGACGATTTTGTTTACCAGCATTGCGACCACCATTTTTATTCGCTTTAGGTGATTGATTTTTCACTGGTGGGCGATAAGTACTAGCAGTTTTTGTGGAAGTTTTCTTTTCGCCATCTAAACTATAATCTTTAGAAACGACAATTTTAGGTGGATGTAATTTCATTTCTTCAGCGATTTTGGCTTTCAAGCGTGGTCGCATAATGATATTGGTAATGACCGTTTGAATGCAGGCAACGACCCCACCAACGGCCCAATAAAGAGCGACTCCAGCAGGTGAACTGAAGGAGAAGAAAATCATCATAATAGGGGACATATACATCATCATTTGCATTTGTTTCTTTTGATCTTCTGGAATATTAAACATGCTTAAATAACTTTGTAAAAGATATAAAGCACCTGTAATGATTACTAAAGCAAAACTTGTTTTTCCAAGATTGATGCCATAGAATGTTGCACTTGAAATACCCGGAGTATAACGAGCAGTTGCAAAAAGGGCAGCGAAAATAGGCATTTGAATTAAGATTGGCAGACATCCTGCACCAAAGCTTCCGAACATGCTCGTACCATTTTCAGAATAAATTCGTTGCATATCACGTTGGGCTTTTTGTTGTTGCTCAATCGTCGTTGCTTCTTTCATTTTTGCTTGAATAATATCAAGCTGAGGTTTCAAGAATTGCATTTTTTCAGATTGAACCATCATTTTATGTGATTGATAAATATTTAAAGGTAAAATAATCAACCGAACGATGATAGTGATGAAGATAATGGCCCAACCATAGTTCCAATGCCAATTATCAACCATGTATTGGATGCAGTTACCTAATGGGACAACTAAAAAGCGATAAATCCAACCATTAGGATCTGGGTTTCCGTGTTTGTCCATTTTCACACAGCCTGATAAGAAAAAGACGAGTGAAAGTAAACTTGCACTATAAAGGTATTTTTTTAATTTCATTTGTTTCTTCCTTTGCATTTAATTTACACAAGAAATACTATACTAAATTTAAGCTTGAATTTCAATGTACACACGAAAAATTCATTAATATATTACGTTGAAGGACGTGTAATCGGGCATTCCCATATCTTTTTCAATTGTAAACTTTTTCACTTTGCCAAACGGTGCTGGTGATGCTTTTACACGTTCGATGAAGATGGACATAATTGAATATTCACCAACTGCTTCAATTGTAACGGAACCATCCATTTCATTTTTAACCGTGCCGTTGATTCCCATTTCATCCGCTAAAATTTTGGTCATGTAGCGAAATCCTACCCCTTGAACCACGCCGGCGACATTCATCCGATATTTTACGACTGCTTGTGACATGTAATCACCTTCTTTATTTTATTCAACTCTATTATATCAAAAAAATGTCAGAAAACTATGGTATAATATTGAGCAGAACTTAGATTATTTGAGGTGGAAAATGAAAGAAATATTATCATCTAAAAACGAATTAATAAAAAAAGTAGCTAAATTACATCGACGCAAAGATCGAATGAAAGAAAAACTATATATTATGGAGGGATTCCATTTAATTGAGGAAGCTTATCGTCAAGGGGCACAAATGGAATATCTATTTGTAACAAAAAAAGCCTATCAACAATATTTTGATTTTTTTAAAGAATTAAGTGATCAAATGATTTTGGTCAGTGATGAAGTAATGGCTAAAATATCTGATTTACCCACACCTCAAGGAATTCTTGCTGTATTAAAAATCAATGAACCGCAATTGGAAATCAAAAAGGGTAAATGGCTTTTGCTTGACTGTGTACAAGATCCTGGAAATGTTGGCACGATGATTCGTACCGCTGATGCCGCTGGTTTTGATGGGGTCGTTTTGGGTTCTGGCTGTGCAGACATTTATGCGACGAAAACTTTACGAAGCATGCAAGGGAGTCAGTTTCATTTAAAAGTGTTACAAGATGATTTATTTAAGGTCATTGAGCAAATGAAGGCTGCCAATATCAAGGTATATGTCACTGAATTAAATCCTCAAGCACATCTGTATCAAGATTTACCTTATCATGAAAATGTTGCGATAATAATGGGAAATGAAGGACAAGGTGTGAGCCAAGAAATTATCAAAATCGCGGATGAAAGTGTCTATATTCCAATTTATGGGCAAGCGGAGTCTTTAAATGTAGGCGTGGCTGCAGGGATTATGATGTATAGTTTCATTCATAAAAAGTAAAAGAAATATTAAGAACGTTGAAAAACATTTTCATTTAAACGGAGGAGTGATATACTGACTTCAGATTTTAATTGAAGGTGGCAAAGTTGAATGACAAATAAATGGAAGTATGATTTGGAATATCTGTCTTATGTTGGTGATTTATTAGCTACTGATGAAGTACAAAGATTGGCTGAATTTACGCAACATTTTCATTCTACAAGATTAGATCATTCAATTAGTGTGTCCTATTATAGCTATAAAATTACGAAGAAACTTGGTTGGAATGCAAAAGCAACGGCCAGAGCGGGTGTCTTGCATGATTTATTCTTTTATGATTGGCGCACCACTAAGTTCGATGAAGGAACACATGCTTATATGCATCCTAGAATAGCTGTTAAGAATGCAGAAAAAATTACCGAATTATCTGATTTAGAAAAAGATATCATTATTAAACATATGTGGGGCGCAACGATTGCACCTCCGAGATATAAAGAAGGTTACGTTGTTACGATGGTTGATAAGTATTGTGCGATTAAAGAAGCGCTACAGCCTTTGATTGAAAAGATCAACTTCCGTGCAAAACGTCAACGAGTAAGTGCATAAGTCTTTAAATCAATCATGATTTTATAATGAACATTCTCGCTGTTGGTATTTATCATTAGCGCGGATGTTTTTTTTGTTTTTCAAATACCAAGAGATGAATTGAAGGACGAAAAATAGGACGTTTTATGCTGGGGTGCTAGAGTTTTTTGAATGTTCCAAGTATAATAGAATTTGGATAGGTAGAATATGGGGGAGATTGCGGTGAAAAAATGGTTCATCCTATTATTAGGTTTGTTTATCTTGTCAGGGTGTAGTCATCATAAACCGACTATATCTGAAGAGAAAGCAGCACAAGTCTTCGTGGAAAGTGTTATTTACAATAAAAAGCAGAAAGATTTTATCGAAAATTTTGTGGATGGTCGTGTGATACTCAAGGAGATGAAGCATTCAAAAGATGGTGAATTTTCTAAAGGACTTATTACCCAGATGACTGAAGCTTCTGCGATGTCTAATCAGCAAGCGCAACAGTTAGCTGATGCATTAACGAATGCTTTAAAACAAGAAACGAATTATAAAGTAAAATCTGTGAAAAAGCAAAAAAAGCATCACTATCTGGTTACCTACGAAATTTATGGTATTGATTTTGTAGCAGCCCTTAGTAATGCCTTGCAGGAAAGTTACGGAAAAATTGCGAACGACGCATCCTTTTTTGATGATGATGAAAAAATAGATGAGTTATTTTTTGAACAGTTAGTACATCAAATCATGCAAGTTGACAAGGTGAAAAAACCTACGATTGTTCAGTTGCAGATTGTGCAAAAAGAAAAAATGTGGGAAATCCCAAATTCACAGGCAGAAAATATTCATGCTTTAATTTCAGCATTTTGGATAGGGATTACTGATGAAGAAGTAATGAAGGAATCTTTAAGTCAAACGATTTAAAATGAATAATAATTAATAGGTGAGTATCTAACGAATCAAAAGTTGGATACTCACCTATTTGTTTCATTTACTTAGAATAATTTACTGAAAAAATCTTTGATATTACGATAAATAATCACAAAGAAGTTTGCTTTTTGGACGGATTCTGTAGTGATGATTGCCCCGGTAACAGAAGGATTTTTTGCGTTAGGTAGATAACCATAAGGATCTTGTGGGTTAGAAATGGTTAAGTTCCCCACTTTTTGGTTGATTTTAATTGGTGCTTCTATCACTTTTTCAGATAGTGTTACTTCATAACTGAGTTGGTTTCTGTCAAAATTAACAGGTAACCATAATGTGTAACTCTTTTGGTTGGTCACTGCAGCATGGAATGTTTTTCCGTTTTTTACATCTACTTGTGTTAAATTTGGAATACCGTCTTCGGCTTTTAACACTTCAACAGCTTGCCATTGATTAAGGGCATAATCCATTAATTTGTTCGTTTCAACAAACCTAGCACTAGGATCATTCTCTTGATTATTCGCATGTAGGACTACTGTGATTACACGGCGATTATTTTGCTCGATTATGCCGACGAAGCACGCCCCTGCTAAATCTGTCGTCCCAGTTTTTAATCCAAGGACCCCAGGTTTTCCCATAGCAAGTCCAGGTAATAGCTGATTCCAGTTGGTCATTAAACTTGGTTGTTGACTGCTTGCACCAAATGTTTCTTGTACAGTACTAGTGATATTGAGTACTTCGGGATAATCTTTGATGAATTGAGAAGCGATGATTGCGACGTCTTGGGCAGACATTTCATTTTCTTCATCAGACGCACTTCCAGGATAGCTAAAATCACCTAAATAACTATTATTTAATCCTGAAACCGAGATGATTTTTGCATCATGAATATCCAAACTTTCAGCTTTCTGCCGCATCATGTCAACAAAATCTTTTTGGTTACCGGCAACTTTTTCTCCAAGTGCCATAACAGCAGCATTAGCCGATTGAATGAGACTCGCATGAATTAATTCCTCTACTGTATAGCTCGCATTAGCCACTAAAGGCACATTAGATAAGTCCGGCTGCACGCTAAGGCTAGCTAATTCTGGGGAAATTGTCACTTGATCTTGTAGGCTGAGTTTACCAGCTTTGATTTGATCATAAACGACATAGATACTTAACACTTTGGTAATAGAAGCAATGGGTAGTGGTGTGGTACTATCTTGTGCATAGAAGATTTTTCCTGTATCAGCATCCACAGCAATTGCCGCTTTGGCATCGATGGAAAAGGTATCTTGGTTTTCATCAGCCCAAAGAGGAACTGCAGAAATCAAGCATAAAAAAAGTGTGAGTACGATGAAATAAAGTGGTTTGATAGCTTTTTTCAAAGGTGATCCTCCTTAATTTTTCTAAAATTGAGTGTATCAAACAAAAAGCTTTTAATCAAGAGAATCAAAGAACTAGAAAACATTCATTCTTGTGTTATAATTTAACTATAAAATTTTTTAGGAGGGAAATATGGATATCAACCAACTGCCTGAGATATGGCAAGCTAGATGGCAATCTGAAGGTTTTCAAACACCAACAAAAATTCAGGAGAAAGTATTCAATCCCATCAAAGAAGGAAAATCTATCGTGGGTGTTTCACCAACCGGTTCTGGTAAAACCATCGCCTACCTTTTACCTAGTCTTTTGAAAGTATTTCCTAATCAAGGGGTTCAGCTGGTCGTTATAACCGCGACACAAGAACTGGCCATGCAAGTCACTGATGTTACTCGATTATGGGCAAAAGACCTAGGTTTAAAAGTTCAAAGCTTAATTGGTGGCGCGAACATCAAACGCCAAATTGAAAAATTAAAACAACGACCAGAAGTGGTAATTGGTACTGCTGGTAGAATCGCAGAACTACATCAACAGAAAAAGTTAAAATTACATCAGGTGAAAACCCTAGTCCTTGATGAAGCAGATCAATTATTAAAAAGTAACCAAGAAAGTAAATTACTATCACCCATTTTAAAAGCGATGGATAACAATGTCCAAGTATTGGCTTTTTCAGCTAGTGGTAGCCATTTACCGGAGTTATTTTTACAAAACTATCAATTATCACTTACCTTAATAGATGTGACAGCTGAAGATACTTCGAAAGGAACAATCGAACACGGATATATTGTTTGGCCTAAAAGAGACCGTTTAGATTTTTTACGACGATTGGGGAACATAGAAGATATCAATGCACTTGTCTTTTTCAATCGTTTGAGTGAATTGGGTGCGATGGAAGATAAATTGATTTATCATCGCATACCTGTGGCTTCCTTAGCTTCAGATCAGAGCGCCCAGTTACGTAAAATTGCTTTACATGCTTTTAGACAACATCAAGCAAAATTACTTCTATGTACGGATGTTGCTACGCGAGGTCTAGATATTGATGATTTATCCTTGGTCGTCAATATGGAGTTTATTCATGACGAAAAAACATACATGCATCGAAGCGGAAGAGTTGGAAGAATGGGGAAAGCTGGTTTTGTAGTAACACTTCTCGAAGAACGTGAAGTGAAGGAATTCAATAAGTTTTTAGCGAAACAGCAATTATCTGCAAAGGAATATTATTTATATGCAGGCAAGATTACGACTTCTCGTAAATAAGTATAAAAAACAGGTAGCTTCTGATTGGACTTGGAAGCTACCTGTTTTGCGATGTTAAACGTCCACGGGCGGAATTGAACCGCCGACCTTACGCTTAGGAGGCGTGCGCTCTATCCTACTGAGCTACGCGGACTTATTTGAACCACTCGTTATTTTACATTCTCTATCTTCAATTTGCAAGCGACATTTTGATAGTTTTGTTAAAAAATTTTTTTCATAACAGCTAAACTAAGATAAAAATGTATGAAACAACAGACAATTATATAAGAGAAATTAGGGAAAATTCGGATATTATTCAAAATTATTCGAAAAAAAAGCAAGAAAATTTTAGGAAAAGTCAAAAAAGCCTATCATTTTATTCTAAATTATGTTACTATGTAGAGGTAGTTTTTGTAACGGTAATTTATGGTAGTTAGTTTCAAAATAAATAAACATCTTCCACAAGTTTCCCTAAACAATGAATTGCAATTTTAATTTATGTGTGTGATACACAAGGAGGATTTTTATTTATGCAAACAGGTACAGTTAAATGGTTTAACGCAGAAAAAGGATTTGGATTTATCACTGGTGAAGATGGAAAAGATGTATTCGTACATTTTTCTGCAATCCAAGGTGAAGGATTTAAAACATTAGAAGAAGGTCAAAGTGTCACTTTTGATGTTGAAGAAGGTCAACGTGGCCCTCAAGCAACAAATGTAGTGAAAGCTTAATTTATTCATTTGCATGTACAAGATCTGCTAGCAATGGTTAGCAGGTCTTTTTTTTACTTTGTCATAATGATAAAAATTCGTTATACTATCTTTGAGTGCGTCAAAATAATGAAGAAAGTAGGTGCAAAGATGTCTGTAATCTATGCCATTGTTGATTTAGAAACAACCGGTACAGATGTGCAAAAAGATCAAATCATTCAATTTGCTTGTACGTTGGTGCAGGATAATCGTATCTTACATACTTTTACGACAGATATCAATCCAGGTTTTGCCATTCCTAAAACGATTGCCAATTTGACTGGTTTGACCAATCGCAGGTTAGTGAAAGCACCTTATTTCGAAGATGTTGCCTTAATGATTGAAAATTTATTGGCGGACACTATTTTTGTGGCCCATAATGTTCATTTTGATTATCAATTTTTGTCCAATACATTTGTAAAATATGGCTTTGATGCCTTAACGATTCCTGCTATAGATACGGTGGATCTCGCACAAATATTTCTACCTACCCAACCGAGTTATCGTTTAAATGATTTAGTTACGAATTTAGGGATTGAGCATACAAATCCTCATCAAGCGGATAGTGATTCTTTGGTGACTGCTGAATTGTTTCTAAAAATTGTGAAAATCATTGAACACTTGCCCTTAAAAACATTGTCACAAATTTCCAAGCGTTGCAATTTATTAAGTATGCAAACCGGTGAATTTTTACAAAGAAGCTATGAAATCAGGCAGCTACATAATCAAAGCGCTACTACTCATGATAAATTAGTATGCGTTGAAGGTATTTGGGTGAAAGAGCAGCAGACTGAAGAGAAAACAGTGCAGCTAAATAAGCATTATCCTAAGACAAAAAAAGCCAAAGAGAAACTGATAGGACAGCCAATGTTTAATGAGCAAGCGAAGATGATGAATTTAATCCATCAAAATCGCTATTCTATGATGAAAGAGGAGCAACCAACGGAATTGACATTGGATGTGAGTGAAGATTTGTTGCAACCAGTGAATTTCTATTTTCCTATTTCTTTTTTTGAGAAAGAAGATTTTCCTATTATTTTAGGCTATGAATCTGAGTCTTGGTTTAATCGTTGGCAAAAGATTTCTTCAACATTGCATGAATTGAACCAATTACAGCAAGTTCACTATTATCCAGATGAGCAGTATATTGATTTGCAAAAGTTTGCTCATTCTTTAGTAAAAATTCCTGATCAGAAGTTAATCTCTATATTACAAATGATGATTTTGGTCTGGTTAACGCAAACCGATACAGGCTCACTGGTGGAGTTGGGACTGTACAATGAAACCCATACCTATTTCCAAGAGATTCATTGTCAATCGGCTGTTTTGACCGGTAAACCATATTTTCTCAACCAACGAGAGAAGATGTTAGCAAGTGCTGAAGTTGTCTTATTTAGACAAAAAGATGTTTTACTTTCAAAAGCCGCGCAGACATTTAGTAAACTTTCATATAAACAATTATATTTTGTAGAGGCGCAGTATTTATTACCCCTGCAAAAAATGAATCATCAAGAAGTTGACATCCAGGTATTGAATCGCTATATCGGGCAAGTAATAAAAGATGATTCGCCTAATCAGCAAGTCTGTTCGATAAGAAATGTTTTATCCTTAATACGTGATTTTCAACATCAAGTGTTTGATCAGTGGGTTTCAATCGTTCAAGATCATGAGATAACTGAGCATAAATTAGCCAATCTACCGCAAACTTTGCAGCGACACTTAGACCAATTAATCCATTATTATCAGGAATTGTTGAAATTAGTTGAAGAAAAAGATTTATATTCTATTCACAATCATGTTTATTTAATCATACAAGATATCCAAACATTATTAGCTTGGTTTTTAGATTTAAAAGAAGGAACTGTCCATACTTGGCAATTGGAGAAGAATCATCTAATTTTTCGCTATTTCGATTTTTCCCATGTTAAGTTTAGTTATCCGATTAATCAACGGCTCATTTTTGTGGGAAGCCATTTAAGTTTAGCCTTTCAAAAGAATTATTTTGCTGAAAAGTTAAGTTTAGAAAATCAAAAAGTGAAAACCTTGAAAACAAAAATGAAAAGACCAGAACAAAAAATTGAAGTGGTTGAAAAAGGGATTTCTATTCCCGAAGTAAGTAGTGAAATTTTCGGACAGTATATTACTAAAATATTGATGAATGAAGTATTTGCCAGTGAATGTTCAACCTTAGTCCTATTCAATTCTCAAGAAGTCATGCAACTTGTTTATCAGCAATTCAATGAGACAGCGACACAAGCAGGAATTGAGCTACTTGCTGTAGGACAAAATGCAAATCTAGCAAAAATCAAGAAACGATATGAAGGAAATAAAAATCAGTTTGTATTTTTACTGAACAAACATCTAGACGAATCCTTCTTAACTGATTTGCGTTTTGAGCGGATTTTATTAACGAGATTACCGTTTAACAATCCTAAAGAATGGCTGACACAAGCCTATTATTCTTATTTGGATCAGTTAGGTGTCGATAGTTTTTATCATGATGCTTTACCAACTGCTGGGATTCGTTTAGCACGCTGTTTGGATTTATTGACAGCCAGTCCTCAGGGAAAATTATTGATTTTAGATAAGCGAATCCTTTCTACAGTGTATGGCCGAAAACTGCAAAAGATCCTGCCTAATCAGTGGCAGTATGTCAATTACGGCTTTGAGCTTTAAAAATTTCGTTAATTCTCTCATTTTAGTAAAACTTATAATTAGAATCTGCTATAATAGGAACATTAAAGTCTTAAAGTAAGGGGTGCTTCAGTGTATTACGAGGATGAACGTGAAAAAAAGATAAATCGAATATTGATGATTGCCATTTTTATCATGCTAGCAATCATCTTGCTTACGAGTTTATTTTATTTAAAGGCGACCAATCCTTATCGACAAGCTCGAAGTGAGGCTGTTAAGATTGCCAGTCAATATGGAAAACTTGATTCGGTGGATGATTTTTATTGGTTTAATCGTAAAAAGACTTACTTTTCTGTTGGTGGTACTGATGATGCTGGTAAAAAAAAGTATGTCATCATCGCTCAAAAAGGTGGTAAGGTGAAAGTAGTCAATCAAAAAGACGGATTCAATGAAGTAGAAATCCGGCAAGTTTTCAATAAGCTCCATCCAGACGAAGCAATATTGAAAGTAAATCTTGGACAATATGAGAGCCGGATTGCATGGGAAGTGGTGACGGAGCAAAATCAATATTATCTTTTTGATTTTGAAACTGGAAAAGCCATTCAAAAAGTTTAGTAGGCAGTATAAATGAAAAATAAAAAGTAAAGGATGAGGATTATGCAATTATCAACAAAGGTTAGAAATTTAGCACCATCAGTCACACTACAGGCTGCGGCTAGAGCAAAAGAATTAAAAGCCCAAGGATTAGATGTCCTAAGTTTGACTGTAGGACAACCGGATTTTGCGACTCCGGACAATATTCAAAAGGCTGCGATCAAAGCAATTGAATCAGGAGAAGCAAGTTTTTATACGCAATCAGCAGGAATTCCTGAATTACGTCAAGCAATTGTATCTTATATGAAAACTTATTATGGATTGGATTATTCTGTGAATCAGACAATTGTCACAGATGGTGCAAAATTTGCTTTATATCTTTTGTTTCAAACAATACTTGATGAAGGGGATGAAGTCATTATCCCTGTGCCTTATTGGGTAAGTTATGCTGAACAAGTCCGGTTAGCTTCTGGTGTACCTGTTTTTGCTCAGACAGATGAAGAAAAAGGCTTTAAAGTTACGGTTGAGCATTTGGATGAAGTCTTGACGAAACGCACAAAAGCGATTATCATTAATTCGCCTTCAAATCCAACGGGAATGATTTATTCCAAAGAAGAATTACGGGCAATTGGTGAATGGGCTGTGAAAAATCAAGTGTTAATTGTAGCAGATGATATTTATGGCCGCTTAATTTATGGCGATAATCAGTTTACTTCAATGGCAATGTTAACACCAGAAATTCGTGAAAATACCATTGTAATTAATGGGGTATCCAAAACTTATGCAATGACAGGTTGGCGTATAGGTTTTGCAGTGGGAAATGAAGAAATTATTCAAGGGATGATTCGCTTAGCCAGTCAATCTACAAGTAATCCTACTGCGGTTAGTCAATATGCAGCAGTAGAAGCGTTAAACGGTAGCCAGGACTCTGTAGAAGCGATGCGTATCGTTTTCGAGGAAAGATTGAATCGCCTATACCCACTATTGACTCAAATTCCTGGATTTAAAGTTCAAAAACCTCAAGCTGCTTTTTACTTCTTTATAAATATTAGTGAAACTTTACAAAAATGTGGCTATCAAGAGGCAACAAGTTTTGTTGAAGATTTATTGAATGATGCCCATGTAGCGGTGGTAACGGGTGCTGGATTTGGTATGGATCAATATATTCGTATCAGTTACGCTACTGATTGGGAAACATTAGAAAAAAGTGCACAACGTATTAAAGCATTTGTTGAAAGCAAAATGCAATAAATACGTTAATATATTATTGTTAGTATAGATTGGAGAGACTCTCGTGAAACAAATTCAAATTGTTGATTCAAAAGATCACGTAGGAGAAGTTGTTAAGATTGGGGCTTGGGTGGCTAATAAACGCTCAAGTGGAAAAATTGCTTTCTTACAACTAAGAGATGGAACTGCTTATTTTCAAGGAGTAGTTGTCAAAAGTGAAGTACCTGAAGAAGTATTTCAATTAGCTAAAGGATTAAACCAGGAAACTTCTGTCTGGGTTGTTGGTGAGATTAGAGAAGATTCTCGTTCTAAATTCGGTTATGAAATCGGGATTACTGATATTGAAGTGATTGGAGAAAGTCATGAATATCCAATTACACCGAAAGAACATGGAACAGACTTTTTAATGGATCATCGTCATTTATGGTTGCGTTCTTCAAGACAACATGCCATTATGCAAATCCGTAATGAAATTATTCGTGCTTCTTATGAATTTTTCAATAATCATGGTTTTGTAAAAGTAGACCCACCAATTTTAACCGGTTCTGCACCAGAAGGAACGACAGACTTGTTTGAAACCAACTACTTTGATCATAAAGCCTATCTATCTCAATCAGGTCAGCTATATATGGAAGCTGCAGCAATGGCGATGGGCAAAGTTTTCTCATTCGGACCAACTTTCCGTGCCGAAAAATCAAAGACACGTCGTCATTTGATTGAATTCTGGATGATTGAACCAGAAATGGCCTTTATGCATCAAGAAGAAAGTCTAGAGATTCAAGAACAATATGTTGCATACTTAGTACAAAATGTTTTAGATCATTGTGATTATGCTTTACATGTTTTAGGTCGTGATCGTAGCGTATTAGAAAAATATACAAAATTACCATATGCACGTATCAGTTATGACGAAGCGATTGAACGATTACAAGCAAACGGTTTTGATGATATCAAATGGGGCGATGATTTTGGTTCACCTCATGAAACCTTTATCGCTAATTCATTTGAGCAACCAGTATTCATTATGAATTATCCAAAAGCGATTAAACCATTCTATATGAAACCACATCCAACTCGTGATGATGTTGTCGTATGTGCCGATTTAATTGCACCAGAAGGATATGGTGAGATCATTGGTGGTTCTGAAAGAGCAACGGATTACGATTACTTGTTAGAGCAAATTCGTCAAGCTGGCTTGAACGAAGAAGAATATTCATGGTATCTAGACTTACGTAAATATGGAACAGTCCCACATTCAGGTTTCGGTCTTGGATTAGAACGTACAGTTACTTGGATTGCCGGAATCGATCATGTACGTGAAGCCATTCCATTCCCACGTTTATTAAATCGTATTTATCCATAGAAAGAATGAAATCGACTTACATTCAACCTTTGTTTGTAAGTCGATATTTTTTTGAGTCGGAAATTTTGGTGCTGAATATTAAATCTTTTCAAAAATGATTGCCTTTTCTTTTCGCATTCGCTACAATAGTCTGGTACGAAAAAGGATGGAGCGTAAATATGCAATTGATTAGCAAACTTAAACAGTTTCTAGTATCTAAAAATTTATGGGAAGTTTTTTCCTATTTATTCTTTGGTGGATGTACCTTTCTTGTCAATTTTGTGACGTATTTTGTATTTAAAGATTTATTACACATCAATTATCTTATTTCAAATTTTATTGCCTGGGTAATTTCAGTATTATTTGCCTATATTACCAATAAGCTATATGTATTTGAATCAAGAGGAAAAACGGCTGTAGAAAACATTAAAGAATTATTTTTATTTTTTGCGGCCCGCATTTTGACACTTGGCCTAGATATGGCTTCACTTTCTTTTTGTTTGGAAATATTAAAGACAAATGATTTTATTGCTAAGTTTGTTTCGCAATTTATTGTCATTTTATCCAATTATATCTTTAGTAAATTGATTATTTTTAAGAAAGCGAAATAGGTTTCAAAACATCAAAGTATCGTGTATAATAAACGAGTCAGAGTAATTGAAGGAGGCGTCGATTTGAGTTTGAATCAAAATCAAGAGAATCATTCTAATGAAACTCAAAATACATCGGGAAATAGACGACCAGAAATGCGTAGAACTTCAGCATCACAGCGTGCAAAGCAAAAGAAAGAGCGCCGGATTAATCGAAGAAATACGGAAGATCGTATTGTCAATAAGATAGTGACAATAGTAGTTGTTGTGCTAGTGTTAATTATCTCAATTTTAGGTTTTACTGTTTTTCGCTACGTACAATCTAGTCTTAATCCGTTAAATCCAGAAAGTGATAAAAAAGTTGAGATTACGATTCCCACCGGTTCATCAAATAAACAAATTGGTGAAATATTAGAAAAAGGGAAAATCATTAAAAGTGGTTTAGTATTTAACTATTACACAAAGTTTAATAATTTAACAGGATTTCAAGCGGGTACGTACAAATTGAGTGCGAATATGACATTAGACACCATAAGTAAGAAATTGCAAGGTGGGAATGGTTTAAGTGTTGCTGATGTAAAATTAACAATTCCTGAAGGTTTTACAATTGAGCAAATTGCTGATAAATTAGCAGATAAAACCAAACTCAGCAAAAAAGATTTTCTTGCACTGATGAAAGATGAGCAGTTTTTCGAAGAGATGTTAGCGAAATATCCGAAATTATTAGAATCTGCAAGTCAGGCACAAGATGTTCGCTATCGTTTGGAAGGCTATTTATTCCCAGCAACGTATGATTATTTGAAAAAAATGTCTATGAAAGACCTCGTTGAACAGATGATTGCTAAAAGCGATGCGGTGATGCAGAATTACTATGATGCGATTGCTGCGAAAAATATGACCGTCCAACAAGTCTTGACTTTAGCCTCTTTGGTTGAAAAAGAAGGTGTGAATGAAAATGATCGTAAAAATATCGCTCAAGTCTTTTATAATCGTTTAGCACAAAATATGCCATTACAATCAGATATTTCTGTTCTATATGCATTGAACGAAACGAAAGAAACTGTTACAATAAAGGACACTCAAGTAGAATCGCCATATAACCTATATCTAAATAATGGGTATGGTCCTGGTCCGTTTAATAATCCGGGGGAAAAAGCGATTCAAGCAGTCTTGAGTCCAATTCAAAATGATTATTTATACTTTGTGGCCGATGTAAAAACAGGTCAAGTATATTTTGCTAAGACATTAGAAGAACATAATGACTTGGTAGAAAAATATGTCAATCAGTAAGATGAATGATTGTTAGGTAAAGGAGATTTATAGATGGTAGAAAAAGTTTATCCAATGACACAAGAAGGAAAAGAAAAATTAGAACGTGAATTAGAAGAGTTAAAAACCGTTAAACGTGGTGAAATTATCGAACGTATTAAAATTGCTCGTAGCTTCGGTGATTTATCCGAAAACTCAGAGTATGAATCAGCTAAGGACGAACAAGCCTTTGTAGAGGGTCGAATTACCACACTTGAGAATATGATTCGTTTTGCTCAAATTATTGATAATGATAATGTTGCACAAGATGAAGTATCTATCGGTAAAACTGTCATCTTTAAAGAATTACCTGATGGCGAGGAAGAAGAATATACCATTGTCGGAAGTGCTGAATCAGATCCATTTGCCGGTAAAATTTCAAATGATTCACCAATTGCCCAAGCATTGATTGGTAAAAAAGTCAATGATGAAGTAAATATTACTACACCAGGTGGCGACTTCTTGGTTAAAATTGTTTCTGTAAAATAACAATGAGAAAGGGTACTATCGCTAGTCGATGGTATCCTTAGCTATTTTAAGGGGGGCTGTTTTTGAAAATTAGTGCGTGGCGTTTTTTCTTTATCGTCAATATCTTGCTGTTTATTTTCTCGATTTGGCAAATTGTTGAAGATTCGGAATTGACGATTATTCTATTGTTGGGCACGCTGAGTTTATTTTGGCACTATCTACGACGAAAAAAAGGCAAGAGCACCAATTTTTTGTTGTGGATTGGTTTAGTATTAATTTTTATCAGTTTAATCAATAGTTATGCTTTTTGGATGATGCTCGTTTTCATTGTTTTATTTATCGGTATTAAAGGGTTTGAGATTATCGATTTAGATTTTGGTCATTTACTGTTTTGGCGTAAGAAAAATATTATTATGGTACAGACGAAAGAACCAAGTGAAGAAAAAGAAATCATTTCCAAACGTAACTATATTGGTACTCAGATTATTGGCAATCATGTCTTTGAATTTGATGATATCAATTTGACTATTTTTGCAGGTGATACCATTATCGATTTAGGCAATACGATTCTTCCTAAGGGACAAAATATAGTCGTATTACGTAAAGGTTTTGGACGTACGAGAATTTTGGTTCCACATGGCATTCAGATTGAAATCTTGCATGAGGCTTTTCGCGGGGAATTTCATTTTCAACAGTACCATTATTCCTTGAATGCTGAAGAAGTGAAGATTCATGATATGAAGTATGCTGAGAGTGAACGTAAAATTAAAATTATCTCCAATGTATTGTTGGGAGATTTCGAGGTGATTCGAATATGAGTAAGTCTAGAATCATTCGTTGGGTAGCCTATCTTTCTTTAACCTTCTTTTGGAGTTTTATCTTTGTGTTATTTGCCTATTTTTTTGCGCAAGGGAATAAACAATGGATGTTGAGAATTTTATCTGCCAAAATTTTATTTATTCCGATTATTGTCTACATTGCATTGGTGGCGATTATTTTAGCGATTGTCATGTGTCTGATTTATCTTATTAAGCAAAAAGGTTTATTAGACCCTATTGATCAGCAAGTGAAAGTCATTAAGGAAGTACGGACCGAAGATTATCAGATGACTAGCTTTGATAATATGACGAAGGTGGATAATCGTAAGCAACGCGAAATCATTGAAAATTTAAATCAAATTCAAGCCCAAATTCAAACAATGACGCTTGAACTTCAAACACAGCATCAAAAACAAGAACTTCTTGATGGTGAAAGTAAAGAAGAAATATTAGAAAACGAACGGCATCGCTTAGCTAGAGAATTACATGATTCGGTTTCCCAACAATTATTTGCGGCGATGATGATTATGTCAGCATTAAATGAGACGGTCAAACAGAATATCAAACCGGAAAATTATTCTAAACAAATTCAAATGGTTGCAAAAATTTTATCCATGGCGCAGTCAGAAATGCGAGCCCTGTTATTACATTTAAGACCAATTAATTTAGAAGGTCGCAGTTTAAAACAGGGAATCGAACAATTGCTTATCGAGTTGAAGTCGAAAGTCGAGTTAAAGATTATTTACCATATCGAAGAGGTTTCAATCCAGCCTTCCATTGAAAATGAACTATTTCGCGTCGTACAAGAATTACTTTCAAATACTTTACGGCATGCGAAGGCTAGCGAGTTAGAGTTGTATCTAAATCAATCCAACCATCAATTAGTTTTAAAAATTCAAGATGATGGGGTTGGCTTTGATACAAGTAAACAAAAGGCTGGTAGTTACGGATTGTTAAATGTGAAAGAACGCATTACCAGTATTGGTGGTACAGTTAAAATTATTAGTTTATTAAATCAAGGAACGAGTGTTGAAATCAAAATTCCTTTAATTGAAACGGAGTGATCTAATGATTAAAGTATTACTTGTGGATGATCATGAGATGGTACGTTTAGGTGTATCAACGTATTTAAGCATCCAAGCAGATATTGAGGTAGTTGGTGAAGCAAGTGACGGAGATGAAGGGGTAAGTAAAGCTCTAGCATTACGTCCGGATGTCATCTTAATGGATTTAGTGATGGATAAAATGGATGGCATCACTGCAACCAAACAAATTCTTGCTCAATGGCCACAAGCAAAGATTCTGATTGTGACAAGTTATATTGATGATGAAAAAGTATTTCCTGCCATTCAAGCTGGAGCAAGTGGCTATTTATTAAAAACTTCTTCTGCACAAGAAATCGCTGAGGCAATCCGCAAAACGATTAACGGTGAACGAGTGATTGAAGAAGAAGTCAGCGAAAAAATTCAAAATCAAGATTATGCAGACCGGTTTTTCCTATATGAAGAGCTAACCAACCGGGAAAAAGAAGTCTTGGATTTAATTGCTCAAGGTAAGAGTAATCAAGAAATTGCAGAAGATTTATTCATTACATTAAAGACCGTAAAAACGCATGTATCGAATATTTTAGCTAAATTAGGTGTAGAAGACCGCACTCAAGCAGCGATTTATGCATTTAAACATGGACTTGTAAAATAAGAAAAGAGGTATTGTAAAAGTGAAACAGAACTATGCAATCATTGGTCTAGGTCGTTTTGGTGGCAGTATTTGCCGTACTTTGGTAGAATCAGGTCAGGAAGTTTTAGCAATTGACTCCAATGAAGAACGTGTAAATGAGTATATGAATATCGCTACTCATGCGGTCGTTGGAAATGCACAAGATGAAGCAACATTACGTTCACTAGGCATCCGTAATTTTGACCATGTCATTGTGGCAATTGGTGAAGATATTCAAGCAAGTATCTTGGTTACATTGATGGTCAAAGAAATGGGTGTGCCAAATGTCTTAGCTAAAGCACAAAATGAATATCACGCAAAGGTACTTGAACGAGTTGGAGCAGATCGTGTCGTCCATCCAGAACGCGACATGGGTGTGCGTATTGCTCATAACTTAGTTTCCAGAAATATTTTAGACTTTATTGAATTGTCGGATGAATTTTCACTAGCTGAAATAAAAGTGTCTAATCCAAAATTCTTTAACAAATCACTCATTGAAGTGAATTTCCGACAAAGATTTGGCTTAACTGTTGTTGCGATTCGCAGAGTTGATGGACAAATTGTTGTTTCGCCTCCAGCTAATGAAGTCGTCTGCGAAAATGATAATTTATTAGTCATTGGTAGTACCGTAAACGTAGATAATCTCGACGAAAAACTTAATGATTAGGGGGTTTTTTGGATGGAATTAACGATTTCACCAAAAGCACAAGCATGGTTTCAAAATGAAATTATCTTAAATTCAGGACAAGGAATTCGTTTCTTTGGTAAAGTCTATGGGAGTACACCTGTTCATGAGGGCTTCTCGGTTGGAATGAGTGTGGATACGCCCAATCGCCCATTAGTTAAAACGCAAGAACAGGGGATTGTCTATTTTATCGAAGAAGATGATCAATGGTTTTTTGATGGGTATGATTTAGTCGTTAATTATGATGAAAAATTAGATGAACCAACCTATGAATTCGTTCGCAAATGAAAAAATGCTTCTAACACATCAATCTGAATGTGTTAGAAGCATTTTTTATTTTAATTGCATTTTTTGTTCATTTTTGAGGGCTTGTGTAAAGATAAAGAAGCTCCCTAAGGTAATAAATAAACCACTGTCAAATGGTGGATATAAAAAGCTAATAATAATAGCTAAAAAGACTGGTAAACTTGAACAGGCAATCATGATTTTAAGATTGTCCAAAAAGCTGTTTTTATATCTCATCATATGACTATAGATATTCCCAATCAATGCAACAGTAAAAATATTAATCGCTAAATTGACAAAAGCTGGATATAAGACTAAAAGGATAATAATAACATACATCCAAAGTGGGAATTGACTATTCTTAACCTCTTGTTTGAGTGTCTTACTAGTCATATGATCAAGAATTGGATTGTCATAAGAAATACGAATCTTATTGCTACCTAATAAATTACTGGTAAGTTCAGTCGATGGAAAGCCAATCAATAGTTCATTTTGTGTTAGACCAGCACTGATAAAGTTTCCCAAGCGGTCATTGGTGATGTCCTTTTTTTCACGTTTGCCTTCAGGATCGAAGGTAAAAATTATGGTATCCGTTTGATAGATAAAGCCACTATTTTTATCTGACTCAAGTTGTAGTTTGCCATCTTGAATTTTGAAATCAGGTAGATGCGAGACTATTGCTAAACTATCTAACTTTAGTGAATGAAAGACTTCTTTTACTTGAGTTACAAGCGGAATGGCCATAAATACACTCAGCAACAAAAGGTAGCCAACCATTTTTCCAAAGGGTAACTTCTTCACCTGTTTAATTTGGTCAAAATGAGTCACCGAATCTTTTAATATTTGAATCATTATGAATTTTATCTCCTATTAGATTAATTGGTTTCATTTTACCGAAGATTTCATGAATATACAAGAATTACTTTAGAAAAGGATTGATAAAAAAATATCGAAGAATGAGCATATTTTTTGCCGAAAATGTGAAGTTTTGATAACCTTATCATGTAAACAATTTTAGGAGGTCTTGATTATGACTTATCAATTACCAAAATTACCTTATGCTTATGATGCATTAGAACCAACTATTGACGAAGAAACAATGCATCTACACCATGAAAAACATCACAACACATATGTAACTAATTTAAACGCAGCTTTGGAAAAACATCCAGAGTTACCTGAAAAATCAGTTGAAGATTTACTAGCAGGCATTAATGAAGTACCTGCGGATATTCGCCAAGCTGTTATCAATAACGGTGGTGGACATGCCAACCATTCCTTCTTCTGGAAAATTATGACACCAAATGGACAAGGAGCTCCTGTTGGTGAGTTAAAAGAAGCTATCGATGCAACTTTTGGCAGCTTTGATGAATTTAAAGCACAATTTAAGGCTGCAGCTGCAAGTCGCTTTGGTTCAGGTTGGGCATGGCTAGTTGTTGATAATGGTAAATTAGCTATTATTTCAACTCCAAACCAAGATTCACCTTTAATGGAAGGCAAGACTCCAGTTGTCGGATTAGACGTTTGGGAACATGCTTACTACTTAAATTATCGTAATGTTCGCCCTAACTACATTGATGCATTCTGGAATGTAGTAAACTGGGAACAAGCAAACGAAAATTACTTAGCTGCAAAATAATGTTTCAACAAATAAAGAGATAGAGGAGATGATTTTATCACTCCTCTTTTTTTAAGCTTCAAACGGTATTTAAGTAAATAATACCAAAATCATCTATTCAAAATGACTGAGATATGTTAAAATGAAACCGTTATTATTGTTGCCAAAGTTCAATGATTTGGAGTGAAGAGAATGAGTAATTTATTAGCGTTACAAAATGGTTCCGATATTCGCGGAATTGCCTTAGATACCGAGGATTTACAAGCAAATTTAACTGAGCAAGAAGCAAAATTAATTGCTAGTGGTATTATTCGTTGGTATGTGAAAAAAATGAATAAAGTACCTGAAAGTTTGAAAGTTGGTATAGGTTGTGATAGTCGTTTGACCGGACCTAGCTTAAAGCAAGCGATGATTGAGACCTTTAATGAATATGGAGTGGCAATAATTGATTTTAAAATGGCCACAACTCCAGCGATGTTTATGTCTACCCAATTTGCACAATTTGACTGTGATATTGCCATTATGTTAACGGCTAGCCATCTCCCATATTACTATAATGGAATTAAAATTTTCACCAAAGAAGGTGGCGTTGAAAAAGAGGATATTCAGCAAATTTTATCTCTTTCTTTAGAGAAACAAAATTATGAATTTAGTCATGGAAGTCTAAGAACGGCAGATTTGCTCTCTCCGTATGCTACTTTTCTAGTGGAAAAAATTCAGACTGCCACGAAGCAAGATAGACCATTAAGCGGTTGGCATATCATTGTTGATGCAGGTAATGGTGCTGGTGGATTTTTTGCGCAAAAAGTTCTCGAAGTTTTAGGAGCAGATACATCCGGTTCCCAATTTTTAGATCCTGATGGACATTTTCCAAATCATATTCCAAATCCAGATAATAAGGAAGCGATGGCAAGTATTTCTCAAGCGGTATTAGACCATCAGGCTGATCTGGGAGTCATATTCGATACTGATGTCGATCGCAGTGCCCTTGTTACTAAAGATGGTATGTTCTTAAATCGAAATAATTTAATTGCTGTATTAAGTCAAATTGTATTACATGAGCATCCAGGATCAAGCATTGTTACAAATTCGCCTACGAGTAGTCACTTAAAGACGTTTATTGAATCTTTAGGTGGCAAACAAGTTCGTTATATTTCAGGTTATCGCAACGTCATCAATAAAGCTGTAGCATTAAATCAAGAAGGAATCGACTGTCAATTAGCTATTGAAACAAGTGGGCATGCTGCCTTTAAGGAAAACTATTTCTTAGATGATGGTGCCTATGTCATTGCCAAAGTATTGATGTTATTACCAAAATTAAAAGCTGAAAATCGAAGCCTTGAAGATTTGATTGCCACGCTTCAACAACCTGCAGAAACACTTGAAGTACGGTTTAAATTAGAAGTAGACGCGTTTAAAGACTTAGGTCAGCAAGTAATTGACTCATTCCGTACTTGGCAAGTGGAGGATATTACACAAGATTTAGAAAACCACGAAGGCGTCCGTTTTAATCTTACTGGCAAGTATGGTTCAGGGTGGTTTTTATTAAGAATGAGTTTACATGAACCATTACTAGTACTACAGGTTGAAAATGATGAGAAAGGGAAAATCCCACTTGTATTACAACAAATACATGAACAAATGAATCAATTTCCAAAAGTGAACCAAGAAAAATTGCTCGCACATTTGTAAAATAAACCTTGCGACCGTTTTCAATTGTGATATAATATTTTTACGGCGCAATTGCCTAAATGATTTTTTGGAGGAATTTTTTGAATGGAACACGGCAAAGTGAAATGGTTTAATAACGAGAAAGGTTTTGGTTTTATCACCAATGACCAAGGAGAAGATATCTTTGTTCATTTCTCTGCAATTCAATCTGAAGGTTACAAATCTTTAGAAGAAGGTCAAGAAGTATCTTTTACAATTGTTGAAGGTGCACGTGGACCACAAGCAGCTGAAGTTGTTAAATTGTAATTTAATCTATGAATAATGAGATAAATAGGCACTACGATAGGTGTCTATTTGTCTCATTTTTGTCATTTGCGACATTAAGATTTCGTTGCGAATGTTTCGATTGTGTTAAATTTATGTAATATCATATGTGAGGTATTGCTCAATTTTCCGACTTATGGCAAAATTTACATGATGTACGTCAGGTGATTTGACGGTATTATCTTGCACAATTGCAATAAATAAATACCATATTGTAGGTATTTAAGAGGTGTATTATGAAATTATATCAAAAAATCATTATCGCAATTTTAGGTGTAATTGCTGTTGTCGTAGCAAGTGCAACAGTTTGGGCAGGCTTTGCTTATAAAGATGCCAATGCAACTTTCAATGCGATTAGCAAAAAAATAGAGCGAGCTACTTCACCTAAACGAGAAAAAGCGATAAGTTATGAAGATCGTGATCCAATTACGATTGCTTTATTAGGATTGGATACTGGTGGCTTAGGTCGTACAGAACAAGGCCGCAGTGATACCATGATGATTGTTACACTCAATCCACGTGAAAAGAAAACAACAGTTGTAAGTCTGGACCGAGATATCTATACCAAAATTGTTGGTTATGATACTTATGATAAGTTAAATCACGCTTATGCTTTTGGTGGCGTGAAAATGTCCTTGAATTCAATTGAATATCTACTTGATGTTCCAATCGATCACTATATAGCCATTAACTTTACTGGATTAAGTGATTTAATTGACGCTGTAGGTGGTATTACTGTTGATAACAAGATAGACTTTACGCTTGATGGGGTGCATGTCCCTAAAGGAAAACATCATTTAAATGGTGAGTCTGGTCTTGCCTATGCTCGTATGCGTTATGAAGATCCTGAAGGGGATATTGGTCGTCAGCGTCGTCAACGAGAAGTTGTGACAAAGATTGTTAATAAAGTGATTGGACTTGACGGTGTGACAAAATACAAACAAATTTTGAAAGCTGTTGAAGATAATTGTTCAACGAATCTATCTTGGGATCAGTTGATGGATATTTCAAAAAATTATGTCCCTGCGTTAGAAAATATCAAGAGCTATCAATTAAGTGGGATTGAACCAGAGTGGCAAAGTGATGTCTATTATCAAGTGCTTGGTAAACACCGCTTATTGAACATTCAAAATCTGATTAAAAAAGAACTTGGCTTACCTACAAAAGATCAGTTGACGATTTCGGATGGTTATTCAGATGGTTATCTTGAAAAGCAGCTTTATGATGATGAAGATGAAGAATTAGTAGACGATGATACTGCTAAGAAGCAAGAATCTGAGCAAACAAGCGAGTCAACTACAGCGCAAGAAGATACAGGACAAGCAACTCAAGAAGTCTATGATACTCAGTATACAGATGATGCTTCTCAAGTAGAGGCTCAACAAGTAGCAAGTAATTAAGAAATATTTAAAACAGTTTGGTGAATAAATTGAAGCCAAGCTGTTTTTTTCTTTTCCAAAATGATTAAACTTCTACTCACTATTTATTTCGAAATATGGTAGAATAGAAAAATGTGAAGTGGATTTTGTAAGCTTTGTTTAAAGTTTCAGTTCCTTTTAAATACTTCATGGCGTTTGTTATATAATGAATATTGTATTTTAGTTTCAAGGAGCGTTTTATTTTGAAAAATATCAGAAAGTCTCACATTCCTTTTCGATTAAACTTTTTATACTTTTTAATTTTTATCTTATTTGTCGCTTTAATTTCTCGACTTGGGATGTTGCAGTTAGCCAGTAATGATAAATATACTAGTAAGATTAATGCTTTAAGTACGATTGAAGTTTCGGAAAGTGCCCCACGGGGAAATATCTATGATTCTCAGAAAAAATTATTAGCAACCAATACGGCCTCGCCTGCGATTACCTTTACACGTGGGGTAAATATGTCTGCTCAAGAAATTTTAAGTTTAGCAACGAAACTGAGTCAATACATGGATATGCCAATTGATGAAAATTTAACAGATCGTGATAAACGAGATTTTTATCTTGCTGATCAAGCACATTTAAAACAAATTCAAAGCCAATTGACTAAAAAAGAAAAAGAATGGGACAACAGCAAGCAATATGCACGTATGGTTGAATTAGTCCCTGCTGATCAATTGAATTTTGATGAAAATCAATTAAAATTGGCGACTATTTTTAAACAGATGAATGCTGCTCAATCTTTAAGTACTGTTTATGTTAAAAATGAAGGCGTTACGGACCAAGAACTAGCCGTTATCTCTGAGCATGCGAGTGAATTACCCGGAATATCAACAGGAACAGATTGGAACCGTGAAATTCTAGCCAATAATAGTCTAAAAAGTTTGATAGGTAAGGTATCAACTGAAAAGCAAGGATTACCTGCTGAAGAAGTAGAGCAATACTTGAAGGAAGGCTATGCTCGCAATGACCGCGTAGGGACAAGTTTTATTGAAAAAACTTATGAAACATATCTTCAAGGCAAAAAATCAAAATATGAGATTTCGGTTGATGGTAAAGGAAATATCACCAGTAAGAAAGAGATTGCGAGTGGTTCAAAAGGCGATAATGTGGTTCTTTCTATCAATTCCGAATTTCAAGCGAAAGTGGATGAAATATTAAAACGAAATTACCAATCATTAATCGATAATGGGTTCGCAAATTATTCACCGGGTATTTATGCTGTTGTGATGAATCCCAATACAGGCGGTATCCTAGCGATGAGTGGTTATTATCATGAAATTGGTGCTTCAACTATTGAAGAAAATGCCTTGGGAACTTATATGAATGCTTTTGTACCGGGGTCAGTAGTGAAGGCCGGCACACTTACCGCGGGATGGCAAAAAGGAGTCATTTCTGGTAATCAAACCCTTTTAGATGAACCTATTTATATTCAAGGAACAGCCCCAAAGACTTCCATTTTTAACCGCTCAGGCTATGCAAATATGAACTTAACCGCTGAAAAAGCTCTTGAAATTTCATCAAATAGTTACATGATGAAAATAGCTCTTAAGTTAATGGGCATTGAATATCAACGCAATATCAGCTTACCTTTAATCAAAAATCAAGCAAGTGCCTATGAAGCTTTAAGAAATGCGTTTGCTGCATATGGAATGGGTGTGAAAACAGGAATTGATTTGCCGAAAGAAAGTAGTGGAATTCAGCCTAGTTTAGACCAATTGTCAGAAAAAGATAATGATGGCGGTAAGATTTTAGACTTAGCATTCGGTCAGTTCGATACTTATACGACCATGCAATTGGCACAATATGTAGCTACCGTTGCAAATGGAGGAAATCGTATTGAACCACATATTGTTGAAGCCATTTACGGTAATAATGAAGAAGGCGAAATCGGTGAGAAAATTAAAGATATCCAAGGAAAAGTATTAAATAAAGTAGATATTTCTAAAGAGGAAATGGCGATTATTCATCGAGGCTTTTATGATGCAGTTCATGGCTCAAATCCATTTACAACTGCAACCTTATTACAATCGGCTAAAATGGATTTATCAGCAAAAACAGGAACTGCCGAAACCACGGTGACCGATAATGGGAAACTTATTGAAGTGGTAAATTTAAATGTTGTTGTTTATGGTCCGAGTGATGATGCGCAAGTTTGTTTGGCAATTATGATTCCGCAAATTGATCAAAAAGCAGGACATCCAAATTTAACTGTGGCCAAGGAAATCATCGATGCATATGTAGACACTTATACTAAGAATTAGGGGTTGATCGTTTGAAAGAATTAAAGGTAGAAGGTTTAACAAAATCATATGGTGAGAAAGTTCTCTTCAATCAGTTGTCTTTCTTAATTCATGAAAAAGATCGAATTGGATTAATTGGGATTAATGGTACGGGAAAAAGTAGCTTACTTTCAATTTTAGCTGGAATGGATGATCCAGATGGTGATCAAAGTGTTTTTAATAAGCCAAATGATTATTCGATAGGCTATCTATCACAAGAAACGAGTTTTCCAGCGGATTTCACCGTATTAGAATGTGTGTTCAAAGGTGAAAGTAAGCAGGTAAAAGCGGTGAAGGAATACGAAAACGCCTTATTCCAATTAAGTGCACAACCAGAAGACAGCCAAGCGCAGCAACGATTTACTCAAGCTGAACAAAAAATGAATGAGTTAGATGCCTGGCAAGCGGATACCAATGCTAAAATTATTTTAAACAAATTGGGAATTGACGATTTACAACAGACATTTGGCTCACTTTCAGGAGGACAACAAAAACGTGTTGGATTAGCTCAAGTGCTTATTGATGAACCTGATTTGTTGCTATTAGATGAACCGACAAACCATTTAGATTATGAAATCATTTCTTGGTTGGAAAACTATTTGTCGCAATATAAAGGAGCCATTGTTGTAATTACGCATGATCGTTATTTTCTGGATCGAGTGGCTAATCGTATTTTTGAACTAGCTCATGGCAAACTGACAGAATTTAGTGGAAACTATGAAGCCTATGTGAGTCAAAGAGCTCAGCTAGATCAAATTGCTCAGGAGCAAGAGAATAAACGAATTCAGTTATATAAACAAGAATTAGCGTGGATGAGAGCCGGCGCCAAGGCTAGAACCACCAAGCAACAAGCACGTATCAATCGTTTTGAAGATTTAAAAGAAAATCTCTATCAAGTTCAAAAAAAAGAAACTATCGAAATGAATTTAGCTACAACGCGATTAGGGAAAAAAGTATTAGAACTCAAACAAGCAAGTCTAACATTGGGAAATCATCAGCTATTTTCTCATTTAGATTTATTCATTCAATCTAAAGAACGGCTAGGTATTACCGGAAAAAATGGTGCAGGGAAGTCGAGTCTGTTAAATGTATTAGCTGGTCGTGTACCTTTGACTAGTGGTGAGTTAATTGTGGGTGAAACGGTCCGATTGGCTTATTATACACAACAAAATGAAGAGATGGATCCAAATAAACGAATGATTGCTTATCTTCAAGAATTTGCTGAAGAAGCAAAAATGACTAATGGAACAAGTATCAGTGTTGCTGAATTATTAGAAAGATTTTTATTTCCGCGCTACATGCATGGTACGTTGATTGGTAAACTGTCCGGTGGCGAAAAACGTCGCTTATATTTATTAAGATTACTGATTCAACAGCCAAATGTATTGTTATTAGATGAACCAACGAATGATTTAGATATCGAGACTTTGACCATTTTAGAAGATTATCTACAGCATTTCCAAGGCGCTGTGATCACTGTTTCGCACGACCGCTATTTCCTTGATAAAGTGGGTGATAAACAGATGATTTTTAACGGTGATGGACAGTTGGAATTTTACTATGGAAAGATTACTGACTACTTAGATGAAAGAGCTCAGGAAACGATGGAAAAAACGACAAATGTTGCAACACCAGCCATCTCAAAAGAACAACCAGCAACTAAAGTCAAGAAAAAATTGACTTATATGGAGCAAAAAGAGTGGGAGACAATTGAAAGTGAGATTGCATCCTTAGAAGAAGTGATTGCTCAACTTGAAGGGCAAATGCTTGAATGCGGGGATGATTTTACTCGTTTGCAAGATTTGCAAAAACAATTGGATGAAAACCAAGAGAATTTAGATGAAAAATATGAACGCTGGGAATACCTGAGTGAATATGCAAACGATTAGGAAGTGAAAAAGGTGAAGGAATATCTTGATTTAGGACAAAAAATATTGGATGAAGGACACATTAAGACAGATCGAACGAATACAGGAACGAAAAGTATTTTTGGTTATCAAATGCGCTTTGATTTATCTAAAGGTTTTCCATTATTAACAACAAAACGAGTTCCTTTTGGATTAATCAAGAGCGAATTGTTATGGTTTTTAAAAGGCGATACAAATATTCGTTTCTTACTTGAAAATAAAAATCATATTTGGGATGAGTGGGCTTTTAAGAATTATGTCGAAAGTTCGGATTATCAGGGACCAGATATGACCGATTTTGGACGTCGTTGTCTTGTTGATGAGGAATTTAATCAAATCTATCAAGCGCAATTATCAGATTTTTGTCAACGTATTTTAACTGATGATGTTTTCGCTAAAAAATATGGGGATTTGGGCAAAGTATATGGTTATCAATGGCGTCACTGGCAAACAAGTAAGGGTGAAGTCATTGATCAAATCAAAGAAGTTATTGAACAAATCAAACATACACCAGATTCTCGTCGGATGATTGTCTCGGCTTGGAATCCGGAAGATATCCCTTCGGTGGCCTTACCACCTTGTCATACTCTATTTCAATTTTATGTAGCTGATGGGAAATTGAGCTGTCAGTTATATCAAAGAAGTGGCGATGTCTTTTTAGGAGTGCCGTTTAATATTGCAAGTTATGCTTTGTTGACTCATTTAATTGCTCATCAAACAGGTCTTGAAGTAGGAGAGTTTGTTCATACTCTAGGAGATGCTCATCTTTATAGTAATCATTTTGAACAAATGACGGAACAATTGACTCGAACACCTAAAGATTTACCAACGTTATGGTTAAATCCTGATAAAAAAGATATCTTTGACTTCACGATGCAAGATATTAAATTAGAAGGTTATGATCCATATCCAACAATAAAAGCACCTATTGCTGTTTGATGTGTTTACGTCTTTACAATTTCATATGTGTATAGAACCTACTGCTAAAACTTTTAATTAAGTCGCAAAAGGATGAGTCCCAGAAAATGGGCTCATCCTTTTTTGCTAGTATTTCACAAGTAAATAGTGTATAATTTCTATTTAGCAAGGAGTGTCCGCGTGAGATGCTCCTAAATTTTTGTAGATAGGAGTATTTATGTTTTTAAAATATAAACCGACTTGGATGGTGTCGTCGATTTATCAAATTACCCCCGAACAATTGAAAAAATTAGGGATAAAGGCTGTTTTGACAGATTTAGATAATACATTAATTGCTTGGAATAATCCGGATGGTACACCTGAATTACGTGCATGGTTAGAGGAAATGAAAGAAGCGAATATTCCGGTGATTGTTGTTTCTAACAATAAAGCTAGCCGAGTCGCACGGGCGGTAAAACCATTTGGCCTTGACTTTATTTCTAGAGCGATGAAACCATTTGGCTTAGGTATTCGGCGAGCAATGAAACAGTTAAATTTACAGCCTGAACAAGTCATTATGGTAGGTGATCAATTAATGACTGATATACGTGCTTCTCATGCAGCCAAGGTACGTAGCGTTTTGGTAAAACCGATTGTCAAAACAGATGCTTGGAATACTAGGATCAATCGGATGCGTGAAAAAGTGGTAATGAATCATTTGTTGAAAAGACATCAAGATATGATTTGGAAAGGAGCAATTGAAAATGAGTGAAGCCTTACATTGTATTGGTTGTGGCGCACAAATCCAAACAGAAAATCCCAGCGAGTTAGGATATACCCCTAAGTCCGCACTAGAAAAAGGAATTGCTAATAATGAAGTCTATTGCCAGCGTTGTTTTAGATTGCGTCATTATAACGAAATTCAAGATGTCTCTCTTACTGATGATGATTTTTTGCGTTTATTAAATGAAATTGGGGAGCAGGACGCCTTAATTGTCAATGTCGTGGATATTTTTGATTTTAATGGTTCGATTATTCCTGGTTTACATCGTTTTGTTGGTAAAAATCCAGTTTTGATGATTGGCAATAAAGTGGACGTCTTGCCAAAATCATTAAAACGTGGGAAATTAACCCAATGGATGCGAGAACGTGCGCATGAATTAGGTTTGCGTCCGGTGGATATCATACTGACAAGCGCGAAAAAAGCCCATGAAATGGATGAAGTATTAGAGAAAATTGAAGCCTATCGCGAGGGTCGTGATGTGTATGTCGTAGGTGTGACCAATGTTGGAAAATCCACTTTAATCAATCAAATTATCGCTAAAGTTGCCAATGTGAAAGATGTGATTACTACTTCACGTTTTCCAGGGACAACTTTGGACAAAATTGAGATTCCCCTTGATGATGGTCGCTTTTTAATTGACACACCGGGGATTATCCACCGTCATCAAATGGCGCATTACTTAGGCAAGAAAGATTTGAAACTAACGGCACCACAAAAGGAAATTAAGCCAAAAGTCTATCAGCTAAACGAAGGTCAGACGCTCTTTTTGGGTGGTTTGGCACGGTTTGACTATGTGAGCGGTGAGAAAGGTTCATTTGTCGCTTATGTGTCAAATGATTTAAATATTCATCGTACCAAAATGCAAGGGGCAGATGAATTTTACCAAAAACATGTGGGTAGTTTGTTAACCCCACCGCAAAAAGAGGAAGTCGCTGATTTTCCAGAATTGGTGCGATTTGAATTTGCGATTAAAGAAAAAACGGATGTCGTCTTTGCTGGGCTTGGTTGGATTACAGTTCGCCAACCAGGGATTGTAGCTGGATATGCACCTAAGGGAGTCGACGTTATTGTTCGTAAAGCATTAATATAAAGAAAGTGAGATAAATATGTTAACGGGAAAACAAAAGAGATTTTTAAGAAGTCAAGCCCATCATTTACAACCAATTTTCCAAATTGGTAAAGGTGGCGTAAACGTTGCGATGAATACTCAAATTGCTGAAGCGCTAGAAAAACGTGAATTAATCAAAGTTTCATTGTTACAAAATACTGATGAAGTGGCAGATGAAGCCGCATTAGAGATTGCACAAGCGACAAACAGTGAAGTGGTGCAAGTCATCGGGCGTGTCATTGTTTTATACAAAGCTTCAAGTAAAGAAAAATACCAACGCCTGACACAACAATTGAAATTATTGTGAGATTAGATAAGGGATGAATTGTTTGAAAGCAAAGTATATTACTGAAGTTGAACCATTAATTCAAGTACAAATGACGCAGCCAAGAAAGCAAGTGGGCATATTGGGGGGGAATTTTAATCCGGTTCACAATCAACACCTATTAATTGCGGATCAAGTGGGGACGGCTTTAAATTTAGAAAAGGTTTATCTGATGCCTGAGTATTTACCGCCCCATGTCGATAAAAAGGATACGATTGCAGCTGAACACCGGTTGAATATGCTAAAATTAGCCATCGCTGACAACCCTTTATTTGATATCGAACAAGCCGAGTTACAGCGTAAAGGAAAAAGCTATACTTATGACACCATGAAAGAACTGATTGCCCAAAATCCTGATACAGACTATTATTTCATCATTGGCGGGGATATGGTAGAATATTTACCAAAGTGGTATAAAATTGATGAATTAGTCGAAATGGTGCAATTCGTAGGTGTCAAAAGGCCAGGATATTCAATTGATACTCCTTATCCAATTATTTGGCTAGATGCGCCGATGATGGATTTGTCTTCTAGTTTAATCCGTAAAAAGATAGCGCAAGGGTGTTCGATTCGTTATCTTGTACCCGAGACTGTGCGAAATTATATTTTAGAAAAGGGGCTTTATCTTGAAAGTTGATGTAGCAAAATATAATCCAGCGATGCGTGAAGAATTGATGCAACAAGTACAGATGCAAATGAGTGAAAAACGGTTTGTGCATGTACTGGGCGTAGAAGAGATGGCGGTGGCTTTAGCAAAAAAATACGGTGCAGATCCCAATAAAGCCAGTATTGCAGCTTTATGTCATGATTATGCCAAGGAACGTAGCGATGATGATTTTATCTTTGAAATTGAACGCAAACAGCTTACTCCAGCGTTATTAAAATGGAATAATGCAATATGGCATGGTGTTGTCGGAGCAGAATTTGTACGCGATGAGCTAGGCGTTGAAGATGAAGAGATTCTACAAGCTATTCGCGTGCATACGACGGGTTCACGAGAAATGAGTCTTTTGGATAAAGTAATATTTGTGGCGGATTATGTGGAAAAAAATCGCCAATTTCCAGGAGTAGAAGAAGCCCGCGAATTAGCCATTACCGATTTGGAGGCAGCCGTGCGCTATGAATTAACGCATACTTTACAATTCTTGATTTCAAAAGGTCAAGCGATTCATCCAAAAACAATAGAAACTTATAATTTTTATGTAGCCAAACATTAGGAGGAGATTACCATAGATAGCAAACAAATTTTAGAAGTAGCTGTAAAAGCAGTAGATGACAAACACGCACAAGATATCATTGCTTTAGATGTCCGTGAAGTTTCTTTATTAGCTGATTATTTTGTGATTTGTTCGGGAAATACTGACCGTCGTATCAATGCGATTGTCGATGAAGTGGTTGAACAAGCTTATAAAAATCAAATGGATGTCAAACGCGTTGAAGGAAAAGAGGCAAGCAAGTGGGTCTTGATTGATTTAGGAGATGTGATTGTGCATGTCTTTAATCAAAGTGAACGCGAATTTTACCAATTAGAAAAGCTTTGGTCAGACGCACCTCTAGTAGATTTAAGTGAAATGGTTGTGAATGATAGTGGCTTATGAGACCTTTGCCTTTGTCTATGATGAAGTCATGGATACTACGTTATATCAACGTTGGCTAGACTTTTCATTGCGTTTTTTAGGTGACCGCAAGAAAATTTTAGAGCTTGCTTGTGGGACCGGGGCACTAGCTTTAGATTTTGCTAAAAGCGGTTTTGATGTGACAGCTTTAGATTTATCTGAAGAAATGTTAATGATTGCTAGTTCACGCGCCCAAGAAGCCGATGTTGATATTCAGTTTGTTGAAGGAGATATGTTGGATTTAACCGATATTGATACGTATGAAGCAGTGACTTGTTTTTCTGACTCGATTTGCTATATGGAAGATGAACAAGCTGTCCAACAAGTCTTTGATGGCGTGTATCAAATCTTAGAAGAAAATGGCGTCTTTATTTTTGATGTGCATTCGACTTATCAAATTGATGAAGTCTTTCCGGATTACAGCTATCATTATCAAACAGAAGATTTTGCCTTTTTGTGGGACAGTTATGCTGTAGATGTGCCACATAGTATCGAGCATTTCTTAACGTTTTTTGTACAAAATGAGGATGGGTTATTTGAACGCCGTGACGAGATTCACCGTGAAAGAACCTATCCACTAAATCAATATTTAATGATGTTAGAAAATGCTGGCTTTGCAAAAGTGGAAGCCTATGCCGATTTTATCGATAGCGAACCAAATGAAAAAAGTCGCCGTTGGTTCTTTGTCTGCGAAAAATAAAACAGTAGAAAGAAAAGATGGTTGGCAAGTACAATCATCTTTTTTGTGATTTGAGGAGGGATTTGGATGAAATCGTGTGGGGTGATCGTCGAATATAATCCGTTTCATAATGGACATCGCTATCATTTAAAGCAAGCTCGCCTGCAATCTCAAGCTGATGTCATAATCTGTGCGATGAGCGGGAATTTTTTACAGCGTGGAGAAGCAGCGATTATAGATAAATGGCAGCGAGCAAATAGCGCTTTGCAAAATGGGGCTGATATTGTCTTAGAATTACCTTTTGAATGGGCAGTTCAGTCGGCGGATTATTTTGCACAAGGCGGTGTCAATATGTTAGCGGCGATTGGCTGTGAGTGTCTTTGTTTTGGAACAGATAGCCATGAAAAAATTGATTATCAACATCTTGGCCAATTTTTACATCAAAATCGCCAACAGTTAGACCGACTTTTTCATCAAACGGCAGATGAAAAACTTTCCTATGCTGAAAATATGATTCGCGTCTTTCAATCTTTAGAAATGGATATTCCTTTTGATCACAAGCAACCGAATCATATTCTTGGATTAAGTTATGCTAAAGCCAATAGCCGACTTACTAAGCCGATGGAATTATTAGCCATTGAGCGCAAGAATAGTGGCTATCATGATGAGTCCTTCACTTCAGAAACGATTGCTAGTGCTACAGCGATTCGTCGAGGCATTTTTCGTGGTGAAGAGATTAGTTCTTATGTACCGTCTAGTTCTTTGGTTCATTTGACAGAACAAAAAGTGAGTTTAGAAGATTTCTTTCCGTATTTAAAATTCCGCTTCTTAACCATGGATTTAGCAAGCTTAAAACAAATCTATCAGATGGAAGAAGGTTTAGCAGTACGAATGAAAAAATGTATTGCTAACTGTGAGACTTATGAAAGCTTCGTTAACCAACTGAAGAGTAAACGTTACAGTCAGACACGTATTCAGCGGTTATTGCTGTATTGCTTATTGAATGTGCGAGAGGCGGAAATTAAAAAGTCTTGGCAAAACCCCAGCTTTAGAGTATTGGGCTTTACCGAAAATGGACAAAAGTATTTAAAACAAGTCAAAAAAACACTTGCTTGGCCATTGATTACTAGAGTAGGACAAACCCAAGCCAATCTCCTCTCACTTACAATTCGTGCCGATGAAGTCTATCAATTGGCACATTCACAAATTCAAGAACAAAACTTTAGAACAATTATTAAAATATCGAAGGATGGATACAATTGAAAAAGACGGTACTTTTTGTGTATGGATTATTTTTAAGTTCTATAATTAGTTTAATGTCATACACTTTTATTCTGCTTGAAGGGAATTTTTCTCATGCAATTTGGCATGTTTCGTTTTCAAATCCTTTCTTACGTGTTTTTTATACATTTTTGGTTGTATTTGGCTGTACAGCTGTTGTATATAGATTGAAAAAGCGTTGGGGAAATTTACCCATTACGACACATGATGCGATGAAGGAAATGAAAACAAGCCAAAAAGTAATTTATCATAAATTTTGGCGAAGTTTAATTGTGGCATTACTTGTTCTGATGAGTGGAGCAGGGGTAGGTCCAGAAGCACCTTTACTAGGGGCGGTCATTGCATGTTCAGTTTGGCAAGCGGATAAAATGCGTTTTATCAATGCGAATTATGAGCAAATTTTTTCACAAAATTGGAAACATCGATTGAAGTATTTTTTACATCCTACACGTTTTTTATTATCTTATTCTGAAAATACGTTTAAAATGGATTTAAAGAAGAAAAAAATATTAAATATCTTGTATATTATCAATGGTGTGGGATTGTTTTTCATACTCATGCGCTTGAGCGATCAACCTTCATTTATTACAAAGATGGGCACGGTTCATTTTAAAATGCAACAATTGGTATTTTTACCCATACTTATTGCATATGGATATGTATTTTCATTTATATATCAAAAAGTAAAAAATATCATAAAAACTTATCTAAATGCATTTACTTTATCCCTCCGAACAAGATTGTTACTTGGCGGTCTTGCTATTTTTATTGTAGTATTATTCATCCCTCAGTTGATGTTTTCAGGACAATATGAAATGACTAATTTGGCAATCAGTGCTACACAATTAACTGCATTGAGCTTATTACTCTTATCTGTAGGAAAATTAGTGTTTTTGGATATCTGTTTATACACAACTTGGACTGGTGGAGACATTTTTCCAATCACTTTAGCAAGTATTTTACAGGGTTTTTTCGTAGCAAAATTATTTCCACAAGTAGATATGGTTTTTATAGTTGCGATAGTTAGTTTTACTATATGTGGACTGCTGATTGAAAATACATGGTTAGGATGTATATTTGTGTCTTTCTTTTTTCCTAAAGAGTTATTTGTTTTTGCTGTAATCATCGCTTTGTTGTTACAAGTACCAAAATATATTCGAAAATTTTATCAAAGAGGAACAGTAGACTAATGAAACGTTTAAAAATTCTATGGAAAATCATCCGTGTTACAGGATTTAGCAAGTTTGTCCTATCATTTATTCTATATCTCTTTTTCTCAGCTTTATTACTAAATTGGCTCGAACCATCTATTAGATCTTTTGGAGATGGTCTATGGTACTCTTTTGTTTCAGCAACGACTCTCGGATACGGTGATATTGTTGTAACGACTTTTTTTGGTCGAGTGCTCAGTGTAATTCTCACTATTTATGGTTTGATTTTTTTCGGTTGTCTTTCGGGTGTATTGGTTAATTATTATACAGAGATGAATCATATACATCGCGAAGAAGAAAAATCAAATCTAAAAAAATGAAAAAACTGATGAAAAAAACTTCACAGATACTTACAATATCGGTATAATATGGAGTGGACCTTAAGTATTTATGAAATGAAACTATTAGAAAGCGAAGTGAAATTATGGGTCGTAAATGGGCAAATATCGTCGCTAAGAAAACGGCGAAAGATGCAAATAATAGCCGAATTTATGCGAAATTTGGTATCGAAATCTATGCAGCTGCAAAATCGGGTGAACCTGACCCACATTCTAACCAAAAATTACGTTTCGTTATTGAAAGAGCGAAAACTTATAATGTACCACGTCATATCATTGACCGCGCCATTGAAAAAGCAAAAGGTGGCGGCGATGAACAATACCAAGAATTGCGTTATGAAGGTTTCGGCCCAAATGGCTCAATGGTAATCGTGGACACTTTAACCAATAATGTCAACCGTACTGCTGCGGATGTCCGTGCTGCCTTTGGTAAAAACGGAGGAAACATGGGTGTAACTGGTGCGGTTAGCTATATGTTTGATAATACAGCATTATTTGGTTTTGCAGGCGATGATGCCGATGAAATCCTAGAATATTTAATGGATAAAGACATCGATGTACGTGATGTTGAAGCCGAAGATGGTCAAATTATGGTTTATGGTGAACCAACTGATTTCCATGCTATTCAAGAAGCACTAAAAGAAAAAGGAATTACTGACTTTAGCGTGGCTGAAATGCAAATGATTCCTCAAAATGAAGTTACATTAACTGGTGATGATTTAGCTAAGTTTGAAAAAATGATTGATGTTTTAGAAGGCTTAGAAGATGTTCAATCCGTTTACCACAATGTAGACTTAGGCGAAGAATAATATATTTATGATTATGAGACCGGATGCTTGAAAGAAGTGTCTGGTCTTTTTTGGTGTGCAAAGTATGTGTAATTTATTTCTGGTAAAAGTCTAGACGTGTGTATTTACCGTCAGATGTAGCGAAGTGCCAGCCGACAGCAGAGATGCCTAGGGGGAGAAAGCGGTGTAGAATAGTCAGCAAGCCTACGGACAGAAACTGGATACGAGGCTAAATGGTGGATGAGACACAGACTAAAGGTAGTTATCATGAAAATCGGAAAAAGGCCCAAGACAAAGTATAAGCGCCTGAGCCAATTAAGAAACTATTTAAAGTATAACATATCTGATGAGCAAATACGACAAGTAGCAAATAGTAGATTAGGATTATATAGACAATGCGGGATGAGCGTCGTCAACTTTCTTCTATCGCCAGAAGTGCTAGAGAAGAAAATAGGGAACAATCCCGCACGAATTAACCCGCTAAAGTACTATGAGCAACAACGCTTGAGTCTATAATGATGTAACGTCGTATTCAAGACCAGTATGTACGGTATAATGAAAGAACATTATAAATGTCTCTATGTTAAGTAGATTTTTTAGCAAATTATCAATGAAGTAGGAGGTTAATGAAATCTAGCAATGATATAGCATTGTAAACAAAATTGTTCGTAGACGGTTGTAAGCTACTCTATTCGCTATAGCTAAATTGGACATGCTTTACTTTAATATGATTTTTTGCCAGACTAGCTTTTAAATCTGTCTTAAAACTGTAAGATATTTCATCAAAACTACTGATAACAGACATAGTGGTATAATCTGCTAAATTTACTTTAACGGTTTTTTCAAAGGATTTAAATAGTTTAGTTTTCATTTGATCATTTAATTGGTTGTTAAACAATTGATTAGTAGGAATAGGGTGCATCATTAATAATGGTGCATCATTCTTTTTGGTCGCATCTAGTAATTCTCTTCGTGTTCCTTCTAATGTAATATAGGCACTAATATGAAATAAGTGATTATCTTTCGTTTCAGCAGCTGCATTTGGAATCACATAGCTGAATGTGATTTTTTCCTGATTGCTAGCTTCAAGTAGACGATGGTTTGAATAAGAAATCATTGTAATCACACAACAGACAATTAATAAAATACAACTTCCTACAAGCAAGATTCCTTTTTTAATATCTTTGAGGATTAAATTTTTATAATTCATGATAATTTCATAATTCCTTTCAATCATTTCGCTTTTTATTATAGCAAGTATTTTCCCGAAAAGATAGTGAAAAAAATAGCTGACCCAAATTGAGCCAGCTACTTAATTAAATATTTAATACTTTATTTAAGAAATCTTTTGTACGTTCGTTTTGTGGATTTTCAAAAATTTGTTGCGGCGTGCCATCTTCTAGAATTTTTCCGCCGTCAGTGAAGAGCACACGGTTAGCAACTTCTTTGGCAAATCCCATTTCATGAGTCACAATTACCATGGTCATTCCTTGTTTAGCTAAGTTTTTCATTACGTTTAATACATCGCCAACCATTTCAGGGTCCAGTGCAGAAGTTGGCTCATCAAACAGCATGATATCAGGATTCATCGCAAGCGCACGGGCTATGGCGACACGTTGTTTTTGTCCACCAGAAAGATTATCTGGTTTCATATCTTTTTTATCAGCTAAGCCAACCATATCCAAGAGACGAATGGCATTTTTTTCGGCTTCATCACGACTCACTTTTTTCAAATCCATAGGTGCTAAAATAATATTTTCAAGGACGGTAAGGTGAGGGAAGAGATTAAAATGTTGAAATACCATACCGATATGTTGGCGGACCAAATTGATATCGGTATTTTTATCCATTAAATGTGCTCCATCAATGACGATGTCCCCACTAGTTGGTTCTTCTAATTTATTTAAGCATCGTAAAAATGTCGATTTACCAGAACCAGAAGGACCGATGATACAAACCACATCTCCTTCTTGTATTGAAACGGAAATATCATTTAATACAGTGTTATTTCCATATTTTTTGACAAGGTTTTGAACAGAAATTTTTTCAGCCATGAATTATTTCACCTTCTTTTCTAAAACTTTAGCAAATTTTGTAAGGGCCGTAATTACGATTAAGTACATCACAGCGATAATAAAGTAAACATCGGCACTTTGTAAAGTACGAGCAACGATAATCTTACCGGTTTGTAGCAACTCTACCACACCAATTACAGAAATTAAGGTTGTATCTTTCAATGAAATGACAAATTGGTTCACAAAAGAAGGTAACATAATCTTAATCGCTTGTGGTAAGATAATTTTTTGCATCGTTTTACTATATGGCAACCCTAAACTACGGGCCGCTTCCATTTGACCGGTTGGCACGGCATTAATCCCTCCACGAACAATTTCTGCTAGATACGCACTAGCATTTAAGGTTAAGGTGATGATGCCTGCTGTAAAGTCAGGAATTGTAAAGCCAATTAATTGAGGTAAACCAAAGAAAATAAAGAAGGCTAGAACCATCATCGGAATACCGCGAATAATATCAACATAAATAGAAGCAAAAACACGTAAACCTTTGATATGCGAAACTGCCATTAAGCCGATGATTACCCCAAGTATCAATGCAAAAGCAAAGGATAATAAGGCTAGTCCAATGGTTTTCATTAAACCTGAAAGTAAAACACTATAATTATTTTTCAAAATGCCTAAGATCCCTTTTTCTGAAACAGTATCGGCTTTTTCTGAGGCAGTAGAACCATCTTTAATATATTTGTTTACAATCTCATCATACTTGCCAGTGCGTTTCATTTCGGCTAAAGCTTCGTTAAACATTTCAATTAATTCTGGGTTTTGGCCTTTTTTCACAGCAAAACCATATTTACCACCCGTCACACGTTTAATTGGAGTTTGTAGTGCTTGTCCTTGGCTAATGGCATAACCAATTACCGGATAATCATCCATAATCGCATCGACAGCATTGACTTTCACCGCATCATAAAGTTGGTCAGCTGTATCGAATTGTTTCACGGTATAACCATATTCATCCTTATGATTCATGATATAATCAGCACTTTCAGTACCAACTTTTACGCCAACTTTTTTACCTTTTAAGTCTTTGTAAGATTGAATCTCATCATTTCCTTTTTTCACAGCTAATTGAATGCCACTTTCGAAATAAGGAGTAGAGAAGTCAAAACTATTTTCGCGTTCTGGGGTAATAGTCATACCTGCAATCATCGCATCTGCTTGGTGATTTTCCACTGCTTGAACGGCAGCCGAAAAACCGATAAATTTCATTTCAATGTTAAAGCCTTGCATTTTTGCTGCTTCTTTTAATAAGTCCACATCAATACCTGTAAACTCATTATTGCTATCTTGAAATTCAAATGGTGCAAAGGCTGTATCACTTGCGATAACATATTTATCTTTTTTAGGGGTTACCTTTTTCATTTGGTCACTTGCTGTATTTGAAGAAGAGGCAATATAACGATCAAGAATCGCTTGGTATTCGCCGTTGTCTTTTAATTTTTTTAATCCGGCATTGAATTTCTTTAATAATTCTTGATTTTTTCCTTTCTTAACTGCAAATCCATAGGCACTACCTTTTTCAGGTTTGCCGACTAATTTCAAGTCTTCACCTTTAGTCACAGCATAACCAATAACTGGGTAGTCATCAAAAATAGCTTGTACCGTACCATTTTTTAAAGCACCATAAACACCATTCGCATCATCATATGTTTTAATGGTATAGCCATATTTCTTTTGATTTTTTTCTAGGAAGGTGGCACTTTCAGTCGATACTTTAGCAGCAACCGTTTTGCCTTTTAAGTCTTTATAACTCTTTATACTATGATCATCAGCTTTCACAGCCATTTGAATGCCACTTTCAAAATAAGGATCGGAGAAATCAAAACTTTGCTTGCGCTCATCCGTGATACTCATACCAGCAATCATCCCTGCGACTTGGCCAGATTGTACCGCTTGAATGGAAGTGTCAAAACCAAGTGGGCGTAAATTCACTTGAAAGCCTTGATCTTTGGCAATTGCTTTTAATAAATCAATATCAATACCTACATATTCTTTATCTTCATTTTGAAATTCAAATGGAGCAAAGGTAATATCCGTTCCAATTTCATAAGTTGTTTCATCTGCAGCAACGGTTGATTTGCCAATTACGAACAAACTAAAAAGTAGTGCAATGAAAGGAATGAGACTAAATCTCTTTTTCATTAAATAATTCCTCCTAAAATTAAATTTTAAGAAAATTATATATCAATATTTTCATAAAATGCAAGAAAATAAGTGAAAATATAATAATGACGAAGAATTGTCAGTGTTTCATTAATTTTATTAAGTAGCATTGCAACCGGATACAAACCTCTTTAACGGATTTTTTGAGCGAATTAGTTAGGGAAAGTATGTTCGGTGTGGTACAATAGTCCTAGTTATAAAGAATCGAGGGAATAGCATGATTGAACGTACAACTGATAATCAATTTGAATTAGTCTCTAAATACCAACCAGCTGGAGATCAACCAAAAGCAATAGAAGGATTGGTTCAAGGAATTCAATCAGGAGTAAAAGAACAGATTTTATTAGGTGCAACAGGGACTGGGAAGACCTATACTGTTTCTCAAGTTATCCAAAAAGTAAATAAACCCACATTAGTGATTGCACATAATAAAACTTTAGCTGGCCAATTGTATGGTGAGTTTAAAGAATTTTTCCCTAATAATGCCGTTGAATATTTTGTTTCCTATTATGATTACTATCAACCAGAAGCTTATGTGCCATCCAGTGACACCTACATTGAAAAAGATGCAAGTATTAATGATGAAATCGATAAGCTACGTCATAGTGCGACAAGTGCTTTACTTGAAAGAAATGATGTTATTGTGGTCGCATCTGTTTCTTGCATTTTTGGTTTGGGTTCACCGATGGAATACCAAAAACAAGTCGTTTCTATTCGTGTAGGCATGGAAATTAGCCGCGATAATCTTCTGCGTAATTTAATCGATATTCAATTTGAGCGTAATGATATAGATTTTCAGCGCGGTAGATTTCGGGTACGTGGCGATGTGGTTGAAATTTTTCCAGCTTCTCGTGATGAGCGGGCTTTGCGAATTGAGTTTTTTGGTGATGAAGTTGAACGGATTAGAGAAATAGATGCTCTAACAGGTGAAGTGTTAGCTGAAACGGAGCATGTCTCAATTTTCCCAGCTACTCACTTCGTAACCAATGAACATACTTTAGATGAAGCGATTCGTGGAATTGAGGAGGAATTGGCTCAAAGATTAGCTGTGCTTAGAGCCAATGACCAATTATTAGAAGCCCAACGTTTAGAACAAAGAACCAATTATGATATCGAAATGATGAAAGAAATGGGCTATACCTCCGGAATTGAAAACTATTCACGACATATGGATGGTCGAAAAGAAGGGGAGCCACCTTATACTTTACTTGATTTCTTTCCGGAAGACTATTTGCTAGTTATTGATGAATCTCATGTAACAATGCCCCAAATAAGAGGAATGTATAATGGGGATAGAGCTCGTAAGCAAATGTTAGTAGACTACGGATTCCGCCTTCCTTCAGCTTTAGATAATCGTCCGTTAAGATTGGAAGAGTTTGAAACCCACGTCCATCAAATTATTTATATTTCTGCAACCCCAGGACCTTATGAAATGGGAAGAACAGATCATATTGTAGAGCAAATCATTCGTCCAACTGGATTATTAGACCCGATGATTGAAGTTCGTCCGATTATGGGACAAATTGATGATTTGGTGGGTGAAATCAATGAACGGATAGAAAAAGATGAGCGTGTTTTTGTGACGACTTTGACTAAGAAAATGGCTGAGGACTTAACGGATTACTTGAAGGAATTAGGTATCAAAGTGAAGTATCTCCATAGTGATATAAAAACATTGGAACGTACAGAAATTATCCGTGATTTACGTTTAGGTGAGTTCGATGTTTTGGTCGGGATTAACTTATTACGTGAAGGCCTGGATGTGCCAGAAGTTTCACTCGTTGCTATATTAGATGCAGATAAAGAAGGTTTCTTACGGAGTGAACGTTCCTTGGTGCAAACAATTGGCCGGGCCGCAAGAAATGCTTCCGGTAAAGTAATTATGTATGCAGACAATATGACTGAATCGATGCAAAATGCGATTGACGAAACGATGCGTCGTCGCAGTATCCAAGAAGCTTACAACAAAGAACATCATATTGTACCAAAAACTATTAAAAAAGAAATTCGTGAATTGATTTCGATTACCAAGACGGCTAAAGTAGCTGAAGAGCCATTTGATTTTAAACATTATCAAGAATATAGTAAAGAAGAAAAAGAATTAATGTTAGCAAAACTAGAAAAAGAAATGAAGGATGCTGCTAAAGCCTTAGATTTTGAACGAGCAGCAACTTTACGTGATACGATTCTAGAGCTAAAAAGTGAGTAATAAATAGGAGTTTTTTTATGGCAAATGATAAGATTGTAATTCATGGTGCCCGTGCACATAATTTAAAAAATATTGATGTGACGATTCCGCGTGATCAATTAGTAGTTGTGACTGGATTATCTGGCTCAGGAAAAAGTTCGTTGGCATTTGATACTTTATACGCAGAAGGGCAAAGAAGGTATGTGGAAAGTTTGAGCGCTTATGCTCGTCAATTTTTAGGACAGATGGATAAACCAGATGTAGATAGTATTGATGGCTTATCACCAGCTATTTCGATTGACCAAAAAACGACGAGTAAAAATCCTCGTTCGACTGTTGGAACGGTGACAGAAATTAATGACTATCTACGCTTGCTTTATGCTAGATGTGGCCACCCAATTTGCCCCAATGATCATGTGGAAATTACTAGCCAGTCTGTAGAACAAATGGTTGACCAAGTTTTGGAATTACCAGAGAGAACAAAAATTCAAATTTTATCACCGGTTATTTATCAAAAGAAAGGCCAGCATAAAAAAGTTTTTGAACATATTCAAAAAGAAGGTTATGTGCGTGTTCGGGTAGATGGTGAAATTTATGATATTAGTGAAGTGCCTGAGTTAGAAAAGAACAAAAAGCATGATATTGCCATTGTGATTGACCGTATCATTATTAAAGAAGGCATTCGTTCACGTTTATTTGATTCATTTGAAGCGGCTTTACGTTTGGCAGATGGATACGCTGTGGTGGATGTGATTGGGCAAGAAGAAATGCTCTTTAGTGAACACTATGCTTGTCCATATTGTGGTTTTACTGTAGGAGAATTAGAGCCACGTCTGTTTTCATTCAATGCTCCTTTTGGTGCTTGTCCAGAGTGCGATGGTTTAGGGATAAAGCTCGCGGTTGATGAAGATTTAGTTATTCCAGACCGGAGCTTAACTTTAAGAGAAGGCGCATTGGTACCGTGGAATCCAATCAGTTCACAATATTATCCCCAAATGCTTGAGCAATTTTGTTTGAGTTTTGGGATTGATATGGATACACCATTTGAAAAACTAAGTAAAGAAGAGCAACATTTAATCTTACATGGCTCCGATGGCAAAACTTTCCATTTTCATTATGAGAATGATTTTGGGGGCGTCCGCGATGTGGAGGTACCTTTTGAAGGAGTCCTAAATAATATCTATCGTCGTTATCATGAAACCAATAGTGATTTTACTCGTGATCAAATGCGCTTATACATGACAGAATTAACCTGTTCTCACTGTCACGGGTATCGATTGAATGAGCAAGCTTTAGCCGTTAAAGTCGGGGGCATTCACTTGGGAGAGTTGAGCGAAAAGTCAATTCAAGATGCTTTAGCTTTTCTTGAGCAATTAACTTTGACTGAGCAAGAAACAATGATTGCTAAGCCAATTTTAAAAGAGATAAAAGACCGTTTAACTTTCTTACAAAATGTGGGCCTAGGCTATTTAACCTTGAGTCGAGCTGCGGGTACCTTATCTGGAGGAGAAGCACAACGGATTCGTCTAGCTACCCAAATCGGTTCGAACTTATCGGGGGTTTTATATATTTTAGATGAACCCTCTATTGGTTTACATCAGCGTGATAATGATCGTCTGCTTGATTCGTTAAGAAAAATGCGTGATCTGGGAAATACTTTAATCGTTGTCGAACATGATGAAGATACGATGCGCGCAGCTGATTATTTGATTGATATCGGTCCTGGTGCGGGTCAACATGGGGGTGAAGTAGTCGCATTCGGCACCCCACAAGAAGTTAGTGAAAACCCGAATTCCTTAACGGGTCAGTATCTATCTGGTAAACGTAAAATTCCAGTGCCTAAGGAAAGAAGAAAAGGCAATGGTGAGAAGATTACGGTTGTAGGTGCTAGTGAAAATAATTTGCAAAATATTACGGTTGATTTTCCTTTGGCCACGTTTACAGCTGTAACTGGAGTTTCTGGCTCAGGTAAGTCTACACTGGTCAATGAAATTTTGAAAAAAGCCTTACAACAAAAGGTGAGTCGCGCTCATGCAAAACCTGGTAAACATAAGAAAATCACTGGTTATGAGTCAATTGAAAAAGTGATTGATATTGATCAAAGTCCCATTGGCCGTACCCCACGAAGTAATCCTGCAACTTATACGAGTGTCTTTGATGATATCCGCGATTTATTTGCCCAAACGAATGAAGCCAAAGTCCATGGTTATAAGAAGGGACGCTTTAGTTTCAATGTGAAGGGTGGACGCTGTGAAGCATGTAAAGGTGATGGGATTATCAAGATTGAGATGCACTTTTTACCAGATGTTTATGTACCTTGCGAAGTCTGTCACGGTAAACGTTATAATTCTGAAACACTTGAAGTTCACTATAAAGGCAAGAATATTGCTGAAATATTAGAAATGACTGTCGAAGATGCTTTAGAGTTCTTTAAACACATCCCTAAAATCAAACGCAAACTACAAACGATTGTGGATGTTGGTTTAGGATATGTGACATTAGGCCAACCTGCTACTACACTCTCAGGTGGGGAAGCACAACGGATGAAACTCGCTTCTGAATTACATCGAAGTAGCAATGGCCGTAACTTCTATATTTTGGATGAACCAACAACGGGATTACATGCGGAAGATATCGCTCGTTTATTGAAAGTTTTACAGCGACTCGTTGATAATGGAAATACGGTATTGGTTATCGAGCATAATTTGGATGTCATTAAATGTGCTGACTACCTGATTGATTTAGGGCCTGAAGGTGGAGCAGGCGGCGGTACTATTTTGGCTACAGGTACACCGGAACATGTAGCTGAAGTTGCTGAAAGTTTTACTGGTCAATACTTACAAAAAATATTAACTAAATAATAATGGGAGACTTTTTTGTTGAAAGTGAAAAGTTAATTACGATTTTATAAAATTATGAAAGCTTTCCTGAAAAGTCTCTTTGCTTGCATGCACCTTTATGGTATCATGTTGAATGTGAATTGTTTCAGAAAAGAGTGAAATTATGCAAGAAAATAATTTTATCCCAATATTGCTTGGGACTGATATGAATGTATATGGCATGGCGCGTGCATTCAATGAAGAATATGGTATAAAACCCATTGCGATTGGAGAACATCAATTAGCTCCAACTAGATTTACTAAAATTGCCGATATTCATTTATATGAAGGTTTTGATAAAGATCCGGTCTTCTCTGAAAAGTTAATTGAGCTTGCAAAGTCAACTTATAACCAAGCAAACACAAAATATTTGTTGATTCCTTGTGGTGATGGTTATGCAGAGTTACTTTCTCAAAATAAAGAAAAGTTGGCTCCTTATTACACGTTTATTGCCAATGATTATGAATTGTTTAAGGTGTTAATTAATAAGGTCACTTTTTATGAGACCTGTGAAAAATATGGTTTACCTTATCCAAAAACCTTCATTTTAACACCAGCACATTTAGAAAATGGTCAATTCAAACAATCTTTACCATTTGATTTTCCAGTAGCACTTAAGCCTGCCAATAGTGTCGAATGGTTGTCAATTGACTTTGAAGGACGTAAAAAAGCATTTATTATTGATACCCGGGAAGAATTCGAAATTATTGTTGAACGAATTTATCAAGCTGGCTATACCAGTGAGATGATTGTGCAAGACTTCATTCCAGGCGATGATAGTAATATGCGTGTGCTTAACGTCTATGTCGATCATGATCATAATGTTCGTATGATGTGTTTAGGTCATCCATTGTTAGAAGATCCTGCGCCTGGTTCAGTAGGAAATTATACTGTGATTTTACCAGATGAAAATGAGCAAATATATCGTGATGTTGCACAATTTTTAAAACGTATTAACTATGTTGGTTTTGCAAATTTTGATATGAAATATGATAGCCGCGATGGGATATTCAAATTGTTTGAAATTAATTTACGTCAAGGCCGTAGTAGTTTCTTCGTGACTTTAAATGGTTTAAATTTAGCCAAATTTATTACTGAAGATTTGATTTTTAACAAACCGTTTGAAAAGACAATCTATGGACGCGCTCAGGGAGAACATGCTAAATTATGGTTGAATGTGCCATTATCTATTTTTAAAAAATATGCCAAAGACGGTCCAGATAAACAAAGAGGCTTAGATTTATTAGCACAAGGAAAATACGGTTCAACTCTCTTCTACAAAAAAGATCGTTCTTTAAGACATTATTTATTGATGAAATATGTGTACAAAAAATATCAAGAGGATTATCAAAAATACTTCCAAACGAAAGAAGGACTATAATGCGTGATTTCTTTACTATTCTCGGAGGAATGGGCACGATGGCGACAGAAAGTTTTGTACGCCAATTAAATAAAAGGACGCCGACACATGCGGATCAAGATTATTTGAATTATATCTTGTATAATCATGCGACGGTTCCTGATCGTACGGCGTATATTCTTGATCGCACAAAACCTAATCCAGTACCAGTGTTGCAAGAAGATATTCGTCAACAAAATATTTTGCAACCTAGTTTTATTGTTTTGACCTGTAATACGGCACATTATTTCTTTGAAGAATTACAAAAAGAAACCAAAATTCCTCTATTACATATGCCTAAAGAAGCAGTCAAACAGATAAAAGCAGATCAAGTTACTGGTAAGGTGGCTTTTTTAGGAACTGAGGGTAGTGTTAAAGCTGGGGTTTACGAGCGAGAATTAATAAATCAGGGAATTGATTACCTGATTCCAGATAAAAATTTACAAGCTAAAATTAACCATCTTATTTATCATGATATTAAAGAAAATGACTATATTAATATGGATTTGTTTTTTGAAATTCTTGCTGATACCAAAACGCTTGGTTGTGAGGCAGTGATTTTAGGTTGTACAGAATTATCTTTAGTCGCAGAATATATCACTCAAGAACATGATTACATTATCTATGACGCGCAATCTATTCTTGTGGATCGGACTATCGAGCGTGCACTTGCTTTAAGAGAAAAATAATAAAGAAGGATATACGAAATTTTTCACGTATATCCATTTTTATTGTATAAGACACGCCCGGCATGATATAATCAGATTGAGACAGAAAATTTTTGAATATTTACTTTAAAGGAGGGAATTATCATGGCTGATCAATTGAGTTTAGTCATTATTACGGGGATGAGTGGCGCTGGAAAGACCGTTGCCATTCAAAGCTTTGAAGATATGGGATATTTTTGTGTAGATAATATGCCACCAAGTTTAATTCCAAAGTTTTGGGAATTAATTCGAGAATCAGGTAAAGTGACCAAAATCGCTTTAGTAGTGGATTTACGATCACGTTCATTTTTTGATGAAATTCAAAACATGCTTGCTGAAATTGAAAATACCCAATTAATTGATACTAAAATATTATTTTTAGATTGTTCAGATGTAGAGTTAGTATCACGCTACAAAGAAACTAGAAGAGTGCATCCAATGGCGATGGATGGTTTAGTGACGGAAGGGATTCGTAAAGAACGGGCAATTTTGGAAGATTTAAAAGTGAAGGCATCATTAGTGATTGATACCACTACTTTAACCCCTCGACAATTAAGAGAAAAAATCAACCAAGAATTTCGTCATAATAATGAGTCCGGGTTCCGAGTTGAAATGGTTTCTTTTGGTTTCAAGTACGGACTGCCAATTGATGCAGATATTGTGATGGATGTGAGATTCTTACCAAATCCCCACTATGTTCCAGCACTTAGACCTTTAACCGGATGTGATCAACCTGTTTTTGATTATGTGATGAGTTTTGATGAAACAGAAAAATTCTATCAATCTTTTAGTCAGTTATTGTTGCAAATTATGCCAGGATATATTAAAGAAGGAAAAAGCAGTTTAACCATTGCCATTGGCTGTACGGGTGGGCAACATCGCTCAGTAGCTTTAACGAATCGTGTCGGTGATTGCTTAAAAGAAAATTGTTATACAGTGAATACTACACACCGTGACAAAGATAAAAGAAAAGAAACGGTCAATCGCTCATGAAAACTTACCGAATTAGAAAGCCTAAAGTAGTTGTTATGGGTGGAGGGACTGGCTTACCCGTCATCTTAAAGAGTTTGCGGAACCAAGGTGTTGACATCACGGCGATTGTCACGGTAGCCGATGATGGAGGAAGTAGTGGTGTATTACGAGACTCTGTGAAAACGATGGTCCCGCCTGGTGATTTACGCAATGTTTTGGTGGCACTTTCAGATATGCCAAAATTGTATTCAGATATTTTCCAGTATCGCTTTAACAAAGGAGATAAATTCTTAGCAAATCATGCTCTGGGAAATTTAATTATTGCGGCGATTGCAGAAATGCGTGGAAGTACTTATGAAGCAATTCGAATTTTAAATCGAATGATGCATGTCGAAGGAAACGTATATCCATCATCTGAGGAGCCATTAGTACTTCACGCCGAATTTGAGGATGGTTCAACAGCTGTTGGAGAATCAAAAATTGCTTTAGAACGTAAAACGATTCATCATGTGCACGTAACACGCCAAGATAGTGAAGACACTCCGAAAGCAAGTCGCAATGTGGTTAAAGCGATTATGGACGCAGATATGATTGTTTTAGGTCCAGGAAGCTTATTTACGAGTATCTTGCCTAATTTAATGATTCCGGAAATCTCTGAGGCGATGCTAAAAACGAGTGCAGAAGTTGTTTATATATGTAATATTATGACTCAAAAAGGCGAAACGGAGCATTTTACTGATGCCCAGCACGTCAAAGTATTGCATCGTCATTTAAATACTCCGTTTATTGATACAGTTTTAGTGAATATTGAACATGTACCGGAAGATTATATGGATGTTGAAAAATATGATGAATATTTAGTCCAAGTGGCTCATGATTTTAATGGATTACGTGATGAAGGTTGTCGTGTAGTATCAAGTGATTTTCTGGAATTACGAAATGGCGGTGTTTTCCATGATGGTGAAAAAGTAGTAGATGAACTATTACGTATTGTATATGGTGTAAAAAATACTGAAAGGGAGCGATAATTTTGTCATTTGCTGCGGAAGTCAAAAAAGAATTGACGACATTAGAAGTTCATCGTGAACATGCCAAAGCTGAATTAGCTGCCTTAATTAGGATGAATGGTTCTCTAAGTATTGCCAACCAACAGTTTATTTTAAATGTCCAAACAGAAAATGCAGCCATTGCACGGAGAATTTATACCCTTTTAAAAGATCACTATGAGGTGCGAAGTGAATTATTAGTTCGCCGAAAAATGAAATTAAAGAAGAATAATGTTTATATTGTTCGGTTGAAAAATGACACCATGGAAGTATTAAATGACTTAGGAATCATGGATGGCTTGATGTTTGATATTCACGCTTCAGATGAATTAATGGGTAATGCACAAAAGATGCGTTCCTATCTTCGTGGGGCGTTTATGGCATCAGGATCCATTAATAATCCAGAAACTAGCCGTTATCATTTAGAGATTTTCTCAGTGTATGAGGAGCATAATGAGGATATTTGCAGTATGTTGAATTTCTTTGATTTAAATGCCCGAACTTTAGAAAGAAGAAATGGATATATCACTTATTTAAAAGGTGCCGAAAAAATTGCTGACTTTTTAACGCTTATTGGCGCCACGAACTCAATGTTAAAATTTGAAGATGTACGTATTGTGCGTGATATGCGTAATTCCGTGAATCGCCTAGTCAATTGTGAAACCGCCAATATGTCACGAATTGCAGATGCTGCCACTAAACAAATCGAAAATATTGAATATATTGAAGAAAAAGTGGGGATTCAGGCATTACCTGAAAAATTACAAGAAATTGCGGAATTACGTTTACAAAATCCTGAAGTAAGTTTAAAAGAATTAGCAGAAATGGTACCCAGTGGACCGATTTCAAAATCAGGAATTAATCATCGCATTCGAAAAATCAATGATTATGCTGAAAAATTAAGACAAGCTGAATAAACAAGCAGCGAAGAATCGCATGAAAAAGGATTCTTCGCTATTTGTTTATTTTTAATTATTTTAGCATTTCTGTTAATTCCTCTTCAGAAATACTTTCGTCAAAAATATGTTCTTCCACAATAATGGTAGGCACAAATCGAATATTTGCTGCATTTGCTTCGTCTACAATAAGTTGACTGTAGGATAGATGGTTATTTTCACTTAGGCCTAATTTATCTTTGGCATAAGCAGCTACTTCATCAAGTTCAAGATTGGCCCACTCTTCTTGTGTGTCAAAAATCTTTTGAATACTTGACAAAATGGTTGTTTCATTGGTGGTGTCTACAAAACGATGCATCACATTCCCTCTTTGAAGGCTAGGTTTTTCTTTATCAAATAGCTTAATGACACGCGTTACATCTGCATTTGCTAGCAATTCCTTAGATTCATTAAACCATTGACGGCAATATGGACAACGAAGGTTCATAAATTCTTTCATTATATGTTTACCATTACCGATGACAAGCCCATTTTTGGCATTTGTTTGTTCAGCTTTAATCACTGAAATATCCATAAATCTCACCTCAAATATTATTGATTACAGTTTTAAGTTTATTGGTTTTGTGAAAAAATGCAACTATTACGCTTGTAGACGATTTTTTTGAATTTCACAAAAAAATCAGGCAAAAAGGGTTACTTATGTAGTTTTTTTCGATATAATAAATAGTTGAACAGTTAATTTTTGATCCCCACGTCAAAAAATTGTAAAATCACTGAGGTGTTAACTATGAATAAAAAAACGATGGATGGAAACACGGCCGCAGCGCATATTTCTTATGCATTTTCCGAAGTTGCAGCTATCTATCCAATTACGCCCAGCTCACCGATGGCTGAATTAGTTGATTCTTGGTCAGCAATGGGTAGAAAAAACTTATTTGGTGAACCAGTAAAGGTCATTGAGATGCAGTCAGAGGCCGGTGCTGCCGGTGCTGTACATGGCTCACTGAAAACTGGTGCATTAACAAGTACATATACGGCCTCGCAAGGTCTTTTATTGATGATTCCTAATATGTATAAAATTGCAGGGGAGTTACTACCAACCGTCTTTCATGTAGCAAGTCGGTCAGTAACCACAAATGCTTTAAATATTTTTGGTGATCAAACTGATGTGATGGCAACTCGTCAGACAGGTTTTGTGATGTTGGCAGAAAGTAGTGTCCAAGAAGTGATGGATCTTTCTGCTGTAGCTCATTTAGCAAGTATCAAAGGAAGATTACCTTTTTTAAACTTTTTCGATGGCTTCCGTACTAGTCATGAATTGCAAAAAATTGAGGTCATTGAATACGAGGACTTGAAAGATTTAGTTCCCGAAAAAGAATTAGCCGAATTTCGTCAAAGAGGCATGAATCCGAACCATCCAACGGTTAGTGGTATGAACCAAAATCCGGATATTCATTTCCAACAACGCGAAACAATTAATACCTATTATGATGAAATTCCAGCAATTATCCAAGAATATATGGGTAAAATTAATGAATTGCGCGGAACGAATTATGATTTGGTTAATTATTATGGTCATCCTGAAGCCCAAGAAGTAATAGTTGTAATGGGATCAGCAGCGCAAGCAATTGAACAAACCGTTGATTTTCTGAATGATCAAGGACGCAAGGTTGGTTTTATCAATATTCACTTATATCGCCCATTTCCAACGGAGAATTTCTTAAGTAAAATTCCAGATACTGTCCAATCTATTGCAGTATTAGATCGCACGAAAGAACCTGGGGCAAATGGAGAACCGCTATTTTTAGATGTTCAATCAGCCCTTTATGAAGCAGATATTCGTCCAAGTGTGATTGGGGGCCGCTATGGTTTAGGTTCAAAAGATGTGACTCCTGCCCAAATTTTAGCAGTTTTTGATGAATTACAAAAACCACGTAAAGAACAAAAAAGAAGATTTACCATTGGAATTACTGATGATGTAACGAATTTATCTTTACCATTAGGGCCAACTTTAGATTTAACCCGACCTGGGACTTTCCAAGCAAAATTCTGGGGATTTGGTTCAGATGGTACAGTTGGCGCGAATAAGTCAACGATTAAAATTATCGGAGACAATACGGATAAGTTCGTTCAAGGTTACTTTTATTATGATTCCAAAAAATCTGGAGGCTTGACGGTTTCGCATTTACGTTTTGGTGACCAAGAAATTCGCTCAACTTATTTAGTAGAGCATGCTGATTTTATCGCTTGTCATACACCTGCTTATGTTCATAAATATGAATTAGTTCAAGGATTGAAAAAGGGTGGTACGTTCCTATTAAATACGACCTGGTCAGATGAACAATTGCATAAATTCTTGCCAAAACATCTGAAAAAATATCTAGCAGAAAATGATATCCAATTTTATACCATTAACGCGATGCAATTAGCTCAAGAAATTGGTTTACGCAATCGAATCAATACTATTATGCAAACGGCTTTCTTTAAGTTAACGAATGTCATGGATTTTGATACGGTTGTGAAATTATTAAAAGAACAAGTGCAAAAAATTTATGGTCACAAATCGGCCAAAATAGTGGAACAAAACCATGCAGCAATCGATCAAACCTTGACACACTTGCATCGTTTTGAAGTGCCGAAAGAATGGACGGACTTAGATCCAACTGAAAAACGTTTAAGTCGTCAAAGTAATTTTGTCGAAGAAATTGTGGAGCCAGTGAATGCACAAAAAGGCGATCAAATACCTGTTAGCACTTTTATTAATAATGGAATGGTTGCTGGCGATATGCCACTCGGTACTGCCGCAGTTGAAAAGCGTGGCATCGCTCTTGAAGTACCGGAATGGATAGCTGATCGTTGTACCATGTGTAATGAATGTGCGTTTGTCTGTCCACATGCTGCCATCCGTCCATTTTTAGCCGATGAAGAAGAAATGCAAGAAGCACCTGAAGGGTATATTGTTCGTGATATGCGTGGACCTGATGGCTTGAAATATCGTATTCAAGTATCAGTGGAGGATTGTACTGGTTGTGGTCTATGTGTGGAAGCGTGTCCTGCAAAAGGTAAGGCGTTAAAAATGCGTCCTTACGAAGAAATGAAAGAAGAAGCAATCAATTGGGCCTTTTCAATGACTTTACGCCAAAAAGAAAACCCAGCTAAACCAGGAACCATTTTACACAGTCAATTTAATAAACCATTGCTAGAATTCTCTGGTGCATGTTCAGGATGTGGAGAAACCCCATATGTTAAATTATTAACGCAAATGTTTGGTGATCGAATGATGATTGCCAATGCGACAGGCTGTTCATCTATTTGGGGAGCAGCTGCACCAGTGACTCCTTATACAACCAATGATCAAGGGCAAGGTCCAACTTGGTCTAACTCGTTGTTAGAAGATAATGCTGAATTTGGTTATGGGATGATGATTGCCAATACCACACGTCGTGAAGCTTTAGCAAATCAAATGAAAATGATGATGCCTAAAGTTTCAGCTGAATTACAAGCGCTGATGCAAGATTGGATCACACATTTAACGACAAGTGAAGGAACCCAACAAAGAGCGAAAAAACTAAAAGCTGCTTTACAAAATGAAGTTCATCAAGTCCCTGAATTAGCTGAAATCTTAGAGAAAGATGATTTATTCGTAAAACCTAGCCAATGGATGATTGGTGGCGATGGTTGGGCTTACGATATTGGTTATGGTGGGATTGATCATGTCATTTCTACAGGTGCCGATGTCAATATTTTAGTCTTGGATAATGAAGTATACTCAAATACTGGTGGTCAAATTTCTAAAGCCACACCAGCAGCGGCCATTGTTAAATTTGCTGCCAGTGGGAAAAATGCTGCGAAAAAAGATTTAGGTATGATGGCCATGACTTATGGTAATGTCTACGTTGCCCAAATTGCATCGGGTGCTAATGCCATTCAAACGATGCGGGCTTTTGAAGAGGCGGAAAAATTCCCTGGCCCATCCGTGATTATCGCCTATACACCATGTATCGTTCATGGTTTATCAGGTGGCATGCGTCAATCGATTCAAGAAGCAAAAGATGCGGTAAGTTCTGGTTATTGGTCACTTTATCGATACAATCCAAGTCTTAAAGCACAAGGCAAAGAGCCAATGAGCTTGGACTTTAAGAAACCTGACTTTTCAAAAATGCCTGATTTTATGCGTACTCAAGTCAGATTTAGAGCATTAGAAACGGTTCATCCTGAACATGCAAAAGCGTTATTTGATAAGACGGTGAATGATGCAAAAACACGCTTTTATAACTATGCTCGCCTAGCAGGACAAGAGGAAAAAATCCGTCAGCGTTTAGAAAAGCAAACTGATGACAATGTTGAAAAAACTGGAGAACGAGTAGTTAAGCGGGAACGTAAAGAACGAGTCGTTGATCCAGAAAGAGAAGCAAGACGCTTACAAAGAAGAGCAGAACGTAAAGCTAGAAGAGAAAGTAAACAAGACGAAAAATCTGAATAATTTTTTGTAACAAGCGTACTAGTAATTTTTTATGCCATTTACTAGTACGCATTTTTTTATTTTAAAAAATGGTAAAAATCGTGAATTATTGCCATCAGAATACTAAGTTATGATATACTTAAGTCAAAGTAAATAAGAAAGGAAGTCTGTCTATGTCTTTTCAAAACGGAAATTTATTCCAATTGGATTATTGGAAGCAATTGTTTTCAGAAAACATCTTGTCTTATTCCTTTTTGATTAACATTGTAGATATTATTGTTGTTTGGTATTTATTGTACAAATTGCTTCAATTAGTCCGTGGAACAAAGGCAATTCAGCTATTAAAAGGAGTGCTCGTCTTTCTAGTCATTCGTTTTGGTGCTGAGTTTCTGGGATTACATACGCTTTCTTGGTTGATGGATCAAGTCATTACTTATGGTGCGATTGCTGCAGTCGTTATTTTCCAACCGGAGATTCGACGAGGATTGGAACATTTAGGTCGCACGAAATTTTTCGCTCCAAATAGTGTTAAAGAACGAGAAGAAGAACGAATGATCAAAGCGCTGGATAAGGCTGTCCAATATATGTCTAAACGTAAAATCGGTGCTTTGATTACGATTGAACGGACGACTGGATTGGAAGAGTATATTGAAACGGGTATTTCATTAGATGCGGATATTTCAGGTGAATTATTAACCAATATCTTCATTCCGAATACACCGTTGCATGATGGGGCTGTGATAATCAGAGATGGGAAAGTTGCTGTAGCCTGTGCCTATTTACCACTATCCGATAGTATTTTAATCCCAAAAGAATATGGAACTAGACATCGGGCTGCCGTGGGAATCTCTGAAGTAAGTGATGCGGTGACCATAGTTGTCTCAGAGGAAACAGGAGGTGTAAGTATCACCATTAATAACCAGTTAATTCCTGATTTGACAAAAGAGGATTATATAGCAATATTAACCAAAGAATTATCTGTAAAAGAACAGGAGAAGAAACGCCGCAATTTACTGAACTTCTTTTCTAGTCCAAAACGCTCGACTAGAAAGAAAGGGGGCAAGTAAATGGAACTTAATGTCAAAAGTAAGCTTATCACTGCAGTTTTCGCTCTTTTATTGACTTTAATCCTTTTTACAAATGCGAATAATCCTGCTCAAAACCAAAGCAAACCAACCTATAACTATGAAGAAACAGTTAAGGAAGTACCGATTGTTTTTGAATATGATGATAAAAAATATTATATACAAGGATATGAACCGAATGTCGACGTGAAACTTAGTAGTGCTAATCGCGTCCAATTATTGGCAGAGAGTAATGCAGATACACGAACCTTTAAAGTTGTGGCAAATTTAAAAAAACTTTCTACAGGCACTCATGATGTGAAATTAACCGTTGAAAATTTGAAATCAGGTGTGAAAGCAAAATTAAGTCAAAATAAGGCGACGGTTACAATCGAGAAAAAAATATCGAAAAAATTTGTTGTTAAACCAATTTTAGCTGATGAGCGCAAACTGGATGGAGTCAGATTAACAAGTATAACCAGTTCTCCTAAATCAGTGAATGTCACCACCGGTTCACAGACGATGAAGGAAATTGCTATCGTACAAGCGCTATTTACTTCAAACAGCCTAATTACTCAAAGTACTACTAAATCAGTCAAATTGGAAGCCTTAAATGCTAAGGGAGAAAAATTAGATGTGACTTTTGATCAAACCGAAGTTGAGGTCCATTTAGCTGTTAAAAGGGTAAGTAAGCAAGTTCGATTACGTCCAAAACAAAATGGAAACTTGCCGGATGGAATAAGTGGTTACCAATTCGTCTTAAATCCAGAAACCATTTTACTTTCGTCGAATGGTGGCGATTTAGACAAAATCAATGAGATTGAAATCCCAATTGATATATCTAATATTGCTCAATCGACGACAAAGGTTTATAATATACCAATTGATAGTGATTTTTATAGTGAACAAAAGAATGTGACCGTTCGTATTGAACCAATTTATACGCAATATGATCACAGCCAAAATGATACGAATGCGATAAATCAAACGGAGGGGCAAAATCAACAAACGACACAAAGTTCACAAATAAAGGAATCTAGCAGTAGTGCAGATGATGATACGAATAAAGAAAGTACTTCAACTACAGCAGATGAAACGAAGAAAAACAATGAAGTGAAAGAATAATTTTGAAAAATTTAAGGAGAATTTTTATGGGTAAATATTTTGGAACCGATGGTGTTAGAGGAGAAGCAAATGTTGAGTTAACACCAGAATTAGCCTTTAAATTAGGTCGTTGTGGAGGTTACGTATTAAGTCAACATGAAAAAGGAAAACGCCGTCCAAGAGTTTTAGTGGGACGAGATACTCGTATTTCTGGTCAATTATTAGAAAGTGCATTAGTTGCAGGTTTGCTTTCTGTTGGAATTGAAGTATTTCAGTTAGGTGTAATCACTACTCCTGGGGTCGCTTATTTAACAAGAATTCAAGAAGCGAGTGCAGGCGTGATGATTTCTGCTTCACACAATCCTGCACAAGATAATGGAATTAAATTTTTTGGAAATGATGGCTTTAAATTAGATGATGCGCAAGAATTAGAAATTGAGGTGCTATTAGATGCTGCTGAAGACACTTTACCAAGACCGTCTGCACAAGGCTTAGGTACTGTTGAGGAATTTCCAGAGGGATTAATTCGCTATGCTGGCTTTTTAGCTGATACCATCCCAGGAGACTTATCAGGTTTACGAATTTGTTTAGATGGTGCAAATGGTGCAACTTCGCCAATTGTCAATCGTCTATTTGCTGATTTAGAAGCTGATTTTTATACAATGGGTACTTCTCCAGATGGCCTTAATATTAATGATGGTGTTGGCTCTACTCATCCTGAGCAATTGGCGAAATTTGTTGTAGAAAAGAATGCGGATGCTGGTTTAGCGTTTGATGGCGATGGTGATCGTATTATTGCTGTCGATGAATTGGGCAATATTGTTGATGGTGATAAGATTATGTACATTTGTGCAAAATATCTATCAGAAAAACGTCGCTTAAAAAATGATACCGTAGTGACAACAGTGATGAGTAATCTAGGTTTTAGAAAAGCGATTGAAAATATTGGCTTAAAAGATGTGATTACACAAGTTGGGGACCGCTATGTAGTGGAAGAGATGCGGAAAAATGGCTATAACTTCGGTGGAGAACAGTCTGGACATATGGTATTTTTAGATTTTAATACGACTGGTGATGGGATGCTTTCAGGAATTCAACTGTTGAACATCATGAAGGAAACCGGCAAAAAACTATCTGAATTAGCAAATGAAGTAGCGATTTATCCTCAAAAATTAGTGAATTTACGCGTGACAGATAAGAATAAGGCTTTAAATGACCCTGAAGTTTTAGCTGTTATCGAAGAAGTAGAAAACGAAATGGGTGATAGTGGACGTGTCTTAGTTCGTCCATCAGGTACAGAGCCATTATTACGTATTATGGCAGAAGCGCCGACTGATGAATTAGTTGAAACCTATGTCGATAAGATTGCCCAAGTTGTAAAACAAAGAATTGGATTATTAGAAGAATAAATAGAGTGAGGCTCAGGAGAAGTTTTTCTTCTGAGTCTTTTTTAATGAAAATAAGGTGACAAATCATCTAACTTGCGAATGCCATCACTTATTCTCAAAAAAGGTAAAATACTACATGTTATAAGATGAAATAAAATATAATCACAAAGAAACATAAAATTCTAACTCCAGATTATGTTTATATTATTAAAATCTATATAAGTTAATCTTTTGAAATATTTCACAATAACGTTTTATTTGTGAAATGTTATTGCGTAATGAGTGAGAAAGGTGTATCATGGAAAGCGGATACACAATATTGGATATTAAATGAGGTGTTGTTGATGAGACGTGAAGTTCTATTTCCGAAACTAAGTACCAAAACAGATCAAGGAGTAATCACTGAGTGGTTGAAACCGATTGATGCACAAGTAAAAAAAGGAGAAGTGCTTTATGAAGTTGAAACAGAAAAAGCAGTTCATGAAGTAGAAGCCCCTTTTGATGGCAAAATAATTGAAGTTAAAGTTGCACCCGGTGATGAAGTATTTGTTGATGATGTTTTAGCAGTTTTTGAAGTGGAGTGATTTCAATGGAACAACGAGTAAAACCGAAAATTCGTTTTAATCAAGAAGCAGTTGGTCAAATGAATGGAATGCTTCATGATTTGAAATTAAATACAGTTTGTGCGGAGGCGACATGTCCCAATTTAGGTGAATGCTTTAGTAGCGGCACGGCGACTTTTATGATTTTAGGAAAGCATTGTTCACGTAATTGTCGTTTTTGTGACGTAAGCTTTGGCCATATGGAAGCAGTGGATGAATTAGAACCTGAACATTTAGCACAAGCAACCAAACAAATGGGCTTAAAGCATGTGGTCATCACGAGTGTTGCCCGCGATGATTTGCCTGATGGAGGAGCAAGTCAATTTGTGAAATGTATTGAAGCGGTTCGTAAATACAATCCAGAAACAACCGTCGAAGTTTTGATTCCTGATTTTCAAGGAAGTCATGAAAGTTTAGATAGGGTGATTGCGGCAAAACCTGAAATCATAAATCATAATATCGAAACCGTAGAACGAATTTCACCAAAAATTAGACATCGCGCGACTTATAAACGCTCATTAGAAGTCCTTGCTTATATTAAATCACAGGATCCTGAAATTTTTACGAAAACAGGAATCATGTTAGGTCTTGGGGAAACAGAAGAAGAAGTCGCTCAAGCAATGGATGATTGTCTGAATGCAAATGTAGACTTCTTTACAATTGGTCAGTATTTGCAACCATCTCCAAAGCATTTCAAACTACAAGAATATGTTTCGATGCATCAATTTGGTGTCTATCGTCGCATGGGAATGAAAAAAGGATTCAAGTTCGTTGCAAGTTCGCCACAAGTCAGAAGCTCTTATAAAGCTCATGAAGCACTAGCCGCAGGTGGAGCAAGCAAATGATTTTTATTGATGCTATTTATCGTGACGCTGCCCATTATTTTGCCCTTGAGGAATACTTATGCACCCAGAAGAAATTTGATGATGGCGTGTTTATGTTGTGGCAAACACGTCCAACGGTCATGTTAGGTAATTTTCAAAATAGTTTTAATGAAATCCTCTTACCACAAATTCAAGAAGATCAAGTTGATTTAGTACGTCGCAATACTGGTGGTGGGACGATTTATACGGATGAAGGCAGTTTGCAATACACTTTTGTTGTAAAATCGGCTAGTGAGATGATAGATTTTCAAACGTATATGGATAAAATTATTGTCGCCCTACATACTTTAGGTGTAAATGTGCAGTATAATAGTCGTAATGATTTAGCGATTGCAGATAAAAAAATTTCAGGAAATGCACAATGTAATAAAGGTGAGTATACCATTCATCACGGTTCATTATTATATGATATGGATTTTTCCAAAATGAGTAAGTATTTAAATCCTCCAAAGTATAAAATTGAATCAAAAGGGATAAAATCAGTCCGTGATCGTACGGGAAATATTAGTGATTATCTTGATAAGAAAGAAGAAATACATGTTTTTCGTCAGCGATTGATAGATGAGATATTGAAAAATGATTATCAACAATATCAATTAACTGAAATTGATAAAAAGAGAATTGATCAGTTGGCAAAAGAAAAATTTGAAAGTTGGGATTGGACTTTTGGAAAGAATCCAGCTTTTACAATGACGAAAGCGAGAAAGTTTCCTGCAGGTTATTTAGAAGTCTTATTGAATATTCAAAATGGTCTCATTCACAACTGTGTTTTCCGTGGCGATTTCTTTAGTTATGGTGATTTAGCAAACTTAGAGCAAGCTTTGGTTGGACAAGCTTTTACCTATGAAACTGTCAAAAAAATATTAGAAGAACAAAAAGCGAACCAATTATTTTATCAGATAACAATTGATGAAATTTTAGCTTGCCTATTTGAATAAGAAAAAGACGTAAGATGTGTGATGTAATCTTACGTCTTTTCTTTTTAATGTTTACTCAACTGTAACAGATTTTGCTAGGTTGCGAGGCTTATCAACATCATAACCACGTTGGATGGTGGCGTTGTAAGCTAATAATTGTGTAGGGATGACAGAAACTAAACTAGTTAAAAACGGATGAACAGTTGGTAAGATAATTTGGTCTGTTGGTTTTGCTAATTTTTCAGATACAATGACTAAGCATTTTGCGCCACGGCTTTCAACTTCTTTAATGTTGCCACGAGTATGTGAACCGGTGATTTCTTCAGTAATAATCGCCATTACTGGAGTACCGTCCTCGATTAATGCGATGGTACCGTGTTTTAATTCACCCGCTGCAAATCCTTCTGCTTGTACATAGGAAATTTCTTTTAATTTCAATGCGGCTTCCATTGAAACATAGTAGTCATTAGAACGGCCGATATAAAAGGCATTACGTGTCGTTGCTAAAAACTCATCTGCTAAGTCTTTGATATGTTGTTTATCATTGATTAGACTATCCATCGCACTAGCAACAATGGATAATTCGTGGAATACATCAAAGTCTATGGCTGCTTGAATTTGTTTATATTCGCCAACAGCTTTTGCCAAAATAGATAGAACAGCAATCTGCGCTGTATAAGCTTTAGTGGAGGCAACGGCGATTTCTGGTCCAGCATATAATAATAAAGTGTATTTAGCTTCTCGAGATAAAGTGGATCCTGCAACATTGGTAATCGTTAAAGCTGGATGACCAAGTTTATTTGTTGTCACTAAGACTTGACGACTATCTGCAGTTTCACCACTTTGACTTAAGTAGATGAAGAATGGTTTTTCAGACAATAGTGGTACATCGTATGCGAATTCGCTGGACAAATGAACTTCAACTGGAATGTTTGTTAACTTCTCAATGAAAGTTTTGGCACTCCAACCTGCATTGTTACTTGTCCCACAAGCAACGATATAAATCCGGTCACTTTGTGCAAATTCTTTGACTAGGTTCTCATCCAAGTTCACTTGATGATTATCACCTTGATATTCTTGTACAAGACGACGCATCACTGTTGGTTGTTCGTCAATTTCTTTTAACATATAGAATGGATAAGTTCCTTTTTCAATATCTGTAATATCGACTTGTGTTTTGAAGCTTTCACGTTCAACATTTTGTCCATCTTGTTTTTCTATTGCTACTGAATCAGCAGTAACGGTAACCATTTCGCCGTCTTCAATCTCTACAAATGTGTCAGTTTGGTCTAAAACAGCTAGAGCATCAGAACAAATCACGTTAAAGCCATCACCTAGACCAATTAATAATGGGCTTTTATTTTTAGCGACGTAAATGGTTTCGCGGTCATTTTTATCGATTAATCCAAAAGCATACGATCCTTTAATGATGCCTAAAGCTTTACGGAATGCTTCTTTAGTTGTTAAGTTGTCGCGATTTTTTAATTCTTCCACTAAATGTACCACAATCTCAGTATCAGTTTGACCTGAGAAAGTATGATCACTTAAGTAAGTTTGATGAATTTCTTCAAAGTTTTCGATGACGCCGTTGTGTACAAGGACTAATTGACCTGATTGAGAAGTATGAGGGTGGGCGTTGGCTTCAGTTGGCTCACCATGTGTTGCCCAACGTGTATGACCAATTCCGATATGCCCTGTTACTTCAGCTGTCAATTTATCTTCTAAGTTTTTAATTCGTCCAGGTGATTTGACAAGATAATCATGATTTTCATCGCAAACAAATAAACCGGCTGAATCATATCCGCGATATTCTAAGCGATGTAAACCATTTAAGATGACGCGTTCTGCTTGATTTTTTCCTACAATTCCTACAATTCCACACATAATATAGCAACCTGCCTTTGTATTTTTTTATTTATTATAAATTGGTATAGATGATTTTTGTTTTGTTTAGCTATTAACAAAAGCTATTGCCATCATAATTCAAGCGGAATCGAATGTCAACACTTTTTTTAAATGTTAAATTGGTATAGATGGATATAAGATGATATTTGTCTTATAATTAATCTGTGGTACAATAAGAAAAAACGCTTTATTACATGAGCAAGAAAGGGGAAAATAGATGAAGACGATACGTTTAAAAGATTTGAAAGAACGAATCAATCAATTATCTGTTAAATATCAACTGACAGATGATACACCAATCTTTTTAGATACCGGTTGGGAAAGTTTGCAAGAAATTGAATCTGAACTGATACAAGTAGTAGGTGTAGAATTGTTTGAAATAGAGGATATCATCAGCGGTGAAAAATTTTCAGGTTATAAGCAAGCTGAAGATACTGATCAAAAAGCAATAATTATTAAACAAGAATTATAGAGGTGTTTTATGAATAGAAGAAGATGGATTGCGGTATTAATTGCGATAGGGGTTGCAGTCATTAGTTTAACCGGCATTGCAATCAATAGTGTAAATGACAATCAAGAGGAATCATTATCAAGTTTACTAACTAGTCAGGAAACCTTAAAGGAAAGTATTATTACGCCAGGTGATAGTAGTCAAAAAATTGCCAAGATTACCATTGACGGAGTAATCGCTGATACACAAGGAAATAGCCTTCTTTCAAGTAGCGGCTATAATCATCAACGAACCTTAGAGATGATTAAAAAAATTGATAATGATGATACAGTAAAAGCCGTGTTATTAGAAGTAAATTCTCCAGGTGGCGGTGTGTATGAAAGTAGTGAATTAGCAAAATCCTTACAAAAATTACAAGCACATCATAAACCCATCTATGTCAATATGAAAAATATGGCAGCAAGCGGAGGATATTATATCTCGGCAGCTGCAGATAAGATTTATGCTAGTGAAGAGACGGTGACAGGGTCCATTGGTGTGATTATGTCTGGAATGAATTATGCCTCGCTTTTAGATAAATTAGGCGTGAAAGATCAAACTTATAAGAGCGGCGCGTTAAAAGATATGGGATCCTCAACACGTGCTACTACACCTGAAGAATCTAAAGTCCTGCAAGAACATGTTGATCGTGCCTATAGTCGTTTTGTTGATGTGGTAAGTAAAGGTCGCAAAATGGATATTGAAACGGTGAAAAAACTAGCGGATGGTCGAATTTACGATGGTTTACAAGCAAAGGAAAATGGTTTGATTGACGAAATTGGCTTTGAAGAAGATTGCCTAGCTGATTTACAAAACAAATATGACTTAAAAGATGCTCAAATCATTGAATATACAACCAATACGCCGAATTTCCTTGCTAGTTGGTTAAACCAAGCAAAAACCAATCTACTTAAACCACAAGCCAGCACTGAAGAAACTGTAAAGGCGATTGTTCAAGCGATTGGTACACCGCAAGCACCTAAAGCGATGTATTATTATGGAGGGTAGGTGATACAATGTTTTTTAGTCAAACTAAAACCTTGAAAAACGTACCTGTTAACAATAAACCAAAGCACCCAAATCAGTACCCAGCTGACTATTATGCAGGCTTTTGGATTCGTTTGTGGGCCTTTTTAGTAGATGTCTTTTTGATTGCTTGTCTCAAAGGACTTGTGTTTACTTGGTTTGCACGTTTTGGTTTGCCAATGGATCATCCTTATGTCGATTTTATTGGTGGCACTAGTATTTACCTTGCATACTTTATTCTACTAACTAAGCTTAATGATGGGCAGACAATCGGTAAAATGATTTTTGGTATCAAAGTAGTTAGTTTTACAGAAAAAGAACTAACATGGAGTACTGTTCTTATACGTGAAGGGGCGATGCGCTTTGTGTTTAGTGCAAAACCGCTCTTTATGTTAGGATATCTTGTCTGTGCTTTTACACCAGACAAAACGCATATAGGGGACTTTTTTGCACAAACAGGGGTCGTCACACTAAAAATGATTCGTCAGCCGAAAAAATTTCATTTAGTAAAACAGGTGAAGTATGAATAATCACAAATTTAATCAAGACGAAGAATTATTTCTAGCATTTGAAGAAGCAAAACAAGCGCATAACTACTTACTCGCTGAACAATTAGCACAAAAGATTTATCAAAAATATCCCTCATTGGACAATCATTATCGAATCGTTGAATTGTATTTTGTGCAAGATTTTATTCAAAAAGCCTATGAGATTGCGTTAGAAGAAAAAGAGAGCTATGAACGTTCGGCAAAATATTTAACTAAATATGCACAATTGGCCATTTTGAATGATGAATTTTTGTATGCACGACGATTATTGTTGCAAACAATTGTCCCAAATAGAGAGTTGCTACACGTAAAAAAACAATTAGCAAGTGCCGAAGAACTTTATACAAGTATCTATGTTTATAAGTTACAAGAAAAGAAAAAACAATGGCAAGATGCCTTCGCGCACATTCGGCCAATTTTTGATAGTGAGTTTCGAGTATTGACGAGTCAATTACCACTGCTTACATTTCAAACATTTATCAAAGAGTTATTGCCAAGTGCAAAGAATCCGTTTCTTATTGCTAAAACGTGCGAGGTTATTTTTCAACTTGAACTGTCAATGGATCTCTATCTTATAGATGTATTTACCGAAAAAGAAGTGAGAATTGAAAGTAACGAGTTAACGGCTCCTAATCAACAGCCTTTTGTGAAAAAATGTGAGCAATTATTGGCACAAAGTTTAGCAAATAAAGATGTGTATTTGTATGAAATGTTACAGAATCAGTTATTGCAACAATTGATGTTAACTTATCCATTTACACCGCCTATAGCTGCAGAGGATTATATACGTTTGACTATTCAGCTTTATCAAACAGGTCAAATTTCTGAAAAAGAAGAATTAGCTACTATCAAGCAATATCAACTCATTCAGGAAAAATACCAACAAATCATTCAAAAATTGCTGTAATATCGTAAATTATAGAAAAAAACAAGGGAACTAAGTTGAAAATGGTTTACAATTTAGCGTGCTTAGTGTAATATTTAAAGGTATGCATGAATCATATTCATCAAAAATGTAAAGATAAAATCGGAGGGAAATATATGACTGCAACATTTGAAAAAACAGCCACTAACGAAGGTGTGCTAACGTTTTCAATTCCTCAAGAAGAAATTCAACAAGGATTAACAATCGCATTTAACAAAGTAAAAGGAAATCTAAATGTACCTGGATTCCGTAAAGGGAAAGTCACTCGCCAAGTATTTAACCGTATGTTTGGTGAAGAAGCTTTATACGAAGATGCTTTAAATGCTGTGTTACCAAAAGCTTATGATGCTGCTGTGGCTGAAGCAGGATTAGAAGTTGTTGCTCAACCAAAAATCGATGTGAAAAGCATGGAAAAAGGTCAAGATTGGGTGATTACTGCTGAAGTAACAACAAAACCAGAAGTTAAATTAGGTGAATATAAAAACTTAACTGTTGCCAAACAAGAACGCGAAGTAACAGATGCTGATGTTGAAGAACGTTTGAACCAAAAACGTAATCAACAAGCTGAATTAGTTGTTGTTGAAGAAGCTGCTAAAGAAGGCGACACAGTGGTTATTGACTTTGAAGGATTCAAAGACGGTGTTGCTTTTGAAGGTGGAAAAGGCGAAAACTATTCACTTGAATTAGGTTCAGGTTCATTCATTCCTGGCTTTGAAGATCAATTAGTTGGTGCTAAAGCTGGTGATGATGTGGAAGTGAAGGTAACATTCCCTGAAAACTATCAAGCAGAAGATTTAGCAGGTCAAGACGCTATCTTTAAAGTGAAAGTTCATGAAGTGAAAGTAAAAGAATTACCTGAATTAGATGACGAGTTCGCTAAAGATGTTGATGATGAAGTTGAAACATTAGATGAATTAAAAGCGAAAATCCGTGAAGAATTAACTGCAACTAAAGCTAGTCAAGCGCAAGAAGCTGTTCATGATGAAGCTTTACGTAAAGCTGTTGAAAATGCAGAAGTGGTTGAATTACCACATGTGATGGTTCACGATGAAATACACCGCGCAATGGATGAATTCTTAAACAACATGCAACGTCAAGGAATCTCACCAGAAATGTACTATCAATTAACAAATTCTACTGAAGCTGACCTTCACAAACAATTCGAACAAGATGCTGAATTACGCGTGAAAACTAACCTTGTTATCGAAGCAATTGTGAAAGCTGAAAACTTAGAAGCGACAGAAGAAGAAATTGAAAAAGAAATCGCTGAATTAGCAGAAACTTACAATATGCCTGTAGATCAAGTGAAACGTTTATTAACTACTGATATGCTTTCACATGATATTACTATGAAGAAAGCTATTGATTTAGTAACTTCTACAGCTGTTGAAGCTTAATAAAAAGACTCGTTAGGCGGAAAATACGGTAAGAGGGTTTATCAGTATTTTTCCGCCTTCTTCATGTCAATTTTTAAGATTTTTTTAAAGCGTGTCCAAATGAATAGGCTTCATTCGAATAGTTTTGCATAATGAAACACGTAATCATATATTTGGAGGATAAAATGTTACAATCAGTTATTGATACATTGAAGGATGTTCTAAGTCCAGAAATCATCATATTCATTATTTCGCTATTACCAATTTTAGAATTGCGAGGCGGATTAATTGCGGCTTCTTTATTAGGTGTTCCCTGGTTGAAAGCGAGTATTATTTGTGTCATTGCAAATTTTATACCGATTCCATTTATCATCCTTTTTATTGAAAAAATTCTAGATTTTCTTTCAGTTAGAGGTCCGATAAAAAAATTTGCTAGAGCGATTACTGAAAAAGGGCGTCGTAAAGGAAAAGAGTTAACCGAAAAGTATCCAAATAGTGTGTTGTTAGGGATTTATTTGTTTGTTGCGATTCCATTACCCGGTACAGGTGCTTGGACAGGAGCTTTGATTGCTGCTTTACTTGGTTTACCACCTAAAAAATGTATTTTACCAATTGGCTTAGGTATTTTAACTGCTTGTTGTATCATGTTAAGTTTAACCTACTTGCTACCTGGTGTATTTGGATTTTAAGTAAAAAATGGCTAAAAGTGTAACGATAGAAACATAAGTGTCGTCGCTTTTTATTTCATTGTATTTATGTTAAGATGAAATATATAGCCATTTTTTGGTACATAGTTTTATAAAGGAGTGTTGTTAATCCATGAGCGATAACCAACATGGTCATGATACGGTTCGCTGTTCTTTTTGTGGAAAATCACAAGCAGAAGTACGCAAAATTGTAGCCGGACCAGGAGTATATATATGTAACGAATGTGTCGAATTATGTAAAGATATTATCGACGAAGATTTTTATGAAGAAGTGGTACGGGAATTTACGGATGTACCAAAACCTAAAGAAATCTTAGAAGTATTAAATGAGTATGTTGTGGGTCAAGATTTTGCTAAACGTGCTTTATCAGTTGCTGTATACAATCATTATAAACGAATCAATGCGATGGAAAGTTATGATGATGAAGTGGAATTACAAAAAAGTAATATCTGCTTGATTGGACCAACTGGATCAGGTAAGACTTTCTTAGCGCAAACTTTGGCACGTACCATTGATGTGCCATTTGCCATTGCGGATGCGACAAGTCTAACCGAAGCTGGATATGTCGGTGAAGATGTTGAAAATATCTTGCTAAAATTATTACAAGCAGCAGATTTTAATGTTGAGCGTGCTCAACGTGGGATTATCTATATTGATGAAATTGATAAAATTGCCAGAAAGAGTGAAAATGTCTCAATTACCCGTGATGTTTCTGGTGAAGGGGTGCAACAAGCCTTACTTAAAATTTTAGAAGGGACAGTTGCTTCTGTTCCTCCTCAAGGTGGTCGTAAACATCCCCATCAAGAAATGATTCAAATTGATACGACAAATATTTTGTTTATCGTTGGTGGTGCTTTTGATGGAATTGAAACAATTGTTAAAAATCGAATGGGTGAAAAGACCATTGGATTTGGTACTTCAAACAAGAAATTAAATGAAAATGAAAGTATCATGCAGCATATTATTCCAGAAGATTTGCTAAAATTCGGTTTGATTCCTGAATTTATCGGACGTTTACCGGTCATGACAGCATTGGAAAAACTTACGGTAGATGATTTGGTTCGTATCTTAACTGAGCCAAAAAATGCTTTAGTAAAACAATATCAAAAATTACTTGCACTAGATCATACAGAATTAGAATTTGAACACGAAGCTTTAGAAGCCATTGCTCAAAAAGCGATTGAACGTAATACTGGAGCACGTGGCTTACGTTCGATTATTGAAGGCATTATGCTAGATGTCATGTTTGAAATTCCTTCTGATGATACAATTGAAAAAGTGATTATCACCAAAGAAGCTGCTTTGGAAGAAGGAAAACCAAAGATCATTTATTCCAAACAAAAAGCTGGATAAATGTGCAATATGAGGTTGGCAAGATTGTCAGCCTCTATTTTTTAGAGATTTAATTTAGAAAGGGATGAAGTGATGAAAGTTCATTCAGCTGAAATTATTATTAGTGCAGTGGCGCCGAAGCAATATCCGGATACCAACTTACCAGAAATCGCTTTGGCAGGACGTTCCAATGTAGGTAAGAGTTCATTTATTAATACGCTAATTGACCGCAAAAACTTAGCAAGAACTTCCTCTAAACCAGGAAAAACGCAGACGCTTAACTTTTATTTGATTGAAAATTGCTTACACTTTGTCGATGTACCGGGATATGGTTATGCAAAAGTTTCAAAAACTGAACGTGCAAAATGGGGAAAAATGATTGAAACCTATTTAACACAGCGGGAACAGTTGAAAGCAGTGGTCTCTTTAATTGATATGCGCCATGAACCGACACAAGATGATATCCAAATGTATCAATTTTTGAAGTATTATGATATTCCAGTTATCGTGGTTGCGACAAAGGCCGATAAAATCCCCCGTGGGAAATGGAATAAACACGAAAGCATGATTAAAAAAGCGCTCGGATTTGAAAAAGAAGATACATTTATTATTTTTTCATCAGTCACGAAACAAGGAAAAGAAGAAGCTTGGCAGGCGATTGAAGCGCTAAGTGGACTAACTGAATAATTATTAGAGAGTGTGGGGCGATCCATGCTCTTTTTTATTCGTCTCGATTTTCTTTCCCAATCACTCTTTTCGTTGCATTTCAAATGGTTTAACGTAATTCAGGCAGAAGTCGCCCATCCTCTATAGTTGGGTGATGAATGTCGTTCGGTATGAGGGTTGCTGTTGTAACTCGAAGACCGACAATACAGTATACTGTCTTTTTATTTTGTTTTATGTTATAATCAGTATATATTAGAAATGAGTTGATATAAAATGGAATTAGATACAAATAAA
>NZ_JAKUDS010000029.1 GCF_023221775.1 Enterococcus cecorum | reverse complement strand
AAGCCTGCTGCCAAAATATCTCCCTTATTAATTGATACATAATTAGAATATAAATCCGATGTAACATGAAGAGCGTAAATTTTTGATATTGAAAGCTTACTCTCTTTTAAAAATTTACAAACATCTTTTGCACCACCGTATTTTTCCTCGCTAGCTTGAAAAATGAATAGTATATTTAATTTTGGTTTATATTTAGCTACATAAGTTGCAAGCTCTAATTGAATGCTAGTATGAGCATCGTGCCCACAACCATGGTAGTAGCTTTGAGTATTTTCGTTAATTTCTACAGCATCTAGCTCTGAACGAAAAGCTAGGTCATAGTAATTAACTTGTTCTTCTCTCCCTATATATTGGTAAATCAATCCCGATTTTCCTTCATAAAATTTTTTAAGATTAGTTTTATGCAAAATCTGTTTTACATAATCTTTTGTTTTTTCCTCAAAAAAACCAGCCTCTGGATGATGATGTAACCACTCATAGTGTGCATATAACTGATGTGAAGCAAGTCTATTCATCACTCTCTCCTATTTGTTTTTAAAAATTTATTTACAACGACTGTCACAAATCCAGCAATAAAAACATACAGTGCAATCACTAGAAAAGCTTGTAAAAACTTTGTAGTATTTTTATGCAAAAGCACTTCATTATAATAATAACCAGGGAAAAATTTTTGAATTGTTACGATAATATCTGGCATTTTCATGGTACTCACAATGTTTGGTGTAATATTCAACATCATAAAGGTGAAAAAGATTGGCATAGAAGCAGAGGCCAGCGTTTCATCATTAAAGATTGTTCCTAATAGAAAACCAATTATAATATAATAAAAACCGAAAAAAAGTAACAAGCTAGTAATAGAAAGATAAGAACTTGTTATTTTCAAATTTCCAACTACCAATGCGGCTATAGTTATACAGAATAAAATCAAAATATTCAAAACGGTTTGTGCCATCACACTATCAAACATATAGTGAGCATAAGAATACGGAGATATTTTATCAATAATTCGAAAATATCCTTTTTCTTTTGAAATTTTTTGACTAAATGTATTCAGTCCGCTTCCAGCAATTCCAAACATAGCTGAAAACAAAGCAATCATCCCGCTATCTTCTGTATTTACGTAATTCAGTTGCTTGATGAAAAAAATGTAAAATACTACTGGAAACAGAATAGTAAAAATAACGAATCGTTTATTTCCTAAACTGCTTTTTATCTGGTGTTTAATTGAAATCATTAGTTTTCTCCTTCTATAAATGAAATACGTTTGAAAATGTCAACAACACGCTTAGGACGTTTATATTTTTCTAAATCAGTAATCTCCTGTCCCGTCATCAGTCCTTTAATTTGAGAAGTATCTACAACTATATTTTGTCCGTCTGTATAAAATATCTTTTCTTTTGGAACATTACTTTTTAGCTTATCTATTGGAAATTCATACAGTATTTCTGTAAGCATATCATCAACTAAAATATTTTCTTCAAATATACCTTCATTTAATAATAAGATATAATCTGCAAATGACTCAATTTGATACAAATCATGTGTAATTAAAAGAATAGTCTTACCTTCAGCTTTTAATTTTTGTATTTGATGCACAAATTTTTCCACACTATCGTAATCCATCCCCGCAGTAGGTTCATCCAAAATCAAGAGCTTAGGATTATGTAAGATAGCCAACAAGATGGATAGTTTTCTTTTTTGTCCACCAGAGAGTGTCCTAACACTCTGCTTTTTCTCCTTTTCCAATCCCATACTTTTTAATTGTTCATTCACATCAAGTTTCTTTCGGAAAAATGAAGCCTGTAATTTAACTAAATCTGAAACGGTAATATCTTTCGGAAAATAATCCTCTTGAAAGACAACTCCAACCTCTTTTTTTATATTTAGATTTGTTGCCACTTGTCCCTTATCTTCTTTTATAAGTCTGAGCAAAATATTGATAAACGTTGTCTTTCCTGCACCATTTTTTCCAAGCAAAGTGTAAACTTTCCCTGTTTTTAAATCTAAGTCTATTCCTTTTAAGATTTCCTTTGTTCCAAAACTCTTTCTTAAATTATTAATTTTGATTAAATTCATTCTTTTTACCTTTCTAAATCAAAATATTAGGGGAAGGGATGTATCGCAAATTCCCGATGGTTAGATATCTGAATTCTGCGATGATTGATGTATTGATTTTCATAGCCAAAATTCATATCTTGCATTCCAGGAGCAAAAATCTTTACCTCGCATAAACCAATTTCTTTTAAACCAATTGGGGTATTTTCAACAATATAAAAATTTCCAAATTTTTTATTTATAAATTCAAGTAGTACTAAATAATAAGTATCTATATCAACACTGTAATCACTCTCAGCTTCAAAATCTATAGTCTCTGCTTCCCTCAAAAAATCAAAATTCTGCCTTCTTTCCTCTACTGAATAATAGATTGCATGATCAGCTACTGTAATAATATCCTGAGGACCCATTTTATAACTTCTTTCTTTAATTTGATCAATATCTTGATCATAGACATAGATTGCAAAATATAGTTCCTTGAGTGCTGAAATAATTGCCGATTTTCCAAATAAGTGTGCCCCTGCTGTTGAATATGTTGCAAATTTGTTGCTATTTTTCCCACGAGCAAATGTCCAATAAATATTTATCACTTTATTAGAAAGTAATTGATAAATTGAAACCTCGTAACCTAAACTTTTGATTAACATCAAATAATGGTTTACCTCTGTATCAAAAATACTTTTTTGATTTACCTCTTTAGGAACCCTCTTTTCATACCAATAGTACAAAAAGTAGTCTCGCTCACACATCTCAAACAATGAAAAGATAACGGCTTCTTTATAACTATTCCCTATAGCATGTCCATTTGAGCTCACATTTACTAACTTTTGGTTTATAGATTTTCTTTCTGTTTTATAAATGATAAAATCTTCTGGTATTAAAGTAAATTTTTGGGTTTGATAGTTATAAGCAGGTAACCAATGAATTTTTGTTTCTTGGTTTAACTTTTCTTTTCCAAGAACATGTAAATAATCATTTGGATTTAGATAATCCATTGACCTACCACCAAGATCATTTAAAGAAAAATAAAAGCGTTTTTGTCCCTTCGAAATTATTCCGCTATATCGCTCCATAGCTTCCAAAAAAGCCTTTGCTCTGGCACTCTTATAGCTAGTATCAATTCCAATTCCTGAAATTATCTCATTTTTGGAAAGCGGATACTGTAATTCAACAGTTACCGCATTCTTTAAGAGGGTTGTCAATTCTTTCCTAAAAATTCCAGTATCCTTATTATCTAGTTGAATATAGCGAGAATAGTCTCCTAATTTCTCCCGTAAGGAAGATGCCGGACATTGACAGCTACTATCAGTAGAGAAATTGGTAAATTTTTTATTACTAGAAATGCAAGTATCACAATTTGCAATTCTAAAAAATTGGTATCTAAAAATTTGATAATCGTCAATAATAAAATAATCAAATAAAGGAGCTTCAGATTTAAAATGAATTAGCTGAGTAATAACATAAAACAACTTTTCTTCATATAAATTACACCCATCAATCTCTACGATTTCATTCTCCTGTTCAAAAAAATTAGTTAATTTAAATTGATTACGATGTTCTAAGAAACAATGACTACAAATCCTATCTTTTTTATTGAAAATAGGACTTACAAACAGCTGGTGTCCCTCCCAAAAAATAATTATCCCCTCTTCAATTCTCTGAGAGCAAAAATAATCTAGACTTCCAAAATATAAATTCACATTTTTATAAACAATCTTAGTAGGTTGATTTCTAAGGGTATTCCTTATTATTTCATGTATAAATTGTTTAATGTTCATTTTGTCCCACTCCTCGTAAGTACAATCCCTAGATGTTTAGCTAGACTATCTTGACAATAGACAGGTACACTATCATTTCCTTGTTTGTTTAAAAAATCTTCAAAAGACTCTTCTTTACTTCTTCCTATACCAATATTGCCATAACTTAATTTAGATTCCATCAAACCCTTGATTGCCTTAAAAATAAGTCCATCTATATTAGTATCTTCAAAATTATATATTTCTTTTTCAGAAGTATAGATGCTTATCATAAATCCCCCATGATTGTTAATGATATCATATGTCTCTATTAAGCTTTCAAAATATATATTTTTCAAAATATTAATATCTAGAAAATTATTAATAGTTGGTAATACTAACTCTGTCTCTGCCCTATCTAGTACATGATAAATAGAGATTCCTTCCTGTAATCGCTGTATTTTCTGATATTCTGTAATCTCAACATAATAGGAACCTTCTAGATGATTTAGCAACCAATTTTGTTTAAGTAGTTTTTCTTCTGCAGATAACCGCATTACCTTCGGAAAATACCGTTTTAGAGATTCTTCCTCCTGTCGTGGAAGTCGAAATAGCTGATTTCCAGATTTATATACAGAAAACTGATTTAATAAAGTCCGTTTTATTCCAAAAATTTTATCTGTATTTATACTGATAAAATTTATTAATTCTTCTACAGAGTGATGTTTAGGTAGCCCTATCCTCCGATATTTTCCAAGATAAGATACTAGAACACTATCCTCTTGAACGACATATTTTAAATTTCCCATCTGTCCTCTTTCCTTTGTAAAAAAAAAAAAGCAGAATTATACAAATTATATACAAATTATATAATTCTGCTGACTCATCTTATGTGTTAAGCACAACTTGATGAACATGAAGAACATGAAGTTGAACCACATGTACTGTGTCCACCACTTCCACTTGAAGCTGCTGTAGCAGGCACACCTTCTACATCATCCAATTCTAAAATATCGATTTCTAGCTCTTCGAGCAATTCTTTTTCATCTTTCATTTCGTTTTTCATTTCGTTTTTTCATTTCATTATTTTGTCATTTGTAGGCCTTCATAACTGACAAATATAATATAATTCAATTTTGTCATATTTTTTGCAATTATCACAAACGGTACATAATCAATCATTTCATAACTCTCTAATCTCTTTTTTTTCTGATTTTGATTATAAATTGACCAATCATGATAAAAATAGTAGGCTTTTTGATATGACTATAAAATTTACCATTGTCAAAAACATATAAATTTATATTAATTTTCATTTATATACATTGTATTAAAATTCTTGAATTCTATTTAACGATTGATGAAAAATAGTTCTTCATTATTATCTAGAAGCTTCCACATCAAACGGTGGCAGAATTCAATTAACAAAAAAGTTCATCTGATAAAAATTTAGGATCGAAAATCACTTATTCAAATATATACATAATCCGTTGTGCTAGTTAGTAAATACTGAAAAAAATAAAAGATTTCGCATATAGTAAACTCAAAACCTGCTAAAGAAATGAGTGAACGATATGTGAAACCAACTCCACTATACCGAAACTTTTACTAAGCCACAATTATTTTTTTCAATGCTTTTAGAAAAAGTTACTGATTTATATCAAAAGCATGTGCCGAAGTCCGTTCAAAGCCGGTGCAATGTTGCACTTCAAAAACAGCCTGATACAGTGATTATCACATATATTTTATGATCTTTGATGGATGGTCATAAAAATCAAAGCGCTACTTTTCGTGCAATCCGCAGTCATTTATTCAAAGAAATTTTTCCAGAATGGTCACGTTTTTGTCAAATTTGTCAAAATCTATCTTTCGTAATCAAACTAATCAGATTGCACTTTATTCAAGAACTAACAGTTGAGATAGATTTACAGACTTGATAATTGTTAATAGTATGCCTTATCCTTTGTGCAAACCGACGAGCAAAACTAATTTCTGAAATCTCAGATATCGATTATAATACGATGAAAAAAGAACATTATTACGGTGTCAAACTTAGCTTTTTTGTGACGGAATTTGGCTTCCTAGTCAATTATGCCGTGAGTGCTGCTTCAGTTCACGATGTCCAAATGGTCAAAACATTGGCACAAATGGGTTCTTTTTCGCAAATTATTGGCGATAAAAGGTATTTGAGCAAGAATTAAAAAACAAACACGCTAAAGTAGGTATCACACTTACGACACCAATTAGAAAAAATTTGGCTAGAACGGATAAAGTAGATAATCGTTTGTTAGGAAAAGGTAGGAAAGTGATGGAAACAGTGTTTTCAAATTTTGAATCGTTAGGTATACACTCCTTTAAAAGTCGTTCGTTCCAAGCTTTTGATTTTCTTCTAGAGCCGCGTTTATTGGTATATGCTTTGATGTTGAAAAAGACGCAGAAACGATTTGTCATACTAGCTTGAACTCAAAATTTATGATATAACAACAATATGGATAGAGTAAAATATAGTTTCACAGAAGAACAAATTAACGAATTAAAAAACGCATTAAAACAAACAGAAAATAAAAAATTCTTTAGAACAATACAATCAGTCCTTTTGCGTGCACAGGGATATCCAGTCTCTCAAATTGTAGAAATTACTGGTCTTTCTCAAGTAAGCATCAGAAGGAATGTATTAAATTACTTAAACGAGGGCATTGAATATATTACAACTGAACATCGAGGTGGGCGCAGAAATAGTTGTGTGAGTTTTAAACAGGAGGAACAATTTTTACAAGAACATCAACAAGACGTACAAGAAGGAAAAATCACGACTGCCAAAGAAATACACCTCAAATTCAATGAAACCTTCGAAAATCAAATCACTTATTCAGGTTTATGGAGATTATTAAAACGTCATGGATGATCTATGCAAACACCTAGACCTAAACATCCAAAAGCCGCAGACGATTCTGTTCAAGAGTCGTCAAAAAAATTAACTTAAGATTTCAATCTCAAAAAAGCGCTTTCTTTATTCTTCAAAATATAAACGTGTACGCGTGATATATCAAGATGAAGCAGGTTTTGGTCACATCAACCGTCCTAGAAGATGTTGGAGCGACAAGGGAAAACGACCTATTGTCCCATGTCATCGAGTCAGAGAATACCGATACTGTTATGGATCGGTAGACCCAATTTGCGGAGAAAGTTTCTTTATTGTGGCTGGAAATTGTAATACTGATTGAATGAATGAGTTCTTACAAAGGCTATCACAACAGTATAAGGATGATTACATAATTTTAATCGTGGATAATGCAGTGTGGCATAAATCAAAAACGTTAGAAATCCCCGAAAACATTGAATTAATGTTTATTCCTCCATATACTTCGGAAATACTCCGGAACTAAATCCGATTGAGCAGATATGGAAAGAAATACGCGAAAAAGGTTTTGCGAACGAGGTATTTCCAACGTTAGAGCATGTGATAGATTGTTTGTGTGAGACGGTAAATAATCTTACAAAAGAAGTTGTAAAATCAATTTGTGCTAGAAAATGGCTAAGAGGATAAAATCAGCCCCTTTGATATCTATCTAGTATTACATAGTAATTACGAATTTCTACTCGACCGTGGGTTTTCTCGATTGTTTGTGTATAATTTCCTTTTTGTTTTTCTTTTTCTCGGTAGGCTTCATTTTCAAAATATTGTGAAATGTCCTCATACAGCGTACCTTGATTCTTCTTTACAGCAAACAATAATTGCCTTTATTCTCTATGATTTTTTAGCTATATTTTTTTGCGTTCCCATAGCATCAATCGTTACTATAGCTCCTTTGATATTTATTTTATCAATCAATTTAGGAATAGCCATAATTTCATTAGATTTCACATCTGTTAATTCTTGGCCGATACAAGTGTAGTTATTCGTCGATGCAGAAACAATATGATTTGGGCGTTGGTTTACATTTCCATTTCCTCGCTCTGTTTTTCCGTCGATACTAATTAACTTAAACGATTCTTCTATGGATGAGATAATCCTATCGATTTCATCAGCAACCTGATATTCTGTCATTTTTTGTTGGATTTTTTCCAATACACTAGGGTTAATCATCCCCATTGCACGTCCAATTGTATCATGTGAGGGGATACCGCCATCTAAGTCGATATATTGCTTTAGAAATTGTTCTCTTTCTTTCGCATAGAATTCCATTTCAACAAACGTTTTGATATCTTGTAACAAACAAATGAGTACTAAAAAAACAACGCTAGATAATTTATGTTTCACTTTATGCTTTTGTCTGTTATCTATTTCATTTTCTAAGTTATTGAGAAAATAATAAAGTCTACCATATTCTTGGTCTCCACTGAAGTAAGTATTCTCACTTCAATTATACACAGCGTAAAAAGCAATTCAATTCAATAATAATTATTATTTAAAGCGATTTTTCATGTGATTGTCCTGCTACTCGTTGAGGAGGTTTTGATTAACTAGCACAACGAGTATACATAATTTGCTACTAGATAGTTACTCTCTATGACCCAACTAAAGCTAAAAGAGAGTAAAGTCTTACCAAAAATAATTTGAGAAATTTTAATATAAACTAAACTCACAAGATTTTTACCGATTACGACAAATTATCGACTGATAATGATATTAGTCAATAAAATAATTTTGAATGGTATATTAATTATATAAAAAATAAAGACAAGAGGTGACAGATTATGTGGAACTGGGCAAGATGGTTTTTGGGTCAGCACCTTTTTCTATATTTCACTCTAAGTAACTATAAGAGCTGTTGACCTCTCACCATTCATTATTACTTCGATTTTAACCATTAGTAAAATCTCACAAGATAAACCTTATTCTCATACCATCACTCTATTTACTACGTAGGATACGAACAGTATTGGATTTTTCCCACCAAATCTAGCACCCTTCCCTTGATAGACAACACCGCAGCACTTCGCATAGGTATCGTTTGATGAGTTATTTCTCCGCCCGTTTGATTTCTATTTTTTCGGCTTGTGCATCGTAAGCGTTGGGTAACATATCGGTCTTTTCCCCTCCTTTAATTTTAGTTAGTATAAAGCTATCAAATTTGAAGGAGGTTTTTTCCATGTCTCAGTCACAAATTGTTCCAGTAAAGCTTACTGACAACGAGAAAAATCGTAAAAATGAAGATACGTATAAAAAGAATCCTCAAAAATTGTGGGCACATATCAAGACTTCATCAGGAACCGAGGTACGACTATTCTAACGGGTCTCTACGCAAGTAGCACAAATGATTTTGGAGAAAATTTAATATGCTAGTCGATTTTACTAGAGTAAAAAATATTTTTATTGTTTGCGGAAGAACAGATATGCGTAAAGGCGTTGATGGTTTAGCTAGCATCGTTCAATATGAATATGATATGGATTTGTATGATGACGCGATATTCTTATTTTGCGGTGGAAAATCTGATCGTTTCAAGGCGCTCTATTGGGATGGAGATGGATTTATACTCTTGTATAAGCGAATCAACGATGGAAAACTAAAGTGGCCACGAAAATCAGAGGAAATCATGAAGCTAAGTAACCAACAACTGCGGTGGCTATTAGAAGGGTTAAGTATCATCCAGCCAAATGCAGTGAAAAAAGGTGTAAAAACAACATTCTAAAAACATGAATGTAGGGAGAAAAAAACTACTAAAAAAAATTCATTCCAAGAAGAAAAACAGGATATAAAGCAGCGCAGTTGAAAAATATGGAAAAGCAAACCATTGTGCATACATTATCTGAAAGTGAAAAACGATGCGAAAACTGTTCAGGCGAAATGAAAACAATCAATGAAGCCTATGTGAGAACAGAAATGATTGTCATTCCACGAATGGTTCTTGCGATTGAACATAGACAAGAAGTTTGTGCTTGTGAAAATTGTAAGAAAAAGGCTAAAGGCAATATCAAAAAAACGAAAATACCTACTCCTTTATTTAGTTTTGCTTCGCCAAGCTTAGTTGCAGAAATCGCTACACAGAAATTTCAGAACAAAGTTCCAATCTATCGACTAGAAAAAGATTTATCTTTACAAGGATACTCTTTGAATCGACAGGTGATAAATTATTGGCTAAACGAAAGTGCAGATCGCTACTTAAAGCCGGTTGCTAATCAAATGTTAGCCACAATTTTGCTGGATAATTACATTCATATTGATGAAACACCTTATCGAGTGATTGAAGCTGAAAATGAGAAATCGTATTACTGGATTTTCTGCAACGGCAAACATTCGCTCCATAAAGCTTATTTTTACCATTTTCATCAAGGCAGAGGAGAAAATGCAATTTCAAAAATCCTTAGCGACTTCACTGGCTATGCGCATACGGATGGCTATTCTGTCTATGAGCGTCTTATCCCTAATCAAAAAGTAGGTTGTCTTGCGCATATTCGAAGATACTTTATTGAAGCGGATGTATCGAACAAAAAAAGGGCAAAAGACATTGGCTTGTGAATTCGTTGAAAGGCTAGGAGAAATTTTCCGCTTAGATCATTCTTTTGAAGAACTGAATCATGAGCAGCGAAAGAGGATGCGATTCAATAAACTCAAGCCTTTACTTGATCGTTGGTATCAAGATTTAGAAGTCTATCGAACAAAGAAGGCTAATTCTAAATTTGAAAAAGCAGTGAACTATGCCTTTAATCAACGAGAAGCAGTCTACAGAATTTTCGAAGACGGTGCACTTGAGTTGACCAATAATCGAGCGGAACGTGCGGTCAAAGAGATTGTCATAGGAAGAAAGAATTTATTATTCTCCATCAAGGAAAAAGGGGCAAGGGCGAATGAAATCTACCAATCACTCATCATGACCGCAGAAGTGAATGGTCTTAGCCCGTGGAAATATTTGGAATGGTTGCTTTCAGAAATAAAAGAATTGGAAGCGCCCACTGAAGAGGATTTTGCTCGCTATCTACCTTGGTCAGAGGAAGCACAAGAGAAATGTAAAATTGGCTCTATCTGCACTGAAAATTATCAACACTACTTCAAAAAAGAAGCCTGAATGCTATTCAATTTGAAAAAATTGTAGCATATCAGGCTATTTGGCGTACCCCCACCATCCTATCCAACACTTACATTTAATGGATTTAAAATAATAGTAAAACAAGCACTCACCTCCTAGTGCAGAGAATAAGTACTTGTTTCATTCTTTTGCTAGTTTGCTACGATATTAACTAATTTATTTGGTACAGCAATCACTTTACGAACCGTCTTGCCCGCAATGTGTTCTTTGATTTGTTCATTGGCTAAAGCAAGCTCTTCTAAGGCTTCTTTACTACTATCGACTGGTACCATTAGTTTGGCACGGACTTTTCCGTTGATTTGGCAAACAATTTCCACTTCTGATTCAACTAAAGCTGCTTCATCAAAGGTAGGCCATGGCACATAAGAAATGCCGCCTTCATTGCCTAAGATTTCCCACAATTCTTCAGCGATATGTGGAGCAATTGGCGCTAATAATTGAACAAAACCTTCAATATAGGCATAAGGAAGTGCATCTGCCTTATAAGCTTCATTGACAAAGACCATCATTTGCGAAATAGCTGTGTTAAAGTGTAGGTTTTCGAAGTCTTCTGTCACTTTCTTCACAGTTTGGTTATAGACTTTATCTAATTTACCATCGTTAAAGGTCGTGATACGGTCTCTCAGTTTACCATTTTCATCAACAATCAAACGCCATACACGGTCTAAGAATTTACGGCTACCTTCAAGGCCATTTTCGCTCCAGGCAATCGAAGCATCCAACGGTCCCATAAACATTTCATAAAGACGTAAAGTATCGGCACCATATTGTTTCACGACATCATCTGGGTTTACGACATTGCCGCGAGATTTAGACATTTTTTCATTATTTTCGCCTAAAATCATTCCTTGGTTAAATAATTTTTGGAATGGTTCTTTCGTTGGTACCACGCCTAAATCATATAAGAATTTATGCCAGAAACGAGCATACAATAAGTGTAATACCGCATGTTCAGCTCCCCCAATGTAAATATCTACTGGCAACCATTGTTTTAATTTTTCATAATCGGCTAAGGCTTGTTTGTTGTGTGGATCAACATAGCGTAAGAAGTACCATGAACTACCCGCCCATTGTGGCATAGTATTGGTTTCACGACGACCTTTCAAGCCCGTCTTAGGATCGACCACATTGACCCAATCTGTAATGTTGGCTAATGGTGATTCACCGGTACCACTTGGTTTGATATTATCCGCTTTAGGCAAACGCAATGGTAATTCTTCTTCGCTTAAAGCAGTGGTTGTGCCATCTTCCCAATGAATGATTGGAATTGGTTCGCCCCAGTAGCGTTGACGTGAGAATAACCAGTCACGTAGACGATAGCTCACTTCTTTTTTACCCACACCATTTTCTTCTAACCAAGCCACCATTTTATCGATCGCTTCTTGTTTATTTAAACCATTTAAGAAGTCAGAATTGATGTGTTCGCCATCTTCTGTGAAAGCTTCCTTCGTTACATCGCCCCCAGCTAAGACAGGGATAATTTCAAGGTCAAATGTTTTTGCAAATTCAAAGTCGCGTTCATCATGCGCTGGAACTGCCATAATCGCCCCAGTTCCGTATGAAGCAAGCACATAATCCGCAATCCAAATTGGTATTTCTTTTCCATTGACTGGGTTAATCGCATAAGCTCCGGTAAAGACCCCAGTTTTTTCCTTAGCTAAATCAGTACGGTTTAAGTCAGATTTTTTCGCTGCTTGGGCGATATAGTCTTCCACAGCTTGCATTTGTTCTGGTGTCGTAATTTCTTTTACTAAGTCCAATTCTGGTGCAAGTACGGTATAGGTAGCCCCAAATAAAGTATCTGGACGAGTGGTAAAGACAGTGAATGCTTTATCGGTACCAGCTACTTTGAAGGTTACATTAGCCCCAACCGAGCGACCAATCCAGTTTCTTTGCATTTCTTTGATACTTTCTGGCCAGTCTAATTCTTCTAAATCATCTAATAGGCGGTCTGCATAAGCCGTAATTTTCAACATCCATTGACGCATTGGTTTACGAATAACGTCATAACCACCACGTTCACTCTTACCATCGATTACTTCTTCATTGGCAATAACTGTTCCTAATTCAGGCACCCAGTTTACCGCAACTTCTGCTTCATAAGCTAATCCTTTTTCATATAACTTCGTGAAAATCCATTGCGTCCATTTGTAATATTCAGGATCAGTGGTATTTACTTCACGATTCCAGTCATAACTAAACCCTAAAGAATTAATTTGACGACGGAAGGTTTCAATATTTTTCTTGGTAAATTCTGCTGGATCATTACCGGTATCTAAAGCATATTGTTCCGCAGGTAAACCAAAGGCATCCCACCCCATTGGATGTAAGACGTTATAGCCTTGTGCCCGTTTGAAACGAGATAAAATATCAGTTGCCGTATACCCTTCTGGATGGCCAACGTGTAAGCCTTGCCCAGATGGATAAGGGAACATGTCTAGTGCATAGAATTTTGGCTTATCGGGATCTGTTGTTGTATTGAACGTATTATGAGCAGCCCAATACTTTTGCCATTTTTTCTCAATGGTCTTGTGATTGTAATTCACTTTCTTTTCCTCCTAAAAAATATGGTATATCTTGAACCTTAGACTAGCTAAAGGGTCCTGATGAAATCATGTCGGTGTGAATGTTCAAAGTCTTGATTGTTTCGCTGCTCGTAGCTGATCGAGTCAATTCACAACCTTATACACGGTGTTCGGCAGCTAGACATTGTGAAATTCGCCCTCCCGTTTGAGAAAATCTCCTTTCATCCGATTTTCTCAACGGTAGGTAAGCACACGAATTTCTTCATGTCTTACCGAGCCGCCTCACAACCTTATTTGACGGTGTAAATCGACTAGCTACTTCGGCGTATAAGCCACCACGTCTGGGAAAGTCTTTACTTCTCGGACTTTCCCGACGTGTTGGACAACCTTATCCGCTCGTAGCTGACCAAGTCGATTTACAACCTTATACAAAAAAGTCCTACAGGATGTTCTCCTATAGGACGTCATTCACACGTGGTACCACCTATTCTTCATCAGACATTGCTGACCTTGAACATGTTAACGATTGTCACCGTGGATACCTACTACTTTCAGCATCCATCACTTCAAGGCGAGCTTCAAAAGTTGTCAGGAGTATTCGCACCAACCATACTCTCTCTGAATCTGCATCGCTTTTTACTGTTCCTTGTCAATGTGAAGTATAAGTTGTTTTCATGGTATCAAATTTCCCCACAAAATTCAATAGCCCCATAGGATTTTTCCATTAATTGAGTAACAAAAATAGCTCAGGGACTCTTTACACCTGAGCTATCAAAAACTTATTTTACTTTCAACGTTTGATTAACAAAAATTAAATCCGAAGTCAAATGGTTCAAAGCTTTTAATTGATCTAAGCTTAAGCCATGTTTTTGAGCAATACTCCATAAACTATCACCGCTTTTAACACGATAAGTTGTAGCTGTCGAAACAGTTATTGCATTTTGACTCACAGAAGTTGAAGAAGTCGTACTCGCTTGAACTTTTAAGACCTGACCTGGATAGATAAAGTCCTTCTTAATATTATTCAAACTGCGTAAAGTATCCATTGAAATTCCAAATTTATTAGCAATCTTCCAAACCGAATCACCAGCAACTACTGTATAAGTCTGAGCTGAGGAGCCGACTGTAACTGTTTGGTTAGAAACTTGGCTTGGCGCGGGCTTAGTGGTGGTAGCAGTATTTGTGGTCGTACTAGTAGTAGTCCCTCCTGTAACCATCAATTTTTGGCCTGGATAAATCATATCGCTACTCAAATGATTGATACTCTTTAATTGACTAATGGATAAGCCATGTTTATTAGCAATCGACCACAGGCTGTCCCCAGATTTCACTGTGTAGCTTGAAGCATTGCTAGTTTGAGTATTCGTTACCGGATTAGTTGTTGCACCTGTATTCGTATTTGCACTGGAGGTTGTAGAACTTGTACTACTTGCGCCTGTTTTCACTGTTAGTTTTTGTCCAGCATAAATCATGTCACTACTCAAGCCATTCATACTCTTTAATTGGGCAACAGATAAGCCGTGTTTATTGGCAATTGACCACAAACTGTCTCCCGCTTTAACCGTATAATTGCCAACGGATGCAGTCTGGTTACTTCCTGTATTCGTTGATTGATTTTGTGATGGGATACTTGGCGTTGTCGGCGTTGGTACAGTTGTTGTGCCATTGCTACTACTAATCAAGCGAATTTTCAACACTTGGCCTGGATAGATAAAGTTATTTTGAATATGGTTTAGACTACGTAATTCATCCATTGAAATTCCAAATTTATTGGCAATCTTCCATACTGAATCGCCTGCAACAACAGTATATGTTTGGGCATTATCTTGAATAGATGTTGAAGGCGTCGTTGGATTGGCTGGTGTACTTGGGCTTGGTGTAACCGCAGTATTGCCAGTTCCTGTTTGAATCGATAATTTTTGACCCACATAAATCATGTCACTTGATAATTGATTCCAAGCTTTCAGTTGCGCAATTGTCACACCAAATTTAGTAGCTATAGCGTATAGACTATCTCCTGGGGCAACGGTGTATGTCGAAGTGCTCAAGCTTCCTGATGACTGATTCGTGCCTGTTGATGTTCCCGAAGTAGACCCCGGATTAACAACTGTAGAAGGAGTGCCGTTACTTGGTGTGTCATATTGGGTTAAACCATATGTCTCGATAATACGATTTAAAGAAGTCGCATAGTTTGGATCAGTTGCGTATCGTCCGGTTAACCAAGCTGTAGCGTCACGATATGAAGTTGTGTTACTCTTCCAAGCCCCAGCATAGTAGTAGACGCCAGATTGGAAAGAGACCGTTCTTAACGTGCGCGCATTATCCATAAATGATTCTGCAAATGAAGGATAGCGACGGAAAGGCTCATTTTTCGTTACCCATTGACCGTTTAAAAATTCCAATGTATTCATATAAACGGTTTGGCCATTATAGCTTCCTTTAATACCGAACAAATTATAATTAGGTGCTTGAGCTAGCGTACTTTGCCCCCACGCACTTTCCAAAATCGCTTGAGCCATCATGACCGAAGCATATAAATCATTAGCATTAGCCACTGATTGAGCATGCGGGGCGATTTGATTGATAAATTGTTGCTGACTAGAGGCATTACTATATTGGACGCTTTCTGCCTGCACCTCTACATTTGGAATCAATGGCGCAGCGACACTCACCGCCGTTACCGTACTGCCCACAACCGCAGCTGTTTTACTTAATTTTCGATATTTTTTATGATTTGCTGTATGATGTTTCACTTGGTAACCAGTATGTTTTTTCATCTTCTATCCTCCACCATCAATAAATTATCGATTCTAAAACATTATTTTATAAAGACTATCCAAAAACCTTTTACACAAACGTATGCGCCTGTAAAATGTTTATCTAAAAGCTCAAGATTTATTATACACCAAAACAAAAAGCTTTACTTTAAAAAACGAATGAAATTCATCAATTTGTTATATTCTTAATCGAATGGTCAAACTTTTCCTCCACGAAGGACACATTTCTTTATAAAAATTTAGAAAAACAGTGCGTATTTTCACTACTTACTACTAAAAAACTACTATTTCGGCTATAATAGAACACAAACTTATTCATTTGACGTAATATGACTGAAATGTTTAAGAACATCATTCGTATCTAGAAAGGAAAAGACATGACGAAAAACAAACTTTATTATCAATTTGCGGGTAGCTGCTTTTTACTGCTATTTGCGGTTTTGACTTACATCGCTAAATTTTACCCGACGACTTTGAAAGGCTTTGACGCAACAATTAGTCAAACCATTCAAGCATTACGTCCACAAGGTACCGCCTTTTTTAGTTGGATTACCAAATTTGCCAATGTGGTGACCATGGTCATCTTAACCATCGCCATTGTCGCCGTCTTAATCTATGGCCGACGTAAACTCGAGGCGCTTTGGTTAAGTGCTGGTATGATTGGTGTGGCTTTGGCTTTAACGAATATCGTGAAGGTTTTAGTCCATCGCTTACGTCCAAGTGGTGAGCATCTGGTCCACGCGCCGGGCTATAGCTTTCCTAGTGGGCATTCTTCTGGTAGTATGGTTTTATATGGGACACTGATTTTCTTCGTGCCACTTTTTATTCACAACAAAACCACTCAACGCATTTGCCAAGGCATCCTCGCTTTATTCATCTTACTCATTGGGTGTAGCCGTATCTACCTTGGTGTGCATTATCCAAGCGATGTCCTGGCTGGCTATTCACTAGGCTTAGGTTGGTTGCTGTTGACCTATCCCATTTATGTCGAAAAACGTTTTGTCCAAGAATTTAACAAACGTGCTTAATCCTTTTTCGGCTCAGAATCATACTATAAGGAAGTTATTAGATGAAATTTTTATATGCAGAAGATCAAAATAAACGTTATCACTCATGGAATTATGCTTTAAGACAGCAATTCGGTGAGAAAATCTTTAAAGTTCCGATTGATGGTGGCTTTGATTGTCCAAACCGTGATGGTACTGTTGCTCATGGTGGGTGTACTTTTTGTAGCGTATCTGGCTCAGGGGATATGATTGTCGCACCGGAAGATCCACTACCGATTCAATTTCAAAAAGAGATTGATATGATGCATCAAAAATGGCCTGGCGTTGCGCAATATATCGTCTATTTCCAAAACTTTACCAATACACACGCACCACTAGCCGTCATCAAAGAACGTTTCGAACAAGTGGTGAATTTGCCTGGGGTAGTCGGCTTATCCATTGGAACACGTCCGGACTGTTTGCCTGATGATGTCGTGGAATACTTAGCTGAACTGAATGAACGCCTTTATCTTTGGGTCGAACTAGGCTTACAAACTACCTATGAACAAACCAGCGACTTAATCAATCGCGCCCATAGCTATCAAACGTATTTAGACGGTGTGGCTAAATTACGCAAGCACAATATTCGTGTCTGCACCCACTTAATTAATGGTCTCCCTGGCGAAACTTATGAAATGATGATGGAAAATGTCAAACGAACGATTCTAGATTCCGATATTCAAGGGATTAAATTGCATTTACTTCACTTGATGCGCAATACCCGCATGCTACGCGATTATCATGAAGGACGGTTGCGCTTATTAGGCTTTAAAGAATATGTCGATATTATTTGCGACCAATTAGAACTGATTCCACAAGACATTATCATCCATCGTTTAACCGGGGATGCGCCATTTGATTCGATTGTCGGTCCGATGTGGAGTTTGAAAAAATGGGAAGTCCTAAACGCCATTGATCAAGAAATGTTGCGCCGTGATTCTTATCAAGGTAAATTTGATATCCGTAAGCAGGTGAAAATATGCTAAAAACTGCCTTACATTTTAGCCATCAACTCTTAAATGAATGTGTACAACCTGGAGATATCGTGGTCGATGCAACGATGGGAAATGGTCATGATACCTTGTTTTTAGCCGAACTAGTCGGAGAAACGGGCCAAGTTCACGCCTTTGATATTCAGCAACAAGCGCTCGAGCAAACCACCAAACGTTTAAGCGAGGCCAATCTAACCTCGCGTGTTGCTTGCCATCTTGTAGGTCATGAGCATGTACTAGACTATTTAGCTCCAGGTGAACAAATACAGGCAGCGATTTTTAATCTAGGTTATTTGCCAAATAGCGATAAACACTGTATTACACTCCCTGAAACAACCAAGCAAGCATTAGACGGACTCTTATCGCGACTAAAGGCTAAGGGACGCATCATTGTGGTCAGCTACTATGGTCATGACGGTGGAGTAGAAGAATTACAGGCTGTTGAGCAATACTGCCAAGCGCTCCCTCAAGAAAGCTTCAATGTGCTGAAATATCAATTTATTAATCAAAAAAATCAACCACCGATTCTATTTTGTATTGAAAAAAAACGACGCTAAAGTGATTTGTGCTTTAGCGTTTTTTTGGTACAATCATATTGTAAACGTTTAAATTTAGATAAGGAGCGAGCAAATATGAAAAAGAATTTATCCATTGTTCTTTTAGTGATGGTTGTTGCGGGGCTTAGTTTTTTGATAGGACGTTTCAGCCAATCCAGTCAATTAGAAGTATATCAGGTCAATTTTCAGGATTTAGAAGATTTGGATTTAAAAGGTTTAGAACTGGTTAGTAATCAAAAGCAAGTCGTAGTCACGAAACTACCGCAAATAGACAATCTCATTGATGAAAAAGTGAAAAATATTGCTGTCGTTATTACCGCAAAAGATCAAGAAATAGCAAGTTTATCTCGCAGTATCGAATGGCAGAATGGACAAGTCAAAGGATTAACAGACGCAGACCTTAATGTAGCGATTCATAAAAAGATTAAGATTACGCCTAAAGATACGCTAACAGCTAAAGTCACGCTCCACTATCAAGAAGGATTACCTAAAAGCCAAACATGCAAAGTAAAACTACAACAATTTTTGCAAAAATAAACAAAAGCGTACCTACCTCGTAACCAATGAAGTAGATACGCTTTTTCCTTAGTTTGCTTGTTGCATGATTTCTTGCATCCAATTTAATACCGTTTGAATCCAAGTATCCCAAAATTGCCATTCGTGTGCTCCTGGACCGGTTTTAAAAGTCACGACAAAGTCATTTTTCTGCATGAGATCCACAACAATTTGACTCGATAACAAGAGCTCATCTTCCGTTCCACAACAGATGAAAAACTTGCTCTTTTGTTCCTTTTGATAGTGGGTAATTTGATAGGTAAAGTCGTTTTCTGAAGTCCGCCAAGTTTCTTCTGGGCCAAAAATACCGCGCCAATAGCTTGCATCGCGCGCTTTAAATAGTTCTTCTTTCGCTTCAACCAAGGTAAGCATTCCTGACATCGCCGCAATTCCCGCAAATTTTTCTGGACAAAGTAAGCCCAGTTTTAACGCACCAAAACCACCCATGGAAAGCCCCGCTGCAAAAGTCTTTTCTCGTTTAGTCGTTAATTGTGGGAATAACTCATGACAAAGCTGCGGTAATTCCTCAGAGATAAAAGTCCAATATTTCATGTCATATTGCGTATCCGTATACCACGCTAGGTCCGTTGACGGCATAATCACCGCAATTCCTAAGTCTTTTACATAACGCTCAATTGAAGTACGTCTGTGCCAAACGCTATGATTGCCGCCCATTCCATGTAATAAATATAAAACTGGAACATCTTCTGTCGCACCTACACTATTTGATCCGAATTTTTTATATGTTTGTTGTGGTAAAATAACATCTATCATCACTTCCATCCCTAAAGTATTGGAATAAATATTTGCTTGTAAAAAAGCCATTTTATGCATCATTTCCTTTCTTATCATTTTCGTTTACATTGTACTAGATTTTTTGAAAAATAGCACTAACTTTTGTTTTATTACTGGTATTTTTTTATTTTAAATCAAGTCCACCCCTAAATTTAAAGCGTTATCTTTGATTTGAAATGATAATCATGTTACAATTTAGATAACATATTTATTATTTTATCATTATCTTTATCGGATATTTTCCTTTTTTATTAACAGATAAAATAATAATTCGTTGACCAAATTTCATTTTCGAGGTGATGTGTTTGCAGGTTTTACAAGCAAAATTTAAGGAAGTCTTTTTCTCTGTTTTACCGATTACGCTCATTGTCATTTTGCTACATTTGACGATTAGTCCGGTGCCTGGTGCAGTTTTATGGCGCTTTTTAATCGGTGAAATGTTTGTAGTGATTGGCTTAACCCTATTTTTAATCGGGGTAGACTTGGCGATTCATCCATTGGGCGATTTGACAGGAACTTTTCTCGCTAAGACCAATAAATTATGGACCGTACTACTCGGCGGCATTGTCGTTGGATTTTTCATCTGTGCGGCGGAACCAGACTTAATTGTTTTAGCCAACCAAATTGAACAAGTTACGCAAAAAATGATGGCTAGTACCACCTTACTCATGAGCGTTTCATTGGGACTCGCGGTGATGTTAGCCATTGGTTTCTTGCGGATTTTCTATAATTTCCCACTTTTCAAATTACTACTTGGTATCTATGGTCTCATTTTCCTATTAAGCATACCAGCCAATCCAGCCTTTTTAGCCATGGCCTTTGATGCTTCAGGCTCAACTACGGGGGTTTTGGCGGTTCCTTTTATCTTGGCGCTATCTGTTGGGATTTCTAAACTAAAAAAAGATAGTAAAGCCTCCGAGAAAGATAGTTTCGGACTGGTGGCGATTGCTTCTAGTGGGGCGATTGTGGCCGTCTTACTTTTACACTTACTCAGTCCTAAAAACGAACTTGCCACACCAGTCTTTGAACTTGCTAGCGATAATCAAGCCATCTGGTCGCATTTTGCTCATTTGCTTTTCCACAGTATCAAAGAAGGGACGATTTCGGTTCTCCCGCTATTTCTGATTTTTGTCGTCTTACAGCTGATCAGTTTTAGATTGAAAAAAAGAGAAGTTTATCGGATGTTCATTGGATTTGGCTATGTGCATATCGGTTTAATCATCTTTTTACTTGGTGTTAGTGGCGGACTGATGGATATTGGCGGACTCATCGGCCATCAACTCGCTAGCTTTGATCGTAAAACTTGGATTTTAGCAGTTGGTCTTATCCTTGGGGTCGCAACTATTCTTTCTGAACCTGCTGTCTATGTATTAACCGATCAAATTGAGGAAGTCACAAGTGGTTATATCCAGAAAAAAGCCATACTAGCCTCCCTTGCAGTTGGGGTGGGGCTGGCCGTCTTTCTTTCTGTCTTACGGGTACTCGTGCCACAAATCCAGCTATGGCATTATCTATTACCGGGGTATCTCCTAGCTTTGGGATTAATGTTCTTCACTCCTAAAATGTTTATCGGAATGGCTTTTGACGCGGGTGGAGTGGCTACTGGACCAATGACTGCTACGTTTATCCTCGCCTTTATCCAAGGTGCCGCCGATAAAATTGAAAGTGCTAATCTGATTATTGATGGTTTTGGGATGATAGCCCTAGTTGCATTAATGCCAATTATTATGTTAGAGTTGTTAGGTGTCTTATTTAAACTGAAAAATAAACGGGAGGTAATCTGATGCAAGAGATTTATTTTATTGTCAACTGTGGTCTAGGTAGCAAATTACTCAAAAAAGCGAAAAAACTAGGCATGCGTGGGGGCACTATTTTGCGTGCACATGGTACGATTGAAAATTCTCTCTTACATTTATTTGCCCTTGATGATCAACGAAAAGAAATTGTGATGATGGCTGGTCCGAGCAACCTTTGCCGTGAAGTCATGCAAAAATTGGCCCAAGTCTTTCATTTTGAAAAGCCAAATCACGGAATTGCCTTCTCACTACCCTTGTTCAAAGTTTGCGGTGTGAGTTGTTATCCTGACCAAGAATATCCTAAAGAAAGTGAGCAAAGTGCTATGTACCAATCTATTTTGACTATTGTAAATCGTGGAAAAGCCGAAGATGTGATTACAGCAGCCAATCATGCAGGGGCAAAAGGTGGCACCATTGTCCATGGACGAGGCGCTGGCATTCATGAAACAAGTAAATTATTTGCGATGGATATCGAACCGGAAAAAGAAGTGGTCTTAATTTTAGCAAAATCAAACCAAGCAAAAGACATCATCCAAGCCATTCGCACCGAGCTTGAAATCGACAAACCCGGCAATGGGATTATCCTCGTACAAGAAGTCCTAGAAACGTATGGAATCTATGAATAAATGTATAGAGTCATCTTATTTTGTGAGATGGCTCTTTTTTACTAGCCACCTTCCCTAAAAACGACTATAATTCAATTGTAAAAACGTTTTCTTTTGTTTGGAGGAACAATTATGAATGAAGACATCTTAAAAGAAATTGAACAAATGCGCGTTGCTTGTAAGCAAAATGATGACAAACGGGATGCGAATCTACCGTTAGAAATTCCTGAAGTCACCCGCATCAACGACCTAACTTATGGAGACGATCCAAAGTGGCATTTGCTGGATTTATATTTACCTAAAAATATACAAAAAAATATTCCCGTCATTGTACATATTCATGGTGGCGGCTGGGTTTACGGCACCAAAGAAACCTACCAATTTTACGGCATGTCTTTAGCCAAAGAAGGATTTGCCTTTGTGAATTTTAACTATCACCTAGGGCCAGATGTTGCTTTCCCGGGTATTTTAGAGGATGTCGATTTGGTCATGCACTGGCTTTGTGAACATGCTGGCCAGTATCATTTAGATTTAAACAATGTCTTCTTAGCTGGAGATAGCGCGGGTGGGCAAATGGTCGAACAATACTTAGCCATCTTAACCAATGAAAATTATCGTCAATACTTTAACTTCAAACTTCCCGATTTAACGGTTCGTGCGGCTTCCTTAAACTGCGGGGCTTACTTTATTCACCTTCCAGGCAATTTGCAAGGTGCGGTCACTGGCTACTTTACCAAGGAAGCTCAAGAAAAATACCAAGAAGTGCTCAATGTCGAAAAATACCTCACTAAAAATTTGCCACCACTATTTATTATGAGCAGCAACAAAGATTTTCTTTATGAACAAGCCATTCGTTTAGATGGTTACTTGATGGCCAAAGAAATTGACCATGAATTGCATATTTATGGTGATGAAAAGCACCCACGCGGTCACGTCTTTCACTGTAATATCAAGGATTCCATCGCCCAACAATGTAATTTAGACGAAATTAACTTTTTCAAAAAACATCTAGCAAACTAAAGGAACAGCCCATCATTCTTTTATATTTAAGAATCATGGGCTGTTCCTACCTATTATTTAAATCACTTACCATTTCTTGAAAAGTAATTAGATGTATCTGTTGTTCCTTAGCAAATTTTTGGGATTCCTGTGTATACCCTGATTTCGAAAATACAAAATAAACACGATTCTTATGCGAGAATAAATCTTCTCCTCTTTGGATTAAGACACTTAACACAGCGACATCTACTGGGGTATTGCGCCATTTGCATTAAATCAAATTTACTGAAGTATCATTCACTAACTTATCATTCAGTAAAAATTCATTTACTAAAAAAGACACCCGCTCCTTTCTTGGACTAAACCAAAAAAGGAAAGGATGTCTGTTCAAATGTTTGCTTAAGCTTTGACGCTAGCTAATAAGGCATCTACTTTATCCGTGTGTTCCCATGGAAGATCGACATCTGTACGACCGAAATGACCATAGGCTGCTGTTTGACGATAAATTGGGCGACGTAAATCCAACATTTCGATAATACCTGCTGGACGTAAATCAAAGTTTTCACGCACAGCCGCAATTAATTTATCATTTGATACCACACCAGTTCCAAATGTATTGATTGAAATAGAAACGGGTTGTGCTACCCCAATCGCATAGGCAAGTTGCACTTCACATTTCTTCGCTAGTTTCGCTGCGACAATATTTTTGGCAATGTAACGTGCGGCATAACTTGCGGAGCGGTCCACCTTCGTCGCGTCTTTACCAGAAAAGGCACCCCCACCATGACGGGCATAACCACCATAAGTATCCACAATAATCTTACGGCCAGTTAAACCAGCATCGCCTTGAGGGCCTCCAATAACGAAGCGACCAGTTGGGTTGATATAAAATTTCGTTTGCTCATCTAAAAGTTCACTTGGAATTTCTGCTTTGATGACTTTTTCAATCACGTCTTGATGAATCGTTGCATTATCCACGGCTTCATCATGTTGCGTACTAATAACCACTGTGTCGACACGTAATGGTTGTTCATTTTCATCATATTCAACGGTGACTTGTGATTTCGCATCAGGACGTAAATAGCTTAACTCCCCTGATTTACGCAAAACAGCCAAACGACGAACTAAGCGGTGACTTAAAGCAATTGGTAAAGGCATCAATTCAGGTGTTTCATCTACCGCAAAACCAAACATCAAGCCTTGGTCGCCGGCACCTGTTTCGTCTTTGTCATCTTTTTTCTCTTCTCTTGCTTCTAACGCCGTATTCACGCCTTGAGCGATATCTGGTGACTGTTCATCAATCGCTACTAAAACGGCTACTGTATCTCCATCAAATCCAAATTTTGCACGCGTATAGCCGATTTCATTAATCGTTTTGCGCACGACTTTTTGAATATCCACATAAGCTGTTGTTGAAATTTCACCAAAAACTAAGACTAGCCCAGTTGTTACAGAAGTTTCACAAGCAACACGCGCCATTGGATCCTTTTCTAAAATTGCATCTAAAATCGCATCACTAATTTGGTCCGCGACTTTATCCGGATGTCCTTCAGAAACAGACTCTGAAGTAAATAAATGTTTTTCTACCATGAAGTATTCCCCCTAAAATTATTCGGTTACAAGGCATCTTCGCAAAGAGGCGAATCCTTTCGGGAACTTGCAACGATAGTATTATAGCAGATTTAACCTAAAAGGAAAGCACTTTTTTCAAATTGTAATCAAACTGTGATAGATGGAAACAATCACTAATAACGGGAAAAGACCAAGCAAACCTAATTATCTGCTTGGTCTTTTTTGCAATGAAAATGAAGTTTATGATTATTGTGCTTTGACGAATGCTGCGGCTTGTTGTCCAGCTTGACGACCGAAAATCACGATATCTGCTACTGAGTTACCGCCGATTCGGTTATCACCATGTAAGCCACCTACTAATTCACCAGCCACATATAATCCTTTAATTGGTTGGTTATCTTTATTTAACACTTCAGTATTGGTGTTAATCTTCACCCCACCCATTGAGTAGTGGACACCTGGGGCAATTTGAATGGCATAGTAATTAGGTGTAGATAAAGTATGCTCCATCGCTGTAGTACGGTTAAATTCACTATCTTGTTTGCTTTCAACCGCCTTATTCCAGTTTGCAACAGCTTTTTCTAAGTTAGCTTTTGGTACTTTGATCGTTTTCGCTAAATCAGCTACCGTCTTGCCTTCTTTGACATAACCTTGTTTCGCATAGAATTCAATCGCAGTTGCTCGGCTTCTTACACCTTGGTCAAAGATAAGATAAGCACGTTTTTTCGGTAAGGCATTGATTGCAGCCGAAACTTTATCACGCGTATCCATTTCATTGACGAAACGATTTCCTTCATCATCAACTAAAATCGCACCTTCACCACGTACTGCTTCTCCAATTAAAATTCCTTTTTCTTGGTTAACAGTTGGGTGGATTTGCACTTTATCCATATCAATGATTTGACCGCCAAGTTTTTCGACTAAAGCAATCCCATCACCCGTTGTACCTTTAGAGTTGGTTGTCACATAATCTTTCAAATCAGGACGATATTTAGCTAAAATTTCTTTACTTGCACCATATCCACCAGTTGTCACGATAACGGCTTTAGCTTTGACATTTTTCGCTTTTTCACCTTGAATTTGAACTTTCACCCCATCAACCACACCATTGTCCGCATGAATGTCTTTTACATCTGCATTCACAAAGATTGGAATTTTACGTTCAGCAACATTGCGTTCCAAACCTTTCACTAGATACCCGCCGATTGCTGAACCATCTGTTGGACGATGTGTACGTTTCACACTCATCCCACCGGTAATGGTTAAGTTATCTAATTTGATGCCATTTTGGTCTAACCAATCAATGGCTTCAGCTGAATGATCAACAAAATATCGCAATAATTCTTTATCGTTTGTTCCTTTACCACCTTTTAGCGTTTCTTCATAAAAGGCATCTGTCGTATCGTTAATTCCTTGGGCTTTTTGGAATTTTGAACCAGCCGCATTCATTCCACTTGATGATTTTGATGTGTTTCCGCCTGCAACCGGCATTTTTTCAAAGATAACCGGATTTAAACCAGCATCTTTGGCTTCAATCGCTGCGGTCATTCCTGCACCACCAGCTCCGACAATAATCACATCATAGCTATCCTTTAATTCTTTTGGATCGGTATATCCGTTTTTAGAAGCACTAGATGTTACTTGTGAGCTTTGTGTTGTAGTGCTCTTTGTTTGCGTGCTTTTTCCTGAGTTACATGCTGTTAAAAGTAAGGCTGAACATGCTAATAAGCTAATTGAAAGCCACTTTTTCATTGAGATTTCCCCCTTCATCTTTTTGCGCTATCTTTCACAAACATATCGACAGCACAACTATCCTTAGTTTAACGGTTACAAGTATATTCGGGAAGTTTTTTTAATTAATTTAAGTACGTTGCTGCTTATGTTATACTAATGAGGAAATGGGAGGTAAACATGAAGAAAGGAATTCGCTTATTTACGCTTTTATCACTGACTTTTATCGGGGTGATTCTAGTTTTAGCTACGAGTTTTTATCTATTTTTAATGCGTGATGTCACCAAGCAAACCCAAACGCAACAAATCAACAATCTCACTACGCTTGGTCACGAACTCGCTAAACAAGAGGATATCATTTCAGCCTTAGAACAAAAACAAGCCCCACCACCTTTGCAGCGAAAATTGTTACAAATCACGAAAAATCACCATCTCGATTTCATTGTTTTGATGGATAATCATAGCATTCGCCTCACGCACCCTAATCCAGATAAAATTGGACAAAGTTTTGAAGGGGGCGACGAAAAGCAAGCTTTGCAAGGGAAAATTACTCATTCTATCAGTAGAGGTTCTCTGGGGCGGTCGTTACGCGTCTTTGTACCTGTCAAGTATCAAGGTAAGCAAATCGGTGTAATCGCACTGGGCATCAAGTTGGTTAGTTTAAAACAAATGGTTCGACAAACGCTGCATGATTATCAATGGAGTCTTTTGCTGAGTCTCTTGATTGGGCTAGGGGTCGCTTTTGGGTTGGCCTATCATCTCAAGGGACAGCTACATAATCTTGAGCCCAAAGAAATTGCCCGTCTTTTAGAAGAACGCAATGCCATGATTAACGAAACCAAAGATATCGTCTTAGTTCTTGATTTGAATCAAAATATTTTACTAGCCAATCATCAGGCTGAACATTTAGCGCAACAACTCGGATTATTCGAGCAAAGTTTAATCGGACATCCCTGGACAGACTTGATTCAAGAGTCCACGCAACTTGATTTTCATAAACGTCAAGAACAATATTATCAGCAAAACGGACAAGCTTACTTTGTTTCGGTTGCACCAATTGAAGTGAAAGGTAAGTTGGTCGGGCATTTGGTTGTACTAAAAAATGCGACTGAAACCCTATTTTTGGCGCATCAACTGCAATCGACTCAGCAATTTGCGAAAACCTTGCAAACTCATACCCATGATTATCTCAACCAGATGCATATTTTATACGGGTTAACAGAATTGGGCGAATATGAGCAATTGAAAGATTTTCTAGCACAACAATTAGACATGACTCAGGCTTTCAGTGAAAAAGTCAGCTTATTGGTGAAAAATCCGATATTAGCAAGCTTTTTATTAGATTGGCAGCAACAACTTCTTGAAGCTAAAGTTGCGATTGAATTTGATATTTTAGGAGAAATTTCAGCATTTACCGACAGTCAAACCATGCTGAATCTCTTAAAAATTTATCGCTACCCGCAGCAAATCTTCAGTCAAACTTACCCAGAGAAGTTAGCGGTACAATTACAAGAGGACGCACAAAAACTCATCCTTACCTTAATGATTCAAGCTAGTGCGCAAAAACTTGAAGATTATCAAAACAAATTAAGTGAAGCATTTTTTCAACAAATCCTAAATGAAGAACACACCCAGATGCAATTACACCGCGAAGATACTCATTTAGAGATTCAATTTATCACAGAAAAGAGGATTTTATGAAGATATTAATGGTTGAAGATGAGCCTATGATTCAGCGTATTCATCAAGGCTATTTACACAAAATTGATGCGACCTATCAAATCGTGGGCGGCAAGGACTTAGATGAAGCACGGCAATATTTGAAGAACGATGATATCGACCTGATTTTACTGGATATTCATCTAAATGGGGCGCATGGATTAGATTTATTAAGTGAAATCGATAGGCTTACAAAGGTTCCAGATGTGATTATTATTAGTGCCGCGACTCAGAGCCAATTCGCCCAACAAGCCTTGCAAGCTGGCGTGATTGATTATCTAATTAAACCCTTTACCTTCGAACGATTCCAGCAAGCAATCCAGAAGTGGCAACAAAAACGAAGCATGCTGCAACAAGAATTCATCGACCAGGCCAGTCTAGATGCACTTTTCCAGCCTGCCGTTACGAGTCAAACTACTATTGAAATCGAAAAAGGCTTAAGCAAAGATACCTTAATCCAGATTCTCAATCATCTAAAAAATCGCCAAACAAGCTTTACTATTCAGGAATTGGCTAGTGAATTATCGCTTTCTCACGTCTCAATTCGTAAATATATCCAATTTCTCGAGCAACATCAAATCCTGACCAGCGAAACTATCTATCTCAAAGTGGGACGACCTTATCAACGCTATCACTTGCAAGAAAGTCAAATTTCCACTTTTCTCAACAAACTCGAAACTTAAAAGAGCACGCTAGATTTAGACTAACGTGCTCTTTGTTAGATAATCACTGGACCATATAAGTGTAGATTAGGTTTAACCATTTCTTCATGCCATTTTCTAAAGGCTAACCAATCTTGCTTTTCCTCATCTGATAATTGTAAGGTCGATAACCCAATCAATAGACTTGCTTGTTGATAAAAACGTTCTAAGGAAATATAGTAGCGATTATCTACTTTTTCTTGTTGCTTCACTTGTTTTAAACAATCCGTTAAACTTTCAGCAAACTTGATTTCATCACTTGTCTGCAACAAACGATGACTAAAAGCTTTTTGCAATTCTTCAAGATAACGAATACCTAATTTCATTTCAGACATTTCATTGCCCCATTTCTATTTCATTACCAACAGCTAGGTAATAGAAAACTAATCCCTAGCAAGAACATCAAAACCACAAATATCAAACCCTGAGGAATTCCCAATGGTAAGGCTATAGCTACTTCTTGTCTTTGTCCATTCTTTTCCAGACAAATTGCTTTTGACACAAAATAAGCTTCATACATACCGAGGGCCAATAAGATATATGCAAAAATACGCATAGCACTCACTTCCTTCATTTTCTCTTAGCTAAAGTATAACACGCTTCGTATCGAGTTTCCTTCAGTCCCCAGATGGATTTTCTTTCCTATTGAATTTTCTACCATAGAATTCAGCCGTTGTGAATTTGCACTCATTACTAGTAACACGCTCGCTGATAAAACCATCCTATCTTCGAGACAATATTTCTATCCACAATAAAACGTTTACATTACTAAGGATAAAAGATAGAAGTGATATTGCTATCACTTCCAACGCATGATCCGTACGGGATTCGAACCCGTGTTACCGCCGTGAAAGGGCGGTGTCTTAACCACTTGACCAACGGACCAATATATTACGGAGAAGGAGGGATTTGAACCCTCGCGCCAGTTTCCCGACCTACACCCTTAGCAGGGGCGCCTCTTCAGCCACTTGAGTACTTCCCCAATACCAATTATGTATGGTAATTGATATAAAATGGGCCTAAATGGACTCGAACCATCGACCTCACGCTTATCAGGCGTGCGCTCTAACCAGCTGAGCTATAGGCCCATAATAAAACTAAAGCGGGTGACGAGAATCGAACTCGCGACAACAGCTTGGAAGGCTGTAGTTTTACCACTAAACTACACCCGCATGGCGGTCCCGACGGGATTTGAACCCGCGATCTCCTGCGTGACAGGCAGGCATGTTAACCCCTACACCACGGAACCCTAATTTAGTTTTAATTGCGGGAGCAGGATTTGAACCTACGACCTTCGGGTTATGAGCCCGACGAGCTACCAGACTGCTCCATCCCGCGATAATGTTAAAGGAGGATAAGGGATTCGAACCCTTGCACGGTTTTACCCGCCTGACGGTTTTCAAGACCGTTCCCTTCAGCCGGACTTGGGTAATCCTCCAAAAAATATGATCCGTACGGGATTCGAACCCGTGTTACCGCCGTGAAAGGGCGGTGTCTTAACCACTTGACCAACGGACCAAGAAAAATGGGCCTAAATGGACTCGAACCATCGACCTCACGCTTATCAGGCGTGCGCTCTAACCAGCTGAGCTATAGGCCCATAATAAAAACTAAAGCGGGTGACGAGAATCGAACTCGCGACAACAGCTTGGAAGGCTGTAGTTTTACCACTAAACTACACCCGCAAATGGCGCGGGACAGAATCGAACTGCCGACACATGGAGCTTCAATCCATTGCTCTACCAACTGAGCTACCGAGCCATACGGTCCCGACGGGATTTGAACCCGCGATCTCCTGCGTGACAGGCAGGCATGTTAACCCCTACACCACGGAACCCTAATTTTAGTTTTTAATTGCGGGAGCAGGATTTGAACCTACGACCTTCGGGTTATGAGCCCGACGAGCTACCAGACTGCTCCATCCCGCGATAATATGAAAGGAGGATAAGGGATTCGAACCCTTGCACGGTTTTACCCGCCTGACGGTTTTCAAGACCGTTCCCTTCAGCCGGACTTGGGTAATCCTCCGAAACTGTACAATGTCACCAATGGACCTTGTAGGACTCGAACCTACGACCGGACGGTTATGAGCCGTCTGCTCTAACCAACTGAGCTAAAGGTCCAGGCTCTTAAATCGCGGCGAAGGGGATCGAACCCCCGACCTCCCGGGTATGAACCGGACGCTCTAGCCAGCTGAGCTACACCGCGATATTCATTTTTTCAAATGAATGGAGCCTAGCGGGATCGAACCGCTGACCTCCTGCGTGCAAAGCAGGCGCTCTCCCAGCTGAGCTAAGGCCCCTTTATTTCATTATCGGGAAGACAGGATTCGAACCTGCGACCCCTTGGTCCCAAACCAAGTGCTCTACCAAGCTGAGCTACTTCCCGTTATTTACT
>NZ_JAKUDS010000028.1 GCF_023221775.1 Enterococcus cecorum | reverse complement strand
GTTTGGAAAAGGCTGGGGGTCTGACTTTTTCGTTTATTCATTAAATAGTTTTGGTATCTTTTTTGCAAATGCAATTCTAATATCATAGTAGTTCTACATTTCTTATAATTTTGATAGCTTTGGCGTATGATAACAATATAGAAATGATGTGTTTCTAAAAAGTATCAGAAAGGGAGAGCGAATAGATGACATTGATGGATGAAGTATACAGTTATATAGAAAAAAATTATCAACCCAATGAGCCTATTTTTATGTCTGATTTGAATATTCAAGGTATAAAGCCGGTGTCTGTTCGCCAACAAATAAAGAAGTTAACAGAATCCGGAAAGTTGAAACGTTTTGATACTGGGATATATTACATTCCTAAAAAGTCGATATTTCATTCAGGCTCAACGCTAGCAATTGATGAAGTGATTAAAAGGAAGTATCTTGTAGATGGAAAAAATTGTTGTGGATATGTTGGCGGCCTACTTTTCGCCAACCAGCTTGGTTTGACCACTCAGGTACCGGCAGTTTATGAGGTTTATACAAATAAAGCTACAACGGATTATCGGGAAACTCGTCTTGCAAATTTTCGTGTGATTATACGGAAACCGAGTTACGAAATAAATGAAAAAAATGTGAATACACTTCAGTTTTTGGACCTACTAAAAGAAATTGTTGACGTTACAGAAATAAATGGCATAGAGTTGACAAGTCGTTTGCTAAATTATATGAAAGAAAATAATATTCGTTTTGAACGTATGAGTGAGTTTTTACCGTATTATCCTGAAAGAATTTATAAAAATATGTACGAGGTAGGGTTGCTAAATGGTGTATCTGACTTAGAATAGAGAAGAATTTATGAATGAAATTAATTTATCAAGCGAATATTTTCGCGTTCTGCCGATTATTGAAAGCGCGAGGATTGGATTGTACGTTGGTGGATAAAGTTTTTGCTATTTGTGATCACTATATGTTGGACAAGGTAAAAAATCATTCGCGTCATATTTATGATATATACAAGTTGATACAAATTGTTTCAAATACAGATGAGTTCAGGAAACTTATAAATTTCAAAATCTATTTAGGATAGCCATAAGAATCATTTAGTTCACTGGCGTTGCATTATTTAATATTTTAGGATGATGCAAGGTGTTTAATTATTGGTTGAAATTTAAAAAAGGGCTGCGGAGGTTTCAGGTAATACATCAGTCGGTATGAATGGTAATAATCTTAATACCTAATGTGGTGTGCGTTTTTTTTATTCATGTGAGTCCATACAATGTAACAATTAGTTTTATGATGATCAGCGTTTTATTGTTAAAATACAAAAAAAGATACCAAAAATAAATACACGACGATACTTATTTTTGATATCACTCATCCTGAAACATGATTGCCATCGCTAACAACCAATGTCTACCCTTTCGGAAGGGGTATTTCAACGTAGATTAGTATAGCATTCTTTTATAGGAAAATCAAAATGAAATACGAATAATTTTTTAGCCTTTATCTATGGATTAGATTTGATATCATTATTTTATTGTAAAAAATACTTCAAAAAATTTTGCGCAATTTCTGGTGATATTAAACGTAAAGCAATTTCTTCTTGGTTGGTATCTGGTAGTAGCCAAGTGATTTTTTTATCTAGAATCGCCATCCTTTGTCCAATTTTCTCTAGATAGATGAATTGGCCACCGTTCGTCTCTATATTTACTAAACAAGATTGTAGATGAGGTTGATTAGCAATCTTTTTATCTAGTAAAATGACGATTTGTATCTTCTTTTTCTTACTTAGTTCCACTAGCCAAGTAGCTTCAGTTTGACTTAAATAGGAATAAATGAAATGGACCTTTTGACAATTTAGGATATCTTTTTCAAATATTTCTCGATAATTTTGGGTAATCAGCTCACTTTTATATTGGTTGCTATGAATATCAGTCATAATGGAGTAACCAGCTTTTCGATAGTAACTCAGTCTTTTTTGATACATACGATACATCATTGGAATAGCATAATCGACATAATCAAAAACATAGAGCTTTTCTTTTTCATCTAAATTCCGTAATAATCGACCAAGGTATTGTTGTAAGCTTGTTTTCCCGGAAATGGGCATTGTAAGCATCAATGTATCTAGAGCAGGTAAGTCAAAGCCTTCTCCAGCATAACTTCCTGTTGTAAATAGTACAAAGGGACGACCTTCTTGTTTCAGTTGTTCAAGCGCCAATTGTAAATCCTTAGTTTTCATTTTGCCATTTAATATGTAACTTGGGATAGTGGGGTCAATTTTGTAAAGTAATTCATTTAGTTGTTTTATATGTTTGACGTATCTACTTAATACAATCAGATGTCGATTTTGTTTGATACATGCTATTATATCTTGAATAATTACTTGATTACGTGTCTCGTTTTCTAAAATCATCTGATAATTTTGATGGATAGATTGCTGTTCAATTGTTGAGAGATGTTCACCACATGATGTAAAGCGTAGATATAATTGCTGTGAAATATGTTTTGGAACGATTTTTTCTGCAGTATGAATAATTGGTCCAATACGCATAAAAAGAATGTTTTCCAAATGATCTTCTCGATGTGGCGTGGCTGTCAAACCGTAGATGTATCGCGATTTGGATTGACTAACAATATCTTCAAATGTTTTAGCAGAAATATGGTGTGCTTCATCGACAATGACCATCTCATAATTTTGAAGCATTTCTGGTAAATCTTCTCGTTTATTTAAAGACTGAAATAGTGCAATATCAATCATTCCTTTTAAATTGTCTTTGCCCCCATAGAGTTCTCCAACAAAATTTTTTACTTCTTCTTGTTCAGCGTTTTTTACCACTAAGAATTGTTTGATGGCATTTTTCCATTGTTTAGCAAGATTTTTGTTATTTACAAGCACTAAGGTACGGGCTTGCTTTGTTTCAATTAGATTAGCTGCCACTACTGTTTTTCCAAATCCTGTTCCGGCGCATAATATCCCTGATTGAGTATCCTTGAGTTTTTCGATTGCGAGTTGTTGTTCTAGATAGAGAGTGCCAGAAAATTGAACGTTTAGAGGTGTTACTTGATTGTAATCTTCTTTTATCGTAGCATTTGGAAATAATTGACATACATTCGACAATAATCCTCTTGGTAATCTGAGTTGCTGCTTGGAAATTTTCGCTAGTCCGATGATTCTTGGTGTATCGTGAGTAGATAATCGTTTTCTTTGTTTAATATAGTAATTCTTATTTATAAAGGAAGAAAGATATTTTAATTGAACAAGGGCTGGCTTTGGCAAATCTTTTATATCGAGTATCAGTTCGTTGCTTGCAGTTATTTCAATATTGTTGTTATAACTGTGTGATTCTACGTTAATTTGAAATAGATTCATTTCTTGAGGCTGTGCTTCTTCTTTGTAAAATTGTATGGGGAGAATGGTTTGGATATTTTGAATAACTTCATCGACTTGAGTTTCACTAATTTTAGGTGTGTTCTCCAATGTTCCCCATATGTCTTCTATGAGATCAAAATGATTATCAATGAAGCGACTTTTTCCATGTCTAACTCTTTCACCTTGTAGGGGTAATGCAATCAAGTTACCAAATCCAGCAATTGAGCGTTCATCTTGGCTTGGAAATAAACGATCAAAGGTATCAAAATTTAAATGGTGATAATTTTGCATCGTGTATTTTAGTAAAGCATCTCCTAATTGCCGTGCTTTTTTAGCTGAAATAGTCTCTTGGAAAAAAATCCAAACATGACAACCATTGCCTGATTGAGAAAGTTCTAGAAGTGGGGATAGTTTAAATTTTTGACAAGTCTGGACTAATACTTTGACGATTTCTTGCCAATTGTGTTTATCAAAATCAAAAGTTAAAAAATAGACGGTATTATCTTCCCGAATTGGATAAATACCATAAAATGCTTCTTTCCCATATCGATTTGTCCCTTTCAAATGTTCAAAGATGATTTGGTCATTTAATGGTTGAAATTGTTGGAACTTACATTCGGAGCATTTGAAACTTGGGCTTTTGATTTTAGGACAAGGGTATTTTTTACGAAGATTACACCAAACATAGTAGACACGCTTTTTTTCGTTGTTTTCAAAGCTCAATGCGACTTTGTTATCATCGCCTCGGAAATATTGACGATAAAGTTTGATTTTATCTGTTGTTGTACGGTGTTCTTTTTTTTGATTTAAAGGTTGGGTATGTAGTTTTAATTGTTCGTAATCACTAATATAAATCTGATTTTGATGACGATATACGACATATTTTTTGTCGGTTAAATAGTCGGGATAAACATCAAGTATTTGAATATTTTCACCAGTTTTTAAATGGATTATTTTGCTTTCTGTCATTTGGCTACCTCGAAATTTGTTATATTTTTAGTATAACGGATGATTCAATGTTTCGTAAACTACTAACTCGTAATATTTGATAAAAAGGGTAATGTATCTGATGTTTATCAAGTATTTATCTACTATTTGTTGGTAATTTATTGTATATTTTCAAAAACGTTTAATGAGTAAGATTTTTCAAGTGAATTTCTTTGGTTTGAATAGATGGCTATTTCAACTTTTGTAAAAAAATATTAGATTATATTGTTTAAAGGTTTAAGAATATTTCTATTTATTTTTGTTTAACTTAAAAAAAATATAGAAATTTACTTCAAACTTTTAAAAAAAAGTATATAATTAAGATATCGAAAAAATAGATGAGGTGCATATCATGATAAATGAAGTATTTTCTGAAAAGCTATGTCAGTTGATAGTTGATGGGATCATAAAAGGATATAAGGATTATTTGGATGTAAGAAAGCGAGCAAAAGAAGAATTAATAGTTAGTACTGCCTATGCTTGGGTTAAAGGTAACCATATAGATAATAGTGTTTATGATATGTGTTGTAAATCAGGTATACTTGACTATAAGATTGATAAGGCTGGATATACTTGGGAATATCTTCAATTTACTTTAGAGGAGTCCGGTAAAAAGTTTCTTTTATTTATTAAAAATAGTATTATGATGCATCAAACTTTTAATGAAAAAATCGATCAACGAAAAAAGAACAACTATCTATATGAATATGCCGGAATAAACAATCGATTCTTTCAGTCAGAAGATATTACTAAATTAAAAAATGAAAAAGTGGTTCAATTAGAGCTGACATTTCCTGAATTTGAAGCAATAAAAAGTAAGGTACCTATGTCTGCGCCTGAAGGATATGATGCTTTTTACATTATTACCTATGAAATTGATTCACAAAGCAAGATGATTAAAAATGTATCGTTAACACAACCTAATCAATCTGATATGAGCTTATACGAAATTGCAAATTTGACTCCATTTATTGGAAAAAGCGAATATAAAATTAGTGAGTCTGATTTAGAAGATATTTTAAATGATAAAGTGCCTGAAGGAATATATGCCGATGATGATCAAGCCTTTATTTATAAAGTAGTTGATAAAGATACTGACGAAAAACAAAATAATAGAGAAAATACAGCAAATTAGAAATTAAAGGAGCCTTAGAAATGTTTTATGGAGAGAAAATGAAAGAAATCCGTGAATTAAATGGTCTCTCCAGGAAAGAGTTGGCCGATAAACTAGAAATTACGGAGCAAGCGGTATGGCAGTATGAAAATGAAAAGTTCTTACCTCGTATTGAGATTTTAAACAAATTACGTGATTTTTTTGCTGTAGAAACGAGATATTTTTTTACGCCGTCCTATTTAAATCATGTGATTGTTTCAGAGGAGAAAATAGCCTATCGTGCGGATGACAGGGAATCTAGAAAAAAGACAAAATTAGAGCTATCCTATTTAAATTTTATAGATTATTACATTCGATATTTCGAAAAAAATATTATATTACCCAATAATACAATAAATGATATTCGAAACAAATGCTTAGAATACATCCATAAAGCTAGTCCGGTGGATAGGGTTGCTACTATTGAACAAGTTGCTGCCTATGCTAGAAAGCAGTTAAGGGTATCTAATAATCGAGATTTGATGTATATTCTTGAAAATAGTGGGATTTATATTTTAGAGAAAAATTTAGGTGCAACAATTGACGCTTACAGTACTTGTACAGAAGATGGTAGATTATATATTATTTTAGGTACGATGAGAAAATCCGCTGTGAGAAGAAATTTTGATTTAGCACATGAATTAGGTCATTTGTTACTGCATGATGATATTGATATGGAACTTTTATCTCCTCAAGAATTTAAGGTAATTGAAAAAGAAGCCGATTTGTTTGCCTCTGCCTTTTTACTTCCTGAGAATGAATTTAAATCTGACTTTGCCAATATAAGAAGAAAGTCTAATCCTGATGCTTATCTAGAAATGAAGCGTAAATACATGGTTTCAATCGCTTCTTTAGAAATGAGAGCCTATCACTTAGGTTTATTAAATTATCAGGAGAATCGTTATTTTTGGGCGCAACTTTATAAAAAGGGCTATCGCAAGCACGAACCTTTAGATGATGAAATTGTCCCTATAAGACCCGCTAAAATGCGTTCACTTATTCGTTTTACATTGGATAATAAAGTTATTCATTTAGATCAAGTATTGCAAGAGTTTTTAGTTTTACCTACCTTTCTTGAAAAATTATTTAATTTGGAACACAACTTTTTCCAACCATACCTAGAGCAAAAGCAAGAGTATTTCAGTTTGGATAATATTGTTGATATAAAACAGTATCAATAGTAGAAAAGATGCAAAGATAGCAGCTCGATTCCGTGAAATTGAAGAAGAAATAAAGAGACTAGAAGCTAAAGATTGAAAGAAGAATGGAAATGAGGATTGCTGGACGTATACCTGATGTGGTGTGCGTCTTTTTTTGTCGGTAATTTAAACAAGAAGTGTAAAAGAATATGATGAGTGTATGAAATGATAAAAAGATATCAAAAACAAAGGGATTTCTCCTATTTGTTTTCGATATCAATGAGATTGCCTTATTTATTTGTTAATAATCGTGGTATTCGCAATCATTAAGATGTGGAAGACTTATTTTTTATCTATCCTATTGTTTTTACTTGCAGCGTAGGTATCTAGGATGATTCTTGAAATAATCATCAGTGGCAAGCGCGAATGTACTTCATATTCTGGAAAGTAGGATAGTTCTGTTTTATATCCGAATAACTTGAAAGGAATAATCTTTGCTAGGGTGCTCTTTTGACTAGCAGAAATTAAGAAGCAATCAATCTCCTTATTTATGCAATTATGTGCGGCATCGACCAGCGCTTTGGTTTCACCATTTAAGGAGATAAAGATTACTAAATCATTCTTGTTAAGGTATTTACTGATGGGACGAATAATATTTGGATCCGTATGCATTTCGCAAATTTTCCCAGCTAACTGAAATTTAACAAGCATTTCTGAACCAATCATCTCAGAAAATCCGCGGGCAAAAATGACAATCCGCTTGCAAGAATCGATTAATTGGATAACTTTTTCCATAACTTCAACATCTATCATATTCAGTGTACGAATAACTTCTTGATAATTTTTTACAATGGAATGTCTAGTATCTTCTTTCAATGATTGATTATCGAGAATTTGTAGGCTTTCTCTACTGTTATTTTCCAAATTAAATTTAAATTCTGAATAACCCACAAATCCCTTCTTTTTCAAGGTACGAGTGATAGAAGCATTCGATACGCTTAATAATTCGGCTAATTCCGATATCGTTAGTTTGGCAATAGTATTAAAATTTTGATTGATGTAGTTCCAGATGTATTCTTCTGTTTCGGTTAATTTTGTTTTATTCATTCAGCTTACCTCTTTGAAAATTGGTTCATGATTTATCAAAAAACAGAAAACCCTTTCTAATTGTAAATGCTACAATAACAGTGTACTAAATATTTAGTTTACATTCAATCATATCGAGAAAGGAGAAAATCATGACTGTATATACTTGTACAATGAATTTAGCGATTGATTTATTTATTGATACGCAGGAAATGAAGGCATCCACGGTTAATCGGACCTTATCCAGTGATATTCAAGCAAATGGAAAAGGTGTGAATGTTTCCTTGATTATGAAAAAATTCGGTTTGGATACCACAGCTCTAGGATTTTCTGCGGGATTTACCGGCAATTATATAGCAGATTATTTACATGAACATTCTATTAGTACTAAATTCATTGAAGTGGCGGGCTTTACACGAATCAACGTATTTACAAAAGTCCGTTCGTCAAATCAAGAGTATAAATTGGTTAATAGTGGTCCAGAGGTATCGATGGATCATCAAAATCAGTTACTTCAATTGATTAGAACGTTCAAGCCTAATGATTATTTGATTGTATCAGGCAGTCTACCTAGAGGAGTTGAACCATCGATTTTACTTGAAATTGCAAAATTGTGTCATGAGAATCAGGTGCATTTGGTTTTAGATGTTAGTCACCCAATCATTTTAGAATGTTTGCAGTATCATCCCTATTTGATTAAACCAAATGAAGAAGAGTTAGCCTCTTGGTTTAATGAGAAAAAGGCGATGACATTCAAGCAAATTATTCAAGCAGGTCAAGAGTTATTAACGCAAGGTGCGGAACATGTGTTGATTTCTCTAGGAGCTGAAGGAGCAGTATATTTTGCCTCAAATCATGAAATATACGCGAGCAATGCCCCTAAAGGAGAAGTGGTTAATACTGCTTGTTCGGGCGATGCAATGTTAGGCACGTTTTTGGCCAATCAATTAAATGGAAGTGACACTGAATATTGCTTAAAGAAAGCTGTTGCGGTGGGTTCATCTACAGCGTTTTCTCCAGGTTTAAGCAATTTAGAAGATATCGCTGATTTAGAAAAACAAATTCATATTCGGAAATTGGAGGAAGTATCATGACAAAGTATAGAATTATTGCTGCTACAGGTTGTCCAACAGGGATTGCTCATACTTTTATGGCGCAAGAAGCACTCGAACAAGCTGCAAAAGCAAAAAATGTAACGATTAAAGTTGAAACACATGGTCAAATTGGTATTGAAAATGAATTAACACCTCAAGAAATAAAAGATGCAGAAGTTGTGATTATTGCCGCAGATAAAGATGTGCAAGCGGAAAGATTTGCTGGAAAACGTGTCATTGAAGTTTCTGTAGCTGAAGGAATTAAAAATGCAAGTCAATTAATTGATGATGCGCTTGCGGGTAAAGGAAAAGTTCGTGGTGGTTCAACCTTATCCGTTCTGTTGGAGCAAGAAACAAATACTGGTAACGAAAGTATTGGTAGACAGATATATAAACACTTGATGAATGGTGTTTCCCATATGTTACCTTTCGTAGTTGCCGGTGGGGTTTTAGTAGCTATTTCTTTTCTTTTTGGGATTTATTCATTTGATCCAAAAAGTGATCAATACAATTGGTTTGCCGCTTTACTAAAAACAGATATTGGTGGCGTTGCGATGGGAATGATGACTCCTGTACTTGCAGCGTATATTGCTGAATCAATTGCGAAACGTCCTGGTTTTGTAGCTGGTTTAGTTGGTGGTTTGATGGCATCTAATGGTGGTTCTGGTTTCTTAGGTGGTATCGTTGCCGGGTTTGCTGCCGGATATATCGTCTTGCTATTAATGAAGTTATTTGAAAAACTTCCTAAGTCACTAGATGGTTTGAAAGCTATCTTCTTATATCCAGTTTTTGGTGTATTTCTTACTGGGATGGTCATGGCATTAGTAAATTCCCCAATGGCATGGGTCAATCAAAGTATGATGAATTGGTTGGCCGCTTTTGAAAATGCCAATCCACTTATTTTAGGTATCATCGTTGGTTGTATGTGTGCCTTTGATATGGGTGGTCCAGTGAACAAAGCTGCTTATGTAACAGGTACTGCATTGTTAGCCCAAGGAAATACTTCATTTATGGCTGGTGTTTCTGCTGCTTGTATTGCTCCTCCGCTTATTACCTTCGTTGCTACGACTGTATTTAGAAAATATTATAGTGAAGATGATCGCAATGCCGGTTTAGCTAATTTGATTTTAGGTTCAACTCATATTACAGAAGGTGCTATTCCGTTTGCCGCGAAAGATCCACTTAGAATGTTACCTACATTTATGTTAGGTTCTTCGATTGCTGCAGTCTTAACTTATTTATGGAAAGTGCAAGTCCCAGCTCCTCATGGCGGATTTCTTGTATTGCCAGTAGTTACTCATCCATTATTATGGGTACTTGCCATTGCTATTGGTTCAGTGGTTGCTGGAATAATTATGGGGCTTATTCAAAAATCAAAAGTATCAAAAAGTTAGTTAGGAGAAACAGATGTTAGATAGTAGTCTTATTAAAGTCGATCTCGCATTAGAATCGCAAAAAGAGGTCTTTCAATATTTAGCAAACTTAGTTGTGGACAATGGTTATGCCAATTATTCAGATAAGGTGATACAGGCTTTGTTTGAACGAGAAGCAGAGGGCACCACTGGCATGATGGATGGTTATGCAATTCCCCATGCAAAAACAGAGGCGATATTAAATCCTTGTGTATGTGTGCTAAAGCTTCAAAAAGGGATCGATTGGCAGTCTATGGATGGAAAGCCAACAAAATATGTCATTGGTTTATTTGTACCAGATAATCAAGCGAATACCACTCATTTACAATTGCTATCAAAAATTGCTCGTTTATTGATGAAAAATGAGTTTAAAGCAAGATTTGAACAGGCGAAATTGCCAAATGAAGTGATGGAATTATTGAAAGAAGAAATGAATGAGGGAGATGTGAATAATGACTAGTTTGAAACTAGAACAGTTAAAAAAAGTTTCTACAAAAAATCATATTATTACAGCCTTGGCGTTTGATCAGCGGGGAGCATTGAAGAGAATGATTGCAAATTATCAATCAACTCCTGCAACTGCGCAACAGATAGAAGAATTAAAATCAATTGTTACAGCTGAATTGACAAAGTATGCTTCTGCTATTCTATTAGATCCTGAATATGGTCTTCCTGCTGCAAAAGTTCGTGACGAAAATGCTGGATTAATTTTAGCCTATGAAAAAACTGGCTATGATACAACGACAACCTCTAGGATGCCTGATTGTTTAGACGAATGGTCCGTTGTCCGTTTGAAAAACCAAGGTGCTGAGGTGATTAAATTCTTACTTTATTATGATGTTGATGGCGATAATGAAGTGAGTTTAAGGAAGCAAGCATTTATTGAAAGAGTTGGTTCAGAATGTAAAGCAGAAGGTCTACCATTCTTCTTAGAGATATTATCCTATGATGAAAAGATCAGTGATAATAAGAGTGAAGCCTTTGCAAAAGTGAAACCTAGAAAAGTCATTGAAGCGATGAAGGAATTTTCAAAGGCACAATATGGGGTAGATGTATTAAAAGTGGAAGTCCCGCTAAATATGGATTATGTAGAAGGATTTTCATCTGATAAAGTATTGTTTTCAAAAGAAGAAGCAGCCAACATTTTTAGAGAGCAATCTTCGGCTACAGACTTGCCATATATCTTTCTAAGTGCGGGAGTCTCTGCGCAAAGATTTCAAGATACCCTTTATTTTGCAAAAGAATCTGGAGCGGTATTTAATGGTGTCTTGTGCGGACGAGCTACTTGGGCAGGTGTGGTACCAGTATTTATTAATGACGGTCCAGAAGCTGCGAAGAAATGGCTAGAAACGACCGGTAGAGAAAATATTGAGTCATTAAATAAAGTATTGAGTCAAACTGCTACACCTTGGAAGATCAACGAATAGAACATAATAGAGGTCAATACATTCGTTTATTATAAAAATGAATATGAAAATAATCCGAATCTTTAGCATTGTTTTGATTAATCAGCAAGTTGAAGGTTCGGATTTTCTTTGTTTTTATGGGAGCTTTTTTTTATTAAAAGAAGATATTTTCATGTGTATAAAAAAGGAGTTTGACTGTTTACATCTATAAGATAATTAAAATGGTTGAGAATGTAGCGTGTATTCTGTGGAAAATAGATACAGAAAAGCAAAAAAGCACTAATGAAACTCCATTATTAGGAGAACTCATTAGTGCTTTTTTCTTGTTAATCGAAAGTTTCCTTATTTTCAGCAATTATATTAGCGGCATGATCTTGTGAGGAGATACGATTTTTGATTTTTTCGAATAAATCAGCATCCCCTTTATGAATGGCGTTCATAAATATGTTCCGATGTTCAATAATGCGATTGGTTAAGTCTTCAATCATTTTATGTAATTTTTCATTATCTTTTGTCAGGCGATTTGATAGTTTGATGTTATTATCTAAATGGCTTGTAATTTTATTAAAATATAGTTTTTCTTCCTCTGTTAACTTTTTGGTTATTTGTAATTCAATTTCTTTGTTATGTTCAAATAATTCAACACTTTCCATATGTAATATCTCCCTTAATATAAATTTTATAATCACAATTATATCATAATAAGTTATAAAAACAATAGAATTTATATGATAATAATTATTCTATTTGTATTATTTTCATTTTAAATATCGTAGAAAATTAAAAGATAATCTTTTGGCAATTAGTGGTTTTGTGCTTACTTATTTCTTTGGTACGACTAAAGAAATGCAAGAAGGGATTTAGACGATGTTAGGTTTTTCGGTCTACTTAAATGAGGAAAAGGCAGTCCTTGAACAAAAAATCGTTCAGATGAAAGAGCATGACTTTACCCATCAGTCCAGAAATGATATCAGTAAAAATGTCATTCGCTGTCAAGAAAGTCGCCGAAGAAATCAAGGACGTGTCATTCCACCCCTTAATTGTCAAGCTAGAACCATTGGATCGGTGACCATTGATAATGAGCAATATTTGCGCTATCAAGGCGAATTACAGATTACCAAGGTTTCTTTACCGGCTGATCAAAGAGTGAACAAAATTGCCCAAGTGATTTCTGCCGATGTGGATTTACTGTCCCTTATGCAACCAGGGATGTCCTTTGGATTCATGCTTTCCTGATAAGAATTGAATCATATTGAGGTCCTAGAATGATTGATTTCGTTCTAGGACTTTTTTAGTTTCGTTTGCTTAACTTTTTTACAATCGTTATTTTTTGTTTTGCTAAGGTGAATGTTTTCAGGTTTTGAAGGATAATTGAGGGTGAAGGAATGCCTTTTTTTAGAAAATACAGATATTTTATTGTAGAAAAGTGTGGTAAATAGCATATATTTTATGCATGACAAGTTAACCATTCTTAACTTTATAAAATATAAAAACGTATAATCATATGTACGGGAATTTGAATTATAAAATTTAAAATAAGTCAGTAGAATTTGCATTTTTTATAAGTTATAACTAATGAAAAGCATTGAAAGTATACTTTAGTAGGTATGATAAAATAATTTTTTTGAATGATGCGTAAATTTTTTTATTCAAAAATCCGCCATAAATGCGTCTTTATGAAATGTTATCAATCAATTTTTTATAAGAGTTATTTAATTACTGAATTTGCTAAATACAGACGCTAAATGAAAGTAATCGCTAAGGATTTGTAGTCATCGTTCCAATTTGGCAACTTATTTAATGCTTATCGTTGTTATGAATTATTAAATTTAATGTATGGTAATTGCTAGGAAAATGTTGGCAGGCTTGAATTATTTAACTAAAAAAGGGTTTTCAAAACAAAGAAATACGTTTATAATAATGACAACTTATGTATGTGAATTATTTATTAATGTAGAAGCGAGGGATGGAAGTAAATGTTAGAAAGTGGATAAATAGGTTGTTTTGAATTATGCGAAACAGATTGGTTAAGAAAAATTTTCGAAAAATATTTTGACATTTCTAATATTGTAAACGTTATTATAGATGACGGTCGGAAAAAGTATAAATAAACAACTCTGATTTAGAAATGTTTGAAGGGATGATTGAATAATGAAAGAAAAAAATCTGAATGTCCAAAATAAACAATTTGCGAGCTATGTGATTCAAAAGTATGAACGGCTAGAGCGAAAAGTGCTTAGCCATTTAAATATTTATCCATCGAATAATAACTACGAGGATTATTTTCAAGAAGTGTGCATTACTTTATGGAAGTTAGCTTGTGAGTATGATTCATTAGAGGAGTTTGAGGTTGCTTGTCCTGTTCCCTTTATTTTTCAACGATTAAAATGGCGTGTGATAGATTTGATTCGTAATGAAGTTCGTAACAAAGAAGATGTATGTGAAGATGAGCAATTGACAGGCTATTTGAGTCAAGCGCGATTTGAGGATGAGGCTGACTTTTATCTGGCATTAAATGAAGTTTGTCAGCATCTATCTGCCAAACATCAGAAATACTTACAATGCCTGATGGAAAAAAATCATTGTTCGCGACAAACTCGATCTTATTATCGCAAACAGTTACGCCCCATATTTTCGGAGATTTTGAATAGAAAACCTTAACTTTTCAGCCTATCTGATCTTATCGGATGGGCTGTTTTTGCGTTTTTGTGAGAAGATATTTGATAAATTTAAAACAGATTTTTGCAAAAAAGGATTTGTCAGTTTAGTCTAATCTGGATATAAATCAGAGAGAATTCGTGATAAAATGTATGAAGAGAGGCATTTTTTTAGGTGTCTCTTTTTTTTATTGTTGTAGAGAAAGCTGAATAGTATGCTTAGAGATAAATATTAGAAAAGTAGAGGAAGCGGGAGGTAACCAGACAAACCGCCCTCTGCTTCATTTGAATTGATGCTAGGATTCCTTGCTTGATTTACGACGCTTTTTCGACTTTCTCAAGATATTGGCTGCGTTCTTCAAAGAGTTGGTAAAGTTTTTGCTTACCTAGTGTACTTTGTAGATTTTCCGCTTCTTCGTAAAGGGATAGAATCTGATCACAGGTTTGTATGCTTAAGATTTGTTCGATTTCTTTAGCCTCTTTTTCATTAACGGGTACTTGATTGTTTTTTAATCGGATTTGGTTGCGTTCTTGAATAAGTTTTTTGGCATTTTGTTGTAATTGGGGAGATAAATAGGCATGAGTCCGTTGGATAATGTCTTTTTTATCACCGCCTTGACGATGAGCTAGGATGAAATTTTTAATTACTTTTGAGTGTGAAATGATATATTTACTGTACATGATTCGTTTCCTTTCATATTCCTAAGCTAAGAGTATAATACTAGAATGTTCGTTCGGTCAAGTGTGAGATTTTTTGATAAAAATGTTAGCGTTATCTATCATCTGAAGAAAGTTTGTGATAAAATGTGTTTGGATAATTTGTTTAGAGGGGTGTTATTCATGAAAAAGAGTTTAGTGTTGTTTATTGCTCTAGGAGTATTTGGGATGACAGGAATATCTCATGCAGACGAGATTCATCGTTTTTATCAGCCTTCTTCGGGAGATCATTTGCTAACTACGGATAAAGATGAAATTGCAAATTTAGCAAAGTTTGGTTGGCATGATGAAGGAGCGTTTGGTGAAACAGTAGTTGATGGAGTATCACTATTTCGTGTGTATAATCCTAATAGCGGTGAGCATTTTTTAACTTTGTCAGAGAAAGAAAAAGCAAATCTAGTGAGTGTTGGTTGGCATGATGAAGGTTATGCGTTTAAGGTCAGTACGAATAAAGGCCAGCCAGTATTTCGATTATTTAATCCGAATTCAAGAAATGCTGATAGCCACCATCTCACAGCAAATTTTGAAGAAGTAAATCATTTAGTTAAAATCGGATGGCGACATGAAGGGGTTGCTTTCTATCAAAATCCAGTTAAGACTCCTTCCGGTGAGCAAGATCATGGTTTAAATGGAAGTACTGAGTTCGAAAATAATCAAGATTCTCACTCTAATAATCAAGAATCTAATTATGTGAATCAAAGTCGTCCTGATTCAAATCGTACTGTTAAAGTCACTATTGTTCATGTAGATGCGATGAATCAACGTTTAAAAAATATACCTGATACAACTGTTTTTGTACAGCCAAATATGGAAACGATATTGAATGCTGATGAAGTTGAAGGTTATAGGGTAGTGGATGGAAATTATCAAGCGGCTTTTGCATCTGATACGGTTATTTATTTTACGTACGAACCATTAAATATGGATCGAAAATTGGTTTTTAAGTATTTTGATATTAGTGAAAATAAATTTATTGAAAATCCAATTGACATAACTGGTCAAAAAGCACCAATTGAAGTTCCTGAACCAACTTATAATTTATATAAGATTCACCCAATTTTAGAAGGATACAAGTATATTGATTTCAATGCAGATACCTACTTAGTTGGTCCAAATCATCCAGTTTATCGATTTATTAATGGTAAAGCAGAAGTTATTTTAAACTATGCTAAAATTAAGACGATAAAAATTCAATATGTAGATTATGATACGAAAAAATTGTTGCGTGAAGAAAATACTTCTGTTGCAATTGGTCGTGATTTACAAAATTTTGTAACGAATGATAATTATCAGGTGATAGGAAGTCGTGATATTAATCCTGCATTATTTGATGTTGTGGATAGTCAGACCAAAGAAGTGAAGATTTTTGTGAAGCAGGCTCTACCATTTATTTTACGTTATATAGATAAACATACTGGTAAATTAGTTATGCAAACCAAACAAATTAATACTTTTGATAAAGAATTTGCCGCGAGAAAATATCTCTCAATGCCTAATAATTATCGAATTGTTCAGTTAAAAGAAGGTATACGTAAAGGAAATGTGGAATATATAGATGTTTTGGTTGTACCGGCTATAACTAAGGTTACCTTGGAATTTTATGATTTAAATAATAAATTATTAAGTACAAAAACAATAAATACTCAGGAAATATATGCAGATGATGTTATCAATAATAATATACCAGAAAATTATAGAATAACTTCATTTGATCGCAATGTTCAACTAGAAGGAATTGATCGAGTTATTAAAATTTTTGGGGAAATCATGCATCCTATTATGGTTCATTATATTGATGTTGATGCTAAAAATGAAGTTAGAACAGAAAAAATGTTTATTACGGAAAGGGATATTGATTATTTATACCTACATGCTCATCCTTTTGTAACAATTGATCAAAATCGATTGTCTTGGGATGAAATAAAAACGATGGCTGATATCAAAATTTACGTTCAAGTACCTAAGACATATTTTCTATCATTTATAGATTCTAATGGAAAGAAAGTTTTAGAGAAAACTTTAGAAGATGTAATAGATATCAATAAAATTTCACTTGGATATTTTCTTCCAAAAGGTTATGGTTATGATGGCAATCAATCTACAGCAGTTAAGATTGATGGAGAAAAAATTATTATCCAAGTTAAAAAAATACCAGTATTTACAATTAAATATGTAGATGTTGATGGAAGTGTGATTAGCCAAATGAATAATGTTAGAGAAGGTGAATACATACTTTCCTATCCAGCGAATGAAATGCCAAATGGTTTTGTTCTTAACGGTACCGATGACACTGCTGTTAAAAGAGATGGAAATACAATAACTGTTTTAATAAAGAAGAGACCAATGTATACCGTTAATTATGTAGATACTGATGGAAAAGTGATTCAATCTTATGCAAATCAATCTGAAGATACCCAGTATGTATCAAGTCCAGATGAATGGGTACCTCGAGGTTATTCCTTGAATGGCTTTAGAAGTACAGCGGTTAAAAAAGAAGGTGATAAGATTACAGTATCTATCATAAAAAATCCTGAAGTGACTTTCCGATTTGTAGATGAGAAGCAAAATGTAATCAAAGAAGTTGTGGAAAGTCGACAGCCAATTGGTGGAAGTTATAATATTTATCAATACAAACCCGAAGGATGGTTGTTTGTAAATCATGATAAAGAATTTGGAGTTACGAAAAATGAAACTGTTGAAATTTTATGTAGGAAACAAAATATTTATGAAATTCCTGTATATTTTGTAGATTTTGATTCAAATCAAATGATAAAATCACAATCGATTCATTTTAAAGAAGAAGAAACAAACAAATATATATTTGATAAAGAGGGATTTGCCCTATTAACAGAAATTAATCATATAGAAGATTTGAATGCAGTTTATTATGTAAATATTAATAGTTTACAAAAATTTGTAAATAATTTAGATTATAGTGGATTGAATCAATTGATTAGTCAAAAATATCCAGAAGTAAAAATTAGCCATCAAAATTCTATAAGTCGAGTCTCTACAGCTTTTTCCCAAACAATGCATTTTGATGTAGAAAATATGAGTATCAAGGAAATCAAAGAATTAATTCAAGAAGAAGTATTAGAAAATCTAAAAGATGATTATAGTTGGGGATTTTTGAGTAACGCCAAGGGATGTAACTATGCAATTGAAGTAAGCAGTAATGGATATTATGGTGTGAATTTTCGCTGCTGTCTTGAACTAATTCCAAAATCGTAAGTCTATCAAAATTTTGAATGAAGGGGAGATTTTTCTTTCCTTCATTTTTTTGAATAAGTATGAAATTCTGTTGGTTATTTTATTGAATTTTAATAATTAATATCCTATCATTCAGAAATAAAATATCTCAAAATGCCATAATGACGGTTTTTACAATACAACATTTTGAATAAAATAAGAGTAGTATTATAACTTTATGAGAATTAAAGGTAAGCTATCAAGGTTATTATATTGAATTTTCTAAACATTTTTAATAACTAGATATCATGTGAATTCGTTGACTTTTTTAGAACAAAAAATTATAATTCTCTTAAGTAATCTTAATGATGAAAATGCTTTATCGCACAAACAAGAATACGAAAGGGGAACGAAGCGATGAACAACAAAATGAAAAAAGTAGTTGTTCCTGCACTACTGCTTAGCTCAACTGTCTTATTAGCAGCATGTGGTTCAGGCGACAAAAAATCAAGTAGTGGGGAGAATGGTTCGACTTATAACTATGTGTACACCACAGATATTAATAGTTTAGACTATACTTTCTCTGCTCGTAATACCAACTCAGACCACTTTACAAACTTTGTGGATGGGTTGTTTGAAAATGACCAATACGGTAACTTAAAACCAGCTTTAGCAAAATCTTGGGAAGTGAGTGAAGATGGTTTAACTTATACTTATCATTTGCGTAAAGGCGTAAAATGGGTAGATAACGAAGGCAACGACTATGATGAAGTGAAAGCTCAAGACTTCGTAACTGCGTTAAAACATGCGGTTGAAGTGAAATCTGAAATGCTTTATGTCGTTCAAGGTAGTGTCAAAGGCTTGGATGACTACATTAAAGGGAATACTAAAGATTTTGCTTCAGTAGGGGTGAAAGCAATCGATGACTACACTTTACAATATACTTTAGTTAAACCTGAAACTTTCTGGAATTCTAAATTGACTTATGGAATCATGTATCCGATTAATGAAGAATTCTTAAAATCAAAAGGCAAAGATTTCGGTCAACCTAGCGCTGATAGCATCCTTTACAACGGGGCGTACATCTTAGCAAATAATACTGCTAAATCTGTTATCGAATATCGTAAAAATGATAGCTACTGGGATAAAAAACATGTATATATCGACAATGTGAAATTCACTTACTATGATGGAAGTAACCCAGATTCATTATTTAAAGAATTTGACCAAGGTAACTACTCAATGGCTCGTGTCTTCCCTAACTCAGGCGGCTATAAAGATGTTGAAGCAAAATATGGTGACAATGTCTTCTACTCTCAACCAATGGGAACCACTTATAATGTAACCTTTAACTTAGACCGTCAATCATACAATGCGACATCTAAGAAAACGGATCAAGAAAAAGCTGATACGAAAAAAGCTATCTTAAATAAGAATTTCCGTTTGGCGATGGAATTTGCCTTAAATAAAGCCGACTACTTAGCGCAAAACGTTGGTAAATCTGGTTCTGAAAAAGGTATCCGCAACATCTTAACTCCTTCTGAATTCGTGATGGTGGGCGATAAGACATACGGTGAAGTGGTTCAAGAAAAATTACGTGCCTTGGATCCTGAAACTTTTGGCGATGTGAAATTAGCCGATGGTCAAGAAGGTTGGTATAACGTAGATAAAGCTAAAGCATTGTTTGCTAAAGCGAAATCTGAATTAGAAGCACAAGGCGTGAAATTCCCAATTCATTTAGACTTACCACAAGCAGAAACTTCAGAAATGTTAGTGAACCAAGCGAAATCATTGAAACACTCTGTTGAAAGTGCCTTAGGTAGCGACAATGTAGTTATCGATATTAAATTATTAAATGATGATGCTTATAATGCGGCTACTTACCAAGCAACTACAGCAGCTGCACAAGACTTTGATATTTCGACAGCTTCTGGTTGGGGACCTGACTATCAAGATCCATCAAGTTATCTAGATATTTATGACTCACGTACAGGGGCACAATTGCAAAACTTAGGTCTAGAACCATCTGAAATTGCTAAAGATAATCCATCTGCAGCAATTGTAAAAGAAATTGGTTTAACAGAATATGATGCGTTATTGGATAAAGCCGATGCTATCACAGCAAATGACCAAATCGAAAAACGTTATGAAGCTTATGCCGACGCTGAAGCATGGTTAGCTGCCAATGCTCTACAAATTCCAGTGCAAGCATTTGGTGCGACTCCTCGCGTCTCTAAAGAAGTGCCATTTACTCGTCAATTCAGCTGGGTTGGTCTAGCAAATCAAAAATATAAAAACTTGAAATTACAAGGCGATGCAGTGACAACTAAACAATATGATAAAGCTTTGAAAGATTGGGAAGCGAAAAAGATTGAAACTGCAACTGAAAATATTTCTAATCAACAAAAATAAACACTCTTAACTTTGCTAATTTTCCACTCATCCTCCATTCAGGATGGGTGGTTTTTTAATGTTCGTAAATTTTTTTTAGAAATTTTTGTTTGAATATTTTTCCCGCTTTGATTATCTAATCTATAGATGGATGAAAAATGTGAATAGATACACAATTTAAAAAGTGAGATAGTTCGAATGTCTGTGTTGCAATGCGTTTGTTAATTTATAGAATAGAAAATAAGAATATAAACGTTTGCTATATTACGTTTTTGATAGTTGGAAAATGAATAGTTACTTGAAATATCATGATGGTGGTGTGGTGATAAAATAATTTATTTGTTCTTTTATTTATGAAATGTTTTCAGCAATAAAAATGACTTCTATAATCATCAAGTGTAACAGTTATGAAAAATGTTTTGAAAACTTAAAAATATAAAGTTTAAAACTTTGATTTTATGTAAAATTGTTTTCTAATAACGGCGTCTTTTTCTTATGTTTTTCAAAAATTTTCAAAAACGTATTGAAAACGATATAAAAAGCGTTTACAATTGTATTGTGGTTACTACCAGTGATAGAAAATCTATTAGCTAAAAGCTTTCCTTTACTGGTATCAACTATGTGAATGTGCCGGGCATTTAGATTCATAGGAATAAATTTCGAGAGGATGTTTTAAGTGGGGAATCAATCAAATAAAAATCGCAAAACGCTCAAGAAATTAGCCGCTTGTGGAGTCGTCGCTATTTCTTTTGGGGTAGGTCAATTGTATTTAGGCAGTCAAGTCAACGCATCCGAACTTGGGGCAATTACCCAGATTCAAAAAGGGGAAAATGCCTTTTATTTAACTTTTGCAACTGGTGAAAAAGGGAAAATCAGTATTTTAAATGATCATATTTTCCGTTATCAAATTGATAAAACCGGGGAATTTAAAGAATATCCAACCCCTAATTCACCCAACCATATTGCAAAAATCACGGTTAAGTCCCAACAAGATTTTGGTTTAGATTCGTTTAACGGCATGAATCTAAGTGAAACGGATTCGAGTTTTGTACTAGAAAATAGTAAATTAAAGATTACTTTTTCTAAGGATAAGGCGACTTTCTCTGTGTTTGATAAGCAAAAAAGCAAAAATATCATCCAAGAAGTATCGCCAATTGATATTTCTGACAATAAATCGATTCAAAATTTGAAGCAGCAATCTAGTGAGCAATATTTTGGCGGCGGGACGCAAAATGGTCGTTTCACACATAAAGGGACAAGTATTAAAATTGTGAATACCAATAATTGGGTAGATGGCGGCGTGGCTTCACCTAATCCATTTTACTGGTCTTCTGAAGGTTATGGTATGATTCGAAATACTTGGAAACCGGGTGAATACGATTTTGGTACAAGAGATTCAGCCGTGACGAAATTAACGCATAATGATGGACAATTCGATGCTTATTATTTTATTAATTCGTCGTACAAAGGTATTTTAAATGATTATTATACCTTGACGGGACATCCAGTTTTGATGCCAGAATATGGATTTTATGAAGCTCACCTCAATGCGTATAACCGTGATTATTGGCAAGAAGTTTCTGCGGGTACATCAGGGGCAATACAATTTGAAGATGGTAAATATTATAAAGAATTTCAACCAGATAGTGCGCGTGGCCAAGGGGTGTTAGAATCCTTAAATGGTGAAAAGAACAATTATCAGTTTTCAGCGCGTGCCGTGATTGATCGTTATGTGAAAAATGATATGCCTTTAGGTTGGTTCTTGCCAAATGATGGATATGGTGCTGGCTATGGGCAAACGGATAGTCTCGATGGCGATATTCAAAATTTAAAAGAATTCAGCAATTATGCTAATAGTAAAGGGGTCGAAGTTGGGTTATGGACGCAATCCAATCTTCATCCTGCTGATCCAGAGCATCCAAAGAAAAATGAACGTGATATCGAAAAAGAAGTACGCGATGCTGGTGTGAAAGCATTGAAAACCGATGTGGCCTGGGTGGGTAACGGTTATTCCTTTGGTTTGAATGGGGTAGAAGATGCAGCCAAAGTATTCGTTGAGCAAACCAATGGTACGGTTCGTCCGATGATTGTTTCTCTAGATGGTTGGGCAGGTACGCAACGCCACGCTGGGATTTGGACAGGAGATCAAACAGGCGGTGAATGGGAATATATTCGCTTCCATGTACCAACTTACATCGGCACGTCACTATCTGGTCAGCCAAATGTTGGTTCAGATATGGATGGTATTTTTGGTGGTAAGAATAAAGAAGTCAATATCCGCGACTATCAATGGAAAGCCTTTACGCCAATTCAATTAAATATGGACGGTTGGGGCTCAAATCCAAAGAACCCATTTGCATTCGATAAAGAAGCTACAGATATTAACCGTGCGTATTTAAAACTTAAATCGATGATGATGCCTTATAACTATAGTATTGCGCATGAAGCCATCGATGGATTACCAATGGTGCGTGCGATGGCCTTAGCATTTCCAGACGATCGAAACGCCTATAGCATAAACACCCAATATCAATATATGTGGGGACCAAATGTCTTAGTGGCACCTATTTATAATGGCACGAAGGACAATGAAGGCAATGCGATTCGTAACGGGGTTTATCTTCCTGATGCGAAACAGACGTGGATTGATTTATTCACTGGTGAAAAATATACGGGTGGACGAATCATTCAAAATCTGAAAACACCACTGTGGAAATTACCTGTATTTGTTAAAGATGGTGCGATTATTCCATTAACGAAACCGAATAATAATCCAAAAGAAATTCAAAGAGATTATCGGGAATATCTACTTTATCCAAGTGGCGATAGTAGTTTTACACATTATGAAGATGACGGTTTGTCTACAGGGTACTTAAAAGGTCAATCGGCAACTACAAAAGTTCAAAGCAGTGCGCCACAATCTGGGCAAACGGGTGATTTGACTGTAACTGTAAATCCAACTAAAGGTAGTTATGAAAATATGGTGGCTAGTCGAAATACGCAATTTACGCTCATGGCTTCCAAGGCTCCTTCAAGCGTGAAAGTGACTGCCAATAATCAAGATATTACGCTCAAAAAAGTAGATAGCAAAGAAGCCTTCGAATCAGGAGAAAACGTGTATTATTTTGATACCGCTTACCAATTGAATCCATACCTTGCAAGTCATGCCGGTGAGCAAACGAAACAATCGGCACTTTTAGTAAAAGTAGGAAAACAAGATGTACGTGCAACGACTATTCAATTGACCGTTAAAGATTTTGTCAATGATGCAAAATCAGTCAATGCAAATCAATTAAATGCCGATTTAGCTGCACCAACTCAATTAGTTAATGAAGAAGCCAAGAATACTACAAGCTCGCTAGCACTTTCTTGGGGTGAAGTGAGCGGTGCCACAGGCTATGAAGTATCTGTTGATGGTAAGATTTATCAAGTGGGTGCACAACTATCCACGGTGATTGATGGTTTGGAAGTTAATCACAGCTATCCAGTGAAAGTAAGAGCAGTCAATGCCAAAGGATATTCTAATTGGAGTGAAGAAATAACTGCAACAACCAAAGAAGATCCTTATCGCAATACTATCAACGGAGTGAAAGCTAAAGCGAGTCTCCCAGCTCAATCAAGTTATGAAATAACCAAATTCGTTGACAAAGATTTGAATTCACAATGGCATACACATTGGTTTGAAGGGGGAACTGCAAATCCAGCAAAAGGTCAGTATTTAACGCTTCAGTTTGATTTAGGCGCAGAATACCAAATGGATAAGATTGAATATTACCCACGAAATGATGGCGGTTCGAATGGAATGATTACGAATGTCCAATATCGCACTTCTAAAGATGGGGTTATGTGGAGTGAATATTCTGCTCCAATTCGTTGGCAAGCAGATCAAAATAAAAAGACTCTTGCTACCAATGGGCAAACTTACCGCTATGTGCAAATGAAAGTTCTAGGTTCAGTTGGGAATTTTGGTTCTGGTAATGAAATGCTATTTTACAAAAAAGATGGTACGAAAGGTGTCATTTCCGGAGATATTACCAATGATGGCGTCGTAAATGAAAATGATGTGACTAGTTATCGTAATTACACAGGTTTGGAAAAGAAAGATAGTGACTTTGGTGGCTATGTGCAAACGGGTGATTTAAATCATAATGGCATGATTGATGCTTACGATATTCACTATGTGTTGCGTCAATTAGATGGCGGAATCAATCAACCAAATCTAGGCAATGTGGATGGTCAGTTACAACTTATTGCACGGATTGCAGAGGATGAAAAAGAAGTTTATGAACCAGGAGATACGATTAGTTTTGTACTCCGTGGCCGTAATTTTGAAAATGTCAATGCTTTAAGTGCACGGATGAATTTCGATAGTCAATTATATGAATTAGTTGAACAACCAAAAGTGACTCAAGCAACACAAAACATGGAAAACTTCTCTAAATATCGCAAGCATTCAGATAATAGCGAAAATCTGTATTTTGTTTTGAGTAATCGTGGCAATAAGGCGTTACTTTCAGGAACCAATGATTTACTAACCTTCAAGCTAAAAGTGAAAACAACCTTGAATAAATATGACTTGCAAGATTTGACTTTCACTTTAACAAAAGGTTTACTTGTTGGGCAATCTTTGAAGAGCTTGGAGTTAGAAAAGACGCAAGTAGTGGTTCCAGCTAGCAAATTAGTAGATAAAGAGGCTTTAGTCAAACGCCAAGAACAAGCAGAAAGCATCAAACAAAGTATCGATTATCTCTTTGCCTCAAAAGACCAAAAGGATGCATTTGATGAAGCGGTCAAAAAAGTACATCAACTACAAGGTGACAGTCAAGCCACTAAAGAAAAAATCGCTGCGGCTGTAAGTGATTTTGATCGAGCAGTGAAGGCTTTGGATGGCGATGAACGTGTAACTGATATTCAAGGAAAATTAACGGATAAAGTAGCGCAAAAAGAAACCATTCAAGCTTCCGTTCGTTATCAAAATGCCGATGCACCGTTGAAAGAAGATTATGATCAAGCCGTTCAAAAAGCAAATCAACAACTTGCACAAGAAAAGCCAAACTATGATGAATTAAAACAAGCCTTGGTAGATATCGAATCAGCTTTCCAAAAATTAAATGGTTTAGATCATCTTGAAGAAGCAAAGGCGGAATTGAAACGTTTGATTGCCCAAAAAGATGCTTTAGTATTACAAGATAACTATACGCAAGCAGATAAACAAGCTAAACAAGCGTACCAACAAGCATTAGCCAAAGCCATTGATGTGTTAAATACAAATCAAGCTAAACCAGAAGAAGTCATTTCTGCTACAAAAGCCTTGGAAGAAGCGATGTTAGATCTTAATGGTGTCGATCGTTTAGACCAATTAAAACAAAACTTGCAAAAAGAATTGGCAGCCGCGCAAAAAGTTAAGGAAAGCGCGCAATACCAAAACGCTACTTCAAGTACGCAAGCCTCTTTTGATCAAGCGATGAGTCATGCGAAGAAAGTCTTAGCGAATGAACAAGCAAGTCCTGCAGATTTTTCTCAAGCAAGTAGTCAATTACAATCAGCGACTAAAGCTTTAGTCCCACGAACAGTTGAAAAAACGGCTTTAGAAGATTTAGTGAAACAAGCCCAAGCGAAAAAAGCGGCAGAATATACCACAGACAGCTGGTCTCACTTACAAGGAATTTTGATGCAAGTGGAAGGCTTACTAGCGAAAAAAGCGGCTACACAAGCAGAAATTGATGAAGCAAAAGATCAACTTGGAAAAGCACTCCAATCTTTAGAGAAAAAACCAGTTATCGTTGAAGTGCCAGGTGCAGTGATTACCACACAAGATCCATTAGTTGATGAGAAAAAAGAGGCAAAATCAACTATTGATCAAGCTAACACATTGACGGACAAGGAAAAATATGATTTATACAAACAAGTAGATCAAGCAAAATCCGCCGAAGAAGTTCAAAAGATTGTTGATCAAATTCCAGCAAAAGAAACGATTGTCCGTCAGCCATTATATCGAGTGTATAATCCAAATTCAGGAGAACACTTATACACACGTGACAAAGCTGAATATGAGATGTTAGGTAAGATTGGCTGGCATCAAGAAAATATTGGTTGGCATAGTCCTGAAAAAGGAGAAGCAGTCTATCGTTTATACAATCCAAATTCAGGAGAACACTTCTATACAATGAATGCAGATGAGTGCGAACATCTTGCAAAAGTGGGTTGGAAGAAAGAGGGTACCGCCTTTTACTCTAACTCTAAAGCTGGCTTACCAAACTCAGGTGCCTTAGCCATTTATCGACTATTTAATCCAAACGAAAAAGGTGCCGGTTCACATCACTTTACGACGAACCTAGATGAAATCAAGCATCTTGTGTCACTCGGCTGGAAGTATGAAGGACTAGCCTTTTATGGATTATCTGATGAATAAAACACATTCTCTTTTCTCCTAAGTTGGACCACTCATCCTCAGTTCAGGATGGGTGGTTTTTTTGCGTGTAAAAAAACTTCCAAATTTGCATCATTACAAAGGTGGAAGTTCGTTGATTTCTTGATTTTCTAAGAGGCCGGTATAGTATTCGTACCACATTTGCGCCACATGGTCTTCTGAATAAAATTGGGCCGCTTGTTTGGATTTTTCGATATAAGGTAGTAACTTTTCGCGATGTTGATAGTAGTCATTGAGTTTTTCATGCATTTCATTCACATCGCGTGTCTCAATATATTTATCCGCAATGACTGCATCATATAAATCTAATTTGCGCAACATCACTGGCAAATGGCAGTTAAAACTTTCCAAAATACTCATTGGGAAAAGCTCATTAAAAGAAGGAAGTAAGAACAAATCTGCTAAATTATAATAATCATTAATCTGATCACGGTCGACAATACCGGTGAATTTCAGATTGGCAGGTGGCTCATTGACAATTTTTTTGTACTTGTCATAGCCATCGGTAATCATCCCAAATGAAAAGCCACCGACCCAAATAAATTGAATATGTGGGTTATCGATAGCCAGCTGGATAAAATCATCGACGCCTTTACGCTCTTGAATCTGACCAATCCCAAGCACGATAAAATCATTTGTTTGGTAGCCTAACTCTTGGCGGAAATTTTGCTTAGTCTTTTCCTCTTGTGGATAGAAGGTTTGACTAGATACAAAGTTAGGAATATAGGTGATTTTTTCGCGCTTTAAGCCAAAACGCACCAAATCTTCAATAAAGCTAGGATTGACAACGACTAATTGATCCATTCGCTTGTAAAAAGAAGTCACATACCAGTTAACGATTGCTTGGATTGGGCGCAGTAATTTGATACTACCTTGTAAAGTTTCTGGTAAAAAATGCACATAGCCCACACGCACGCCACGAGTCTTCCTTAAAAAAGTAGAAAGATAAAAGAGTGGATCGATGGTATGGTAATGTGAAATATCAGAGGCTTGATAATTGTTGATACGAATGATAAATTCATCGCTAAATCTTTTTTCTAGCATATTTATTAGCTCACGGTAAGCACTAGCCACTCCTTGACCTTTGACTTTTTCCGCTGAAGAGAACATATTTATGCGAATCAAACTCTTTTTACCTCTTTTCTGTATTCATAAATTTATGATACTGATTTTGTGTGCGTTTTGTCAACTAGACTTTAGACCTAGATGCTATTTGTAAAAAAATTGTTATAAAAAAGATTGGCTGCATATGACAACCAATCTTTCAAGCGTTATTTGATTTTATTCGACTACAAAAATCCATCCTTCAGGCGCTTCTTTATCCCCAAATTGGATACCAGTTAATTCATCATATAAAGCTTTAGTCACTGGTCCGACTTCGGTTTCGCTATAAAAGACATGGAAGTTATCTTTATATTGAATCCCACCGATTGGAGAGATTACAGCGGCAGTTCCACAGGCACCGGCTTCGGCAAATTGGTCTAATTCATCAATTTTAACCGTGCCTTCAATCGCTTCTAATCCTAAGCGTTCTTTTGCCAAGTATAATAGGGAATACTTGGTGATACTTGGTAAGATAGAAGGAGATTTTGGTGTGATAAATTTGTTATCTTTTGTAATCCCAAAGAAGTTTGCTGAGCCGACTTCTTCAATCTTGGTATGGGTTTCTGGATCTAGGTAAATACAGTCTGAATACTTATGATCATGGGCGTCTTTACCTGGTAATAAACTTGCGGCATAGTTCCCACCGACTTTGGCAGCACCCGTTCCTTGAGGGGCAGCGCGGTCATATTCAGAAACGATGAAGTTCGTAGGGGTCAAGCCACCTTTGAAGTATGGTCCAACAGGCATACAAAATACGGTGAAAATGTATTCTGGTGCAGGACTGACTCCGATACTATCACCGACACCGATTAATAGTGGACGGATGTATAATGTCGCTCCTGTGCCATAAGGGGGGACAAAATCTTCATTGGCTTTGACTACTTGTTTGACGGCATCAATAAAAGTTTCTTCAGGGATTGTTGGCATTAATAGACGAGTTGCGCTTCGATTGAGACGTTTGGCATTTTCATCGACACGGAAGAGATTAATCTTGCCATCTTTGCGTCGATAAGCCTTCAAACCTTCAAAACATTGTTGGCCGTAGTGTAAAGCTGCTGATGCTTCACTGATTTGTAACGTGCTGTCTTCAGTCAATTCTCCTTTACTCCATTGACCGTCTTTCCAATACATACGATAGCGCCAAGGAGTCTTGATATAGTTAAATCCTAGGTTATTCCAATCAATTGTTGTCATTTTAATCACTCCATTTTTTATATTTCACCAGTTCATAAAAGTCAACCTAAACATAACCAACCTTTTACTCACCAGCAGAGAGCTTGCAAAAACTCTAGATGACTAACAGTATAGCACTTTGAATAAAGGTTGTGAAGTGGGTTGGGTAGACGTGAAGAAATTCGTGTGCTTACCTACTGCTAAGAAAATCGGATGAAGGGAGATTTTCTCAAGCGGGAGGGCGAATTTCACAATGTCTAGCTGCCGAACACCGTCAAAACAGGTTGTAAATCGACTCGGGCAGCTACGAGCGGATAAGGTTTGTCCAACACATCGGGAAAGTCCAAGAAGTAAAGACTTTCCCAGATGTGGTGGCTTATACGCCGAAGTAGCTAGTCGATTTACACCGTCTATCAAGGTTGTGAAGTGGGTCGAACAGCTCCGAGTAGCTAAGATTGTCCGGAATGGTAGGAAAATCTACTATTTTTTAAGATTTTCCTAAACAGGCCGGCTTAGATGTAAAGGAGCTACCCACTGAACACAGATTAACCAAGGTTGTGAAGTGGGCAAGGGGAGGAAACAAAAAAACAGCAGCCGACATCATGCTGCTGTTTTTACGAATTTGTACTAAAATTTTGAATTACAAGGTCTAAAACGAACGACTGCCTCCGCCGCCAAAACTTCCGCCGCCAAAACCTGAGCTAAAGGTACTACCACCAGAATCATGATCATCATCGTCATGGGTTTCAATGACGCGGGTGGTGACAAAACTACCAATTAAATCTGTATCATTAATTTCTAAATCAATCACGCCATTATTTTGACGGTCATAATGATAACGTCCACCAATGCGAAGTTGGTAGCGCCCTTTAACCGTGAAGAAAATCCCCAAGCAAGTCGCGATTCCACCGATTATCGCAATGCCAATTTCTAACGGGGTCAACGTCTTGATATAAGTGATTTCCCCGGTATCTTTATTGATGCGATAATGATGATGCGGTATCCCTGCTTTAACATCTTCTAGTACCATTTCAAAATAATCACGAGCGGCTTGGTCAAAGTTATTGTCTTTTAGCGATTCGGTCACTTTGTCATTGATATCTTCCAAGCGTGCATCGGTTAGAAAATCAATCATATTCCCCGATGTCACCGTAGTAAAGTGACGATTGGCTAAATCAATGTAAAAAATCGCGCCATTGCCATCTTTGCCTACGGTGTTGTAAAGATACTCTTGGGCCGAATATTCGACATCATCGGTTGGTGTATCGGTAATCACTAGCAAAGTCGTGGCTTGATTTTCAGCCTTAATTTCTTCAGCAATTTTGGCTAATTGATCAAGCTGACTTGCGGATAAATGATTGTTTTCATCTTTGACATAGGTATTTTCTTGCGCATAAATAGGAGTAGCCGCGATAACAAATAGCATGAACCCGCAAATCATGCTTAGCCAAAGCGTCCATTTTTTGATAGATAGGTTCGTACTCATAAGAAGAAATACCCCCCTAACAATAATAACGCAGTCACAATCACACCACTGATTCCAGAAACCAGTCCTAACTTCAGTGAATCTAAAGGCAAGATTCCCGCTGTTTTTCCGGTGATGCCATTCATTGCGTAATAATAAACTTTATTTGACGAAGCGCGGTTTTTATAGGTAACCAGCCACATCGGCAAAAGCACATATTGTTTATCAATGGCGAGGACCTTGCTTTCTTGGATCTCAGGCTGAAAACTAGTTTGAGCCGCAATCGTATCTTCAAACGCTTCTAATGCATAATCGCCCATTTCATGACGGACATTGGCTTTCAGTTGGTCAAATTCGATATCGCGCTTTTCAGCTAAAAAGCCTGATAAATATTGCGAATGAAAGTCTTGCATCGCCTCAAGTGGAAAAGGTTGGACCGCTTCGACCATTTTCTTTTGCACATTTTTCGTTAGGGCATTTTTCACAAGGTTTTTAAAATGAAACTTGCCTTTGCGATGGATATGGTATTGCTTGGTTTCGGTATATTCGACATTGCCTACTTGCCAAACACGAATGGTCGTTGATTTGCCGCTAATTTCCGCCTCTCCCTTGGCCTCAGTAATCCAATAAGGAAAGTACACGCCAGTCATTTTTTCGACTTGCTGCTCATTGAAAAAGGCACGTGGGACGAAAAATTTACGACTCGCCCAGTTGATAAATTGCTTTTGTGCTTCTTTTTTAGTTATTTTAAAAGGTAGGATTTTATCCGGCAGCAAATCCCCGGATAAACGACCACTTAAAATAACAGGACTATGGCAAAAATAGCATTCAGTTGCGGCTGTGGTGGCTTCACAGGCTATCTGGGCCCCACAACTCGGACAGCTATATAAATCATAGGCGTCTTCTGTTATTTCATTTGGTTGCGTGGTGGTCTGCGATTGGGTATTGGCCTCATCTTGTGCGAAGGCCTTGGCTTGTTTTTGCTTTTGCTCGAAGGTAGTGACCTCTTCTTCAGTAAAGACACTCAAACAGTAGGGACAATGAAATTGCTGGTCGCTAGGTTCAAAAGTTAATGCCCCGCCACAATTTGGGCAGCGATGGGTTAAAGCTTCCATAATTTCACTTCCTTAATCGAGACTTTCTGCTAAAAAGGGTTGGCCACACTCTGGGCAGAACTTAGGCATGGCATTGGTAATTTCAATCACGCTCTTACATTTGCTACAACGTACCTTCATGCCAGTATTTGTCGTTGGTTTAGGCGTGCCGCAGTTGCTGCAGAATTTGCCGGTATTTTCTTGGTTACAGTTCGGACAGTGCCAGCTAGATTCTTGCGCTGCTGAGGTGTTTGCCGCTTGTTGATTTTGTTGGGCTTGTGCTTGATTTTGGCGAGAAGCTTGTGATAAGTAATCGCCGGTTAAGTTCGCGCCCATATTCATACCAAAGAAAGCATTGGCCGCACCGTTTGGATTGTTTCCCGCATCTGCAATGCCTTGAGCGATACTGGTTTGCATAAAGCTTTCACGCAAATTCGGATCATTAAACATCGCGCCTTTGTTTCGCATATTGATGAGTTGTTGTGAATCATCCGTGTAAGAAATGCTGGCTAGGGCGATGGAGACAATTTCGATGCCGCGTAGGGATTTCCATTGTTCGTCAAGGTTTTGGTTCATGACTTTGGATAGTTCCGCCGTTTTAGAAGCCAGATAGCTAATGCGTTCACCTTGGGCCGAAAGTTGATTGATCGAGCTTTGTAGACCGCTGACAAATTCCATTAAGAACTGTTCGTTAATTTCATCGATTGTTAAGCGAGTCACCCCTTTAGGAACGACATTTTTGAAGAATAAAATCGGATCGGTAATCGCGATGGAGTAGCTACCATGAGCACGCACGAATAATTCCGCATTGTAAAAATTATCGAAATAGTTAATTGGTTGCTGCGTACCAAAACGAATGCCACGAATCTCTTGTAAATTAATAAAGAACACTTCTTGCTTACTTGGCGTCACTCCACCAAAACGGAAACGCTCGAAACTTTCATTCAGCGCGCCTTCAAAATCACCGTTAAAAAGCGATGGTGCCGCCGAATTGTCCACTTTATAATAGCCTTCTTCCGCGGTGTAGTCGATAATTTGCCCACCATCTACCAAAAGCATCATCATATTTGGATAGACACGAATCATCGAACCATCAGAAATATAATCGACGGAGCCTTTCGTGTTGCTGCCACGTTTTTTATTTTTGGACATTAATATCCCTTTACACATCAGCGTGGTATTGTCCATTGTATCTGGTTCGATAATATCTAGCCACTGATCCGCCAATGTCGATGTGGCACTTTGAATTGCTGCTTTAATAATACCCATAAGAAAACCTCCAATATTTTTCATTAATTGTTACTACAAAATAATTATACCATAAGATAAAGTCGCTGCCGATGGGACTAGAGATGGAAATGTTTACGAAGGCTAGGCTAGAAGAGGGTGTCCGGCGGGCTTAGGTGCATAAAAAAACTCGAAAGAAAACAAATCCTTTCGAGCTTGCTACACTTCTTTAATTATT